>NZ_QUNR01000002.1:2826-234415 GCF_003387535.1 Paraperlucidibaca baekdonensis | reverse complement strand
CAACTCTTTCGGCACCGACTTAGTGGCCGGCAAAAAACGCGTGCCCAAACCGGCAACAGGGAGAATGACAGTTGAAATCACAGAAAAATCCTTAAAATAATAAAATTTACAAACGCCACAAAGCCAGCCCAGCGGCCGCAAATGCCTCGCGATTAAACACTGACTTCACATCGATCACCGGAGTGCCAGCACCAAAAGCCGAAGCTAAAGCCACTGGATCAAGCGAGCGAACCTCGTTATGCGCTACGGCGGCGAGCACAGCATCTACCCGCGGCACAGTGCGCCAATCGGCCACCAGCTCAACGCCGTATTCTTCAAAAGCTTCAGACACATTTGCAACGGGGTCCCAAAGCGCGACATTTAAGCCGTGGTCGCGCAATTCATTAAAAATATCGATGACTTTGCTATTGCGAATATCGGCGCAATTTTCTTTGAAGGTCAGACCCATGAGCAGCACGGTGGCACCAGCACGTAGGCGGTCGGCTTTGAGCATTTCACGGATGGTTTGCTGGGCAATATAGCTGCCCATGCGATCGTTGATGCGGCGACCGGCCAAGATAACTTCGGGGTTGTAGCCCAAGGTTTGGGTTTTGTGGGTAAGGTAATACGGGTCAACGCCAATACAGTGGCCGCCAACCAGACCTGGGCGGAATGGTAAAAAATTCCATTTCGTGCCGGCGGCCTCGAGTACTTCTAGGGTATCGATGCCCATCAGGTTGAAAATCACCGCTAACTCGTTGACCAAGGCAATATTGACATCACGCTGGGTGTTTTCGATCACCTTTGCCGCCTCGGCGACACGAATGCTGGATGCGCGATAAACACCCGCCTCTACCACTGACTCATACAGCGCTGCCACGCGATCTAGCGACTCGGCATCGTCAGCGGCAACTATTTTGGTGATGGTCTCAAGCCGGTGGGTTTTGTCGCCGGGCACAATACGTTCGGGCGAATAGCCGAGCTTGAAGTCAACGCCGCGCGCGTAGCCCGATAAGCGCTCAAGAATCGGCGCACAGACTTCGTCGGTCACGCCGGGGTAAACCGTGGACTCGTAAATCACCACCGCACCGCGCTTCAAAAACGGCGCAATCGTCTCGGTCGCGCGCACCACTGGCGTGAGATCGGGGTTTTTCTCCTGATCAATCGGCGTTGGCACAGCCACCACCACATAATCGGCCTGACTTAAATCGCTCGCCTGCGAGGTAAAGCGCAACTGCGAAGCCGCCGCGAACGCCTCAGCCTCCATCTCACCCGTCGGGTCTCCACCAGCACGGTAAGCCGCCAACTTGGCCTCGCTAATGTCAAAACCGATAGTCGGCAGCACGCGCCCAAAAGCCAACGCGAGCGGCAAGCCAACATAGCCCAAGCCAATGACAGCAACTGTGGCATCGGCCAAAACAGGGGATACAGGGCGAGGTGAAAGCAAATTAGCCATATACATTTCCAAAATTAAACCGGCAAAAACAACTCAGGCCAGTAAGGTAACCCAAACTGGCCTGATCAGAGAACGCTATCGATCGTAAAAACTAAACCGGTGTCACCTGCGAGTCATCGTAAAGTTGGTCTAGTTCGGCCTCAAAGGCGGCAATAGACATGGCATCTTCAGGGCGATCATCGAGGCAGCCGGAGTGATCTTCGGCGGCGAAGTCTGGCTTGTAGCCTTGAATGCTGAGTAGTAGTAGCTGCTTAAGGCCTATGGTGTCGCGCTTTAAGGCCAACTCTTCGATTTCCGCAAACAAAGCCTCAATGCGAGCCAACGAATAAAAGCGCTCGTGCGCCTTGTAAATAAGCGGATGATCGGTGTTTTCAACACCTTCATCGCTAATCAACAACTCCTCGTAAAGCTTCTCGCCGGGGCGCAGGCCAGTAAACACCACCTCAATATCGCCATCGGGAAAAGATGCAGTGCGCTCACTCAAACCAGACAGGCGAATCATCTGTCGCGCTAAATCTAAGATGCGTACCGACGCGCCCATCTCCAGCAGAAATACCTCGCCGCCTTTGGCCATGCCGCCGGCTTGAATCACCAGCTGCGCAGCCTCGGGGATGGTCATGAAGTAGCGGGTAATGTCGGGGTGGGTGAGCGTGATCGGCCCGCCTTGGCTGATCTGTTTGCGAAATAGCGGCACTACCGAGCCTGAGCTGCCGAGCACATTGCCAAAGCGCACCATGGCGTAGCAGGTGCCCAAGGTGCCGGGCTCAATGGGTTCGGCGGCCAAGGCCTGTAGTACCAACTCCGACAAGCGCTTAGACGCGCCCATGACGTTGGTCGGGCGCACGGCTTTATCGGTGCTCACCAGCACGAAGGTCTCAACGCCCGCATCGCACGCGGCAATCGCGGTGTGGTAAGTGCCCAAGCTATTGTTGATCACACCCTCAAACGGGTTGGCCTCGACCAAGGGCACGTGTTTGTACGCGGCGGCGTGGTAGACCGTCTCCACGTGGTGGTGGCGCATCAGGCGCTCTAAGCGGGCTTGGTCCATGACACTGCCGAGCACCGGCACCAGTGTGGCATCGGGGAAGCTGGCGCGCAGTTCGCGCTCAATGTTGTAGAGGCCAAACTCGCTGTGATCAAACAGCACCAAGGTCGAAGGCGTTGCCGTGAGCAACTGCCGGCACAGTTCCGAGCCAATAGACCCGGCCGCGCCAGTGACAAGCACGGTGCGGTCGGCCACGTGGTGGCGAAACAGCGCTAAATCGGGCGGCATGGCATCGCGGCCAAGCAAGTCGAGGATGTCTATGTCTTGCACATCGTTGAGCGAAATATCGCCAGACATCACGCGGTCTAGGCCGGGCAACATGCGTATGTGTATATCGCGCTCGCCTGCGGCTTTTTGCAGGCTATCGACAATGTCGCGACGGCGCGAGCGGCTCACCGAGGGCATGGCGACAATGACTTCGTCGATATCTAAGCGCTCTATATAGCGCTGAGCTTGGCGGCCCGACCACACCGGCAAGCCATTGATGCGGGTGCCAATGAGCTCTGGGTCGTCGTCGAAAAAGCCCGTAAGGCGGTACTGCGCCATGCCTGCGGCGGCGGCCATGATTTGGCGGCCGGCTTGTCCTGCACCAAACACAGCAAGGTTGGTGTGCTGCTCACGGCGTTTGAGCAGCAAATAAAGCACAGCGCGAATGAGCGCGCGGCTGACCCAAAAGTGCAGCATGAGCAAAGCGCCGGTGATGATGATGACGCTGCGCGGCAAGGTGTGGGTGATATCTGCGCTAGCGGCTATCCACAGAAGCATGACCCACGCCACGCTGGCAAACAGCGCCGACTGCAGGTAATGCTCGTCGAAGGCGCGCACCACGGCGCTGTAGACGCGAGTGAACAAGGCGCAAATGATCATGAGAGCGATCATTAAGGGGATGTCGAGCATCTGCGCTTTGCTGGGCAGGTCTAGCTCGCCCATGCGCACGCTGAGTGCCAGCGTGAACAGCAATGGCAGCATGGCGATGTCGATAAGCAACAGTACGATCTGCTTGGCGCGACGCGGTGCTTGGTGCAACCAACTTAGCCAGTCACTTTTAGGCGCAGGCTTGGGGCTTTTAGACATTCGGTAACTCTAGGCTGGCCTGCTGCATGACTTCTGCAAGCACAGCGCAGGTCTTGCCGATCTCAGCACTGGTGAGCGTGGGGTGTACTAAAAACATGAGGCTGGTTTCGCCTAACTCTTTGGCTACAGGTAGGCGTTGTGCTGGACGCCAGCCGGTGTTGTCGAAGGCTTTTTCTAGGTAAACCTCAGAGCAGGAGCCGGAGTAGCATGGTACGCCTTGGGCGTTGATTTCGGCCATGATTCGGTCACGATCCCAGTCTTGGGCTAATTGATCTGGGTTTACGAAGATGTAGCATTTGTAGTGGGCGTGTGCTGAATCCGCTGCTCCGGTGGGGGTGCGCCCGGACAATTCGCAGCTTCGTGAAGAATTGCCGGACGCACCCCCACCGGAGCAGCTGAAGTTCGGTACGCGCAGGCTCGAAAAGCCTCTAGCGGTGGACCAGATGCGTTCGGCGTTGGCGGTTCTGGCGGCGGTCCAGTCGGGCATGCGGCGGAGTTGGATGCGGCCGATGACGGCTTGCATTTCCATCATGCGCCAGTTGGTGCCGATGCTTTCGTGTAGCCAGCGGAAGCCGGGCGGGTGTTGGCGCTCGTAGATGGCTTCATAGCTTTTGCCGTGATCTTTGTAGCTCCACATGCGTCGCCAGAGGGCTTCATCGTTGGTTGTGACCATGCCGCCTTCGCCGCCGGTGGTCATGATTTTGTCTTGGCAAAAGCTCCAGGCGGCGGCGTGGCCGATGCTGCCAACAGAGCGTCCCTTGTAGCGTGCGCCGTGAGCTTGGGCGCAGTCTTCGATCACGTAGAGGTCATGCTCGGTAGCTAAGGCCATGAGCTCGTCCATGTCGCAAGGCCAGCCGGCTAAATGCACGGCAATGATGGCTTTAGTGCGCGGAGTGAGCACCGCTCGTACGGTGTCGGCGGTGATGTTTTGGCTATTGGCACAGACATCAGCAAAGACTGGTGCAGCACCAGCGGTGACAATGCTAGAGGCCGAGGCTAAAAATGTGCGTGAAGTCACGATGACTTCATCGCCAGCGCCAATGTTTAAACCTTTTAAAATGACATCGAGCGCTAAGGTGCCGTTGGCTACGGCTAGGCCGTGAGCGGCATCTGCCCAAGCGGCAAACTCTTTTTCAAATTCGCGGCACTCGGTGCCAGTCCAGTAATTCACTTTGTTGCTTAGCAGAGCGCGAGAAACGGCATCGGCTTCTTCTTGAGTGAAGCTGGGCCAGGGAGAAAATGGGGTGTTTAACACGTTCGATCATCCACAATTTTTTTAAATTTTGGGCACGTAGAACGAAGACCATCAATGTGCTCCATGAGATTAAGTGGCACAGAGCGATGCATAGGGTCGAGAATAAAGTCTATTCCTTCACGGCGCGCTAGCTTAGCAGCGGGAACAAAGTCAGCATCTCCAGCCATCAACACAATTTGATCAACGTAACGCTTAAAAGCCAAAGAGGCGACATCTACACCTATACGCATATCTACGCCTTTTTGGCGAATATTCGGTGCTATATCAGTGTCACTGAGGTCACTAAACTGCCGCTGGCCTTTAAGTAAAGCTTCAATCGTCGACTGACGAATAGTCCAACTAACATCACCACTAAGATGCCCTAATCGTAGCGCAACCTTTCTCTTTTTAAGCAGCCGCTCATGAAGCTCACGCCTAAATCGCGCCTCCGGCGTCTTTGAGAAATCAACTGCTCTTTTGGATAGAGGATGATGCATACGTTTCTCAAGGGGAGGACAGTCATAAAAGAAAATACGGTAGAGCTCATGTCTTTTGGGTTTCTGCACTCTTTCAGTCAAATGCATAAGCGCCCAACGAAAAGCACAGTCCGCTGCGCGTTCAGCATTATGCTTATTGTGGGGCTCCAGCTGCTGGAATCTTTTCACAAAATATCCACCATCAATCAAGACTGCTGTGCGCATTGTTGTTCTTCCTTAAACAAAAACGCCTTTGATTCGGCAAACCACAGATTGGTGTGGTCGCGTACTAGCAAAGGCGGGATATCCAAAGTATAGGCAACAACAGCCTAATTGCAAGCTATCGAATAGCCTACTTCACCAACGGCCGAGCAGGATTACCGACTACCGTGACGCCCGCTGGAACACTTTTTGTCACCACAGCGCCCATGCCTACTACGGCACCGCGCCCAATGACCAATGGCTTAGCTGGTGTGCCCTGCTTTATAACGGCGCCAGTGCCTATATAGGCATGATCTTCGATGTGCACATTGCCATTGCACTTAACGCCGGGAGCAAAGGTAACGAAGTCGCCAATGATACAGTCGTGCTCAACATAACTGTAGAGATTGGCGTGAAAGCAGCGGCCAATACGAATATTGCTAGTGAGTGTGACAAACGGGCTGAGCAATGCGCCCTCACCTAGCGTGATATCGTCCATCTGCACCACATTGGCGGCTTGTACAGCAAGCAAGCTAACGCCTGCTTCTTGGCAGCGCTGCGCTAAGGCCTCGCGAATGCTGGAGTTAGCAATGGCCAGAGCGACACTACGCTCACTAGCAGGTCGTGCCAAAAACTCAGCCCAAGTAAGCACGGCATGACCATTGAGCTGCGAAGCAGGCGGGGCATCATCGATAAAGACTATTTGGTCGGCATTTGCCTTGCCATGTAACTGCGCTCGTAACAACGGCATGATGCCGCGGCCGCAGCCACTAGCGCCAAATACGCCATAGAGAGGAATGGGCATTATTTGTCCTGAGTCGTGCCTGGGAATTTACTCATAGTAGCCTCGCCTGCTGCGGAGATGCCTTCTCGAACAAAGACTTTTTTTACTGTGAGAAAAAGGATTTTGATGTCTAGCCATAGCGATTGGTTCTCGACATACCAAACATCGAGCGCGAATTTCTCTTCCCAGCTGATGGCATTGCGGCCATTGACTTGAGCCCAACCGGTAATGCCGGGGCGTACTTCATGGCGGCGTGCTTGTTCTGGCGTGTAGAGCGGCAAGTACTCCATGAGCAATGGCCGTGGGCCGACTAAGCTCATGTCGCCTTTGAGTACTGCCCATAGGCCGGGCAGTTCATCTAGGCTGGTGGAACGAAGGCGCTGGCCGAAAGGCGTTAGACGCTGATCGTCAGGTAATAAGTTGCCGCTGGCATCACAGGCCGAGGTCATGGAGCGAAACTTGAACATGCGGAAGGGTTTGCCGTGCAGGCCTGGGCGGGTTTGAGTGAAGAGGACGGGGCGACCAAGGCGTAGAGCTATTAAAATAGCTAGCACCAAGAGAACTGGTGACAACACCAAAAGCCCCAAGCCTGAACAAACTACATCTAAGACTCGCTTCAAAATTACTTCCTGTTTATTACGTGCTAATAGCTAATGACAGCTCATTAACAAAGTAGCTCATGTCTAAGCGACTTAAATCTGGGCACTCGTTACTCGGCACATCAAGCGACTGCTCAATGGCAAAAAACTCTGACACAAGCGCTGCAATACTTGGCTCGCAGGCGCGGCCAATACCCAAGCTAAGCACCCATTTAGCAACACTCGTGTGCTGCCCGCAAACGGCGAGCACTTTAGCACCTGCGGCAGCGTAAGTTGAGCTTTTACTAGGAAAGGCAAAACGCGTCACGTCATCATCAATGGATAAAATTGCCCACTGGTAAGCAGCAACACGCTCAGCAGCTTTAGCTGCAGATACATGCCCAAGATACGAAACACCCATCTCTTTCACTGCCAGTTCAGCTAGCTGAGCACTAAATACGCCACCGCCAACGAACTCAAAAGGTAAAAGCCCACCCTGCAATCTATAGGCACTAATGGCCTCTATGAGCAGAGGGATGCGCTGTAGGCGGCCAGCATTACCGCAATAAATGAATCCACGTGTGCGCTCTACACCAATAACTGGAGCAATAACAGCAGGATTATCTAGAAGCTGTATTGGTGCTTTTGATTGCGATCGATCACGGATGACGTTAGCCATATCTACACTAAGTGTGATCAGTCCTGCAGCTCGTCGCATACTCCACGAGTCAATGCCCTGAAGTAAACGCATGACAAACGGGTGTAGTGGAACAATGATATTCGCAGCTTCAGGATGAATATCTTGAAGGTGATAAATAACCTTCGCTCGCCCAAACAACGCGTACACCGAAACCACAAATGGCACGACCACGGGCGGGTCAGTAGAAACATAGATTTTTTTAGGGCGCTGCCAGCACAACATGGCAAAAACCCACATCATAAAGACCAAAGCATCTAGCGCTCGTAATACCAAATGAGTGCTAGAGTCTGAGCGAGCTTTGCAAGCACGAACCGCAATGCCTTGCCCTCGCCTTTGCTGCTTCAGCTCTGCTTTTAAATCAATTGGGCTTTGCGTAATTAAGCTGACTTGATGATTCTCCGCTAAGCGCTCAGCAACTTGAAGCAAGGCTTCACCAATGACTTGGCTGGCCGGCCAAAAGCTTCGATTAACGATTGCTATACGCGTTGCTGCTGGCATCAATACTTTTTCCACACCACACGATTTACATAGTCTGTATAGCTATGAATGATGCGCACTATTTTTTCACTAACATTCGGCATGCTGTAGTCAGCAACCAAACGCAATGAGCGCTCTTCGCCACGGGATTGATGCTCAAGCACTTGTAATGCCTGCAGTACACGCTCAGCGCCAAGGCCCGTCATCATCACTGCGGCCTCCTCCATACCTTCGGGGCGCTCATGCGCTTCACGCAGGTTAAGCGCAGGGAAATTTAAAATTGATGACTCTTCATTGATGGTGCCGCTATCTGAAAGCACCGCTTTAGCTGACAGCTGCAGCTTATTGTAGTCGGTAAACCCGAGCGGTTTAAGCAACTGAACTTGCGGGTGAAACACTACCTTAAGAGCATCAACACGCTTTTGAGTACGTGGGTGCGTTGAAACAATGACAGGGTAGTCATAGGTTTCAGCCACAGTATTGAGCGTTTCCACTAAACGTAGAAAGTTTTTGTCTGAATCCACGTTTTCTTCGCGATGTGCGCTAACGACGAAATACTTACCCACCTCCAAACCAAGGCGCACCAAAACATCTGACTGCTCTATCTTTGCAAGGTAGTGTTTCAGTACTTCATACATCGGGCTTCCGGTTTTGATCACTTGGTCTGGAGATAAGCCTTCACGCAATAGGTAATCTCGAGCAATGGTGCTGTAAGTCAGGTTGATATCAGCTGTGTGATCAACAATACGGCGGTTGATTTCCTCTGGCACACGCATATCAAAGCAACGATTACCTGCCTCCATGTGGAAGGTCGGAATCTTACGGCGCTTAGCAGGAATTACCGCCATACAACTATTGGTATCACCCAACACAAGCAACGCCTCAGGCTGAACTTCAGCCAGCACACGGTCTACCGCAATAATCACATTGCCGATGGTTTCAGCACCAGTGGCACCTGCGGCATTGAGAAAGTGGTCGGGTTTGCGAATGCCTAAGTCATCAAAAAAGATCTGATTGAGTTCGTAGTCGTAGTTTTGGCCAGTGTGAATAAGCACATGATCGCAATACTTATCTAGCGCAGCCATGACTCGTGCTAAACGAATAATCTCTGGACGAGTACCTACAACGGTTGCAACACGCATCTTTTTCATTAATCAAAATCTCAATCAGGGAGCTGTGCCGACTGGGCAGGCATAGGTATCTGGGTTTTCGCGGTCGAAAATTTCGTTGGCCCAGAGCATCACAATCATTTCGACATCTCCAACATTGGTGATGTCGTGAGTCCAACCGGTAACGGTTTCGACAATCTCAGGTTGTTCGCCACTTGTGCGCAGCTCATAAAACTCACCTGTCATCATGTGCCTGAAACGGAAACAGGCTTGGCCTTTAATGACCAAAAACTTTTCAGTTTTAGAATGGTGGTAATGGCCGCCACGAGTAATGCCAGGATGCGCAGTGAAGAATGAAAACTGCCCTGCATCTTTAGTTTTTAGCATTTCGGAAAACACGCCGCGCTCATCGCCGTATTTAGGCACTTGGTAGCTGAACTGCTCTGGCCGCAAGTAGCTAACATAGGTTGAGTACAGCGCACGAATCAAGCCATTGCCAACATTTTCAGTGACTAAGCTGTCGCGGCTGTCTTTAAAAGCTTGAAGCTGCTCAGCCAAGTCGCCAACGCTCATTTGATACTGCGGAGAAATTTCTACAAAGCCAGTTTGCGATAGTTGGCCATCCATCACTTGCAAGAAAGACTTTACAACGTCGTCGATGTACACCAAGTTGATTAGCGCACTTGGGTCATTAATCTGAATTGGCAGACCTTGTGAGATGTTATGGCAGAAGGTGGCAACAGCAGAGTTATAGTTGGGGCGCGCCCACTTACCAAAGACGTTGGCCAAACGGTAAATAAATACGGGTGCGCCAGTCTCTTTAGAGAAAGCTAATAAGGTATCCTCAGCAGCACGTTTGCTGGCACCGTAGGGGTTATCTGCTACTACTTGAATCGAGGAGCTGTAAACCACGGGAATGGCTTTATTTAGTTGTTTCAATGTGTCACACAAGGCTTTAGTTAAGTCCGCATTGCCCTGCATAAACTCAGCGGGATCTTGCGGACGGTTAACGCCAGCCAAATGAAACACAAGGTCAGCATCTGCGACCATCTGCAACAAATCAACCTGTGTATGCTCACGAGTAAAGCACAGCACTTCGACATCGCCACGCTCGGCTAAATGAAGCTGCAAGTTTTTACCCACAAAACCATTCGCACCAGTAATTAAAACCCGCATGCCTTACTCCTCAGCTGCAATATTTTCGCCACGCTGGATAGCAGGCATAAAGGTGAGTTTCATTAACAGCTTCTGCATGCCAGCAACATCTAGGCGTTCAGTATTATGCGAGTTGTAGTCTTCAACCTTGGACAAATCTTTTTGTCCTTCATCGACATATTTCGCATAATTCAGGTCACGCAAATCAGGCGGCACACGGTAATAATCACCCATATCTTGCGCACAGAGCATTTCTTCACGGCTCAATAAAGCTTCATAGAGTTTTTCACCATGACGCGTACCGATAATGTTAATCGGATGCTCGGGCTTACCAACAATCTCAGTTAACGCGCGGGCTAAGGTTTCAACCGTTGCGGCGGGTGCTTTTTGTACGAACATATCGCCGTTGTTGCCATGCTCAAAGGCATACAACACCAAATCAACCGCATCAGCCAAGGTCATCATAAAGCGTGTCATATTAGGATCAGTAATAGTCAGCGCCTGACCCGCACGGATTTGCTCAACAAACAACGGAATTACCGAGCCGCGTGAGGCCATCACGTTGCCGTAGCGCGTGCCGCAAATAACCGTTTTGGTTTCATCAACATTACGCGACTTGGCCACCATGACTTTTTCCATCATGGCTTTAGAAATACCCATCGCATTAATGGGGTAAACGGCCTTATCAGTACTCAAGCACACCACACGCTTGACTTCGTTCTGGATCGCCGCCTCAAGCACGTTTTCAGTGCCGAGCACGTTGGTTTTCACCGCTTCCATCGGGTGAAACTCGCAAGACGGCACTTGCTTTAATGCAGCGGCATGGAAGATGTAATCCACACCACGGGTAGCATTCAGTACGCTCATATAATCGCGTACATCACCGATATAGAACTTCAGCTTAGGACTAGAAAAGCGCTTGCGCATGTCATCTTGTTTTTTCTCGTCACGACTGAAAATACGGATTTCAGCGATGTCGGACTCGAGAAAGCGTTTGAGCACGGCGTTGCCGAAGGAGCCGGTGCCGCCGGTGATGAGTAGGGTTTTGTTTTTAAACATATTTAACCTCTTAAAATGATTTTTTTACTTTTCCTTGATAGATATCTAAAAACGAAAAGAGTTAAAAATAAAATCAACATCAACTGATTGGCTGATGAAACAAATAAAAAATTTCCGACTGGCAAAGCGTACAATTGGAGTATAATAAGATAAAAACCCAGGAAGTCAATAAAATTTAATCCAGCTGCAATTTTTAAATACTTCTGAAAAAAAGCTAAAAATATTATTAGAAGAGCAACTAAAGGAAGTCCTAAAAAATAAGTGAAAACCTCAAAGTCTGGTGCCCAAGTTGGGCCACATGAAAATTCTTCGCCACATAACCATTTTCCAGTATACTCATAAAAGACACCATTACCTGGAACAAAAACAGTCAAAAACAAGTTGTTATCTAAATAATAAATAAACCATCTTGCCATATAATCAGGTGCAAAATAAAAATATGCACTTAACTTATAAAAAGCCGATGATATCACTGGTAGCAATTGATGAAAAACTGATTCATAATCATAGCAATATGCATTATTACAACTTATACTATATTCAAAACTATAGCGAAACATTATTTGTATAACATAAATAAAAACAAGAAAAGAAGCTAGCGCAAAAACCTTAAAAAATGGAAATTTATAGTTACTATTAAATATACTCCTTATATAAAAAGAACAAACCAGCGCTACAAGAATCTCAAAAAACTCAAAATTAGTCCCTCTAAAAACAGCAAGAACAACTATAGAAAAAGCCGAAAACAACACCACTAAAAAATCATACCTCCCATCTTTTTTAACTACAAAAAAATACAACATAAAAATAAAAATAAATTTAACATAAAACACTGAAAAAATAGCTGGCAGCTTATTTATACTAAACGAGCCCAAGCTTTCACTATCAAAGTAAGCTTGATATATTGCATAGTTAGAATCCCCTAGAAAAAGGTTCTGAAAAGCGTTAGAGAAATTAAGACCAGTATAATACTTCCCTGCATATATCGATAAAACCAGCTGACTAGAAATTAAAAAAACCACAACAAACAAACTTCTTGGCTTGCTTATAAAAACATTATAGTTAATTAATTTACGTTTACATTGTAATGAACTGCCTATAAAATACCCCACCCATAACAGGAATACATATATAGAAGAAATTAATTTTATTATAAATCCGGAATCAACAGGCACAATAAATATGAAAACAATAAGAAAAAAATAAAACAAACCCACAGGACTTTTAAGACCATTCATATATATCTGCCCCGATGCAGTCAAGAAACAACATTTAATTTAAAATTATTTTTATTTTTTAACATTTTATTTTTCAAAACATCTAGATCTTGTTTTAAAAAAAAACCATCATCTAACAATTCTTTAACTTTAAAATCAATAGTATTAAAATCATTTATACAAACTGCATTCGACGCTAAAAACTTCATAGAAGCCAGGCTAGAAGGCCCTACAGCTAATATCTTACTACCGATACTAATATACTCAGCTATTTTAGTGGATATTGATAAGCGCGTAGACTCAATGCATTTCTTTTCAAAAGATTCTGCATGT
Organism: Paraperlucidibaca baekdonensis; assembly: GCF_003387535.1. Lineage (GTDB taxonomy): Bacteria > Pseudomonadota > Gammaproteobacteria > Pseudomonadales > Moraxellaceae > Perlucidibaca > Perlucidibaca baekdonensis. The sequence goes on along the minus strand of NZ_QUNR01000002.1, from coordinate 221,538 downwards.
ACAAGTATATCTGCATTATTTAAGGCGTACTGCACACCACGCTCATCTAGTGAGCCACAAAATCTCGATACCCCTTGAATCTCAATCTCCCTTAAAATATCACTATCGACATTTTGATGAGAATATATTTCAAGAGTTACTTTTCTATTGTTTTCGTTATTAAAGCGTTTTAACGCTCTAGCCAGCACAGCTAAAGTACCCCACCTTTTAAAGTGTAATCCACCAGCGTAAACTAATAAAAAGTCTGAACGAGTTGTTTTTTTAAAATTATCAATTTTAAGATTCGCGCTCATGTTGAACGCTAAAATACTATCTTTGTTAAATAACTTTTTATATTCGATACGCATTTCTTCTGAAATAGTTACAAATACATTAGCCTCAACAACAGCCTTTTTCATTTTCGAATAAGTCAAACGCCTACGCAACAGCCAGAACAAATTCAATGTTTCTCTAGGCAAAATATAATCATCGGTTATGTAAACAACTTTTTTTATATTTGGAAAATAGCTACACACTGTCTGATAAATATCATATGCAAACAAAGAGTCCCCAGCACAAAAAAAGATAACGTCCGGGTTAAAGCCAGACACCCACTTAAACAAACTATCATGATCTACACTAGATATCTTCCAAACAATCTCTCTTAACAAGCGTGCCATATTAGAACTTTTAAAGCTTTCAGCTTTTATTTTAGAAGGCTCTTTTTTTAATATTCCACCAGAGTTCTTTATATAATCTAACTCATTACCAGCTTTAAATTTATATGAAAAAACAGATTTCAAAACATCTTCATCAGATATTCGATAAGATGTCGAAACGTAATTTCCATCTAGCTTTTCACTGCTAAAATACAACTGAGCCAGGCTGCTTTTAGGATGATCCTTAAAGAAAGAAAGTAAAGTTTTGCCGTTATTATTTTGAGATGATAATACGTTATTGCTGATAATTAATATTTTTTTCATAAAAGTTCAACTTATATTTTATCTTAAAAAATTCTCTTTAGAGAAGATAACTTTGAGCGACAATACAGATAAGGATAACTTAGTAGCTTGAATGAAAAAAAATAACTTTTACGATGACTCCTTTTAAGCCCTTTATTTAAAGTATTTATTAATGAAGGATCTGTTATTTTTGATGAATTAGAATCCTTAATCCAGTTATCCCAAAGAAGATGTTCTTTTCGCATGAAATCAACTCTTTTTTTCAAGCTTAGCCCTTGAGAGACATTGTTATCATGATGCCTATAACCCACAGTTACATCATTTAAATAACCAATACCTTTTTCAAGTATTGCTCTAAAAGCTAACACGCCATCTTCTTGAATAGTACCTGATACAAACCCACCATACTTATCATATAGATCACGATGAATTACCAAAGACGCACCTACCGTCCATACAGGCACACCACTCTTAAAATCTCGAATATTTCTAGAAAAAACCGGCTCTGAAAGAAATAATTTTCTTTTTTCATTAGACTCAGCATCTAAAACCATTAGATTACTAAAAACAGCGCTATATTTAAAATCATCTTTCTTAATAAACTCAAAGAATTTACTAACTCTATCAAAATATGAAATATCATCGCCCGCAGCTAGAACAAAATACTCACCTTTAGCAATGGAGAAAACCTCTTCCACATGTTTACCAAGACCCAAATTTTTATGTGACTGCCTGAGGATAATATTATGGATGCCATCATAATCATCCACAACTTTACTTGCTAACTCATATGTTTTATCAGTTGAAAAATCATCTGATATTATGATCTGCAGGTTAGGGTAGCTCTGATTAAGTACAGATAAAACAGCTTCTTCAATAAAGTTTTCTTGATTATATGAAAAAAAAACAATTGAAATTAAGGGAAAAACTTCAGTACACATTAAAACCTCAGTAATTTATACACTAAAAGAGCATTTATTTTTCTCAACACCCGCAGGCGGAGCCTTTACTTTAATATCCGATACCGTGCCACGGCCTACCGCATCTCTTCTAAAGTCGAAAATATTCATCTCGAAGGTGTTTATAGTCACTTGATTTTTACCGCTCGTGTGAGCGATTAAGCGCTCATGGCGCTCTTGATAAGGTGCCATCGCGTAAGAGCCACCGTACTCACCTGTATTAACTAACACTATGTGCTGATACATATGAAAATGCAGCGCATCCACCATTGAGTTAAACGTATTTACGTCTTTATTCAGTGCGGGGATGAGCAGGGCATTACTTTTGGCGGTGAGGTCAGCACTGAGCTTTATGTCGGTGGCGTCATAACAAATCGCACCTGTCAGCATGAACCCCTTGTGATCTGGGTATTTGGGGTGGCGCAACTCTAACATAAGTTGATAAGGCCGCCATGGCTGTACATTAAGTTTTCGTTCACTTGCCGTCAGATGTTGCTTGCCTTGAAAGCGACAGATTTCGTTTTGATTGCCATTGTGCTTTCTGGGCACAATCCAAATCGCATTGTTATTTGGTCCACTAATATTGGGCTGATCCATAAACCCAAGACCAGCAAAAATAATAGCGCGTGTTTTGCGTGAAAGCTGAACCAGTATATTTAAGTCATCTTCGTGTACAGCCAACTCTGGAAAAACAATTAAATCAATATCCTGTTCACGCTCACCATCTTTAGACTCTTCCGTGCTTTGTGTACTGATATGCTTGAGCACGAGTTCAGCAACGCGAGCTATATTCCGACGGTGCTTGGTACGGTATCGCAGATTATTTAAGTAAAGATCTGCAGCAAAATCAGCCTGTTTGGGGAGCTTAGACTGCACCATGGTAACGGTTAAAAGTCATTATGACTCCAAATTACGTAGCACTGTCTTTCCAATAAACACACCCATCACCACCCAATAAATCGCATAGTTTATTGCATGCGCAATGGTGACACCTTCTAAGCCGTACATACCTGTTAAAAAATAGGTCCAAGCATAAAATCCTGCTGCAAACACAATCTCACTGGCAATAAATAACTTCATCATGGCTTTACCTAGCATCAGGTAAGCAAGTATCCAACTGCCAATTTTTAACGTATCACCCACCATCTGCCATGCAAATAAATCACGCATCGGAATAAAGTCAGATGTAAACAAAACTCCAATAATAAAGTCACGTAGCAAGTAGATAACTAAACCACAGGCAGCAGCTACAGGGAGGATAATCTTGTAGCCTTGGAGGATTTCCGCCTTTATTTCTTTTGGATCTTTCAGTTCTGATAGCTTAGGCAGGTAGTACAGGCTTAGCGTTGTTGTTACGAGCATTAAATAGGCAGCACTTAAGCGCCACATGGCTTCCCAGTAACCCGCTGCATCCATCCCTAGAGTATCGGCAAGGTGCGTACGAATTAAGATATGACTTACCGGCACACAGGCGGCACTGGTGAGCGCCATGGCGGTGTATTTGCTTAGGTTTAAAACAACTTGCTTATCTAAGCGGCCAAACAAATAACTGAATTTAAACCAATCAGCTTTATAGCAAAGGTACAGCGTGATAACAAAAGCAAAGGATGGATGAATAGCCAGTGCAGTCAGCGCACCATGTAGACCAAACTGGACGGCTAAGACGCTGGTGACTGCTAATGCAAAAAGGCTGCCTGCAATGTTAGCAATAATATAACGGTGAATTTCTTTTTTACCGTTTAATATCGCCAGTAACAGCGTATTAAAAATAAAGAAAACCAGCGTGACTGAAAACCAGATAAAAACCGTGTTGTAACTTTCGTCCTGCAAAAACCATTGGGCGATTTGCTTGCTGAATACAGCTACACCTAATCCGGTAAAGACTGAGCCCAGCACAGCAATTGTGCCCGCAGTGCGCCACACTTGCCGTTGCTTTTCTTCAGCATCATGGTATTCAGCGGTGTATTTCACTACACCGGTATTAATCGCACCGCTGGCAAAGGTAGTGATCATTTGTGCAGCGTTTTGAAAGTTACCAATCGCCGCATAGCCTGCCGGGCCAACGTAGATAGCCAGTATCTTGTTGAGCCCAAGCATGGTGAGCATTTTTATCACTACCGCAATGCCGTTAAGCAGGCTGGTTTTTATCAGTGTCACAGGATTAATTCTTAATGAGTAATTTTAAATTTTGAATGTGTTTATGGCTGCAATCACTTGCGCAACTTGCTCATCGGTAACAGTCGGCCCCATTGGCAAGCTCATGACCTGCTGGTGAATAAGCTCCGACACTGGATAACTGTGCATATTCCACTCTTTATAAGCTTGCTGCTGGTGCGGTGGGATTGGGTAGTGGATTAAGGTTTGAATGCCGTGTTCTAGCAAGTGCTTTTGCAGGGCTTCGCGTTGCTCGCAGCGGATGACGAACACATGCCAGACGTGATTCTCACGAGTTAGGGGTGAAGAGTTAAGTGTGAGGGGCAAAGTGACGGCTGGGTTGTTGATGCCTTGTATGTATGCGTCCGCTACTTTTCTTCTGTGTGCTATTTCTGTATCGAGGTGTTTTAGCTTGACGCTGAGCATCGCTGCTTGTATTTCGTCAAGGCGGCTGTTGGTGCCTTGGAACAGGTTTTTATATTTTTCGTGTGAGCCGTAGTTGCGCAGTGCGCGTAAAGTTTCGGCGAGTTGGTCATCATTGGTCGTGACTGCACCGGCATCGCCTAGTGCACCAAGGTTTTTACCTGGGTAAAAGCTAAATCCGCTGGCATCGCCCCAGTTACCCGCTTTTTTGCCGTTTAGTTCTGCTCCATGGGCTTGGGCAGAATCTTCTAGCACAAGTAAGTTATGACGCTGGGCGATAGCCATAATGGTGGGCATATCGGCTAACTGGCCGTATAAATGCACAGGGAGAATGGCGCGTGTTTTAGCGGTAATCGCCGCTTCGGTTTGTTTCGGGCATAGATTGTAAGTGGCTACATCTGGCTCAACGAGCACCGGCACAAGGTCATTGGCGCTGATGGCTAAAATGCTGGCAATGTAGGTGTTGGACGGCACAATCACTTCGTCGCCGTCTTTGAGCTTGCCCAACTCTTTCCACGCGCGCAGGGTGAGAATCAGTGCATCAAGGCCATTGGCCACGCCAATCGCGTGCTTAGTGCCGCAGTAGCTGGCGAACGCCTGTTCAAATTGTGTGAGTTCATTACCAGCGATGTACCAGCCAGAGTCGATAACACGGGTACAGGCTTCTATAAGCTCATCACGGTATTGGGCGTTGATGGCTTTTAAATCTAGAAAAGGGATCATTATTTTACACTCAAGAATTTTTTTTCTTTTTCAGACAAATAATCTATTAGCTGCTTACCTGAAAAATCCTTATGCGACAAGTCAGCGCCATTTGAGACTAGAAATTCAAATAGTTCTTTATTACCGGATTGAATGCTGAAGTCTTTTGCATACATCAACACCGATGTGCCATTATTGTTGCAATCATTGATATTAGCTCCTCTATCCAAGAGAAACTTAACCACATCAATATTCCCGTGATAAGCAGCGATAATAATAGGTGACCAACCATTTTTGTTTCGGTCGTTAACACCACATAAACCTTTCAAAAGCCTACTAGCCTGATCAGCTGTACATGTGGAAAACTCGTTAATTCTATCTATACGATCGAAATAAAGTCTTATATCAAAATCAATTGTTGCCAAGTCATAAAAATCTGCTTGCTTATCTAATATCGTACCTGGCTTAACTGTACTGCGAGCATCGAGTATCTCAGCTTCGACAATAGTTTCACCTTTAATTAGCGGCAGTTGGTACTCTCTAAAACTAAAAGAATAGATTTGTTTGGCTATAAAAAAAGCGGTTTGATTTAAATCAACTTCTAGCTTACTAAAATCTAAGCTTTGCTTTGAGTAATATGTGGAATAATCTTTAGCTTGTGTTGTGACACTAAGATTACCTGTAATTATGTCATTGAGTCGCTCTTTAATCAGCTCAAAAGAGGTCGTCAAATATTTTTCATACAAGTCTCTTGCTCGATCATGTTTAGTTATGGAAAACTCACGTTGTTCTATAATTGGACCAGTATCTATTCCACTATCAATTTCATGCAAAGTTACACCAGAAGAAATCTCGCTGTTTAACAAAGGCCATATAGAGGTATACATGCCTTTATACTTTGGCAATAAAGAAAAATGAATGTTATATGCGCGAGCTTTTTTGAATTTTTCAGGGCGCACTATTTTATCAAATTCAAGACTAAGAAAAACAGATGCTTGCTCATATGCTTCTTCAAGAGATATTTCTCTTACCCCTTTGTCTAGTGCTGTTTTCTTTAATGATCTTTGCCAACCATGATGACCACCATCTGTTTGATTACACACAACCACGAAATTGTCATTGTAATTCTCAAGAAGGTAATCAAGTACGTTAACTGCAATATTGTTCTTACCAGCCAAAACAAGCATTATTTTACCAGCCTTATAAACTCTTCATAATCACGAATATAGTCAGCTTCATCATAATGTTCGCTGGCTAGCACTAGCAGTACACAGTCTTCGCTGAAGTCGTGCATTTCTCGCCAGATTAAATCACCGATCAATAAGCCTTTAGTAGGCGAGTCGAGCCAGGCTTCTTCACGATTTTTGCCATCGTCTAAAATCATTCGGCATTTGCCTGTTACGCAGACGGCCACTTGCTTTAGGTTGTGGTGGGCATGAAAACCGCGAGCTACGCCCTGCTGTGTGCCAAAAATGTAGTACACACGCTTGATTTCAAAGGGAACGGTTTTTTCGGCTTCTAAGGCGACCAACGAACCACGATCGTCGCCGAGAGGCGGGAAGTGAGCCCATTGGATTAAGCTCATAATTTACCTTCCATTAAAGCAAGCAAATACTGCCCATAACTATTTTTACTCAGCTGCTGACCTATACGCTGTAAGTCTTCTTTGCTGAGCCAGCCGTTGTTAAAGGCTATCTCTTCTAGGCAAGCAATTTTATAGCCTTGGCGTTTCTCAATGGTTTCGACAAACATACCGGCCTCAAGCAAACTTTCATGTGTGCCGGTATCCAGCCAAGCGAAGCCACGGCCAAGCAACTCAACATCCAAGTCGCCGCGCTCTAGATAGGCTTGGTTGATGCTGGTGATTTCTAACTCGCCACGCTCGGAGGGCTGCACTTGTTTGGCGATTTTCACCACATCGTTATCGTAAAAATACAGGCCGGTTACAGCATAGTGTGATTTTGGTTTCAGTGGCTTTTCTTCAAGGGAAATAGCGCGCTGGTTTTCATCAAACTCAACCACACCAAAGCGCTCTGGGTCTTTCACTTGATAACCAAACACCGTTGCGCCACTGGGCTTGGCTGCCGCTTTACGCAGCATGGGACCAAAGCCTTGGCCATAAAAAATATTATCGCCCAACACTAAGCACACGTTGCTGTCGCCAATAAAGTCTTCACCAATAATAAAAGCTTGGGCTAAACCATCGGGGCTGGGCTGTTCGGCGTAGGTCAGATTAATCCCAAACTCTCTGCCATCACCCAGCAGGCGTTGATAACCGCTGATATCTTCTGGTGTGCTGATGAGTAATATATCGCGAATGCCAGCCAGCATTAGCACTGACAGCGGATAGTAAATCATCGGCTTGTCGTAGATCGGCAGCAGTTGCTTGGAGACACCTTTAGTGATGGGGTACAGGCGCGTGCCTGAGCCGCCAGCGAGCACGATTCCTTTGGTGGTGTTACTCATGATGTAACTCCTAAGCGTTCGCGCTGATAGCTGCCGTCTTGGACGTTTTGGCACCATTGTTGGTTGTCTAAGTACCATTGCACGGTTTTACGTATGCCTGACTCAAAGGTCTCGATCGGTTGCCAGTTGAGTTCTTTGGCGACTTTACTGGCGTCGATGGCGTAACGGCGGTCGTGGCCGGGGCGGTCGGTGACGTAGGTGATTAGGGACTTGTATGTTTTTGCAGCAGCGCCATTATTCATGGGGCGTAGTTCGTCGAGGATCTCGCAGATGGTTTCGACGACTTCGATGTTTTGCTTTTCGTTGTGGCCGCCAATATTATAGGTTTCGCCGATTTTGCCTTCGGTGACAACTTTATATAAAGCGCGGGCGTGGTCTTCTACGTAGAGCCAGTCGCGGATTTGGTCGCCTTTGCCGTAAATCGGTAATGGTTTGCCTTCCAGCGCATTCAGAATAACTAATGGGATGAGTTTTTCTGGGAAGTGATAGGGGCCGTAGTTGTTTGAGCAGTTGGTGATTAAAACAGGGAAGCCATAAGTGCGTAGCCATGCTCTTGCTAAGTGATCAGAGCTGGCTTTGCTTGCGCTGTAGGGCGAACTTGGCGCGTAAGATGTTTGTTCGGTGAAGAGTGGCAAGCCGCTATCGCAGGCGTGGCCAGCTCCTACAAAATCCGTATCGTTTGGATGTGGCAGGTCGCCGTAGACTTCGTCGGTGCTAATGTGATGGAAGCGGAACGCTTGTTTACATTCGCTATCGAGAGCATTCCAATAGGCGCGGGCTGCTTCTAATAAGGTGTAGGTGCCAACGATATTGGTTTGAATAAACTCTGCAGGACCATCAATCGAGCGGTCTACATGCGACTCTGCCGCCAGGTGCATCACTGCGTCAGGTTGATGCTCAGCAAACACACGCTTGAGCGCATCTGCATTACAGATATCCACTTGCTCAAAAGCATAACGTTCATTACTGCTTACATCTAAAAGCGACTCAAGGTTACCGGCGTAAGTCAACTTATCTAAGTTAACAACGCTATCTTGAGTTTTATTAATAATATGTCGAATAACTGCAGAACCAATAAAGCCTGCACCGCCAGTGACTAAAATCTTCATTTAATAATTAACCTAAAAATAAAGGATTGCTTCTGCAATTTCCTCTTTAATTACAAACGTTGGCGCATACCCCAGCAATGTGCAGTAGTTAGTAATAACTGCCTGCGGGCTGGTCATGTTTATTTGCGCTGGTCATATTTATACGCATAACCATATTTATAGCCGTAACCATAACCACCAGCTGCCGCAGCCACCGCATTGAGCAATACACCTTTAACGCTCACACCAGCCTGCCCCAATCGCTTCAACGACAACTCAATCTCATGCATCTGCGTTTGATTAAAGCGTGCAACAAACAGCGTAGCGCCTGCATGCCGCCCAACAATGGCCGCGTCCGTTACCGCCATCACTGGCGGGCTATCGATGATGACACGGTCATATTTCGCTTCCATGTCTTTCAAAAACTGCTCAAAGCGTGGGTGCAGTAGTAGTTCCGTGGGGTTTGGCGGTAGCTCACCGGTAGATACGTAGTCGAAGTTCTCTAAGCCAGTCGCTCGAATTACCGTGCTGGCTTCTAAGCCTTGGGCAATTAGCTCAGACAACCCGTGTTTGCGCTCTGCACCAAAATACTCATTCAAATAGCCACGGCGCATGTCGGCATCAATCAGCAATACACGCTCACCCGTGCTCGCCAGTAGCGCTGCCATGTTTACACTCAAAAATGATTTACCCACTCCAGGGCCTGGGCCGGTGATCATCAGTAGATTATTGGGAGCATCCACCAAAGCAAAATGCAAACTGGTGCGTAAACTACGCAATGACTCAATGGCTAAGTCAGTTGGCTCGTAATGCGCCAACACTGCCAAGCTGCCGCCTTTCTTCTGCAGTTTCTTCACTAATTTGTCTTGTGCATCGCTCGCGGGAATAGTCGCCAGCACCACGATCAACGATTTCTTCGGCTCTATCGGCCGCAATGTAAGCTGCGCAAACACGAAAATGTTCACATTTCCCGCGATACTGGCTAGCCATTGGCTTGGGTGGCTTACATACGCTCGGTAGAGCGGGTTGTCTAAGTTAAGTAATACTTCTTGCAGAGCAACCAATAGGCTGTCGCTGGTAGCTTTGATCTACGCAACCGACCCCGTTTAACCACTGGGCTTATGGTACGCGTATTGCGCGTGGGAATGCTTTGTTCAGTTTTGCTAAAGAGATAGGCTCATCTCAGTCTTTTCGAGCCGCATATTTATACGCATACGCATAGCTATACCCCGCCCCAGCACCCACTTCCACGGCATTGAGCAGTACGCCATTTAGCTTCACGCCACCCTGGGTTAGGCGCTGGCAGGCGTGCTCCAGCTCACGTAGCGGTGTGACATCGAAGCGCGCAATCATCAGTGCGGCACCCACGTGCCGGCCGATGATGGCGGCATCGGTCACCGCCAGTACCGGCGGCGTGTCTATTAGCACGTGATCATACGCCGCACTGGCTTGACTCAGCAGCGCGCTAAAATGCGCGTGCATGAGCAGTTCAGCGGGGTTGGGCGGCAGCTCGCCGGTGGTCACCACCTGTAAACCCGGCACCAAAGTCGCTTGTGCCGCGTCGCTCAAGGCGCGGCCATCCGCCACCAACTCCGACAAACCGCCTTGGCGCGGCAGACCAAAGTATTGGTTCAAATACCCCCGGCGCAAATCCGCGTCTATCAGCAGTACCCGCTTACCACCACCGGTGAGCACAGCCGCCAAGTTGGCACTAATAAACGACTTACCCACCGCCGGAGCCGGCCCCGTGAGCATGATGATGTTGTTTTTAGCCCCCAGCAGCGCAAAGTGCAGCGAGGTACGCAGGCTGCGTAGGCTCTCTATGCTCAAGTCTTGGTCATCGTGTGCTGCCAACAGCGGCAGTTGTTTTTGTTTACCGCGCGGTGACTTGCGTGACAGCTGCAACTGCACCTCACTTTTCGGCACCGTCGCCAAGACCGACAACCCCAAGCCTCGCTCAATGTCTTCGGCCTTCTTCACACCTGTGCGCAGGGCTTGGCGCAGCAGCACACCCCCCACCCCCAACATGCCGCCCAGCAGCAACGCCAACACCACAATCAGTGGCTTTTTCGGCGCCACGGGCTTTATTGGCAGCAAAGCGGGGTCAACAATGCGCACATTGCCCACCGTGCCGCCACGCACCACTTTCAATTGCTGGGCGTTATTAAGCAGCGTGGTGTAGAGCTCTTGGTTCACTTGTAAGTCGCGTGTGAGGCGCAGCAGCTCTTGCTGTGTAGCGGGCATAGCGCTGATCTCACCGCCAAAGCGCGTGGTCTCGTTGGCAATGCTCGCCAGCTGGGCGTCTAAGGCCTGCACTGCGGGGTGGTTGGGGGTAAAGCGCGTAATGAGCTCTTTACGCTTTTGCTGCAAGGCTAAACGCTCACCTTCAGAGCGTATGCTTTGCTCCAGCAGTAACTCGCCCTCTTTACTAATGTCTAAACTGCCGGTGCGCTTGCGGTATTCGTTAAAGCGCACCTCACTGGCCTCCAGCGCCTTTTTCATCTCTGGCAGTTGGCTGTCGATGTACTCCAGTGTGGTGCCCGCCTCGGCCGACTTACGCTCTACGTTTTGCCGCACATAATTATTGGCAATGCTATTGACCACTTTCACCGCCAGCGCACGGTCGGGCCCTTTCAGGCTGACCGCTATAATGCCTGTCTGCTTACCGCGCTCACTGATGCTCAAGCCTTGCATGAGTGAATCCAGCGCACTGGCCGGGCTGGCCTTGCTCAGGCGAAACACGGTGCCTACAGGTGCCGCAGAGACCTCCTGCACAAACAACCCTACGTCACCGCCTAAGTAAGGTGCCGTAAACGCGCTATTAACTTGACCCTGGCCCAACACATCCCCTTCGGGGCCGACCAACTCATAGCTTGTAGCCGAAGTCATGACCAGCTCAAAGCGCTCGGCATAGGCCGGCTCAGGCACATCGAACCGTGTAACGGTGATGTCGGTAGTGGGGTCTGCCCATAATTTGCCTATGACCGGAAAGCGTTTGGGCTGTGCTGTGATGTCTAGGCGCAAATCGGCAATGGTTTGCCCCAACACCAAGCGCGACTTAATGAGCTCAATTTCAGTAGAGGCGCTGCTTTTCGCCTCAAATAGACCGTCTAACTCTTTCGTGATAGCGCCCAGACCGCCGCCCTTCGAATCCTCTACCTGCAATACGGTGTTGACTTCAAATACCGGTGTCGCAACAACGGTGTAGAACACCCCCAGACTCAGCGCAAACGCGGTAATGCCGGCAATAACCCAGCGCCCAGAGACTAAATGCCCCCACAGTTGGCGCAGATCGATTTCGTCGTCAAACGTGTCACGCTGGCTGGTTTTTTGCTCAACAACATCGGTCATAGCGAAATATCTCTATACATCATGAAAACACATAGGTGGGGCTAACCCAGGGCTAGCCTAACTTGGCGGCCCAGTCGCTGGTGCCTTGACGAATAAGCGTTAGGGCGTGCTCAAACGCGGCGGTTTCCAGCTGATACGGGTCTGGTACATCGGCACCGGACCAATGACAATAGCGAAACACGCGGCCACGTGCGCTGGGGTACTCACTTTCAAGCCCAGTTTTTTGCCGCTCGGTCATGACCAAGATGAGCTCATGGCTCGCGACTAAGTCGGCGTTGAGTTGTCGCGCCACGTGGTCACTGAGGTCTATGCCTTCGGCCAATAACAGCTGTTGCGCGCACGGGTCGGCCCCCTCGCCAACCAAAGCACCCAAGCCTGCCGAGCTGATGGTCTTGTCGGGCAGTGCATGTTTAAGCAGGCGCTCGGCCATGGGGCTGCGGCAAATATTGCCAATGCACACCACTAAAATGGACTCAAACATGGCTTAGTTGTTGTTGCCAATGTTTTGCGCGGTATTGATCAGGCCAGCGGATGGGAATAGCTGCGAGATAAACCGGTTCCAACGGGTAATGCCCGCACTGCCGACATACACCATATCACCGGCCTGCAAGGCAAATTGGTCAGCGAGCACCAAGGTTTCAGGTTCCCCGGCATCGAGTTTGAAGACATCCACGACGCGCCATTGGTCGTCGGTTTTGCGGTCACGCAGCACGTAAACGGATGAGCCTTTGGAGGTGGTTTGGCTGATGCCATTGGCCTCGAGCAAGGCGTCGGCCAAGCTGATGCTGGCGAGTTTAAAGCGCACCGCCAACGGGCGGTTTACCTCACCCATCACGTAGACTTTTTTGCGGTCGGCGTAGGGCAGTTGCAGTTGGTCACCGTTTTTCAGCATCACGTTAGCCAAGCTCAGGCCGGCGCGGCTGTAGGCATCTAAATTAAACACATATTCTTTGCCCCCACGAGTCAGGGTAAGACCCGAGAGGTCAGCATTGGCTAAGTCGATGCCGGCCTGACCAATGGCATCCGACAGCGACAGCTGCACTGTCGTGAGCGGAATGGCCGCGGCTTTTAAAAAGGCGCCACTTAAATACACGCGCTGACTGCCAAAACGGTAAATGCCGACATCGACTTGGGGGCTGGTAATGAACTTGACGAGCTTTGTGCTGAGGCTTTTGCGCAACTCATCGAGGGTCAAGCCCGCGGCTTGCACGGTGCCAGCGTAGGGGTAAAAAAAGCTGCCATCGGTTCGTACCACGCGGCCATTGGCCTCGGGTGAGTTTAAGGTGGTGCCCGAAGGTGAGGTCAGCTCGGGATGGTCCCACACCGTGACATTGAGCACATCGCCTGGGCCAATGCGATAGGCCTCGGGGGTGACCGCCTCCAGCTCAGCTAATTGCTCACGCAGGATGGCCCGGGTCGCCGCGTCGCGCTGCTGCGCAATCATGGTCGCGGTGATGGGCTGTACCACCACTTCAACGCCGGGCTCATCGCCACCGGCTTGCGTGTAGCTGCTGGGAATAAGGTTTTGCCCAGGAGCAAAGGCACAGGCATTGAGCACTAACGCGGCGGCTATGGCACTAACGAGCTTATACGATGAAACATAAGACATGAGGCTACTTCCTGAGTGAGTCATTGGGTCGGGCCTAGGGCAGTGGCCAGACACGCTACCGCCACAAGGTTCATACGCCAAATCTTGAGGCGTGCTTCCGTGACGCATATAAGTTTAATGTCAGACCACCGCTTCCTCGGTGGCGTGTTTGTCGTTAGGGAGCCGGTGTGCGCAATACGCTGCCGCCCCACAAGGTATTGCGGCGATACAACATTTGCCCACCATCGCGCAGGATGGGCACAAAACCCAAGCCAAACTGCGAACGCGTATTGCGTGCAAACAGCAAGTCGAGTGGGATTTGGATAAATAAGCCTTTGTTGAAGCTACCCTCGCCGAAGTCTTCGGTGGACACATTGGTTTTGGCTGCAAAGCCGCCAAACACCACGCCTGAGTCAAATTCACGCGCCACGGTGAGGGTGCCGCCGACATCGCCAGCCAAATATTGTCCCACCGCTAGACTGCTTTGAATATTGTAAAAATCAGGCCATTGGTTGTAGAGCGTGACATGGCCAGTGGTGACTTCGTAGGGTAAAAAGCCCAGTTCATCATTGGGGTCACGTTGGCGCACGCGGTTGACATCCACGGCCACACCCCAACGACTGCCTACCGGCCGGTACAGCGCCTCGGCCCCAACGCCGGCGTACATCAACTCCAAAATACCACCGTAGGCTTGCGCGCTGATGTCGCTATTGAGCCGCGCAAACTGGGTAAACTGCAGCCCCTCAATACGCACCGGCTGGTCGACATATTCGGCGATGCGTGTGCGAACTTCGGGCAAGCGCGTGGGCGTTCGGAGTTTAAGTAAGTCATTGTAGTTATTGAGCACTGGGATGCGCAGCGCCATTTGCGCCAAGCTCTGCTCGCGCTGCCAACTCGCCACCGCGCGCACACCCAGGTCGTAGACATAAAAAGCATCAACCCCACCAATGCCCTGTTGGAAATACGGCGACACTGCAAACGAGGTGGACTGCTTAGGTGCCTCATAAGCCACCGACTGCCCGTCAGCTGGCCGAGGTGCTGCAGCGGTTATCAAGTCAGCGAAACGTGGCTGATCATCGCTGGGGGTTAATGCGGCAACCACATCATCGCGAGATACCGCCACAGACACCTGCGGCAGGGTTTGATCAAACTCGGTCAACTGAAACTGCGTAATGTCATCGGGAGCCGTAGCAGCCAACACCCGCAGCGCACGCTCTCGCCCTTGGTTAAAATCGCGATAACGCGTGGGCACGGCCTCTACCGTGAGCGTGTCATCTTGCTGATAAATGCCCGATACCGCGTAGCCAGCTTCGCGCTGTAGCCGTTGGCTCACACCGGGCCAATCGTTTTGCTCAGCAGGCGCAACCTGCAGCGCCGTCGGCTTAGGCTCAGCTTTAACCTGACGCAACGTGGTGAAGTTTGTGTTCAGCACAATGCCAAACATGACGGTATCGCCACGTTCATAGCCCACACGAAAGTCAACGCCGGGCGTCACGCGGTAGGTAGCGCCCACATTGAGCGCGAGGTCTTGATTCACTTGCACGCCAGGCTCGCGGCTGTAGTCATTGCCATCGAGCTCAACAGCCAGCGATAAATCATCGAGAGGGGTATGCCACGCGACACCACCAAACAGCGCGGTTGGGCCTTTAAAGAAACGGCCCGCCTCAACATTACCGCCTCGACCAGAGGTGGCTTGTGGTCGCTCACAAAAACTGTCTTTGGCCGAGCAAAAGGGGTTTTTAAAGGTGTCGTCGTTGCCTAAATAGCCCCAGGCAAGGCCGAGAGAGACATCAAAGTCGCCCCACTGCTTATTGGCAACAAGAAACTCGCTGTCAAATAGGCCCGTACCGGCAATATCTTTAAGGCCCAGTGCCAATGCGGGCAAGCGCTCGGTTTCTTGCAGCAAGCGAAAGCTTAGGTCAAAGCCTTTATCGACGTTATCGGTACCGGTAAATGTCTGTACGCCCTCAATTCGGGTGTAGCGGTAGTTAAACTCCAGCCAGGGCAACACCTGCGCCGTAAAGGTATAGCGGCGGTAGGGGTCGACTTTGTTGAAGGCTAGCGCCATGGTGCCATCGGGCGCATGTCGTGCCGTGGGCGTTTGCAGCAGGCCCACACCCCCTAAGTCGCTGTAGAGTACCGGCGCCCGAGTCGCAAACAAAGGGACGGGATCAATCTCGCGCCCTGGGGTGAACTCAACGCCATCAAACGGGTCGGTCGGTTCAGTCTCAGCCCATACCACTGATGGCAATAACGCCAGGCCAAGCCAGCCCAGTACGAGCGCAGACGGCTTAGTCATCATGGCTAGACTCCAAGACACGGTGTGTGGCTAAGGTGAACAGGCGCGCATTGAGGTCAGCAAGTTCAACAGGCAATGCTTGAGCCTGCCATGGCACCACGAGTCGATCGCCCGCCTGTAGCAGAGCATCGAGCAATGGCGTGGTGGGCTCTCGTGTGTGCGGATTTAGGCGAAACCGTGTGGCCTCGCCAGTGGCTGAAATGCGCCATAACTCACCTTGGCTGGCACCGGGCCGACGCGCCGCCACCCGAGCAAAACGCTGTACCGGCGAGGCTGCCGCCAAATTAAAGGCTTTGACATGCGTCAGACCCATCACCGGGATACGGTTGCTATTTTCTGCCAGCACCAGCGTATAGGCGGGGCAACGTAGCGCGAGATTTAAAGCCGGCTCAAACAGGGTTCGCGCCGGTGCCGACAATACGCCAACCCGACGACCTAATGGCCATTGCGACACCTCTGCAGCTAAGGCCTGAGCGCTCGCTGCATGCGCTCTTGCGCCGAGCTGCTGCCAGTAGTCCACTAAACGATACACATCCGACACCCACTCACGCTGCAAGGTCTTGAGCTCAGCGACTGCTACGGTAGCTACACGCTGACCGGCGGGGTCTTGCGTGCAATACAGCGCACTGTTTCGCCAATCGATGCGCGTATCGGCGAGCAAAGGCTGAGTCACTGCTTGCACCGTGGGTTGGGTACGCACCGTAAATGTGTGCAGACCGGCTACAGTCAGCTGCAGAGGGCCTGGCTCCCATGCCGATGCCGTGATTGCGCTATGGCCTTGCGCTTGTTGCGCGCGTTGCACGGCACGCGAGGGGTGCTTGACGGTTTGCGTTTGCCAGACTGGCAGCAAAGGACCCAACTGCTGTCGTGAGGCAATGACCCGCTGCTCATCATTTAAAGTATAGGTATTGATGTACTGATGACCTGTGAGCGGCGAGGACACGCGCTCAGTCACCACTGTGGTTTGACCGGGCTGCGCGGCGCGCGCTGGCTGCAAACAGCCTTTCAGCAGGAAAAAGCCCGCGCGTTGAGCGCCCGTGGCGCGCCAGCTGCTGCGCCAGCACACCGCGCGAGCAGCACCAATGGCCGCCGCTGGGTTGGGAAGCGCAGCGCTGTCGAGAAATTCGGCATCGGTAGCAAAGCCACTAGAGGCGACTAGGCGGCCTAATTGAAAAGTGGCTAGGTAGCCTTCGGATGTCGCGTAGTGATCTTGCCCACCCGCCTGCTGCGACAGCACAATAAGTGCTTGCGGATTTTCACCAATACGAATGAGCTCTGCCGCATAGGGAAAGGCATCGACTTCTTTGGCCGACAATGCGACCCCGACGGGAGGGTTGAACGCCAAATTAAGCGTAGCGCCTAGCGGTGAATTCGGTGAAATTAATGTACTGCAACCACCCAACGCCAACGTACACGCTAGGAAGGCACTATGTAATCTACGCATAACTGCCTACCTTGGCAAAAATAACATCGACTTATACGTAAAAAACCCGGCGTACCGGGCTTTTTAAGACACCAAAACTCAGTTAACGGTGTTTGTGACCGTGTTGGTATTGGTGTTGGTGTTGACCGCCGTGTTGGAGTCATCATTGCTGTTTGCAACAGCAGCGGCAACGCCAGCAACGACTGCAGCTGTGCCAATAACGACACCTGCAGAGACCCCTGCGCCTGCAGCACCGGCACCGGCGCCTGCAGCGCCACCTTCAGCAGCGAAACCATGGCCGGCCATGGCGCCCATGACTAAAGCAATTGCTAATTTTTTCATGAGTAATCCTCTTTGATTGGGTTTTCAACGCAGCAACAGTAATTGAACAGATGACCCTCGTCAAGATTTGATCAGCCAGCCAATGCATGCATCAAGATTCATCCACGTGTTCATTGCTGCGCCACAACACCATCACTACCAAACGCGATGCGCAAGCTCAGCAGCTTAACGGTGGGATCGACGCCGCTGCTGAAAAAAAGCACTCAGCATGGCCGATGCCTCATCTTTTAACACTCCGCCCTGCCAGTCAAAGCGGTGGTTAAAATAGCCACTTTGCTCGGCATCCATGAGCGCTCGCGCGCTGTGCAGCGCCCCCGCCTTCGGCTCACTCGCCGCAAACACCACACGCTGCACACGCGCATGCACCAATGCGCCCACGCACATGGTGCACGGCTCCAGCGTGACATACAGCGTGGCGCCATCGAGCCTGTAGTTTCTGGTCACTTTTGCCGCTTCGCGAATAACGGCAATCTCTGCATGTGCGGTGGGGTCGTGATGCGTAATCGGGCCATTATGCCCTCGCGCCATGACTCGCGCTGCCCACTCCGCCTCACCACTGATTTGCGAGGCTTCGCTGATTGCTGTGGTCTCGGCGAGCTCTGCTTCACTGACCTGAGCCTCTGCCTTAGCAGTCGCAAAAACCAGCACCGCGCCCACCGGCACCTCGCCCAGCGCCGCCGCCTCTGCCGCCTGCGCTAACGCCATGCGCATGAAAAACTCGTCTTCACGCTGCAAATCTTGGCAATTGCTAATCGGTTGTGCCATATAAAGATAAGACTCTTTGTAAATTAACTCAGCGAATGCTCAGTAACGGAATCACGCTGTTGCCATATACTCCAGCCAGCACTAGACTAAGTCAAGTTAGTCTAGTCGAGGGCACCAAAATGGACGTTATCAATATGCATGAAGCTAAAACACATTTATCGCGTTTAGTAGAACGTGCAGCCAAAGGTGAGCCCTTTATTATTGCCAAAGCAGGCGTACCGCTAGTCAAGGTCAACGCTCTAACCGCGCCAGACCCAATTAAACAAAAGCGCTTGGGTTTCATGAGTGGGCAAGCAGTAATACCCGCAGACTTTGACTCAATGGCTCAGGCAAGTATTGAAGCTCTGTTTTTTGGAGAAAACTAAGCGATGAATCTACTCTTAGACACTCATATTCTACTTTGGGCCAGCACAGACCCTGCACGTCTCAGCAAAAGTGCAGCTCTATTGCTTGCTAACACCGAAAATACGCTCATATTTAGTGCCGCAAGCTTGTGGGAAATAGCCATTAAACTCCAACTTGGGCGCGATGACTTTCAAATAGACCCGCGCCTACTCCGCAGAGGGCTCTTAGATAATGGTTATCATGAACTCGCTATCACCAGCGCTCATTCACTTGCCGTGCTAGACCTTCCGCCCCTGCATCGCGACCCATTCGATCGCCTACTTATTGCACAGGCAAAATGTGAAGGCTTCACGCTGATGACAGCCGATGCATTAGTAGCTCAATACCCCATTACCATTACTCGCGCCTAACTCCACGCAATTTACCAATCCAACAACGGTCGCGATGACCGTGTATATGGCTTCACGATGGGCTTTGAGCGCCCAGAGCGCATCCACTCCTCCAGACATTTGCCGTAATCATCTTTATCCGGATCGGCAATACTGGCCATAATTTCTTGCTGCTTAAAATACGTCAACACCGCCCACAACACCGCCATCGATGTGCCCGCATGGCCATGCTCCAGCGCCGAAATCGTACTCCGATTAAACCCCGTCGCCATCGCAATCTCCCAAATCGCCAGATTTCGCCGAATGCGCGCAATCCGAAGCCGCCGCCCCAACGCCTCCATGGAGTAGTCATCCACCGCCGGATTTTGCACACTCAAATGGTTTGGAGTTGGCTTCCGCTGTGGCGTTTTCTTCAGCGCTAACTGCTGCGTTCGGGATAATGCTGACTTTTGCATGACTTGAGCCCTCGATGACGATGGTTTGTTTAGTCAAAGATAGACTCTCAATGCCACTTTTGCTGAACAGGGTGTGCGGAGTGCGGAGTGCGGGGTGCGGGGTGCGGGGTGCGGGGTGCGGGGTGCGGGGTGCGGGGTGCGGGGTGCCAGGATGATGGCTACCCGTCGCGGGGGATAGTGCTAAATGATGTCTTTTTCATATGGCTAGTTTGATTAAGCGCTCCTCCCGCTGAATGCCTAATAAAACTAGCCATTTGAAAAAAGGAGAAAAACGACATATCCCCCCGGAGTCATCACGAACCCCGACCCAAGTTAGGGTTTAGTTTTTGCCAGACAACGCTGGAATGCCCACATGAATCGCTCGCGAAAACTCAACCCCGGCTGCGTCGGTCGCTACAGCTGAAAGCGCCGCATTTACACGGCGGCTTACATAACCCATGCGCTCGAGCGTGGCGAAGTCGTATCGCAAATTGAGTCCGCCAAAAAAGAAAACTCGACTCACAAATACAAAGTTTGACAATCTTTGTATGCCAACCTAGCATTCTAAATGAAAGTATCTACCCTCGGAGGCCATTATGCATATCTCACTTACTCCTGAGCTGGAGTCTCGCATTAAAGCCAAAGTGGAAACCGGTTTTTACAATAATGCGAGCGAAGTCATTCGTGAGGCACTCCGCTTTATGGAGACCCATGAAGATTGGATTCATGAGATCAAATTGGCTCGATTACGTGAGCAACTAAACGTTGGAGTCGACCAACTAGATCGTGGGGAAGGTATCGCAATCGAATCCAAATCGGCGCTAGACGCCTTATTTGACGATATCAAGAGCTGACTCAGCAACCACTGATGGGCTCCGCGCGCCCCGAGCTCCTGCCTGATGTGAGAAGTCTCCCGATAGAAAGTCACATCCTGTTTTACCGAGTGACCGCCAATAGGGTTGAAATCATCCGTGTTTTACACCATCACCAGGACCCGCAACGCCATCTGAAATAGCTAGGCGACGCTCATCACTCCCACTCAATGGTCGCCGGCGGCTTGCTCGAGACATCGTAGGCCACGCGGGAAATGCCGCTGATCTCATTGATGATGCGGTTCGACACCTTCTCCAGCAGCTCATACGGCAGGTGCGCCCAGCGCGCGGTCATGAAGTCGATGGTCTCCACCGCGCGCAGCGACACGACCCACGAGTAGCGACGCGCATCGCCGACCACGCCAACCGACTTCACCGGCAAAAACACCACAAAGGCTTGCGAGGTTTTCGCGTACCAGCCCGAGCGGCGCAACTCTTCAATGAAAATCGCATCGGCCTCGCGCAGTAGGTCAGCGTATTCTTTCTTCACTTCGCCCAAGATGCGCACGCCCAAACCCGGACCGGGGAACGGATGGCGATAGACCATGTCTTCGGGCAGGCCCAGCGCCACGCCGAGTTTGCGCACTTCATCTTTAAATAATTCGCGCAGCGGCTCGACCAATTGCATGGCCATGTGCTCGGGCAAACCGCCCACATTGTGGTGCGATTTGATGACATGCGCCTTGCCGGTTTTGCTCGCCGCCGACTCAATCA
The DNA here is from genome assembly GCF_003387535.1 of Paraperlucidibaca baekdonensis. Classification (GTDB taxonomy): domain Bacteria; phylum Pseudomonadota; class Gammaproteobacteria; order Pseudomonadales; family Moraxellaceae; genus Perlucidibaca; species Perlucidibaca baekdonensis. The sequence goes on along the minus strand of NZ_QUNR01000002.1, from coordinate 200,283 downwards.
CATCGGGATAAATCGTGCCTTGCGCCAGCCATTTCACCGGATGATCGGGCGACGTGGCGAGCTTGGCGGCTTCGCGATCGAAAATATCAATGAAGGTTTTGCCGATGATTTTGCGCTTGGCTTCGGGATCAGCGACACCGGCTAAGCCCATGAGAAACTCGTCTTCGGCATCGGCACGGATGACTTTGATGCCCATGTTGTCGGCAAACATGGCCATGACCTGATCGCCTTCGTTTTTGCGCAGCAGTCCGTTGTCGACAAATACGCAGGTGAGCTGATCGCCGATGGCTTTGTGCAGTAGCGCCGCGACCACCGACGAGTCCACGCCGCCAGAGAGACCGAGCAAGACTTGATCAGTGCCGACCTGCGCTTGCACGCGGGAGATGGCGTCGTCGGCGATATTTTCCGGCGTCCACAACGCCTGTGTTTGGCAAATGTCGTGCACGAAGCGCTGCAATAGCGCGCCGCCGAGTACGGTATGCGTGACTTCGGGGTGAAATTGCACGCCATAGAAATCGCGGGCTTCATCGGCCATGGCGGCGATGGGGCAGCTCGGCGTGGCGGCGGTGATGCGAAAGCCCGGCGCCAGCTCGACGACTTTATCGCCGTGTGACATCCAAACATCGAGCACCGAGCGGCCGCTGGCATCGAGACGGTCGGCGAGCGTGCCAAACAGCGCATCGTGGCTGGTGCCGGCGCTGTTATTGGTGGCTTGCAGGTCGTCGGGCACCACCGTGACTTCGGCATAACCAAACTCATGCACCGGCGAGCTTTGCACCTGACCGCCGAGTTGCTGCGCCATAGTTTGCATGCCATAGCAAATGCCCAGCACCGGCACGCCGAGCGTAAACACCAACTCCGGCGCGCGTGGCGAGCCAGCGGCCGTGACCGTTTCCGGACCACCACTTAAGATGATGCCCTTCGGATTAAACGCGCGGATGTCATCGTCGCTAATATCAAACGCGCGCATCTCGCAATAGACGCCGAGCTCGCGCACACGGCGGGCAATGAGCTGGCTGTATTGCGAGCCGAAATCGAGGATCAACAGACGATGGGCGTGAATGTCTTGGGTCATGGCGAGTGGGCTCAAAATCAATAAATCGAATGGGGTTCGTGGATGGCGCTATCGCCAAAAATGCGACCGCCGGCAGCGCGGCACGCATCGGCTAAACGCCGATCGAAGGTGGCCAGTGTGGCTTGGTGGCGTAACACAAGCTCAAGATAGGTTGCTTCGTAGGCACTCAACGTATGCTGGCGAGCGAGCTGACGAATCGCTTCACGCCGCACCACAGGTGTTTCACTGTCGGTGGTGATCGGTAGCTCAGCCAGACGCGCTATAAAGCCATCCGCCGCACGCGCATCGAGCAGTCGCCGACGCTCAAACTGGCACAGCACATTAGCCACCTCCAAATGCCAGAGCTGAGGCACTAGCGTTTCGGTCAATGGTAATTGCTGTAAACACGCAACCGCACGTTGCTGCTCGGCAGGCTCTGTGCGCTCAAGCAACCACGCTAAGGTCATGGATGCATCGAGTATCAGCACCTCTGTCATTGGCGACCTTCAGCAATAGCCGCCATGACATCTGCGGGATTGATGCCTTGCACTTTGGGAAATGCAAGCATTGCCTCAATAGCACGCTGTTCGGCATCAGTATTTCGCGTGGCTTTGCACGGCACGAGCTCGGCTACCGGCTTGCCGCGCACTGTAATGGTGTAGGCCTGACCCTGCTTTACCTCGCGCAAAAGCTCAGATAACCGAGACTTCGCTTCAAATGCACCGATCTCAAGACTCATGCCTACCTCCACGCCAAACTAGTTTACTACCTAGTTCATTTAAGCGCGCCCAACGCGCTTTTACAAGCGATAGTTCGGCGCTTCTTTGGTGATGGTGACATCGTGCACATGCGACTCTTTCATGCCGGCCGCCGAGATTTTCACAAACTTCGGTTTGGTCCGCGCGGTGGCAATATCGGCCGAGCCGGTGTAGCCCATCGATGAGCGCAGACCGCCCATGAGCTGATGAATAATGCCGCTCATGGGGCCTTTATAGGCCACGCGCCCCTCAATGCCCTCAGGCACGAGCTTTTCAACGCCCGCCGAAGCATCTTGGAAATAGCGATCGGCTGAACCTGCGCCAGTTTGCGCCATGGCGCCGAGTGAGCCCATGCCGCGATAGGCTTTGTAGTAGCGGCCTTGGAAGAGCTCGACTTCACCCGGCGCCTCTTCGGTGCCGGCGAGCAATGAGCCGACCATGATGCTGCTGGCACCGGCGGCAATGGCCTTGGCGATGTCGCCGGAAAAGCGAATGCCGCCATCGGCGATTAAGGGAATTTCGTCGTTAAGCGCGCGCGCCACGGCGTCGATCGCCGAGATTTGCGGCATGCCAATACCGGCAACAATGCGCGTGGTGCATATTGAACCGGGGCCAATGCCCACTTTCACGGCATCGGCACCAGCTTCCAGCAAGGCTTTGGCGGCCTCACCGGTGGCAATATTGCCGCCAATGACTTGCATCTGCGGGTATTTTTGCTTGACCCAACGCACGCGCTCAATGACACCGGCGCTATGGCCGTGCGCAGTATCGACCACAAGCACATCGACGCCGGCCTCAACGAGCGCTTCAACGCGCGCTGGCGTATCGGCACCGGTGCCCACGGCGGCACCGACCAGCAAGCGACCTTGGCTGTCTTTGCTGGCGCTCGGGAAACGCTCAGATTTCTGAAAGTCATTAACGGTGATGAGGCCTTTGAGGCGGAAGTCGTCATCAATGACGATGACTTTTTCAATGCGGTGCTCATGCAGCAAGGCTTTGATGCGTTCTGGCGATTCACCTTCGCGTACGGTCACGAGTTTTTCTTGCGGCGTCATGATGGCGGAGACCGGCAAATCCATGCGTGTCTCAAAGCGCAAATCGCGGCTGGTGACGATGCCTACCACCTGATCGCCCTGCATGACTGGCACCCCGGAAATGCGGTTGGCCTTGGTGATTTCAATGAGCTCGCCCACCGTGGTTTTCGGGCTCACGGTAACGGGATCTTGCACCACGCCGGCTTCGAATTTTTTCACGCGGCGCACCTCAGCGGCTTGCGCGCCAATGTCCATGTTTTTGTGCAAGATGCCAATGCCGCCTTCTTGCGCCATGGCAATGGCCATGCGCGCCTCGGTGACGGTGTCCATGGCCGCCGACACCAGCGGCATGCTCAGCGAAATGCCGCGCGTCAGGCGCGTTTTCAGGCACACGTCTTTGGGCAATACAGTGGAGTAATCGGGCAGTAAAAGCACATCATCGAAGGTGAGAGCTTCTTGGACGATCTCGAGCATGGCGCTACTCCTTGGCGAACCTGAGAACACAGGCCAGCGGGTAAAGTTAGCCGCGCATTGTAGTCCTTTTTGCACGCTGAGTCAGCATCTATTGATGGCGAGTCCACACCCAGACCTAGCCCCACCCGCCCCACACAATTTATGGCAAACTCCCGACCATGAACACACCCACCGTCCTAACCATCAGCCAACTAAATGGCAGCGTGCGCGAACTTTTAGAGTTCAACTACGGCCGCGTTTGGCTGCGCGGCGAAATCTCTAATATGTCGGCGCCCAGCTCCGGGCATCTGTACTTCACCCTGAAAGATGAGCAAGCCCAAGTGCGCGCGGCGATGTTTCGCGGGGCGCGCGCGGCCGCCAAATTACACACGCCACCGAGCAATGGCCAGCAAGTCTTGGTGCGCGCGAAAGTCAGCTTATATGCGCCGCGTGGCGATTATCAGCTCATCGTTGAGCACCTCGAAGACGCAGGCCGAGGCGCTCTGCAGCAAGCCTTTGAAATGCTCAAGTCACGCTTGGCCGCTGAAGGCTTATTTTCAGCCGATCGCAAACGCGCCCTGCCGGCTCATCCGCGCGGTGTGGCGGTGCTAACCTCACCCAGCGGTGCGGCCGTGCGCGATATCGTGAACGTGCTCAAGCGCCGCGCGCCGGGCTTACCAGTGAGCATTTTGCCGGTGCCGGTGCAAGGTGCGGAAGCGCCAGCGGCGATCGTTGCGGCACTCAATCAGCTGCGTGAATGGCTAAGCGCGCCGCCCGCCGAGTTGCCAGCGATTGATGTGCTGATTGTCGCCCGTGGCGGTGGCTCACTCGAAGATCTATGGGCCTTTAACGATGAAGCCGTGGTGCGTGCCATTGCCGATATGCCGATTCCGGTAGTGAGCGGCGTGGGCCATGAAATCGACTTCACTATTGCTGATTTTGTCGTCGATGTGCGCGCGCCAACGCCATCCGCGGCAGCTGAGCTGGTCAGCCAAGACCGCCTGCAATTGAGCACTGATGTGACGCAATTGGCGCAGCGCCAAGCCACCGCCATGCAGCGTTTGCTCAGCCAACAGCGCCAGCGCGTACACAGTCTGCGCGCGCGATTGCGTAGCCCCGAACGTTTATTGCAAGAGCAACGCCAACGCCTCGATAACGCCGAGTTACGCCTCACGCGGGCGCTGCGCCAGCGCCTGCAGCAGCATCGCCAGCGCCTAGCTGGGCTGAGCGCACGCGTGCACGCGCAACATCCCGAGCGACGCATTGCCGTCTACCGACAGGCCTTGGCACCATGGCAGCAGCGTCTCACATTGGCCGCGCGCCGCCAGCTCGATCAGCGCCGCCAACGCCTGCAGCAGCTCAGCCAACGCGCGCACTCGGTCAGCCCGTTGGCAGTGCTCGGCCGCGGCTACGCGCTAGTCAGCGATGACCACGGCGAACTGCTGCGCTCGGTCAACGCCACCGCGGTCGGCAACGTCATTACCGCACGATTACACGACGGTGAAGTCAGCGCGCGCGTGCTGGCGGTGAAGGAAAAATCATGATGTTTTTAGCGAAAATGCAGCCCGCCAAATCTATCGAGGCCCTACCTGCGCGGCCGTGGTTGCGCTGGGTTTGTGGCGTGCTTATTGGCAGCAGTGTGCTGCTCGACTGCCTGCCCTCGGCGTGGGCAAATGACACAGCTGCCGACACCACAGTCATCGATGCGACCGCCACGCTGCCACGGCAAGCGGCTATTAATGGTGGCTTGGTGGTGCTGGACTTGAGCGCGCTGACCACGCCCGCTAGCGAAGGCCCGCTGTATTATCTAGGCAATCCAGTGTGGATCGGCCAGCTACAGGCCAATGGCCCGCGGGTTGCGGTGATTGGTGTGGGCCTCTCGGCTAGCGGCGAGCAAGCGCTCACTGGCACACCCGCTGGCGAGGCGCTGCTGAACTTCAACGTGGTGGCCGGCGAATACCCCGAGCAACGCCTGCGCATTAAGCAGAAAAAATACGTTAGCCCTGATCCTGATCAACTCGCGCGCTTTAGTCGCGAAGCCACGCAACAAAAAGCCGCGTATCGGGTCTTCACCACCCCAGCGCACAATGACCTGCACACCGCGCCGACCTGGCCGACGTTTCAATGGCCAATCACTGGCCGCCTCAGCAGCCCATTTGGCCTCAAACGCTTCTTTAATGATGAGCCGCGCAACCCGCACATGGGCATCGATATTGCCGCGCCCACAGGCGCCATTGCCCGCAGCCCCGCAGCCGGCAAAGTGGCGCTGGTGGGGGATTATTTCTTCAATGGTCGCACCGCGATTATCGATCATGGTCAAGGCGTGTTTTCCATGCTCTGCCATTTCAATAAAGTCTTGGTGCAAGCCGGCCAGCAGCTCAACGCTGGCGACCCGGTAGGCGAAGTCGGCGCCACGGGGCGCGCCACCGGCCCGCATCTGCACTGGACCGTGAGCCTCAATGATGAGCGCATCGACCCGCGCCTACTGCTCGCCGAGGATGCCCCACCACGGTAAGGCCATCCTCTGATCCACAAAAAAGGCCACATCGGTGGCCCTTTTGCTATTTGCGTTTTTTCGCGGCTTTTTTATGCGACTGCACAAAGCGCCGGCGGCGCTCAGCTTGACCATCGGTGAGTTTATTGACGCGATCTTTAAAGGGGTTATCGCTGGTTTTAAATTCCAACTGAATGGGCGTGCCCTGCAGCTTTAAGACCTTGCGGAAGGTATTTTCCAAATAGCGTTTATAGACTTTGGGCACCGACTCGGTCTGGTTGCCGTGAATGACAAACAGCGGCGGATTTTGCCCACCCATGTGGCATAGGCGAAGCTTGATGCGGCGGCCCGAAACCAATGGCGGCTGGTGCTGCTGCACGGCATCGGCGAGTAATTGCGTGAGGCGATTGGTCGGCACGCGGATCATCGCCGACTCATAGGCACGCTTGATGGACGGGTACAAATCGCCCACAGCTGTGCCGTATTTGGCCGAAATCAGGTGGATTTTCGCGTAGGGAATAAAGTCGAACTGATGCTGCATGTCATTTTTCAAGGTCAGGCGTTCGTAATCAGTCATGCCATCCCACTTGTTAATGGCAATCACCAGCGCACGCCCAGACTCCAACACAAAGCCCAGCAAGTTTAAGTCTTGGTCCACGATGCTCTCACGCGCATCCATCACCACCACCACCACATGCGCGTCTTTCACGGCTTGCAGGGTCTTGATCACCGAGAACTTTTCCACGGTCTCATTGACGCGGCCGCGACGTCGCACACCGGCGGTATCGATCAAGGTGTAGCGCTGACCGTGGCGCTCGTACGGGATGTAAATACTGTCGCGGGTGGTGCCCGGCATGTCGTAGACCACCACACGCTCTTCGCCGAGTAAGCGATTGACGAGGGTTGATTTGCCGACGTTTGGCCGCCCCACGATGGCGATTTTGATGCCTTTCTCAGGATCTTCTTCAACCGGCTCATCTTCGGGGAAGTCGCGCAAGATGCGCTCCATCATCAGCGTAATGCCACGGCCGTGACTAGCAGCAATGGCGTGAATCTCGCCCATGCCGAGCTGATGGAAATCGGCGGTGCCGACTTCTTCCTGAATGCCATCGATCTTGTTGACGACCATGTGAATGGGCTTGCCGCGCGCGCGTAGCTGATCGGCGATCTGCACATCAGAGGGCGTTAAACCAGCGCGGGCATCGACCAAAAACAAGACGATGTCGGCTTCCATGATGGCCTGCTGCGACTGCGAGGCCATGGGCGCGTCGATGCCTTGCTCGGACTCACCAATGCCGCCGGTGTCGATGACAATAAACGACTTATTTTCGATGCAGGCGTCGCCGTATTTGCGGTCGCGGGTGAGCCCGGGCAAGTCGGCAACGAGGGCGTCGCGGCTTTTGGTGAGCTGGTTAAACAGGGTCGATTTGCCGACATTCGGACGCCCGACCAGGGCAATAACAGGTTTCATAACAGAGTCTTCACAAGGTCGGGCGCGGCGCGCTTAAGGAGTGACATCCCAAGCGCGGAGTTTGCCTTTCGTGGTTAGGGTAAGCAGTTGCGGGGCATCAACGACCACACTCATCAGCGGGTCGCCGGAAGCACGTTCGCGGCCACGCGGTTTGCCATCCACCGGACTGAACAAATGCAAATAGCCATCGCTGTCGCCAACGACCACTAAACCACGCCAGGTTACCGGGGACAGGAGTTTACGCCCTTTTAAGCCATCTTGCCGCCAAATCAACTCGCCGGTGATGCGATTTATCGCGGCCATGGTGCCATCGTTGTCGACGGCATAGACGTGCGCACCATCGAGACCGACGCTTTGCGAGGTGGAGACATTGATCTGCCAGCGCCGACGCACGGCGATGGTGTCGGTGGCGGTGAGCTGCGACTGAAAGCCAGCGGTATAGAGCGTGCCGTTATTGTCGAGCACGAGGTCGCCATCGATATCCATGAGCCGCTCAATCTCACCGCGACCACGCGAATTGGTCACGCGGGTTTGCCAAATTGGCAGGCCGGTGGCTAAGTCGAGCTGATACAAATCGCCCTGACCGCTAACCGCATAAAGCTTGTCACCACTCACCACGGGCGCAGCATTACCGCGTAATGACAAGGGCGGCACAGGTGTGTCGAACTGCCAACGGCGCGCGCCATCGGCTACTTGGAAGACTTGAATACGGCCATCGAGTGTTTGCACGATGACATCTTTATCGGTCACCCGTGGTACCGACAACAGCGCCGCGCCGAGCTTCGCCGTCCACAATGTTTTGCCATCTTTGGCGTTGAGCAGCAGCAAGTCGGATTGATCGGTGCCAATAGCCAAGACGTTGTCGCCCAAGCCAATGCCGCCGGTGATGCCCACATCGAGCTCACGCGTCCAACGCACGGTGCCGGTAGCGCGACCAATGGCGCGAATCACGCCGTCGCGGCTGGCGGCATACACCGCGGGCGCTTTCACGGCAGGCTCGAGCTGCACGACTTCACCATCGTTGCCATCGCCCACGGTGACCGACCAGCGATCATCGAGACGAACGACATTGCTAGGCAACTCAGGCAATGCGGCTACGCCTTCACGCGAGGGATTGCTGCTACAGGCGGCTACCAGCAGGCAAGCGGCTGGCAGCGCTACAGTGAGAATTCGCCGCATCATGTTATTGCTCCAAGGCAAGGGGGGCGCGAGGCGCTGGCTCAAGGCCAACGTCGGCAAGCTTCAGCTCGAGCAATGGCCGCACTTCATTGCGCGCGGCAAGCGCGGCATCGGCTGCTTGATACGCCGCTTTTGCTTCAGCGGGCATCGCTTGCAGCATGAAAATATCGCCTTTAATTTCACTCACCAAGGGCGCTAATGACGCGTCACGCACCGCCGCTAGCGTGCTCAGCGCGGCATCGTAATCGGCATTGGCGGCTTGCACGCGAGCCAAGCGTGTTTGCGCGAGGGCCACTTCCACGTCATCGCTGCTATCGGCGACCACGCCTTGCAACAAGCTAATGGCTTTCGCTAAATCGTTGCTATTGACCGCGACTTTCGCGAGTAACATCGCCGCGTCTTGCGCATACGGTGTACCGCTGTAGTCAGCGATGAGCTGCTCGCCCAAGCGCGTTACTTCCGCCACGGTGTCTTTGTCGTTGGGGTCGGTGTTGAGGCGCTGCGCGGCAATTTGCATGGCTTGCTGCAGATTTTGCGCTTGCGTGGCGGCCTCGGCTTGTGAGGTTTGCCAGTAGCGCCAGCCAGCAAAGCTAAATAGCCCAACGGCCACCAAGAGCATCAGTGCGGTGCCATTTTTTTTCCACCACAGCTTCAGATTTTCAACGACTTCATCTTCTTCGTAGGCCACACCGTTTTCCTCGTTTATTGCGTGCTCATGGCGAGCGCGTCACGCACCACATCGGCCACTTGGGCTTGGGTACAGGTTACTTGTTCTCGTTGCTCGCGTAGCCATTTCACTGCCACCGTGTGCGCAGCGACTTCACTCTCGCCCAACACTAACGCCACCGTGGCGCCGGATTTATCGGCTTTGCGAAATTGTGATTTCACGCTACCACCGCCGCAGTTATACACGATTCGCGCGTTCGGCAGGGCATTGTGTAGCTGTTCGCACAACGCTAACGCCGCAGTGCTCGTGCCCTCGCCCAGACCCATCACAAACACATCCGCCTCGGCCTCTGCTGTGCTGGCTGCTACAGCGTCCATCAGCAACACCAAGCGCTCCAAGCCCATGGCGCAGCCAACTGCTGGTGTGGCTTGACCGCCGAGTTGCGCCACCAAGCCGTCATAGCGGCCACCGGCGCACACCGTGCCCTGCGCACCCAGCGCGGTGGTCACCCACTCAAACACGGTTTTGTTGTAATAGTCCAAGCCGCGCACCAGGTTAGGGTTAATGCGATAACGTACACCGCAGGCATCGAGATGCGCGCAGAGCTCGGCAAAATGCGCTTTTGAGCCGTCATCGAGGTAGTCGGCAAGCTGCGGGGCATCACGCAAAATGGCTTGTGTGTTTTGGTCTTTGCTATCGAGAATGCGTAGCGGATTGGTGGTCAGGCGCCGCTGGGAGTCGTCATCGAGCTGGGTGCGAAATTGCTCCAAATACGTCACCAAAGCCTGACGAAACGCCGCGCGCGCGTCGAGCTCGCCGAGGCTATTAAGCTCTAAGGTTACGGCGTCGCTGAGGCCGAGTTCGCGCCACAAACGTGCGGTCAAGATGATCAGCTCGGCGTCCATGTCGGCGCCGGCTTGGCCAAAGGTTTCAATACCAAACTGATGAAACTGGCGGTAGCGGCCTTTTTGCGGACGCTCGTAGCGAAACATTGGGCCGGTATACCAGAGTTTGGGGCTTTGATTGTGCGTGAGGCCGTGCTCGAGGCAGGCACGCACGCAACCAGCGGTGCCTTCGGGGCGCAGCGTGATGGACTCGCCGCTGCGGTCCTCGAAGCAATACATTTCTTTTTCGACGATGTCAGTGACTTCGCCAATAGCGCGCTTAAACAGCGCCGTGGGCTCGACCACGGGCAAGCGTATTTCGCGATAACCGTAGCGCTGCATCAGGCTTTTTAGCGCGGTTTCCAGCTGCTGCCAGCGCGGCGTGGCGTCTGGCAAAATATCATTCATGCCACGGATGGCAGATAAGCGACTCATCAGCAATTCTCAGTAGTGCGGCGTTTTTGGCCGCCGTCTTTATAGCGTGTGGACGGCTTAGTCAGCCGCCGCTTTAATAATGAGCTTGGCGTCTTGCTCGGTTTTTTCTAGCACGCGTGCGCGCACCATGGCCTCGATTTCATCGACCAAGTTATTGGTATCGATGAGATGGCTTTTATCGCCATTGCGATACACCAAACTTTTCGGAGCCGCGCCAACCACGCCAATGTCCGCCTCTTTGGCCTCGCCCGGGCCATTGACCTTACAGCCAATGACCGAGACATCCATGGGCACGCGCACATCTTCGAGGCGCGCTTCTAAGGCGTTCATCACGCGAATCACATCGAACTCTTGGCGCGAACAGCTTGGGCAGGCAATAAAGTTGATGCCATTGGAACGAATGCCCAGCGACTTCAAAATATCGAAACCGACTTTCACTTCATCTTCGGGCTCGGCGGCGAGCGAGACACGCAAGGTGTCACCAATGCCATCGAGTAAGAGTCCGCCCATGGCAATCGCCGACTTCACGGTGCCCGAACGAAACACGCCGGCCTCGGTCACGCCCAAATGCAGTGGGTTGTCGATTTGTGCCGATAGCAAGCGGTAGGCATCGAGCGTGAGAAACACGTTGGAGGCCTTCACGCTGACTTTAAATTCGTGGAAATTTAGACGGTCGAGAATGTCGATATGGCGCATGGCGGATTCCAGCAACGCCGCACCAGTGGGCTCGGTGTATTTTTTCTGGATGTCTTTTTCCAGCGAGCCGGCATTGACGCCAATGCGCATGGAAATGCCGTGATGGCGGGCGGCGGCCACGACTTCGCGGACTTTATCATCGGAGCCAATATTGCCGGGATTGATGCGCAGGCAGTCGGCACCGAAGTCGGCTACAGCCAGAGCGATTTTGTGGTCAAAATGGATGTCGGCGACCAACGGCACATCGACTTGTTGGCGAATCTGGCCGAAGGCTTTGGCGGCGTCCATGGTCGGCACAGAGACACGCACAATGTCGGCACCCGCCGCCACGCAGCGCTGAATTTGCGCGACGGTGGCGGCGACATCGCAGGTCTCGGTGTTGGTCATGGTTTGCACGGTGATCGGCGCATCGCCGCCCACAAAGACATTGCCGACGCGGATTTTGCGGGTCAAGCGACGCTTAATGGGTGACTCGTGCATGCTCATGACTCCTGAATAAACAGCGGCTTTAGCGACCGAGGCGGAAGCTGGCGATTTCGCCGCGCGTGTAGGGCTTGAGATTAACCGGCGTGCCATTGCGGCTCATTTGGGTGTCGCGCACGCTGCCGATGTTAATGGCAAACGGTGGCTGACCCGACACGGTGACCGCCTGACCGGCATTTTTTAGGCCATAGACTAGCTCTTGGCCGGTGGCATCACGGACGCTAATCCAGGACTTGCCGGTGAAGGTAAAGCTTAAGGTGTCGATGCTTGGCGGCGTGGGCTCAGCCGCTTCAGCTGGCTCTGGCGTCGATTGCACCACAGGCACATTGGCGGCGCTTGTGGCACTGGGTTCTGCTACAGGCGGCGTGATGGTCGCACCCTGGGCATTCGCCTCGCTGCCAACGGCAGTATTCGCTGCACTGCTATTGCCTTCGGCGCTGGCCTCAATGCTATTGATCGCAGCGCCTGACTCGGCATCGGTGGCATTGGGCAGTGGCTCAACGGATTCGGCAGGCAGCGAGTCAATAGGCGCCTCAGCAGTCGGCTCAATGCTCGACGCATCGAGGTTTAGCTCAGCCGCGCTGGTTGACTCTGACGGGGTCACCGGGTCGGCGGCGTCATTCCAAAAAAAGCTCGCCACCAATAAGACAATCAATAGTAGCGCCGAGCCCAACGACAACAGGCGCGTTAGCGATAAATGATACGCCGTGCGCGCAAACATACTGGCGCGACGATTGCCCCGGCGACTCGCCACGCGCTCCTGCTGCAGCGCATGCACTTGCGCGTCGATCAATGGCGCAGCGGCTAAATTGCGTGCCTGCCAAATGCCATCGAACTCGGCAACTAGGGTGTTTGCCGACAAGCCCACCAAGGGCGCGTAACGACGCAAATAGCCACGCACAAACGTGCTACCGGGCAATGCTTCGTAATCGTCGGCTTCAAGCGCGGTCAAATAGCGCGCGGTGAGCATAGTTTCTTTGGCAATTTGCGCCACCGTAAGGCCCTTGCTTTCACGCGCTTGCCGCAGTTGCGCGCCCGGCGTTGGTGTCACGGCTTGTGGTGCCGCCGGCGTTACCGCGTCGGTAGCATCCAGCGCTTGGTCGGCTTGTTTGGCATCATTTTCAGTGCTCACGGCATCATCCTCAATCTATCGCACGTATTGTTATTTTTTGGCTGTCGCGGGTGCTGGCTTGCCAACGCTCCGCACGCCGTGTGCGATCTTTTACTTGGCCCACTAACTGGCCACAGGCGGCATCAATATCATCACCGCGTGTGGCTCGAATAGTCGTGGTAAATCCGGCGCGAATCAATGTGTTTTGAAACGCCACAATACGATCGCGCGGCGTGCTGCCATAAGGCGCATGCGGAAACGGGTTAAACGGAATTAAGTTGATCTTGCTCGGCACATCTTTGAGCAAAACCGCCAGTTGCCGCGCATGCTCGGGCTGATCATTGACACCATCGAGCATGACGTACTCCATGGTGACCTTGCGCCGGCCTACTTCTTTGCCCTGATGGTGCAGCAGCCAGCGTTTGCAGGCAGCCATCAGCTCGACTAAGGGGTATTTTTTATTGATCGGCACGAGCTCATTGCGCAATGCATCGTTGGGCGCGTGCAGAGAAATAGCGAGCGCCACATCGAGCGTTTGCGTGAGCTTGTCGAGCATGGGCACCACGCCCGAAGTCGACAACGTGACGCGGCGCTTGGACAGGCCATAGGCGAAATCATCGAGCATGATGCTCATCGCGGGAATCACCGCGTCGAGATTGAGCAGCGGCTCGCCCATGCCCATCATCACTACGTTGGTGATGGCGCGGGTGCGGGTCAGTTCGCCCTCGGAATTGCGTCCGGAAAACTCGCCCTCGTCTAAATACGAGCGGTTGGCGATCCAGACTTGGCCAATGATTTCTGAGGCGCTCAAGTCGCGCATAAAACCTTGCTTGCCGGTCGAGCAAAAGCTGCAGTCGAGCGCACAGCCGACTTGCGAGGACACACACAGGGTTTTGCGTTCGCCATCGGGGATGAGCACCGCCTCGACCATGGCGTTGTCGCCGACTTTGATGATCCACTTGCGCGTGCCATCGGCAGAAAAATGCTTGTAGGTGACTTCCGGCGGGCGCACTTCGGCGAACTGTTCGAGCTTGGCGCGCAGACTTTTTGCGAGGTTGGTCATCTCAGCAAAGTCGCTAACGCCTTGCTGATGAATCCACTTCATGACTTGACCGGCACGAAACTTTTTCTCGCCAATGGTGGCGAAAAAGTCTTCCATTTCTTGGCGGCTCAAGCCCAGCAGGTTTTGCTTAGGCGGCGTATCGGTCATGTCATTTCTCGACGGGTTATTACACCAGTTATGTCGTAGCACAAAGCACAGGCTTTGCTTATGCGAAGGCCGCGGCACCGAAATGCTGCGGCCTGTCACGGCGACTTTAGCGGCAATCGCTTCGTCGCATCAAAGCGCATGGGCTGTATCAGACCATGAGCTTACACCGCTTAGCGCGTGCGTGCGAAAACTTCTAATTCACTGAAGAAATAGCCGATTTCACGGGCAGCCGAGGTGGTGGAGTCGGAACCGTGGGCGGCGTTTTCATCGATGCTCACCGCGAAGTCAGCGCGGATGGTGCCCGGTGCGGCATCTTTTGGATTGGTGGCGCCGAGGATATCGCGGTGTGCCAACACGGCGTTTTCGCCTTGCAACGCGCTCACCACCACCGGACCGGAGGTCATGAAGGCAACCAGGTCGTTGAAGAAGCCGCGCTCGCGGTGCTCAGCGTAAAAGCCTTCGGCTTCGGCTTGCGACAGGTGCTTCATTTTGGTAGCCACAATGGTCAAGCCAGCAGCTTCAAAGCGGCTGAAAATAGCGCCAATGGCATTTTTACCAACGGCATCGGGCTTAATGATAGACAGGGTACGTTCGATCGCCATGAGGCACTCCAAAAAATAGTTGCGCTGGCCCAATGCCAGTCAATGGGCGCAAATTATACGCACTTACACTTCGTCTATCCACGCCATTTGAATAGCTTCGAGGACTTTTTCGCCACAACGCGCCGGGTCATCGTTAAACTCGGACAGGTCCATGACCCATTGGCGTAGGTCGGTGAAGCGCACGGTGAGCGGATCTGTGTCGGGATGAGCATCACAAAGCGCAATGGCAATATCTAAGGTATCAGTCCATTTCATCAGTGTTGTTCCGATGCGTGATTGAGTGTGTAGCGCGGGATTTCCACCACTAAGTCGTCGTCGGCGACCACCGCCTGACACGACAAACGCGACTCCGCCTCTAAGCCCCAGGCTTTATCGAGCATATCCTCTTCGAGTTCATCGAGCTCGCCAAGCGAATCAAAACCTTCGCGCACCACCACATGGCAGGTCGTGCAAGCGCAGGATTTTTCGCAGGCATGCTCAATGCTAATGCCATGGCGCAAGGCTGCATCACAGACGGTCTCGCCGGTGTTGGCCTCGATCACTGCCCCGTCTGGGCAGACCTCGTGATGCGGCAGAATGATGATCTGCGGCATATTATTTCTCCTCGATTTGAGTCAGGGTTTTGCCGGTAAAGGCCGATTGGATGCCAGCGTCCATGCGCCGTGCAGCGAAATCTTCGCTGGCGGCATTGAGCGCCTCGGTGGCGGCGGTGATGGCATCGCTATCATCGCCTGCGGCCAGTGCTTTGAGGGCGGCGAGCTGGTCATTGAGTGTTTGGCGCTCGGTACTGCTGAGCAAATGGCCATCGCTGGCGAGAGCGGCGTCGGTGGCTAACCACAAGCGCTCGGCCTCGGCTTTCGCCTCGTGTAGGCTGCGCGCGCGCATGTCCTCAGTCGCGTGGGTTTGCGACTCTTTTAAAAGCCGCAAAATGTCGTCATCGGCCAAGCCCCAGGAAGGCTTCACGACGATATCGGCGCGCACGCCAGAGGTGGTTTCCATGGCGCTGACACTGAGCAGGCCATCGGCATCGACTTGAAAGGTCACGACAATACGCGCGGCACCGGCAACCATGGCCGGAATGCCGCGCAGCTCAAAACGCGCCAATGAGCGGCAATCGGCCACGAGCTCGCGCTCGCCTTGCAGCACATGCAGGCTCATTGCGGTTTGGCCATCTTTGAAGGTGGTGAACTCTTGCCCGCGAGTGACCGGAATCGGCGTATTGCGCGGCACGATTTTTTCCACCAGACCGCCATAGGTCTCAAGGCCCAGCGACAGCGGGATCACATCGAGCAAGAGCAAGTCGCTGTCGGGCTTATTGCCAACCAGCACATCAGCCTGCACGGCTGCCCCAATGGCCACAACCTGATCGGGATCAAGATGCGCCAGCGCCGGCTTACCAAAAAACTCGGCTACGCGCTCGCGCACCAAGGGCACACGCGTGGATCCGCCCACCAATACGGCCTCACTCAAGTCTGCCGGTTTCAACCCGGCATCACGCAGGGCGCGGCGGCAAGCTTTCAAAGTGCGATCGACCATTGGGGCAATGAGCGCCTCAAAGTCGGCGCGCGTGAGTGTGCCCTGCCAATCCGCCGGCGCACCACCGGTGCCTTTGGCGAGGTTTAAGCTCACCGAATCGCGCTCAGTCAGTGCTTCTTTGACCTTGCGCGCGGTGGTCAGTAGGCGGCGCTGGGCATCGGCATCGGGCTGGCTAATCTGTGCTTGCTGCATCAGCCATTGCGCGATGGCGTGGTCGAAATCATCACCGCCGAGCGCCGAATCACCGCCGGTGGCCAGCACCTCAAATACGCCTTTGTGTAAGCGTAAAATGGAAATATCGAAGGTGCCGCCGCCCAAATCATAAATGGCGTGCACACCCTCGGCTTCGCGATCAAGGCCATAGGCGACGGCAGCCGCCGTGGGCTCATTGAGCAGGCGTAAAACCTCTAGGCCAGCGAGGCGCGCAGCATCTTTGGTGGCTTGCCGCTGGGCTTCGTCAAAATACGCTGGCACGGTAATCACCGCGCCCGCCAGTTCACCGCCCATGACCGCCTCAGCGCGCACACGCAAGGCTTTCAAAATTTCGCTAGATGCCTCGACCGGACTGCGCTCGCCAGCAGCGGTTTGGAAATACGGCACGCCGTTATCGTGGGTGACGATATTGTAGAGCAGCTGGTCGCCGAGTTGATGCGCGGCGTTGGCACCGCGACCCATAAAGCGCTTCACCGATGACAAGGTGTTAATGGCATCATTGGCACCGCGCGCCAGTGCATTGGCTCCCACGCTGACCTCAGCGCCGTAATGCACCACCGAGGGCAGTAGCACCTGTCCGGTGGCATCGGGCAAAACGCGTGGCAAGCCGCTCTGCACAGTGGCGACTAAGGAGTGCGTGGTGCCTAAATCAATGCCTATCGCCAGGCGATGCTGATGCGGCGCCTGCGCCTGGCCGGGTTCGGCGATTTGCAACAAAGCCATGACTAGAGATCCTGTTCGTCTTCGAGGCGCTCAATATGGCGATCGATCTCGCTCAATAAACGCTGCATGAATTGCATTTTACGCACGGTATCTTGTGCTTCTGGCCAGTCGGGCTCGGCATAATCAATGGCAAATTCGCGCTGCAAACTCGCCTGCCATTGGCCCACTTCATCGCGCAGGCCATCAAGCCCCTCAATGCTCTCGGCATCGTCGAGCTGCTCACGCAGATCCATTTGCGCCATGAGAAAATCGGTATCGGATACCGTCGTGCTTTCGTTATCGATGCCGTGTCCAGCCAGTTCAAGCAGGTAGCGCGCGCGCCGCACCGGATCACGCAGCGTCTCATGCGCGGCATTAATGCGGGATGACAGCAGCTCGGCCTGCGCTTGCGCACTGGCATCGTGACTGAAACGATCGGGGTGATGCTGCTGTTGCAGCTGGCGCCACAACGGACCTAGCGCCTGCACATCGAGGCCATAGGCCACGGGCAAGCCAAACAAGGCAAAGTAGTTTTCACTGCTGTCCACACGCGACTCCATCAACGGGCTCAGCGCGGCTTAGACCGTAAACGACTCGCCGCAGCCACACTCGCCTTTTTGATTGGGATTGGTGAACTTAAAGCCCTCATTGAGGCCTTCTTTAACAAAGTCCATTTGCGTGCCGTCTAGGTAGGCCAAGCTTTTCGGGTCAACAATGACTTTGATGCCATGCGACTCAAAGACTTGGTCTTCCGGCGCAATGGTATCGACAAATTCGAGCACATAGGCCAAGCCTGAGCAGCCTGAGGTTTTAATGCCCACACGCACGCCCTCGCCCTTGCTGCGCCCGGCGAGGCACGCAGCAATATGGCGAGCGGCTGGCTCACTGAGACTAATCGCCATCTTAGGCGCCGTGCTTTTTGCGGTAGTCAGCCACGGCGGCTTTAATGGCATCTTCCGCCAACACCGAGCAGTGAATTTTCACTGGCGGCAGCGCCAACTCTTCGGCAATTTGCGTGTTTTTGATGCCGGCGGCTTCATCCAAGCTCTTGCCTTTCACCCATTCGGTGACCAGCGAGCTCGAGGCAATGGCCGAGCCACAGCCGTAGGTTTTGAACTTAGCATCTTCGATCACGCCAGCAGCGTTGACCTTGATTTGCAGCTGCATGACATCGCCGCAGGCCGGCGCGCCAACCATGCCGGTACCGACATCAGCATCGCCTTTTTCAAGCTTGCCCACGTTGCGCGGATTTTCGTAATGGTCGATGACTTTTTCGCTATAGGCCATGATAGTTCTCCTGGTCTGCTGGGCAGAGTTAGTGTGCTGCCCACTGCACGGTGGATAGGTCGATGCCGTCTTTATACATATCCCACAAGGGCGATAAATCGCGCAGGCGGTTGACCGCCGCACGGGACTGCTCAATGACAAAGTCGATGTCATCCTCAGTAGTAAAACGCCCCATGGTAAATCGAATCGAGCTGTGTGCGAGCTCATCGCTGAGGCCTAGCGCACGCAACACATAAGATGGCTCAAGGCTAGCCGATGTACAGGCCGAGCCAGACGATACCGCCATGTCTTTCAGCGCCATGATCAGCGACTCACCTTCAACAAAATTGAAGCTGACGTTTAAGTTGCCGGCAATGCGCTGTTCCAGCGAGCCATTGACAAAAACTTGCTCCAAGCCTTGCAGGCCGGCCCACAGGCGATCGCGCAAGCCACGCAGGCGGTCTTGCTCGGCGTTCATCTCTTCGTGTGCTAGGCGGAAGGCTTCACCCATGCCCACTAATTGATGCGTGGCCAGCGTGCCTGAGCGCATGCCGCGCTCATGACCGCCGCCATGAATTTGTGCTTCTAAACGCACGCGCGGCTTGCGGCGCACATACAGCGCACCAACGCCTTTCGGGCCATAGGTTTTGTGCGCACAAAAGCTCATTAAATCGACTTTCATGGCGTTCAGATCAATGTCGATCTTGCCGGTCGATTGCGCGGCATCAACATGCAATAAAATGCCGCGCGCTCGCGTGATTTCGCCAATGGCGGCGATATCGGTGATGGTGCCAATCTCGTTATTAACATGCATCAACGAAACCAGAATTGTGTCATCACGCAAGGCCGCTTCGACCATGGCTGGCTGGATTAAGCCGCTGCCCGCTTCGGGGTCTAAATAGGTGATCTCAAAGCCTTCGCGTTCGAGCTGACGGCAGGCATCAAGCACGGCTTTGTGCTCGATTTTCGAGGTCACAATGTGCTTGCCCTTTTTGCCGTAAAAACCTGCCACGCCTTTAATGGCCAGGTTATTAGACTCGGTAGCGCCGGAGGTCCAGACGATCTCGCGTGGATCGGCTTGCACCAAGGCCGCAACGTGGCCTCGCGCCGCTTCTACCGCTTCTTCGGCCTGCCAACCATACATATGCGAACGCGAGGCAGGATTACCGAAGTTACCCTCCAATCGTAAGCAGTCCATCATGGCCTCAGCAACGCGCGGATCGACCGGCGTGGTGGAGGAGTAATCGAGATAGATCGGACGCTTCATATAAACCTCTGTGTCGGTGGCAATGGCTTAAGCCGTTGCTAAATGCGTATCGGGCGCTAGGCCATCGTGGCGTAAACGCTGCTGCTCACTTTGGCGAATCGACACCGCTTGAACTTCACGGCGCGCTACCAAGGCTTGCAGACTGATGTTGTCGAGAAAATGATGAATCTGTTGGCTCAGGTCTGTCCACAATTCATGAGTAAGACAGGTGGCGCCCTGCTGACAATCGCCTTGACCACCGCAGCGTGTGGCGTCGACCGACTCATCCACGGCATCGATGATCTGCGCCACATAAATACCGTCGGCGGCACGCGCGAGTTGGTAACCACCCCCAGGGCCACGCACGCTGAGTACCAAAGCACTTTTGCGCAATTTGGCAAACAGCTGCTCCAAATACGACACTGAAATCGACTGACGATCAGAGATGTCGTTGAGGTTGACTGGGCCGTGTTGGGCATTGAGCGCCAAGTCCAGCATAGCGGTCACGGCATAGCGGCCTTTGGTGGTTAAGCGCATCGCAGTGGCTCCGACTAATTCCTAGTGTTTTACTAGGGTATTAATCCCGAGTGGTTTAGTCAACTATTTATCCGAGTAAAGCGGTCGGGATTGTAGGCAGTGCGCAGCCGAAATGCCAGTAGCCAACGGTATAATTTGCCGACTATCCACGCCCGCTTTCATCTTCCTGCACCGTTGCCAGCGTTTCCGCACGAATGGCACCGGCGCGTTTATTGCAGACTTCAATGCCGGCTTCACGCAAGTCGGCGCACATTCTATCCATGCGCGCTTCCGCCGCTTGCATGTGGTCGAGCAAATCGCGCATAGCGGCCAATACCGGGTCGGGCAAATCCGGCTGTGCGGCATAAGCCGGGAAGCCAATGCGCTCGGCAAAGTCGCGCCGCGCTTGCTCTTGCGCATCTTTGCAAGCCGCCGGCAAGATGATACGCGCCGCCGGACCGACCACGGTGGCCTCGGCTGGCACGGCTTTCACCACCACGGCATTGGAGCCCACCTTCGCGCCACGACCAATGGTGATCGGCCCCAGCACTTGCGCGCCGGCGCCAACCACGACGCCATCTTCTAAGGTGGGATGACGCTTGCCACCATCCCACGACGTGCCGCCGAGCGTAACGCCATGATACAGCGTGACGTCATCGCCAATTTCGGCGGTCTCGCCAATGACCACCCCCATGCCGTGATCAATAAAAAAGCGTCGACCAATTTTCGCGCCCGGATGAATCTCGATGCCTGTCCAAAACCGCGACAAGGTCGAGATAAAACGCGCCAAGCCTTTCCAGTTGGCGTGCCAAAGTCGATGCGCCCAACGATGCGCCAGCGCCGCATGCAGGCCGGGGTAATTTAGAAAGACTTCAAGCCGTGTGCGCGCCGCCGGGTCACGATCAAACACCGAGTCGATGTCTTCACGGATACGGCAAAATAGGCCTTCGCGGGTCTTTGTATTCATAGGCTCACTCATGGGCGCTCCTGCTCAGCGCGTGCTGCAATGGCGGGTGATGGCGCGGCCGCTCGACGCGGCGCATCGGCACTGAGCGCAATCACCCGCTTGAAAAATCCGCGCAATAAATTGTACTCCGGCCGGTCTAGGCGGGTGCGGCCAAACAAACGCCGCAGTCGCGTGAGAATTTGCCGTGGGTTCGCGGGATCCAAAAACTCGGCGGCGACCAAGGCTTGCTCCAAATGCGTATAAAATTGCGCCATGTCCTCGCCGGGAATCAGCTCTTCATCCCAAGGCACTAGCGTGATGGGCATACGCTCCGGCTCAGCGGCCGATGCCGCCGTGGTCACCGGCGCCTCACTTGCCAACAAATGCGCCATGCGCGTCTCGTAGCTCAGCACTTGCACAGCCGAGGCTACATTGAGCACACCATAGACTTCATTGGTGGGGATGAATACATGGCCATGGCAAAGCTGCAGCTCATCATTGGTTAAACCGCGATCTTCGCGACCAAAGACAAAGGCGAGCTTGGCCCCATTGGCGCCGTATTGCTGAGCCATTTGGCCGGCTTCACGGGCATCGATTTGCGCGATGTTAATGGTGCGATTGCGGGCGCTGGTGCCGAGCACGACTTCGCAATCGGCGATGGCGTCGGCCAGTGTCGCGACCACGCGCGCATTGGCGAGAATGTCGGAGGCGCCCGAGGCCAACGAGGTGGCATCGGCATGCGGGAAATGCTTCGGGCAGACCAGCACCAGATCGGTGAGGCCCATGGTTTTCATGGCACGCGCTGCCGAGCCGATATTCGCCGGCAAGGAAGTGTGCACAAGGATAATACGAGTAGAGATATTCATAAGGCGGCCTATGTTACACTAGCTGCATCCCACGTTCTTTATACAGAGTCCGCTACATGCAACCCATGCTGACGATGGCGCTTCGCGCCGCCAACTTGGCCGCCGATATTATCGCGAAAGCCGCCGACCGTTTAGATTTAGTTGATGTTGAAGCGAAAGGCTTGAACGACTACGTCACGCAAGTCGATACCGCCGCTGAGCGCGCCATCATCGATTTCGTGAAAAAGACGTATCCGGGCCACGGCATTCAAGCCGAAGAGTCAGGGCGCACGGCCGGCAAAGGTGAAGGCGCGGACTGGCTGTGGATTATCGATCCGCTCGATGGCACCACGAATTTCATCCACGGCTTTCCGCAATACGCGATCTCCATTGCCGTGCAATACAAAGGCGTCACCGAACACGCGGTGGTGCTCGACCCGCTCAAGCGCGAAGCCTTCTCCGCCAGTCGTGGCCGCGGCGCCACCATGAACGGCCGCCGCTTGCGCGTCTCCGACCGTCGCGGCTTAGAGGGTGCGTTGATTGGCACCGGCTTCCCTTTCCGCCCCGATCAAATGCACGCGATGGATGGCTACCTCAATATGTTCAAGGCCATCGCGAGCCAAACCGCCGGCCTGCGCCGTGCCGGTGCCGCATCGCTCGACCTCGCCTATGTCGCGGCCGGTCGCTTAGATGGCTTCTTTGAATTTGGCTTAGCGCCCTGGGATATCGCTGCTGGCGAGCTAATTATTCGTGAGGCCGGCGGCTTGGTATCTGACTTTGCTGGCGGCCACAGCTACTTGGCCAGCGGCAATATTGTTGCCGGCAATCCGAAGGTGTTTAAAGGCTTGCTCACCGCGTTGGCACCGCATGTGCCGGCCAGCTTAAAAGGCTAAAACAAACAGCCGCGCTAACACCGCGGCTTTTTTATGCCCAACGAATGCTTTAGAGCCCAGAAAAAGCCCGCGAAATACCCACCCGCAGATTGTTGGAGTCCACGCTAGTTTCCGTTCGGTTTGATGCATTCATTTGCATCCACGTGGCCTCAACAAACAGCTTGGTTTTATCGAGCTGTGTGCTCAAGCCCAGCAGCCCTTCCATGCCCGAGCGCGACTCCAGCTGCAACACGCCAGCACTAGCATACGCAGAGATGGCACTGCTCAAGCGCCAGCTGCTATCGATCCCAACGCCCATGCCAAACAGGCCTTCACTGCTGCGCTGACTCGGCGAATAGGTCTCGTAGCGCACCCATTCCGCCTTAGCGGCCACGCGGAAATCGGTGTTCACGGGTAAGTTCCAGGCCAAGCCAGTGCGGTCTTGGCGCATGCGAAAGGCATTGCCCGAGGTGCAATCGCCGAGCTGGCAAAAGCGTGTGTCCATGTCGCGCTCGCTAGAGACCAGCGCCATGCCGGCATCGGGGCTTTTCACACTGCCCTCAAGGCGGTCGTATTCACTCTGCAGCAGGCGCTCTTGCTTGGTCATCAAGCCGAGCTTGGCAGGCACTTCTTTAAAGAGATTTTTCAGGGTGAGAATTGGCTTTAATTCGCCCGCGTGTAATGGCGATGCCGCCACTGCCGTGGCCAAAAAAAGTCGCTTCATGACCTGTCTCATGATTGTCAGGCAGTCATGGTTGGCGATTATTTAATCAAATACAAGGCAAGCGGCGCCAAGTTTTGTATGTGTTTTGTCTAGATAAACCGTCGCTGCATAAAAAAAACCCAGCCGAAGCCGGGTTTTTGACACATTACAAGCGATTATTTGTCGCCGTTCATCATGTCGTTCATCGAGTCTTTGGCATCAGAAGCCGCATCACTCATGGCCTCACCCGCGTCTTCAGCAGCATCGCCCATAGCGTCGCCTGCATCAGCAGCGGCATCTTTCATGTCTTCCATGGCATCTTTCATGCCTTCGTTTTCACGCGTATCAGTGGCATCACCCACCGCTTCAGCTGCATTGTCCATGGCAGTTTCTGGTTTTTTTTCGCAACCGGTCAACAGAGCAGCGCCTAAAGCGAGCGATAGTGCAGCGGCAAATTTAACATTCATTCTTGATGCTCCTAAGATTTAATAGCACAAGCAGTCTACATGACTGAGCTAGCGCATCAACTCATAGGGGCCACCTTGCGCCAAGGCTTTCCGATAAGCGGGACGCGCGTGCATGCGCTCCAGCAACGCCGAGAGCTGCGGGTAGGATGCATCTAAGCCACCGCGTGCACTCGCCGCCTCTAGGGGAAAGCTCATTTGCACATCAGCGGCACTAAAGTCTTCACCACAGAGCCACGTGCGACCCACCATTTCAGCCTCCATAAAGGCCAAGTGCTGCTTGAGTTGCGGATCAATGAAGTTTTTCTGTGCGCCTT
This sequence comes from Paraperlucidibaca baekdonensis, assembly GCF_003387535.1. Lineage (GTDB taxonomy): Bacteria > Pseudomonadota > Gammaproteobacteria > Pseudomonadales > Moraxellaceae > Perlucidibaca > Perlucidibaca baekdonensis. The sequence continues at coordinate 176,126 of NZ_QUNR01000002.1, read as the reverse complement.
CGCTAATTTTTCGCGCAATGGGCCGCACCAGCCACGGCATTTTCGCCTGCGCCAAACGGCTAAACACCAGCTTTAAGAGCAGCGGCGGCATGGCTGAGCCTTCAGCGTAATGCAACCAATAGCGGTAGCGCAGACGCTCTGGCGTACCAACTGCTGGCTGCAAAGCGCCTTCACCGTAGGTTTCCACAAGATATTCCACGATGGCGCCCGACTCCGCCACCACCACATCACCATCGGTGATGATCGGTGATTTGCCGAGCGGATGAATCGCACGCAGCGCCGCCGGCGCGAGCATGGTCTGCGGATCGCGCGCGTAACGCACGACCTGGTATGGCAGACCCAGCTCTTCGAGCAACCACAGCACCCGCTGTGACCGCGAATGTTCCAAATGGTGAACAGTGATCATCGCGGGCTCCTGACTGCCACTACGGCAGATCGTCTTCGGCTTTTTTCACTTCAATAATAAAGTCTTCTTTCGATAGACCCATCGCTAAAGCATAGGCCGAAGCAATGTAAATCGATGAATACGTACCGGCAAACAAGCCAACCAGCAGCGCCACCGAAAACCAATGCAACGCCGAGCCACCGGCAATGAGCATGGCCAGCACCACCACAATCACCGTTGCCACCGTCATGATCGTGCGTCGTAAGGTCTCGGTCAGCGAGATATCAACGATCTCAGTTGGATCGGCTTTGCGCAGCTTGCGGAAGTTTTCGCGCACACGGTCAAACACCACAATGGTGTCATTCAGCGAGTAGCCGATGAGCGCCAACACCGCCGCCAGCACCGTGAGGTCAAAGGGCAACTGAAACAGTGAAAACACGCCCACCGTAAAAATCACGTCGTGAAACAGCGAGATAACCGCGCCCACGGCGAATTTAAAGCGGTAGCGAATGGCCACGTACAGCATCATCAGGCCGAGCGCTAAGGTGATGGCGATCACCGATTGCGTGTATTGCTCATCGCCAACTTGCGAGCCGACGCTGTCGATCTGCTGCACCACGGCCGTATTGCCTGGCGTAGATACCGCTTCAGCAATGCGTTGACCCACAATCGTGGCCTCGCCGGGCTGTGGTGGCAGACGCACCTGGATAGTGTTGGCACCACCGAGATACTGCACCACGGCGTCATTGATACCAGCTTTCTCAAGGGCTTCGCTCACTTCAGATTGATGTGCCGCCTGCTCGAAGCGCAGCTCAATGGCGGTACCGCCAGTAAAGTCGAGGCCTAGGTTGAGGCCTTGGGTAAACAACGACACCAGGCCGATGATCACTACCGCGCCAGACACATAAGCCATGGCGCGGCGAAAACGCATGAAACGGATAATATGAACGTCGCTCATGACTGCCTCTTAAATACTGATTTTGTTAATACGGCGACCACCATAGACAACTTGCACAATGGCACGTGTCACGGTGATGGCGGTAAACATGGAGGTGAGGATGCCAATGGCCAGCGTGATGGCGAAGCCTTTGATAGGCCCGGTGCCAATGGCAAACAAAATCACCGCGACAATCAGCGTGGTTAAGTTGGCATCAAGAATGGTGCCCCAGGCGCGATCATAGCCGGCGACAATGGAGGCCATGGGGCTCATGCCATTGCGTAACTCTTCGCGGATGCGCTCGCAGATCAGCACGTTGGCATCGACCGCCATGCCGATGGTGAGCACGATGCCGGCAATACCCGGCAATGACAAGGCGGCGCCGAGCGCACCCATCACCGCCATCAGCACAGCCAAGTTTAATAACACCGCAATGTTGGCGATCAAGCCAAAGCCTTTGTAGACCACGAGCATCACCAAGGCGACCAAGAGCAAACCGATTTGTACCGAGAGCAGGCCTTTGTCGATGTTTTCCTGGCCTAAGCTTGGGCCCACGGTACGCTCTTCGACAAAATACATGGGCGCGGCCAATGCACCGGCACGCAGCAGCAACGCTAGCTCTTGTGACTCCGCCGGGGAATCCAGGCCGGTGATGCGGAATTGCGAGCCGAGCATGGACTGCACGGTGGCGACGTTAATGACACGGCGCTCAATATAGGGGTCACGAATCTCTACCGACTTGCCATTGGCATCGGTTTCAAAGCGAATGCGCTGCTTGTTTTCGACAAACAGCACGGCCATTTGACGGCCCACGTTATCGCGCGTGGCATCGGCCATCAGGCGACCACCGCGGGTATCGAGGTTGATGTTGACCTGCGGGCGCGAGAATTCATCGAAGCTCGACTGTGCGTTGGTGACACGCTCGCCGGTCACGATCTTGCGTTTCTCGAGCAGTACATTGCCGCCTTGCGAACGCTCAAAGCGCTCGGTGCCAATGGGCGTACTAAAGCCGGAGTCGGCCTCTTGGCTGGTGAAGCGGAACTCCAAACTGGCGGTACGGCCCAAAATACGCTTGGCCTCAGCAGTATCTTGTAAACCCGGCAGCTCCACGACAATACGGCTGCTGCCTTGGCGCTGAATGACCGGCTCAGATACGCCCAGCTCATTGATACGATTGCGCAAAGTGGTTAAGTTTTGACCCACCGCGTAGTCGATAATTTCGTTGCGCTTTGCCGGCGTGTAATCCAAGCGCAGGCTCGGGCCCTCGGCACCACTGATGGCTTCGGCGGTGAGGTCGGCAAACTGAGCACGCAGCAGATCTAGGCCGGCTTGACGCGCGGCATCATCAGCAAAACGCACCTCTAGTTGGCCACCGGGCAACTCGGTGACGCCGCGATACGCCACGCGGGCTTCGCGAAACTGTTTGCGAATATCGCTGGCATAGCCTTCTTGACGCTGCTCTAGGGCTTTTTCAACGTCAACTTCAAGCTTGAAATGCACACCACCGCGCAAATCCAAACCGAGCTTCACAGGCTTGGCGGCAATGGCTGATAACCAGTCTGGCGTGGTCGGCGCTAAATTCAACGCCACCACATAATTCTCGCCCAAGGCACGGCGCAAGATCGCCTGTGCTTGGACTTGCTGTTCGGGGGTTTTTAGACGCAATAAAATACCTTTGGCTTGCACCTCATCGCCATGGTGCGGCATGTTTGCCTGATCTAAAGCAAACGCAGCGCGCTGCAATAGCTCCGCATCAATGGGCGTTGCCGCCTTGGCGCCAGACACCTGCAGTGCCGGCTCATCGGGGTAAAGATTGGGCAATGAATACAGCACAGAAATGGCAATAACAAAGACAATCAGGACATATTTCCAAGCGGGGAAACGCATGCGAACACCTGTGCAAATAAACACCCCCGAGCGGGTCGGGGGTGGTGAGGATTAAAGGCTTTTCAGCGTGCCTTTGGGCAAATTAGCAATGACCGAGGCTTTTTGAATTTTCACTTCGGTGGTGTCGTTGAGGGCAACCACGGCGAAGTCGCCTTCGAGTTTAGTGATGCGACCGAGTAGGCCACCGGCGAACACGACTTCATCGCCTTTGTTTAAACTTTCCACTAAGTTTTTGGCTTCTTTTTGACGTTTTGCTTGAGGGCGCCATAAGAGGAAATAAAAGATCAGCAAAAAGCCCAGCAACATGACGATTTGGCCAGTCGCTGAGGGAGCTCCAGCGGCAGCAGTACCGCCTTCAGCAAGCGCGTCAGAAATAAAGAAACTCATTGATATTACTCCGAAATATCCACAGTTAGCGGGGGTGTTGGTAGGTCACGACGGGCGTAGAAGTCATCGACGAAGGCCTGCAATCTACCTTGTTCAATGGCCTCACGCAAACCCGCCATGAGGCGTTGGTAATAGCGCAAATTATGAATGGTACCGAGTTGTGCGCCGAGCATCTCGCCGCACTTGTCGAGGTGATGCAAATAGGCACGCGAAAAGCCGGTACAGGCTTGGCAATCGCACTCGGCATCGAGCGGGCCGGTGTCGGTTTTGTACTGACTATTGCGAATACGCACGATGCCATTGCTAACAAAATAATGGCCATTGCGGGCGTTACGCGTGGGCATCACGCAGTCAAACATGTCGATGCCGCGGCGCACGCCCTCGACCAGATCTTCGGGCTTGCCAACGCCCATCACGTAGCGTGGCTTGTGCGCAGGCAGATGCTCTGGCAAAAAGTCGAGGATGCGAATCATGTCTTCTTTTGGCTCGCCCACCGACAAGCCACCAATGGCATAGCCATCGAAATCGATCTGCTCAAGACCGGCCAGCGACTTCAGGCGCAAGTCTTCATACATGCCGCCTTGGACAATGCCAAACAACGCATTGGGGTTGTCGCCGTGGGCATCTTTCGAGCGTTTGGCCCAGCGCAGCGACAGCTCAAGTGACTTATCGGCCTCTATATGCGTGGCCGGATACGGCGTGCACTCATCGAAGATCATCACCACGTCGGAGCCAAGATCACGCTGAATGCGCATGCTTTCTTCGGGGCTTAAAAAGACTTTGCTGCCATCGACCGGCGACTGAAAGCGTACGCCCTCCTCGGTGATTTTTCGGAGTTTGCCCAAGCTAAACACTTGGAAGCCGCCCGAATCGGTGAGGATGGGACCTTGCCATTGCGTGAAATCGTGCAAATCACCGTGAGCTTTAATGATCTCGGTGCCGGGGCGCAGCCACAGGTGAAAGGTATTGCCGAGGATGATCTCGGCGCCAATGGCATGGATGTCGCGCGGCAGCATGCCTTTGACCGTGCCATAGGTGCCGACTGGCATAAACGCCGGCGTCTCCACCGTGCCGCGGTCGAATGTGAGCGTGCCGCGACGAGCTTTGCCATCGGTGGCGTGTAGCGTGAATTTCATAGCGAGTCTCGATGTATCGCCGCGGCGTGCGGCGCTGAGGACGTAGCGGATGGCTCGGCTTGCCAATCGGGGCCAGTGACCCACATGGCATCGCCGTAGCTGAAAAAGCGGTAGTGTTGCGCGATGGCCTCAGCGTAAGCCGCCAGCACCGCCTCGCGGCCGGCCATGGCGGAGACCAGCATGAGCAAGGTGGATTCGGGTAGATGAAAGTTGGTGACCATGGCATCGACGATTTGCCACGCGTAGCCGGGCGTGATGAATAGCCGCGTGTCGCCAGCAAACTCGTGCAGCTGCGCAGCCACCGCGGCTTTGTCAGTCGCGGGGTGCACGCTTGCCGGCTGTGGCTGATTGTCGCTTTGCTGGCTCTGCCCGACTCGCCATTGCTCTGGATCAATACCACGACTAGCCCACGCCATCGACTCCAAAGCCCGCACGCTAGTCGTACCAACCGCAATGACGCGACCACCGCGCGCTCGCGTGGCCTGCACAGCAGCCACCACCTCGGCGCTCACGGTCAGCCATTCGGCGTGCATGATGTGATCTTCGAGCGCATCGGCGCGCACCGGCTGAAACGTGCCGGCGCCAACATGCAGCGTGACAAACGCCGTCTCAATGCCGCGCGCGTCTAGAGCCGCCATCACACCAGCATCGAAATGCAAACCTGCCGTGGGCGCCGCCACCGAGCCCTCGTCACGGGCGTAAACGGTCTGATAACGCTCGTCATCGCTGGCCTCGGCCTCGCGCTGAAAGTACGGCGGCAGAGGCATCTCGCCGATACGCGCCATGATGCCCGCCCACGGCTCATCGGCCTCCAGCACAAACAAGGCCTCGGCACGCGCCGCCATGCGCACCACCGTGCCATCACTCAACACTAACGTGCTGCCCGGCTTCGGCGACTTGCTAGCGCGCACATGCGTCAGCGCCGTAGTCGCTGTGGGCAGGCGCTCAATGAGTATCTCGACCTGACCGCCGCTGGCTTTTTGCGCAAACAAACGCGCCGGCATGACCCGCGACTGGTTAAACACCAACAAATCACCGGGCGCAATCAGACCGGGCAGTTCGCGGAATTGGCGATGCGTGACGCGGCCATCGCGGCTGTTTAAGCACAGCAGCCGCGAGGCACTGCGCTCGGGCAAGGGATAGCGGGCAATGAGCGCGTCGGGCAGGTCAAAATGAAAATCGCGGCGTTGCATGCGGAAAGCGTCGTAAAAAAGGTGGCGCAGTATAGCAGTCTTGGCTTGACGCTGCGTGATGCATCGCTATAATCGCGCCTCGCAACGCAGCAAGTTCAAGCCGAGGTGGCGGAACTGGTAGACGCAGCGGACTCAAAATCCGCCGGTGGAGACATCGTAAGGGTTCGATTCCCTTCCTCGGCACCACTTGACCTTGCTCCGCGATGCTTAGATTCTTGTCTGTTTAAGCCCTTAAGTGCCCACGACAGGATCATTCATGAGCCGTAAGTCCTCGACCTTTCAAAGCAAACAGCGCCAAAAAAAATCGCCCACCCCAGTGGCTAGTAATTCAAGCGAATTTCCACGCGCCGGCATTAGCGTGCGCTTGATGTGCCTGATCTACGATGGCCTGCTGGTGATCGCGCTGCTCGCCGTGCTCAATGTCATCTTAATTGCCCTATTCACCAGCGGCAGCGCCGCCACTGCGCAGGAAGTCGAACTGCTCTCAGCCGATATTCGCTACGGCCTGCAATTTCCCGCCAGCGTGCTCATTACCTTCGGCTTTTATGGCTACTGCTGGACCCGCAGCGGGCAAACCTTGGGCATGCAAACCTGGCGCCTCGAACTGACTCGCCGCGATGGCCATCGTCCGCGTTGGTCCGATGCGCTCAAACGTTTCCTTGCCGCCTGCCTACTGCCCGCGCTCTGCGGCATGTTGGCGTGGGTGCTGCAAGACGCCAACAGCAAAGCCTTCGGCTTTAGCGTGCTGCTTGGTTTTGCCGTGAATTATATTTGGGGCTGGCTGCCATTGACCGGCTTAAGCCACGGCCGCTGCCTACACGATGTGATGAGTGATACCGAAGTGCTGCGTCTACCCGCCAAAAAGTCGCGCTAGCGCTACAGCGACGCCACATACACACACGTCGCCACGGTCAGGCCCAGCAGCGCCCATACCATGCCGCGCTCACGCAGCCGCGGCCACAGCTGTTGGTGCAGATACGCTGCCACTTGGCTGAACACCGAGCGCGCGCTTGACGTATCCGCCAATGGCGCATCGGCTGGCGCATCGATAGCGGTGGAGTCATCGCCAAGCTGCTCGGGCACATCATGCCAATTCGCCTCCACGGCATCGAGCAGTTGCTGGCGTTCGCGCCACGCATCTTGAGCGCTGAGCTCACCGGCCAGTTGCAAGCGCACCAATTCGCGTAAAGCAAAATTAATGGCATCTAAATCAATCGCGGCCATCGCTAACCTCCAGCAACACAAGACTGGCGTTATCGCGGCCACCGGCGACCAGCGCCTCAGCCACCAGCTCGCGCAAGGCCACATTCGGCTCACGGCCTAACCAATGGCGCAAACGCTGATCGCCGACCTGTGCGTGCAAGCCATCGCTGCAGAGCAAATAACGATCGCCGGCGCGCGCGCGCAACACTAAGACATCGGGCAATAATTCTGCGCTGCCCAGCAGCCGCGTTAAATCGCCCTGATCATCAAGATGATCGGTGCTGAGCTGCGTCAACTCACCCGCGCGCAGACGGTACAAGCGCACATCGCCAACCCAAACAAACAGCGACCAAGCCGGCGTGGCGCGCAATACGCCGAGCGTGGCACCGACCAAGCGCGCGGGCTGCTGTGCTTGAGCAAACCCCTGAATTTGCTCGTGTACGGCGAGCAAGACATCGTCGAGTTGATCGCAGGCATCGGACAATCCGCTGGCAAGTTGCAAATTCACCAGGGCATGCGCCAATGCCGCACTGGCCACCGTGCCGGCAACTTGACCGCCCAAGCCGTCAATCACCGCCCACAGCTGTGCGTCATCGCGCAACACCAGTGCATCTTCGTTTTGAGCACGGCGGCTGCCAATATCGCTCACCGCCCATTGTTGCCAACGCAATGCCATTAGCGCGCTCGATACAAGGCGAAACTGCCTAATGCCATGGTCAGTACAATGGGAATGATCACCGCCACTAACGGCGGCGAATGGTAAATCAGGCTGGCAAAACCGGCGGCCTCTTGCACATAGCGAAAGCCCAAGCCCACCAAAACACCGGTAATGATGCGAAAGCCCAAGGTCACCGAGCGCAATGGCCCAAAAATAAATGAACAGGCCACCAGCATCATCGATAACACCGCCAGCGGGCTCAGTAACTTCTTCCAAAATTGCAGGTCGTAGCTGCCGGCATCGAGCGTTTGACGCTTCAAGTACTGCGCAAAGGCATGCAGATCGAGCAAGCCTAATTGCTCCGGTGGCGCCGCGGCCACGCGTAAAAACTCAGGGGTTAGATTAATTGACCAGTTCATGCGCTCGAGACTTTTCACCTCAGCACTGGCATCGGGCAAATACGTGGTGGCGCGCACATCGTGAAGCTGCCACGCCTTGCCATCATAGTCGCCGCGCGCGGCAAACACCGCCTGTGTTAGCCGGCCCGCCTCATTGTAGCCGTAGCGGCTCACGCCCAGCAGCTCGCCCTCTGGCGTGACCACGCGAATATTAATCAGCTCATCGCCCTCGCGCTGCCAATACCCGGTGATGCGCCCAGGCTGATAATCCTGACCCAAGGCCCGCGCTTTCAGCGCATCGCCACGTTGCTCGGTAATCGGCACCACGTATTCGCCCAAGGCCATGCCCAGCGCGATCACTAGCAAGGCGCCGCGCACCACCCACCACACAATACGCGCCAAGCTAACACCGGCGGCGCGCATAATAGTCAGCTCAGAATTCGATGCCAGTGTGCCCAAGCCCACCAGCGCACCAATCAGCGCTGACATCGGCAAAATTTCGTAGCTGTGGCTGGGTAGCACATAGAGCGTGTACTGGAATGCTTGCCAGGCGCCGTAACCGCCACGCACGTTATCGAGCTCACCAATAAATGAGAACACCAGGTCTAGCCCTAAAAGCATGACCTGAACCATGAGCATGGCGAGTAGTACCGTGAGACTCACGTGGCGCGCTAAACGCTTCATGTGCCCAATGCCTGGTGCGGCACGCGGCGAGGTCGGCCGATGCGAAACAGCAGCAGCGCCAGCATCAAATACAGCCCATGCACCACCGCGTAGACCGCACTGCCAACATGGCCCTTCTCAACGGCATTGCGCGTGGCGATCAACAACACCACATAGCTCAAATACAGCACCACCGCCGGCAATAGCTTCAAATAACGGCCTTGGCGCGGATTCACCTTGGCCAACGGCAATGCCAGCAATGACACGATGGGCACAAGCACCACCAGCGACCAGCGCCAGCCAATTTCAGCGGCAGCAATCGGGTTATTGTGACGTTGCGGCCACAAGGAAAGCGTGGCGGTAGCGCGCGGGCTATCGACTTTTTCGCCAGAGACATCGGCCTGCCGGTAGCGCAGGCGGTAGCGCTGAAAATCCATGCGCTGATAGGCGCCATCGCCGGGCCGAACATCCCAGCGCGAGCCATTACTGAGCTCAATGGCCTGACCTTGCAGCGTGGTGTCGTATACGCGCTGGCCAGCCTCGGCCTGAATGATGATTTGCCGCTCCACGCCCTGCGCATCTTTTTTTGATTCGAGCATGATGACATCTTGCAGCTGCGCGCGATCATTGCTGATATCGGCGTAGAGCATGCGCCCACCGACTTGCTGGAAGCGTCCGGGCTGAATGAGGTCGAACGTACTGCGCTGCGCCTGCTCGGCATAGAGCTGCGCTGAGGCGGCATAGCCCATGGCGGTCAGCCACAATGACATGATGGCGGTGGCGACCGTGATCAACAATACCGACGGCGACAACCAGCGCAGCACGCGCCGCTGGCCAACGCCGGAAGCGGCCAACACCGACATTTCATTGTCGAGATACATGCGGCCTAACGCCAACAACAGCCCCATAAACAGGCCCAATGGCAAGATCAGCTCCAGAAAGCTGGGCATGCGATACCACACCGCTGCCGCCAGCAAATCCACCGAAATACGGCCCGAGGCAGCGCGTTCAAAAAACTGAATGATGCGCCCGCTCATCAAGATCACCGTGAGCAGACCTGCCACCGCCACCGTGGTACCGAGCACTTGCGAATTGAGGTATCGCCGGATGATCACAGCTGCATCCTTTAAATAATGAGGGTCGGCGACGGCCCGTGCATGAGATGGCACTGGCAAAAGGTCGGCTGACCAGTAAACTAGCCGCAGATTATCAGACATCTACTCGGCTGTGTCTGCCCTCTGTGCAACTTCCACAGGGCATCCATCGGCCCACTTTTTATTACAGATGAGGTTTTTATGGATTTCGCCGTTGCCGTTATTGCTCATGAGAGCCTCGCCACCAGCGCCCACGGCGCGCTGATTGTAGCCGCCCAAGGCGCACAACTCAGTCCGGCCGCCAGCGCGCTCAATGACGCCAGCCATGGCGCCTTGCAAGCCGCACTCGATGTCAGCGGCTTTGAAGGCAAACTCGGGCAAACCCAAGCGCTCTATGGCCTCAGCGGCATTAAAGCTGGTCTGGTTTTGGTGGTCGGCGCGGGCGAATCGGTATCACTTCAGGCTTGGCAGAAACTGGTCATTGCCGCCGTGAAAGCGCTGCCGAGCAAGACCGCAAAAGCCCTCTCCTATTTAGGCGAATTGCCGGTGACAGGCCGCGATGCGGCCGAGCGCATCAGCGATCAAGCGCGCTTTGCGTTGGCGGCGAGTTATCGATTCGATGCCTATAAGTCGAAAAAAGCGCCAGCCTCGGCGCTGAAACTGACGCTCGCCATTGCCGATAAAGCCGAGCTCAAAGCCGCCAAAGACGCGCTGGTGTGGGGTCAATGCATTGGCACCGGACAAAACTTTGCTCGCGACTTGGGCAACCAGCCGCCAAACATCGCCTACCCCGGCTATTTGGCCGAAATGGGCATGGCGTTGGCCGAAGACGGTGTCATGAGTGTGGACGTAAAAGGCGATGCCGAGCTGCGCGAGATGGGCATGCACTGCTTATTGTCGGTCTCCGAAGGCTCGGTGCACGAAGCGCAACTGGTAACCATGACCTACTCTGGCGGCAAAGCCAAAGACGCACCGGTGGTACTGGTCGGCAAAGGCATCACCTTCGACACCGGCGGCATCAGCCTGAAACCCGGTGGCGGCATGGATGAGATGAAATACGATATGTGCGGCGCCGCCTCGGTCTTGGGCGTGATGGCCGCAATCAAGCTCGCCAAGCTCAAGCTCAATGTCATCGGCGTGATAGCTTGTGCGGAGAATATGCCCTCCGGCAGCGCCACGCGCCCCGGCGATATTGTCACCACACTCTCGGGCCAGACCGTGGAAATTCTCAACACCGACGCCGAAGGCCGCTTGGTGCTCTGCGATGCGCTGACCTATGTCGAACGCTTCAAGCCTGCCGCCGTCGTCGACATCGCCACACTTACCGGCGCTTGCGTGGTGGCCTTAGGCAAAGTCGCCACCGGCTTGTTCTCACCCAAAGATGAACTCGCCGATGAGCTGCTCGCTGCTGGCCAACGCGTGGATGACCGCGCGTGGCGCATGCCGGTCTGGGATGACTACCAAGAATTGCTCGACTCGCCATTTGCCGACATCGCAAATATTGGTGGCCCTACTGCTGGCTCGATTACTGCCGCCTGCTATTTGGCGCGCTTCACCAAGGCCTATGACTGGGCGCACTTAGACATCGCAGGCACCGCATGGCTCAGTGGTGCCGCGAAAGGCTCGACTGGCCGTCCCGTGCCGCTACTGCTCGAGTTTTTACGCGCACGAGCTGCAGGCTAATCGGTGGAAATCACCTTCTATGTGCTACCGCCCGATGCACCCTTGAGTGCTCGGGCGACCACTGTCTGTCGCTTGGCAGAAAAAGCCTTAAAGCAAAAGCGCCAAGTGCTGATTGTTGCTGACTCGAAGGCTGAGGCGGAAGCGCTTGATGAGGCCTTGTGGACATTCAAAGCCGAGTCATTTATTCCGCACCATTTAGTCGGTGATGGTCCAACACCGCCTCCACCGGTGCGGGTAACTTGGCAAGCGCCGCCAGCTGAGTGTCGCGATATTTTGGTCAACCTTGGTGCAGACTTAGCGCAAGGCTTTGAGCGCTTTAATCGCGTCATTGAGATAGTCGCTGGCACCAACAGCGAGCGCGAACAGGCTCGCGAGCATTGGAAAGCCTATAAGCGCCAAGGCTATGGCGTCGATGCCCATGAATTGCCGGCGTAATAGCAGCCAGCGCTCACGACTGCCGCTATAATCACTCCCATTCGGCCACCTGCTGGCCATCCGTTTTGCCGTTGCGAGAAACTTATGGAACCCACGTTTAACCCTGCCGACATCGAAGCCACTTGGAGCGACCGCTGGGAGGCCGCGGGTTGCTATAAACCATCGGGCACGGGCACGCCCTACAGCATCATGATTCCGCCGCCGAATGTCACCGGCTCGCTACACATGGGCCACGGATTTAACAACGCCATCATGGATGCGCTCGTGCGTTTTCATCGCATGCGCGGTCACAACACGCTATGGCAGCCGGGCACCGATCACGCCGGTATCGCCACGCAAATGGTGGTCGAGCGTCAGCTCGCCGCGCAGGGCATTAATCGTCATGAATTAGGCCGCGAGAAATTCCTCGAGAAAGTCTGGCAATGGAAAGAGCAATCGGGCGGCACCATTACCCGCCAAATTCGCCGCCTCGGTTCATCGGTGGACTGGTCACGCGAGCGCTTCACCATGGATGCCGGCCTGTCGAAAGCCGTGCAAGAGGCCTTTGTGCGCCTGCACGAAGACGGCTTGATTTATCGTGGCAAACGCCTGGTGAACTGGGATCCGAAGCTGCACACGGCTATCTCCGACCTGGAAGTGTTGTCGGAAGAGAAAAAGGGCTCGATGTGGCACTTTCGCTATCCGCTGGCCGGCTCAGCAACTGGCGTGCACGGCGTGGAAGGCAGCGACTTTTTGGTGGTCGCTACCACGCGCCCGGAAACCATGCTCGGCGACTCCGCCGTAGCTGTGCACCCGGATGACGCGCGCTATACGCACTTAGTAGGTGCGCAGGTGCGCCTGCCCATCACCGGCCGCTTAATTCCCATCGTGGCCGATACCTATGTCGATAAAGACTTCGGCACCGGTTGCGTGAAAATCACGCCGGCACACGACTTCAACGACTACGAAGTTGGCAAACGCCACGACCTGCCGTTGATCAATGTGCTCAACCGCGATGCGGCGATCTTGGCTAATTTTGAGATCATGGCCAATGGCACCTTTGCTGCGCTCGAGCCTGAGATCTGCCCTGCTGCCTATGCCGGCCTTGACCGCTTTGCCGCGCGCAAAGCCGTGGTCGCGCAAGCTGAAGCCGAAGGCTGGCTAGGCGAGATCAAGCCACACGATTTGAAAGTCCCCACCGGCGACCGCTCAAACGTGGTGGTTGAGCCGTGGCTCACCGATCAGTGGTATGTGAAGGCCGCTGTGCTCGCCAAACCCGCCTTGCAAGCGGTTGAAGACGGCCGCATCAAATTCGTGCCCGAGCAATACCAAAACATGTATTACGCGTGGATGCGCGACATCCAAGACTGGTGTATTTCGCGACAACTCTGGTGGGGTCACCGCATTCCGGCGTGGTATGACGCCAACGGCCGTGTCTATGTGGGTCGCGACGAGGCCGAAGTGCGCGCCAAGCACAGCCTCGCTGCCGATATGTCGCTGCGCCAAGATGACGACGTGCTCGACACCTGGTTTAGCTCGGCGTTGTGGACATTCTCTACGCTGGGTTGGCCCGACAAAACGCCTGATCTGAGCACGTTTCATCCGACCAATACCTTGGTCACCGGCTTCGACATCATCTTTTTCTGGGTCGCGCGCATGATCATGATGACCATGCATTTTATGAAAAATGACGATGGCACGCCGCAAGTGCCGTTTAAAACGGTCTATGTGCACGGCTTAGTGCGCGATGGCGACGGCCAAAAAATGTCGAAGTCGAAAGGCAATGTGCTCGACCCGCTCGACATCATCGACGGCATCACGCTCGATGAGCTAGTGGAGAAACGCACCACCGGCCTGATGCAACCGAAAATGGCCGAGAAAATCGAAAAGGCCACGCGCAAAGAGTTCCCCGAGGGCATTCGTGCCTTCGGTACCGACGCGCTGCGCTTCACCAACTGCGCGCTGGCCTCGACCGGCCGCGACATCAAATTCGACATGAACCGCGTTGAGGGCTATCGCAATTTCTGCAATAAGCTCTGGAATGCCTCGCGCTACGTGCTCTCGCACACCGAAGGCCAAGATGCCGGCCAAGATGAATCATTGCCATTGAGCTACTCGTTGGCCGACCGTTGGATCATCTCGCGCTTGCAAGAAACCGAAGCTGCGGTCATTGCCTCGATGGCCGACTACCGCTTCGACCACGTGGCGCAAACTATTTATGACTTTGTCTGGAATGAATACTGCGACTGGTATTTGGAACTCACCAAGCCGGTCTTGATGGCCGACACCACATCGAGCCCGGAGGCCCAACGCGCCACACGCCGCACCTTGGTGCGTGTGCTCGAGGCCATCTTGCGCATCACCCACCCGCTCATGCCGTTTATCACTGAAGAAATATGGCAGCGCGTGAAGCCGCTCGCCAATGTTGAAGGCGAATTTTTGATGTTGGCGCGCTACCCCGAGCCGGATTTATTGCGCATCGATGCAGAGGCCGTGGCCGAGATCGCCTGGGTGCAACAACTGGTGGCGGGCCTGCGCAATATTCGCGGCGAACTCGGTATATCGCCGGGCAAACCATTGCCGCTGCTGGTCGCCAACGCCAGTGCCAGCGACCTCGCGCGCTTGCAACGCCAAGAGGCGCTGCTGCGTTTTATAGGCCGCTTGGAAAGCATCACGCCTGTCGCTGCTGAGGCCGACATGCCACCTGTGTCCACCGCCCTAGTGGGAGCAATGACATTAGGCGTGCCATTGGCAGGTTTGATCGATGTTGGCGCTGAGTTGGCTCGCCTAGATAAAGAAATCGCCCGTCTCAGCCAAGAGGTGGCGCGAGTGGAAGGCAAGCTATCGAATGAGTCATTTATTGCCCGCGCGCCCGCTGACGTGGTGGCGAAAGAGCGCGAGAAAATTGCCGATAGCCTGCGAGCGCAAGCGGCGGTAAAAGGCCAGCGGGAAAGGATTGCTTCGCTAGCATAACCGCTAGGCGGTGCGGCGGGGCAAGGTAGGCCGGCGCGAATAGGCGAACGCCGTAGCGCAGTCCTACCTTGCCCCGCCACACCGCCGTCAATACTGCACAGTTGCGCTGCGCTCAAGCTCTGTGACATTTCTAAAGACGAAAAAAAAGCCTGCTTCAAGCAGGCTTTTGAACTTCTGGTGCCGGAGATAGGAGTCGAACCTACGACCTTCGCATTACGAATGCGCTGCTCTACCAACTGAGCTACACCGGCATGGGGGAGTGCGATTCTAGCGAGGCCATTGCTGGCTGACAAGCGCGTCTCACTCAAGCTAATCCGGTGCGCCACATAAGACCAGCGAATTTTTTTCATGCGCGCCCTAGCGCATAGCCTTTGCCGTGCCTACGCTTTTTAGCACAGGACACGCCCATCCCGGGCGCATGGCAAGGAGGCCTCCCTTATGCGTCATTTCGCACGTGGTTTTAGCTTGATCGAGTTGATGATTGTGGTCGCCATTGTCGCTGTGTTGTCAGCTGTGGCCGTGCCGCAATATCAGGACTATTTAACGCGCGCACGTTGGTCGGTAAACCTCACGCAAATTGAGCCTTTTAAACTCGCGGTAGCTGAGTGCTTGCAGCTTGAAGGCGGATTGGCTGGCGCCTGCGATAGCGCCGAGAAAATTGGCCTAACCGCGCTGCCGTCGCCGCAACACAGCACAGGTGAGCTGACCCTGGCTAGCAGCGGCGATGACACGATAATTGCCACCATGACCGGCAACGCCAAAGCCGGCGATTGTGTGGTGACGCTGACCGGCACTCTCACCGATGATGTGCTGACGTGGGGGCTTGCCAATACCGATAACGGCGTTGATCCAGCCTGCACCCGCCAGCGCACGGGCGTGTAATAGCTCATGAATCAGCGTCCCGCCATTGCACTACCTCGCCAAGATGACGACATCGTGCCGTGGCTGAGTACGTTGCTACGCCAAGCGGTTAGCCTCGGCGCCTCAGATTTTCATATCGATGCGCTGGCCGATGGTGCGCAATTACGTTTGCGCATTCATGGCCTACTGCACGATTGGCAACATATACCGGCGCAATGGCAAGGTCGCTTGGTGTCACGCATCAAGGTCTTGGCCAATCTCGATCTTGCCGAGCGACGCTTGCCGCAAGATGGCCGCATGAGCCTGCCCGAGGTCGGGAGTTTGCGGGTTGCGAGCCTACCCACATTGCATGGCGAGAAACTCTGTTTACGTTTGGCGGAAGCAGGTGCACTGCGCCGCCTAGATGAGCTGCAGCTGCCCGCTGATATTGCCGCCCCGCTAAACCATGCACTGCAATGCCCTGATGGCTTGATTTTGATCACCGGCCCTACTGGCTCAGGTAAAACCACCACGCTCTATGCCTGCCTGCAAGCGCTGAACTCACGCGATCGGCATATAGCCACCGTCGAAGATCCTATTGAGCATATTGTCGACGGCATTAATCAGACCGCTATTACGCCGCGTATTGGCCTGGGGTTTGCGGAGGTTTTACGCGCCCTATTACGACATGATCCCGACGTCATTATGATTGGTGAAATACGCGATAAAGCGACCGCCGATATGGCAATACAAGCAGCTGAAACTGGGCATTTAGTGCTGTCTACATTGCATACGGGTAGCGCTTTAGAGAGCCTGATTCGCTTACGGCACTTGGGTGTGCCGGAGTATTTAATTAGTAGCAGCTTGCGACTGGTTATTTCGCAGCGGCTACTACGTCAGCGCTGTCGTGACTGCGCCGTCCATCAACGCATGGGCTGCAGTCAATGCATTGATGGCTACCAAGGCCGCTTGGGGCTCTACGAAGCACTCACCATGACACCAGCACTGCTACAGGTGTGGAGCCAAGGTGCTGATGCCGCAGCGCTCGCTCAGTTTCTCGCGGCGCAACACTGGCGCTCATTACGAGAACATGCCGACGCGCGCGTTGCAGCGGGTCTCACCGAAGCTGCGGAAGTGGAGCGCGTATTGGGCGCGGAGCCCGCACGCGCCATAGCGTCATGCTAGGTCTACGCGCCTGTTGGCATTGGCTGGCGTACCAACACCGGCGAGCACAAGCGCCAAGTGCGGTATTACGCCGACAATGGTTGGCGCAATTAGCCATCCTGCTGCGCTCCGGTATTGCTCTTCATCCCGCACTCGGGCTCTTGCAGTTTCAGCAGCCTAGCGCCCAACAACGCTGGTGGCAGCCCGTACTCGATGGCATTGAGCACGGTCAAAGCTTGTCGCATAGCCTCGCGCAGCAGCAGGTCTTTAATGCGTCCGATACCGCACTCCTAGGCATGGCAGAGCAAACCGGCCGCCTCAATGAGCAACTCAGTCGACTAGTCACCGCGCAAGCCCGACGTCAGCAGCTATATCAGCAGGTGCAACGCGCGATTCGTTACCCCTTAGTTGTCTTATCTGGGGCTTTGTTGGTCAGTGCTTATTTACTCACACAAGTTGTTCCAAGCTTTGCTGAGCTCTACGCCAGCTTCGATGCGCAACTGCCTTGGCTAACCCAACGCGTGATGGCGCTAAGCGACTGGGTTGGGCAATACGGCCTCTTCTTGTTTGCTGCCATAGGCATCGCTAGCGTGAGTGTTATTTGGCTATGGCGGCACTGCGCTGGCGTGCGTACTGCGCTCGCGAGTGTGCTGTGGCACCTGCCATTGGCCGGACCGCTCGCCCGCGCACAGGCACTCGGTCAATGGCATCGTGGTCTATGCGAAACGTTGGCTGCGGGGCTGTCATTTGTGGCCGCGCTCGACTGTACCGCCAGCTTAATTGGCCAGTCTCCGTTGGCGCGCGCACAAGCGCCACTGCGCGATGCTGTATGCCACGGCCAACGGTTATCGGAGGCACTGAAGCAGCAGCCTCACTACCCGGCGCTGAGTTGGCAAATGATCGCCATTGGAGAGGAATCAGGTATGCTCGCCACCATGCTAGAGACATTAGCCGAACAGTTTGAGGCCGAACTCGCGCGCCGCTGCGAGCAGTCTGTCAAGCTTGTCGAGCCGTTGCTGATGGCATTCTTGGGTGTCATTGTTGGCACGTTAGTGCTGTCGCTGTACTTACCGTTATTTCAATTGGGTCAGGTGATTTAATGCTTTTGTTGGTGGTCATGTTGGGGCTCATTATTGGCAGCTTTTGCAATGTCGTGATTCATCGCACGCCGAAGCAAATGGACGCCGAATATCGTGCCGATGTGCTCGCGTATTTGGCAGCGCATGACATGGCCAATCCATTCAACGATGACGCAGAACACGCGCGCTATGACCTAAGCCATCCGCGCTCACAATGCCCTCATTGCCATACGCCATTGCGCTGGCGTGACCTGTGGCCCGTGTTGAGTTGGTTATTCTTAAAAGGCCGCTGTCACCAATGCCATACCGCCATCAGTGTGCGCTATCCGCTCATCGAGCTCGCTGTCGCCGGTATCGCACTCATCTCAGTGTTGAGCTCAGGGTGGCAACTCAGCGCCTTGGCAGCCGCCTGCTTTAGTACCGTCCTGCTGGTTGCTGCTGTCATCGACTTCAATAGCCAATGGCTGCCGGATCGCCTCACGTTATTGCTGCTCTGGCTAGGTCTGCTCGCCACGGCGTTGGGCATCAACCCGCTCATGATTTCCTTGACGCAATCGGTGCTCGCCAGTGCGCTTGGCTTCAGCCTGTTTTGGGCGCTAGCGGCAGGCTTTAAATACGTCACCGGCCGCGATGGCCTCGGCGGTGGCGACACCAAGCTACTGGCCGCACTCGGTGCCTGGCTTGGCCCATGGGTACTGCCAAACCTGTTATTAATTGCCTCATTAGTGGGTCTGGGGTTTGCGCTGTGGTCGCGCTGGCGGCGCGGGGCGCATGAGGCCTTTGCCTTCGGCCCAGCATTAGCGATTGCCGGTGGCTTGTTGTTTTGGCAGCCCCTAGTCGCTACCCTTGGCGACCCTTCAATACACATGCAGACACTATGGCCGCTTGGATTTTAGGCGTCAGTGGCGGTATCGGCTCGGGAAAAACCGCCGCCACCGACTATTTTCAAACACTGGGCATTACCGTTGTTGATGCCGATATTGTCGCGCGCGAAGTCGTAGCCGTGGGTGAGCCGGCCTTAGACGAGATTGCTGCGCACTTTGGCAGCCACGTCATTAACCCCGATGGCACGCTTCATCGCGCCGCCTTACGCGACATTGTCTTTGCCGATACCGCCCAACGCCAAGCGCTAGAGGCCATTACGCACCCGGCCATTCGCCAGCGCTTACAAGCGCAATGTCTGGCGGCGACCTCCGCCTATGCGATCTTGGCGTCACCACTGCTTTGGGAGTCCGGGCAAGCAGCATTGGCTCAGCGCACATTATTGGTGGATGTATCAGAGGCCACACAGCTGCAGCGTGCAAGTCAGCGCGATGGCGTTACCGAGGCGAATATCCGCGCCATTATGGCGGCACAATGGACTCGCCAACAGCGCCACGACCAGGCCAATGACATCATTATTAACGAAGGCAGCTTAGCCGAGCTACACCAGCAAATTGATGCCCTGCACGCCGAATACCTGACGTGGCGACCATGACTGATTTATCGAAACTACCCAATGACGATGGCATCCCCGTGCTGAACTGCCCAAGCTGCAAACGCTTGGTGCGCTGGGAACCGGCAGCTACGCATCGGCCCTTTTGCAGTGAGCGCTGCCGCTTGCTCGACTTGGGCGCATGGGCTAGCGAACGCTACGCTATTCCTGCACAAACACCGCCAGATGACTTCGACGAAAACCACTAAGCGCAGCGTTTAAAACCCGCGAATGCCGGCGACACCAACACCGCCATGCGCGCGCGCCTGATGCACGGCGGCTGGCGTCAAACCGCCCAAGCCATACACCGGCAAAGACGTACACTGCACTAACGCCGCCCACGCCACCCAGCCCAGGCCATTCGCCTCAGGATGAGACTGCGTTGCTTGCACCGGCGATAGCCAGGCCCAATCGGCCATGACCTGCTCGGCGCAGCGTAGCTCATCGGCACTGTGTGCGGCTACTGCCAAGGCGTATGTCGCGGGCAGCACATCGCGCTTTTTTAGGCCCTGCGCTTGCCATGTCGCGGCCTGCTGACTACTGGCATGAAAACCGGCTGCGGCAACCTGCTCGCAAACGCGCACATCGCCATGAAGCAAGAGTGGCACGCCAGCGCGCTGACAAAGCGCGGCCACTGATTGCGCCAACGCGATGTATTCAGCCAATGGCCAGCGCGGTAATCGCAGCACTAGGCCCACCTCAGTGGCTGCTTGGCAGCGCGTGGCGGCCCAGTCCAGCACGGCTGCTGCACTAGCCTCAGGCGAGATCGCCCAGCAGGGTGGCCATCGGAGTGCGGCAATCAATGGCGCATTGGCAGCCGGCGTCGCCAGACTGGCCATCGCCTCAGGGCGCAACCACTGCAACGCTTGGCCTTCACGACCGATGACGCGCGCACAGGCATCAGGCGACAGCAACACGGTATAAGCTTGCAAGGTGATCGAACGATCGGGGTAATCGAAATGGCGCGTTAATAGCGCTTCCATGTGATCACAGGTCACGCCCAGCTCTTCGTCAAGCTCGCGCGCCAGCGCATCGGCATCGCTCTCGCCCACTTCTACCTTGCCGCCGGGAAACTCCCAGGTGCCGGCCAGATGCGCATTGGCAGCGCGCTGCGCCAGCAAATACTCGCCCTGAGCATTGCGGCACAGCGCCACCACCACCCGCATTAGGAGCGATAATCCGCGTTAATTTTCACGTAGTCGTATGACAAATCGCAGGTCCACACCGTGTCGACACAGTCGCCACGCGCGAGGTCAATACGAATGGTAATTT
This sequence comes from Paraperlucidibaca baekdonensis, assembly GCF_003387535.1. GTDB lineage: Bacteria > Pseudomonadota > Gammaproteobacteria > Pseudomonadales > Moraxellaceae > Perlucidibaca > Perlucidibaca baekdonensis. The sequence goes on along the minus strand of NZ_QUNR01000002.1, from coordinate 155,286 downwards.
CCGGCTGCGCCATCACGCGCGCACCTTGTGCCTCCGTGTACGACGCCGCGGCGCCACCGTGCTCACAAAGCAATACGTCATCGAGCCAAACACGCAGCTTCGAGACATCCAACGCGGGCACGCCGGCACGACCAATAGCCGCCAAAATTCTCCCCCAATTCGGGTCGGAGGCGAAAAACGCGGTTTTAATCAGCGGCGAATGCGCCACGGCATAAGCCACATCGCAACACTCGTCGGTGTTGCCACCGCCCTCTACGCGTACCGTGATGAACTTCGTCGCGCCCTCGCCATCACGCACAATGAGCTGTGCCAAGCGCAAAAACACGCGCTGCAGCACCGGCAATAACGCAGCAAACAAGGGATCATCACGCGATGTCAGCATGGCATTGCCGGCCTGCCCCGTGGCCATCAACACGCACGCGTCGTTGGTGGAGGTGTCGCCATCGATGGTGATTCGATTAAATGACGTGTCGGCAAGCTCACGCAGCAAGGACTGCAGCAGCGCCGGCGCAATCGCCATATCGGTGGCCACATACCCCAGCATGGTGGCCATATTCGGGCGGATCATGCCCGCGCCTTTCGAGATGCCCGTGACGGTATACGTCACCCCGGCCACGGAAAATTGCTCGCTAGCGCCTTTTGGCAGCGTGTCAGTGGTCATGATGCCGGTAGCGGCCTGCGCCCATTGGTCTGCTGCCAATGAGGCTAGCGCCTGCGGCATACCCGCTTGCACACGCGCAACCGGTAATAGCTCGCCAATCACGCCCGTCGAAAATGGCAGCACCTGTTGCGGCGAGACTCCAGTCAACGAGGCCAGATGCTCACAGCTGAGCTCAGCCGCCTGCATGCCCGGCGCACCAGTACCGGCATTGGCATTGCCGGTATTGATGACGAGATAGCGCGGTGACATGGCCGCTAGATGACGCTTGGCCACATGCACGGGCGCAGCACAGAAGGCATTGGTGGTGAATACGCCGGCCACTTGTGTGCCCTCGGCAAGCTCAAAAACCACCACATCGCGGCGATTTTTGTAGCGCACACCCGCTTGCGCAAAGCCAATATGTACACCCGCTACCGGATGCATGACCGGCATCGACACATCACCTACCGCCATGATGACTCCTCGCGCTTACGCTAATTGCCCGTGACACTGCTTGTATTTGCGACCAGAGCCACAGGGGCAGGGATCGTTGCGACCGACCTTGCCGCCATCACGCACAAATGGCTGTGCGGCGGGCTGCTGAGCGCCCGCAATGGCTTGCTCTGCTTGCGCGGGGGTGACGCTATTATCGGGCTCGGCTGGCGTATCGGCGCGCGCATCGGCGTGCTGATACTGCATCGCCATGGACTGTGCTTCTGCGGCGCGTTGCGCCTCCATGGCCGCCACCTCCTCTGCGGTTGGCACATGCAAACGCGACAAGGTTTGCACCAGCTCCAACTTCACCGCATCGACCAGTTGCTCAAACAGCTCGAAGGCCTCGCGCTTGTACTCTTGTTCAGGATTGCGTTGGGCGTAGCCGCGCAAATGAATGCCTTTACGCAAATAATCCATCGCCGCGAGATGATCTTTCCAATGCCGGTCAATGACTTGCAGCATCAATTGCTTTTCAAGCTGGCTCGCCACCGTGGCACCCATGCGCTCGCGCTTGGCCTGCCAGGCGCTCATCACTTCCGTATGGATCCGCTCACGCAAGCCGTCTTCATGGAGCTTGTTGTCATCATCTAACCACTGCTGCACTGGCATGGCGTGATTGAAGTCGGCTTGCAGTGCTTGCTCAAGACCGGCAATATCCCATTGCTCATCTAAACTTTGCGGCGGAATGTACTGGCTAATCACCTGCGCCACGACATCGCTAAAAATCAGGCTGACGTTTTCGCTAATGTCAGTGGAGTTGAGGATGTCATCACGCTGACGATAAATCGCTTGGCGCTGCTCATTGGCCACGTCATCGTATTTCAGCAAGTTTTTACGAATATCGAAGTTGCGCGATTCGACTTTGCGTTGCGCGCCCTCAATCGATTTCGATACCCACGGATGTTCAATCGCCTCGCCGGGCTTCATGCCCAAGGACTTCATCATGCCCTTCACGCGATCGCTGGCAAAAATGCGCATTAAGTCGTCTTCAAGCGACAGATAAAAACGCGTTACGCCGGGGTCACCTTGGCGACCGGCACGACCGCGGAGCTGGTTATCAATCCGCCGCGACTCATGGCGCTCAGAGCCAACAATGTGCAGGCCGCCTGCCGCCATCACTTTCGCGTGATCGGCTTCCCATGCTGCAATCAAAGCCTCACGCTGCGCCGGCGTAATATCTTCGCCGAGCTTATCGGCCTCGGCTTTCCAGCTGCCGCCTAGCAAAATATCCGTGCCACGACCGGCCATATTGGTGGCGATGGTGACGGTACCCGAACGCCCAGCCTGCGCAATAATGTCGGCCTCGCGCTCGTGGAATTTGGCATTCAGCACTTGGTGCGAAATATTTTCTTTATTGAGCAAATGCGACAACAACTCACTGGCCTCAATGGTCGCTGTACCCACCAAAATCGGTGCACCTTTCTCACGATAGGCTTTGATATCGGCGACGATCGCTTGGTACTTTTCCTCGGGGCTTAAATACACCAAGTCTTCCAAATCTTGCCGCACCATGGGTCGATGCGTGGGAATCACCACCACATCTAAACCATAAATTTGCTTGAACTCAGCGGCCTCAGTATCAGCGGTGCCGGTCATGCCCGAGAGTTTGCGATACAGGCGGAATAGGTTTTGGAATGTCGTCGACGCCATGGTCTGATTTTCAGACTGAATGGTGACGCCTTCTTTCGCTTCAACGGCTTGGTGCAGGCCGTCAGACCAGCGCCGACCCGGCATGGTGCGGCCGGTATGCTCGTCGACAATGACCACCTCGTCGTTGTTGACCAAATAATGCACATCGCGTTGAAACAAGACATGGCCGCGTAGAGCCGCGTGCACGTGGTGCAATAAGCTCAAATGCGCGGGCGAATAGAGACTGTCGCCCTCAGCCAATAAGCCCATTTCAACCATGCGGTCTTCAACAAACTCGTGGCCGGCTTCGGTGAGCTCAACCTGGCGCGACTTTTCATCAAACCAATAATGCCCCCCGTCGGCCACCGCCTCTTCGGCTTGGCGTGTTAGCGAGGGAATTAAGGTATTAATTTGCGTGTAGAGTTTTGATGAGTCTTCGCTAGCACCTGAAATAATCAGCGGCGTGCGCGCCTCATCAATCAAAATCGAATCAACCTCATCGATCAAGGCGTAGGCGTGACCGCGCTGAAAGCGATCCTCCAAACGAAACGCCATATTGTCGCGTAGATAATCAAAGCCGAATTCGTTGTTAGTGCCGTAGGTAATGTCTGCGGCATACGCGGCACGCTTTTCATCGGGCGGCTGCTGTGAGCGCACCACGCCAATCGTAAGACCTAAAAACTCAAACAAGGGGCGATTCCATTCGGCGTCGCGACTGGCCAAATAATCGTTGACGGTGACCACGTGCACGCCGGCACCCGACAAGCCATTCAGATAGGCCGGCAAGGTCGCGGTTAAGGTCTTGCCCTCACCCGTGCGCATCTCGGCAATGCGGCCTTCATGCAGCGTAATGCCACCGATCATCTGCACGTCGTAATGACGCATACCCAAGACCCGCTGAGCAGCGGTTCGGCACACCGCGAAGGCTTCGGGCAGCAGCGCATCGAGCGTTTCGCCTTGGGCAAAGCGCTGTTTGAAACTGGCAGTTTTGGCTTGAAGCTCGGCGTCGCTCAGGGCGTCGCTTTCGGTTTCCAAGGCATTGATGCGCGCAACGATCTGGCGCATGCGTTTAAGTTCGCGTTCGTTTTTGGTTCCGAACAGGCCGTGGACAAGACGTGAAAACATGGTCACCACTCAGGGAATGTGCAAATCAGCGCGTCATTCTACCGACTTTATAGCGTCACGAAAGGGTTTCGCTAAAGTTGCCGGTTTTGACGCGATGAGCAGAGACAAAAAAACCAGCCGAAGCTGGTTTTTTCAGAAGCCCGGCGCTGGCTCTAGCGCTGGGCAATACGAATAAAGCTCGCCGGATTGACGCGCTTGCCATGACGCAACACTTCGTAATGCAAGTGCGTGCCGGTAGAGCGGCCAGTCGAGCCCATGTAAGCAATGAGCTGGTCTTTGTTGACGAGATCGCCGACTTTCACCACCACGGCTTTGGCATGCGCATAGCGCGTGACCATGCCGTCACCGTGATCGACTTCGACTAGGTTGCCATAGCCCGACATGCGCCCGGCCCAGACCACCACGCCATCGGCAACCGAATAAATATCGGTGCCCTCACGGCCCGCAAAATCGATGCCGCCATGAAACTTGGACTTACCCGTGAATGGGTCGTGGCGATAACCAAAGCGCGAGGTAATGTAGCCCTCGTGAATCGGCATATTGTCGAGACTCACGGTTTGCTCACGCAGTTCTTGCAAGATGCGATCAAGCGCTAAGAGCTGCGTTTCACGCGACTGAATGTCCTGCCACATGGACGACATATCGCGCTCAATCGTATCGCGATCCGGCATCAGGCCCATGTCCATATCGCCGTCGTTATCTTCTAGTGGCCCGCCCATAGGTGGCCGTGCGCTAAAATCAAACTCATCGCCTTTAAGCTGTGCACTTTCGGCCAAATGCGCACCGAGCGCATCGATACGCATCATGCGCGCTTGGATATCGGCCATGCGATCAACCATCGCGCGCAACGCTTGCTGACGCGCTTTGTCACTAGCGGTCATGGGCGGCGTCACCATTTCCGGCAACACGTATTCGGAGACAGCCCAATAGCCTGTGGCGCCCAAGCTCACCGACAAGAAAACCAAGCCGACAACACCAGACACTAACCAGCGAAAGTTAAGCTGTAACGTCAGCGGGCGACCATGTTTACGGCTCAAAAAAATAATGTTCATACTCGTTATCTCAGTTCACTGCCCGTATCATGCTTACGCTACGGGAGGCCATCATGCGCACCAACAAATTGCTATCACTCAGTGACGTATTACAGCAGCCAGCTATTGCCCGCTGGCAACGTCGCTTTGCTATTAGCGCAGCGCATGAATCAATTTGGCGCAGTGTATTGGATGAAAACCTTCGGTCTTTATGCCGACTTTATTCTTATCATCAGGGCGTACTCACGGTGGCGGTTTTTCATGCCACCGCAGCAAGCCAGCTGCGCTACTTAAATCACATTCTTATTCAACAACTGAAAATGCATGACGCATTTTCCGCCCTTACCGCCCTACGAACGACACTCAAACCGGTGCCGCAAAGTAGTCAGGCTGTGGCATTTAATACGCGTAAAACCAGACGCCAAGCGCCATTGAAACTGAGCCGCAACAGCGCGGAACACTTAAAAGCTGTGGCAGATGGCGTTACAGATGCGGAACTTAGCAAGAAATTGAGGCACTTAGCAAGACATTCCGACTAGTGCCATCAGTGCACAGCGTCGGCCTTCACATAGGATATGGGGGTTAGGCTTTCGTCATCGAAGGTAACAAACTCCCACGCATCAGGCTGCTCAGCCATGGCGCGAAGCAATTTATTATTCATGGCGTGCCCGGCTTTATAGCCTTCATAAGCACCTAAAATACTCACGCCAAACAAATACAAGTCGCCAATGGCATCGAGCATTTTGTGGCGCACAAACTCGTCTTCAAAGCGCAGACCGTCTTCATTCATCACGCCGGTGTCGTCGACCACAATGGCGTTATCCATGCTGCCGCCTTTGGCGAGATTGTTGGCGTGCAGGTATTCAATATCGCGCAGAAAACCGAAGGTGCGCGCGCGACTGACTTCATTGACATAAGCCGTGGTGGAGAAGTCGACACTCGCCCATTTATGCTCATCGTGAAAGGCGGGATGATCAAAGTCGATGGTGAACGACACCTTGAAGCCGTTATACGGATCAAAGGCGGCAATCTTATCGCCATCGCGCACTTCTACGCGGCGTTTGATGCGGGCATAGCGTTTTGGTGCTTCCTGCTCGGCAATACCCGCGGCCTGAATCAAAAACACAAAGGGCCCAGCGCTGCCATCCATGATGGGAATTTCCGGGGCGCTGACATCGATCAAGACATTGTCGATACCGAGGCCGGCCAAAGCCGACATCAAATGCTCAACGGTACCAACGCGGACGTTGTCATTGACCACCAAGTTGGACGACATGGTGGTCTCGCGCACTAAGTCAGCCCGCGCCGGGATAAGCACCGGCGGGTTCAGGTCTGTGCGGCGAAACACAATGCCTGAATCGACTGGCGCCGGATGCAAGGCGAGATAGACTTTCTCGCCGCTGTGCAAGCCCACACCACTGGCGCGAATGACTTGTTTAACGGTGCGTTGCTTGAGCATGATTGTTACAAGATATTTCGGGGGCATTTATAGTAGCAGAGCCCCTGAAATGCCTCAATCTGCTTGGCGACGTAAAAAAGCTGGAATGTTCAGCAGATTCAAATCCGACCGACGCGACGGACCATTCACTACTTTTTCATTGCGCGCAAATGAAGGCGAATCGTAGCGCGCATAGGGATCTTCCGCTGGCGCAGGCACGGCATTGACAGCTTGCGCAGCCGCAGCCACTGGCTTCTCAACCTCATGATTAGATGCGGGGGCCGATGGTACCAAGCTCATGGCCGCGGACTTGCTACCTGCCATGGGGCGCGAGGCAACGGTGGCGCTGGCCTTTGGCAAGCCAGTGGCCACCACGGTCACACGAATTTCATCACCCAGCGTTTCATCCAAAATGGTGCCGATCACGACTGTAGCGGTTTCCGAGGCAAACTCGGAAACAATGTCACCGACATCAGAGAACTCATCGAGACCTAAGCTTTCATTGGCGGCAATGGACACCAACACGCCGCGCGCGCCTTTCAGCTGCACGTCGTCGAGCAAGGGGCTGTGAATCGCCATTTCGGTGGCAATGCGCGCACGTTCTTCGCCTTTCGCCGAACCAGAACCCATCATCGCCAAGCCTTGCTCCGACATGACCGTGCGTACGTCAGCAAAATCGACGTTGATGTGGCCGGGATGCAAAATCATGTCGGCAATGCCCTGCACCGCGCCTTGTAGCACGTTGTTTGCTGCGCGGAATGCCTCCACCAGTGAGACTTTGCCAAGCACTTGCAGGAGCTTGCCATTGGGAATGGTGATCAAGGAGTCGACATGATTTGCCAAGGAGTCAATACCTTGGTTAGCAATGTCCATGCGCTTTTTGCCTTCAAACGGGAATGGTTTAGTCACCACACCGACGGTCAAGATGCCCATTTCGCGCGCCACTTCAGCGACCACAGGCGCACCACCGGTGCCAGTACCACCGCCCATGCCGGCGGTAATAAAGACCATGTCGGCGCCTTGCAACGTTTCGCGAATACGGTCGCGGTCTTCGACAGCGGCCTGACGACCCACTTCTGGGTTAGCGCCGGCGCCGAGGCCACGCGTGACAGCATCGCCCATGTGCACCAAGGTGCGCGCGGTCATTTTCGTTAAGGCTTGCTTGTCGGTGTTGGCACAAATGAAGTCCACACCTTGCACTTGGTTGGCCACCATATGCTCAACGGCATTGCCGCCGCCGCCACCAATACCGATGACTTTAATAACTGCTGAACCAAGCTCGCCGCCGTTGTCTGCTAGGGTAAATACGTTTTCCATGATGTTCTCCAGCCCCTAAGGGGCTTTCGCCGATTTTAAGTACTACGTGATTGGGCATCCTGCCGCACAGGTCACCGTCCCGTGACCAAACTGGGTGCTTAGCTAGGGCTAAGCGAATGCGTTAAAAATTCGTTGCAAACCAACTTTTGACCTTACCCACCATGTCGCCAAAGCCTTGTGTGGCGGCAGGTCGTTGGCGTGACTTAGTCACACCACTGGCCAAAACTCGCTGCTTGCCATACATCAGCAAGCCAATGCCGGTGGCGTAAATGGGGTTTTGTAAATACTCTTCCATGCCGCCGAGCTTCAGTGACTGCGGCATGCCAATACGTACAGGTAAGTGGAAGATGGATTCGGCGAGCTGCACCGAGCCTTCAATACGCGCGGAACCGCCGGTCATCACCACGCCCGCGGCTAAATGATCGGCGTAACCGCTGCGATCTAGCTCGGCTTGCACGAGGCTAAACAATTCCTCATAGCGCGGCTCAACGACAGCCGCCAAGGTCTGACGCGCCATGGTGCGTGCCGGGCGATCACCCATGCCCGGCACACTGATGGTTTGCTCCGGATCCACAAGCTGCGGCACCACGCAGGCGTAGCGCGTTTTAATGTCGTCTGCTGCTGGCGTCGGTGTACGCAGCGCCATGGCGATGTCATTGGTGACTTGATCGCCAGCAATCGGAATCACGGCGGTGTGGCGAATGGCGCCGTTGACGAACACGGCAATATCGGTCGTGCCACCACCAATATCGATCAAACACACACCGAGCTCTTTTTCGTCCTCGGTGAGCACGGCATAGCTAGAGGCAAGCTGCTCTAGGATCAAATCATCGATGTCTAAATCGCAACCATGCACGCATTTTTCGAGATTTTGCGCGGCATTTGCCGAACAGGTGACCATGTGAATGTGGCCCTCAAGGCGCACACCAGCCATGCCTAATGGGTTGCGTACGTCGCCTTGGTTATCGACCAAAAACTCCTGCGGCAAGACATGCAAAATCCGTTGATCGACCGGATTCGAGCCAGATTTTGCGGCATCGACTACGCGCTCGATGTCATTTTGTGAGACCTCACCATCGCGCGTTGCCACCACGGCGCTGGCGTTGCGGCCACCAATATGGCTGCCCGCGATGCCAATATAGGCCGAGTGAATACTGCAATCGGCCATGAGTTCGGCTTCACCGACTGCCGCTTTGATGGCGCCCATGGTCTCGTCAATATTGACCACCACGCCTTTGCGCATGCCGCGCGAGGGCCGCGAGCCGACACCAATAATCTCCAGTGACTGCTCAGCGACATTGACTTGACCGACCATACACACCACTTTCGAGGTGCCAACGTCGATCGCTACAATCATCGGTGCTTGTGCGTTGTGTGCCATGTTATCCATCCTGGCCACCGACGGTGACCGAAAACTGCCGTGATAAATATTGCTCATTTTTGTTTTACCCCGCCTGCCGCCAACCAATCGCCACGCCGTTGCGATAACGCAAATCGACGCGCGCAATGCTCATCATCTCGCCCGCCAGCTGGCGCTCATAAAGCACCGTAAAGCGTGCCAGTTTAGCCAAGCTATCTTGGCTATCCACCAAAACCGTCACGCCATCATTGAGGGTCAACTCCCAACTCATGCGCTCGGTCAATGTCAGGCTATTAATCCGCAGGCCAACGCGTGCTAACACCGCCGCCATGGCCTGATAACGCTGCAGCACAAAGTGTGACTGCGCGCGCGGACCGGACAGCAATGGCAAGGCATCAACGCCAGTAGCGCTGCGTGGCCGAAACACCGCGCCATGCTCGCTAACCAAACCATTGCCCTGCCAGCGCGCGAGCGCCTGCTTTTCGCGGATGCGGACATTGACGGCATCTGGCCATTGCCGCGTCACGCTGACTTGCGCGACCCACGGATAACGCTTGGCCGTGCGCTGTAACGCCGCCAAATCGACCGTGAAAAATGTGCCACGCACTTGCCGCTCAAGCGCCGCCTGCAGGCTTTTGCGCTCGACTTGATGCAGCTCGCCGGTGATGTTGACGACCCGAATCGGCGTTTGCTGCTGCCATTCGCGCCACACCATGGCAGAACCGACGATCGAGCCAGCAACCAACAGCACGGAGGCAGCCACCGCGAGACGACGGCGCCAACTTGGCGACAGCGTCACGCTCGGCCAGCGCGGCTGACTAAACCATGAGGCGCGCGCAGCCTTCGGCTTAGGCCGTGGCACGGCGCCAATGGGACGGCGGGTAGCGCTCATGCTGCCGCTCCGCGCGCAGCCTGCGCCAAAATGCGTAGCACTAATTGCGTGAAGTCGATGCCACTAGCGGCAGCCGCCATCGGCACCAATGAGTGATCGGTCATGCCCGGCACGGTATTGATTTCCAGCAGCCAGAAGCGGCCATCGGCATCGCGCATGGCATCGATACGGCCCCAGCCGCGTGCGCCCAACACCTCAAACGCTTCCAATGCCAAGCGCTGCAGCGCGGCTTCATCGTCGGCGAGTAGCCCACAGGGAATGTTGTACTGCGTGTCATTGCGCGAATACTTTGCTTCAAAGTCGTAGAAATCGGTGGCCGGCACCATGCGAATCACTGGCAAGGCCTGCTCGCCCAAAATCGCCACGGTGTATTCGCTGCCTTGAATAAACTGCTCGGCAATGACTTCGCTGTCGTGCTGCGCCGCCACTTCATACGCCTTGGCCAAGTCCTCGGCGCTATAGACTTTCGCCATGCCGATGCTCGAGCCTTCGCGCGAGGGCTTGACCATTAAAGGCAAACCAAGATCGGTGACCACGCCGGCGAAGTCCATGCCAGCGTGCAAGCGACGATAGGTTGGCGTGGGAAGGCCGCAGCCCATCCACAGTTGTTTGGTACGGGCTTTATCCATGCCAATGGCGGAGGCCATGACGCCACTGCCGGTGTAAGGCACTTGAAACTGCTCCAGCACACCCTGGATGACCCCGTCTTCGCCACCGCGACCGTGCAAGACAATAAACGCGCGGTCATAGCCCTGTATTTCAACGATATCGCGCTCAGCCGGATCGAAGCGATGCGCATCAACGCCTGCTTCTTGCAGGGCTTTAAGTACTGCCGCGCCACTCACTAAAGAAATGGGACGCTCGGCAGCATGGCCACCGTAAAGTACCGCCACGCGGCCAAAATCGACAGACGTGCTCATGACTTGACCTCCGTTAAATACAGCTGCTGCGCAGCCAGCTCTAGGGCGATTGCACCAACCGTGCCGGCGCCTTGGGTGAGCAGCACATCGCCAGCTTTTAGTAGTCCCGGTAATAGCGCCGCGAGCTCGTCTTGGCTTTCAATAAAGATCGGGTCGATGACTCCGCGGTTGCGAATGCTGCGCGCCAATGAGCGGCTATCGGCTCCGGCAATGGGCTTTTCGCCAGCGCTATAGACATCGAGCAAGAGCAGCGCATCGACGCTGGAGAGCACCGGCAAGAAATCTTCAAAGCAATCGCGTGTGCGCGTGTAGCGATGCGGCTGAAACAGCATGACCAAACGACGATCGGGGTAGGCCTGACGTGCGGCGGCAATGGTGGCGGAAACTTCACGCGGATGATGGCCATAGTCATCCACCAGCTGCACGCCCTGCACCTCGATGAGGCGTTGGAAGCGCCGACCGACGCCCTCAAAGTCGGCTAAGGCCTTGACGATAGCGGCATCACTCGCACCTTCATCGGTACTCACGGCAATGGCGGCGAGGCTGTTTAAGACATTGTGCAGGCCCGGCAAATTCAGCGTGATCACCAATGGCTCATGGCCTTCGCGCAGCGCCGTATAACGGGTCTGCAAGCCATCTTGCACGATGTCCACCGCGCGCACATCGTTAGCTTCGTTGAAGCCGTAAGTCACCGTAGGACGGCCGATTTTCGGCATTAACTCGGTGATGATCGGGTCGTCGCCACAGACCACCGCCAGACCATAAAACGGCAGGTTGTGCAGAAACTCAATAAACGTGCGCTTCAGCACCTCAAAGTCGCCGCCATAGGTTTCCATGTGATCGGCATCGATATTGGTGACCACCGAGACCATGGGCTGCAAATGCAAAAATGAGGCATCGCTCTCATCGGCCTCAGCAACAAAATAGCGGCTGCTGCCGAGTTTGGCATTCACGCCGGCGCTATTGAGCAAGCCGCCAATAACATAGGTCGGATCAAAGCCGGCCTCGCCCAAAATCGAGGCAATAAGGCTGGTCGTGGTGGTCTTGCCATGCGTGCCGGCAATGGCAATACCGTGCCGATAGCGCATCAGCTCGGCGAGCATTTCAGCACGGCGCACAATCGGCAAACGCCGGCTCAGAGCCGCATTCACCTCTGGGTTGCTGGCATCAATGGCGGTCGACACCACCAACACATCGGCTGTATCAATATGCGCGGCATCGTGACCAATAAAAATCTGCGCGCCTAAGTCTTGTAAGCGCTGCGTGGTTTTGCCGGCTTTCATATCCGAACCCGAGACCACATAGCCTTGGTTTAGCAATACCTCGGCAATACCACACATGCCGGCGCCGCCGATGCCGACAAAATGGATGCGGCGAATACGGCGCATTTCCGGAATTTCAATCAAACGGCTGCGTGCGCTGGCGTTCATACCTCACCTCGTAAAATCGTTTGCACCACGCGCGTGGTGGCCTGCGTTTCGGCCAGCGCACGGGCTTTCTCAGCCATGCCCTGTAAATGCTCACGCACCAATAAGCCCTGCAAGGTGCTGGCAAATGCCGAAGCCGTTAAGTCTTTTTGCTGAAACAGCAGCGCCGCACCGGCATCACTCAAAAATCGGGCATTGGCGGTTTGGTGATCATCGACTGCGTGCGGAAATGGGATGAGCACGGAGGCCACGCCGGCGGCCGCCAACTCGGACACCGTGAGCGCGCCGCTGCGGCAAATCACCAGATCAGCCCACGCGTATTGCGCCGCCATATCATCGATAAATGGCAATACCTCGGCAGTGACATTGAGCTCGGCGTAAGTCGCCATCGCGGCATCGGCATGCTTGCGGCCAGCCTGATGACGAATCACGGGGCGTAGCGTCTCAGGCAGCTCGGCAAACGCCGCCGGCACCAATTTATTGAGTGCCACCGCCCCTAAGCTGCCGCCCAATACCAAGACATGAATAGCGCCTTGGCGCGCACCATAACGCACGGCAGGCGCGGCGATGGCGGCAATCTCATCGCGCACAGGATTGCCCACAGTACGCACGCTAGGCGAGGCCGCAAATGCGCTAGGGAACGCTTGCAAAATGCCTGTCGCAAAGCGCGCTAGCGTTTTGTTGGTGAACCCGGCAATGGCATTTTGCTCATGGATATACAGTGGCAAGCCCAGCAAACGTGCGGCCACGCCACCGGGACCAGTGACATAGCCACCCAGACCAATGACCGCATCGGCCTGCACGCGGCGGCACACGGCCATGGCCTGCCAAACGGCACGCAGCAGCTTAAAGGGCGCTTGCAACAAGGGCAGCAGACCATTGCCACGTAGGCCGCCAACATTTAAATAAGTCATATCGATGCCAGCCTTTGGCACCACATCGGCTTCGATACCACGCGCGGTACCCAGCCAGTGGATCGCCACGCCTTGCGCCTGCAACGCACGCGCCACCGCCAGCGCCGGAAACACATGACCGCCGGTGCCGCCGGCCATCACCACCACCGATTTAACGATAGTCATGCGTGCCTCCTTGACGGCTCACCGCGCGCTCATTGGGCTCGCTGGCCTCGGCGTCGATTCGCAACAGTACAGCCAACACGACAAACATCATCACCAAGCTGGAACCACCGTAGCTGACTAAAGGCAGCGTTAAGCCCTTGGTGGGAAACAAGCCGGTATTGACGCCTAAGTTCACCGCGGCTTGGATGCCAATGGTCACGGATAAGCCATAGGCCACGTAGCCGGAAAACACTTGGCCAGCACATTCGGCACGCTGGCCAATACGCAAGCCAGTCATCACCAAGGTGATCATGGCGACCAGCAAAATCATCACGCCCATGAGGCCAAACTCTTCGGCATAGACAGCAAACACGAAGTCGGTATGTGCTTCGGGCAGATAAAATAATTTCTGCACGCTCTGCCCCAGGCCCACGCCAAACCAGTCGCCACGACCAAACGCAATAAGGCTTTGCACGAGCTGATAGCCACTGTTGTATTGGTCGGCCCAAGGGTCGGTGAAGGCCATTAGGCGCTTCATGCGGTATGGCTCGGCGATCATGATCAACACGCCGACCAGCAGCAAACCGCAGGAGATCATCAGATAGAGCATCAAAGGCGCGCCGGCTAAAAACAGCATGACCATCAGCGCCATGACGATCACCATGCTGGCGCCAAAGTCGGGCTCAGCGAGCAGCAAACCCACGGTCAAGCTGACAAAGGCCATGGGCTTTACAAAGCCCATCCAGCGCGAACGCACTTCGTCTTGGCGGCGCCATAAATATGCAGCCATGGCCAGCACACCGGCAAATTTCACGAGCTCCGAGGGCTGAATGGTTAAGCCCGCAATACCGATCCAGCGCATGCTGCCGTTGACGCGACGGCCAATGCCCGGCACCAAGACCAAAATGATCAGCACAAGCGCGGCTAAAAACAGCCAATAACTGTAGCGATTCCACGTCGCCATGGGCACTTGCGACACCACGGCGGCGGCAACCAAACCGATGGCTAAATAGATTAGGTGGCGCGTGAAAAAGTAAAATGGGTTGCCGTAGTTGGCATCGGCGACGCCCATGGAGGCCGAACCGACCATGATCAGGCCGATGCAAAATAAGAAACCTGCCGACAACAGCACGTATTGGCGATCGCTGAGCTGACTGAGATTCAGCCGCAGGTTGTGATACGGCGCGAGCACACGGGCCATCATGACGAATGCTCCGCTAAAAAATGCTGCACACCGGCGGCGAACTGATCGCCACGATCTTCGTAATGCTTAAACATGTCGAAACTGGCACACGCCGGCGACAGCAAAATGGCATCGTGCGGCTGAGCAGCAGCGCGCGCCTGCGCAATCGCTTCGCCCAAACTCGCGCAACGCTGGCGTGGTAGATCAGCGCGGATGGCCGCATCAATCACCGGCGCATCCTGACCGATCAACACCAGCGCGCGACCAAAGCGCTGCATGGCATCGTTTAATGGCGCGAAATCCTGCCCCTTACCGACGCCGCCAGCGATCAGCACCAGACGCCCGCCCGCCGGCGCGATGGCCGCACCGAGGCCATGAATCGCGGCCAAGGTGGCGCCAACATTGGTGCCTTTGGAGTCGTTATACCAAGCGATGTCATCCGCTAACGCCACGCGTTGGCAGCGATGCTTGAGGCCAGCGAAATCCCGCAGCGTGGCGAGCATAGCCTCACGCGATAAACCCACGGCCTCGCCGAGCGCTAAGCAGGCCAAGGCATTGGCGATATTGTGCTGACCAAAAATCTGCAGCTCAGCGACTGGCATTAGGTACTCGCGGCCGCGCGCTAACCACGGCTGGCCATCTTTAAGCAGCACGCCATAATCATTTAGGTCGGGCGCATTTAAACCAAAGCTCGCGTGCGGAAGTTCATCGGCAATTAAAGGCCGTGTGAGTGTGTCGTCGCGGTTAAACACATAACGCTGGCAGTTGCGGAAAATCCGATGTTTAGCCTGATGATATTGCAGCATGCCGCTATAGCGATCCATGTGGTCTTCGCTGATGTTGAGCACCACCGCCACCGCCGCTGTCAACGAGTGCGTAGTCTCTAACTGAAACGACGACAGCTCCATGACATAGAGGTCTTTCTGGCCTTCAGCGAGCATATCCAACACCGGCGTACCAATATTGCCGCAGACGCCCACGCGCAAACCATCACGCTCTGCCATCAAACCCATCAGCGTGGTCACCGTGCTTTTCGCATTGGAGCCGGTAATGGCAATAATCGGCGTGCTGACCGCGCGGCAAAACAGCTCCACATCGCCAATGACCGAGATACCGGCGGCGCTGGCGGCGGCGATGTCGGGCGCTGAAATGGCCATGCCCGGACTGGCAATAATCTCGCTGGCCGATAGCAAAAGCGCGCCATCAAGACCGCCCAAGACCACATCAACCTCGGGAAATTCACTCTGTAATTCAGCCAAACCCGGCGGATGCTCGCGCGTATCATTGACCGCGACGCTATAGCCTAAACCTCGCAAATAACGCACGCACGAGAGCCCGGTCTTGCCCAGACCGATCACCACTCGTAATCCCCCGCGTGCGATTAGCATGCTCAGCTCCTAGCGCAATTTCAGGGTCGCCAGACCCACCAACACCAACATGAATGAGATGATCCAGAAGCGCGCCACAACGCGCGTTTCAGGCCAGCCTTTGAGCTCAAAATGGTGATGAATCGGTGCCATGCGGAAGATGCGTTTACCGGTGAGCTTGAAGCTCGCCACTTGCATCATCACCGACACGGTTTCCATGACGAAAACCCCGCACATGACAAATAAAACGATTTCTTGGCGAACAATCACGGCGATGGTGCCGAGCACCGCCCCTAAAGACAGCGCGCCGACATCGCCCATGAACACCTGCGCGGGGTAGGCGTTGAACCAAAGAAAACCCAAGCCGGCACCAATGATGGCGCCACAAATAATGATGAGCTCGCCAGAGCCGGCAACAAACGGGATTTGCAAATAGGTCGCGAACTTAATATTGCCGGTAAGGTAGGCAAAAATCGCCAATGCACCGGCCACCATGACGGTGGGCATAATCGCCAAGCCATCGAGGCCATCGGTGAGGTTCACAGCATTGCTAGCACCGACAATCACGAAATAGCTGAGCACGATGTAGGCCAGCCCGAGCGGAATAATAATGTCTTTGAAAAACGGCACGATGAGACTGGTTTCAATCGGCGTTTTCGCGGTGATGTACAAAAATACCGCCGCGCCAATACCCGCCACCGATTGCCAGAAATACTTCCAGCGACTGGGCAGCCCGCGCGGGTTTTTCTCGACCACCTTGCGGTAATCATCGACCCAACCGACCATGCCAAACACGGCCATGACCGCCAGCACCACCCAGACATAGATATTGTCGAGGCGAGACCACGCCAGTGTGCTGACCAAAATGGTGGTCAAAATCAGCGCACCGCCCATGGTCGGCGTACCCGTTTTCGCCAAATGCGTTTGTGGGCCATCCGTGCGAATCGCTTGGCCAAATTTCATCGCCTTCAAGCGCTCAATCATCCATGGCCCCCACCACAGCGACAACGCAAAGGCCGTGACAATACTGAGCATGAAGCGAAAGGTCAGGTAATTAAACACCGCAAAACCTTTCACGTGCTGGCTGAGCCAATCGGCTATAAGTAATAGCATCAGTGCACTCCCGCCGACTCAGTCACGGCCTGCACCACACGCTCCATACGAGCACTGCGCGAGCCCTTCACTAAGGCACTGACCACGCCCTGCAATTCATGCTCTAAGGCTTGCACGAGGGCATTGTGATCGGGAAATAACTGCGCCTGATTGCCAAAGCCCTCGGCATAAAAGGCTTGATGCTGACCCGTGCTCATTAACGCGTCTATTTTTTTCATTTTCGCGTACGCTCCCACGTCTCGATGACCCGATGCCGTGGCATCGCCCAATTCACCCATATCACCCACCACCAACACGCGCCGACCCGGCAGCGTGCATAGCAAATCAATCGCGGCTTTCATGCTGTCGGGATTGGCGTTGTAGGTGTCATCAATGAGATACGACTCACCCACGCGATGCAGCACACTGCGGCCCATAAATGGCCGTGTATTGGTCAGGCCGGAGACAATGGCTTGCAGCGACACGCCACAGGCATGCGCCAAGCCCGCAGCCGCCAGCGCGTTGGCAACCTGATGACGCCCCAAAACTTGCAGCTGCACGCGCGCTGATTGCTCGCCAATATGCAACGTGAAAGCAAATTGCGGTGTGTCACCTTGGCTAATCTCACTGGCGTAAATATCGGCACCCGCACTGAGCGAAAATGTCACCACGCGACGCGAGCCCATGGTGCTTAGCCAGAAGTCGGCAAACTCATCGTCGCGATTAACCACCGCCACACCGTCGTTGCCGAGCGCGGCGTAAATCTCGCCTTTCGCCCGCGCGATGCCTGCGCGGCTACCAAAACCTTCCAGATGCGCCGTGCCCACATTGGTAATAACCGCCGCCCGCGGCTTCACCATGGCCGCGGTATAAGCTATCTCGCCGACATGGTTAGCGCCGAGCTCAAAAACACCGTATTGATGCTCAGCGCGCAGACGCAACAGCGTCAGTGGCACACCAATATCGTTATTAAAATTGCCCTGCGTGGCCCAGGTATTGCCAAGGCCTTCAAAAATACGCGCGGTCATCTCCTTCACTGAGGTTTTGCCCGCTGAGCCGGTCATCGCCACTTTGGTCAACCGCGTAAAGCGCGCACACCACGCCGCTGCTAGTTGCCCCAACGCCGCGTGGCAATCAGCCACAACAATTTGCGCAATGCCCGCCGAGGGGTCTAGGCGCTCAGTAATAGCCGCCAAGGCGCCGCGTGCGGCAGCCTCTTGCAGCAAGGCATTGGCGTTTGTGCGCGTACCACTCAGCGCAATAAACACATCATCGGCCACGAGTGTGCGGGTATCAGTAGAGAAACTACCGACATCGGCATCTAGCCCTACTAACTCGCCATTCACGACGTGTGTTATTTCTGAGAGCTTCATGCTCGCGTCCTCACTAGCAATGCCATGTGCACATGCTCGCTATCACTGAATGGCGTACGCACGCCGTGCACTTCCTGATAGGTTTCGTGGCCTTTGCCGGCGATCAAAATCACATCATCGTGACCGGCTTGTGCTACCACCTGCGCAATCGCTTCGCCGCGATCGAGCAGGCATTGCGCCGTAAAATCGGCCGGCAGGCCGGCACAAATACCGTCAATAATGGCTTGCGGATCTTCATTGCGCGGATTATCGGTAGTAATCACCACGTGGTCGGCCAAGGCAGCAGCGGCGCGGCCCATGTCGGCGCGCTTACCCGTGTCGCGGCCGCCACCGCAGCCAAAAACCACCCAGAGTTTGCCCTCGGTATGTTCGCGCGCCGCTTTGAGCGCCTGCTCAAGCGCATCCGGCGTGTGCGCGTAATCCACCACCACCAAGGGCGTATTGGCCTCACGCAAGCACTGCATGCGCCCTGGCACCGGAGAGACTTTTGCCAACACGCGAATGATCTCGTTTAATGGGTGGCCAATACTGAGCAAGCCACCGACCACAGCGAGTAAATTGCTGGCATTAAAACGACCAATCAATGGACTGCGTAATGTCGCCCTGCCGTGTGGCGTGCGCAGCACGATGCACAGACCATCAAGCGTGGCCTGCACCGACTCGGCCACCAGCTCGACGTCGGCGCTCGGATCTAGGCTGTAGCGCAGGCACTGCACCTGGCCAGCGAGCTCGGCCTGCATATCTGCGCCGTAGGCATCGTCCGCGTTGATCACCGCGGCCTGCAGCGATGGCCAACGAAATAGCGCGGCTTTGCTGGCCGCATAGGCCGCCATGTTGCCGTGATAATCCAAATGGTCGCGCGTTAAATTGGTAAACAACGCGGTATGAATGCGTGTGCCGGCCAAACGCCCTTGGCTCAAGCCGTGCGAGCTGGCTTCGAGCGCCACCACTTGCGCTCCCTGCTGATGAAACGATGCCAGCAGCCGCTGCAGTTGCAGGGGGTCGGGGGTAGTAAATGTGGCCGGTGCGAGCTCACCAGGAAAGCCATTGCCCAGCGTGCCCATCACCGCAGCACGCTGACCGAGCTGGCCGCAGGCGCCCGCCAGCAGATTAGCAATGCTGGTTTTGCCATTGGTGCCGGTGGTGGCGAGCACCGTTAATGCCTGCGAGGGCTGACCATACCAACGCGCCGCCAGATCGCCAAGCAGCTCACCGAGCTCAGGCACAGCAATCACCGGCACATGATTAATCACGGTATTTAACGTGAAATGACTATCGGCTGGTGTCAGTACAGCGGCGGCACCGGCAGCAATGGCAGCTGGAATATCGTCGCGTGCGTTGTAATGCGTGCCGGCCATCGCAATAAAGCACGCACCCGCCACCACCTCAAGCGAATCGGCCACCAACGCCTTGAGCTCAATGTTCTGCCACTGATCGGGGCAGCTTGGTAAGAGTTCGCCAAGATGCATCATGTCAGCCTCCCCGCCCAGAGCGGCGGGCCTGATCGGCCAAGCGCTCAGCGCTGCGATCGGGCTCCACATTCATCAGTCGCAAGGTGTCGGCCATGGTTCGCGAAAACACGGGCGCAGCGGCCAAACCGCCGTAGTAGCCGCCTTTGCGAGGCGTATCAATAATCACCGCAGTGACAATTTTCGGATGGCTCGCCGGCGCCATGCCGACGAACAACGACATGTATTGATCGCGCGCGTAACCGCCCTGCGAGGCTTTATGCGCGGTGCCAGTTTTGCCGGCCACGCGATAGCCTGGCACGGCGGCGCGTAGGGCGGTGCCCTCTTGCGTGACGACCGTTTCCATCATGGGAATTAAGCTGTTAGCAATGGCCTCTGGAATCACCCGACGCCCAGCCACAGGACCATCAACCTTGGTAAAGCTCACCGGCCGCTGCAGGCCGCCACTGGCGATCGTGGCGTAAGCTTGCGCCAGCTGTAAGGCGGTGACCGTGACGCCATAACCATATGACATGGTCGCCAGCTCTACCGGATTCCAACGGTTTGATGGCTGCATCAAGCCCGCACTCTCACCGGGAAAGCCGCTGCCGGTACTCTGCCCGAAACCTAGATGCTGGTGCAGCAGCGGCAAGGTGCTGCGTGGCAGCGCCATGGCAATTTGCGAGGTCGCCACGTTGCTCGATTTGGTGAGCACCGTTTGCATATCAATCACGCCAAAATCTTCGTGATCACGCACGGTTTTATTGAGCACTTTGTAGGTGCCCGGTGAGGTATCAAAGCGGCTATTGATGGTGAATTTGCCACTCTCCAGCGCTGCCACCAAAGTAAATGGCTTGAGCGTAGAGCCCGGCTCAAACATATCCGTGACAGCACGGTTACGCACCGCGTCCATGTCGAGCTGGCTGCGATTATTGGGGTTGTACGACGGCACACTGGCCATCGCTAAGACCTCGCCAGTCTCAACATCGAGCGACACCAAGACGCCAGCCTTGGCGTTATGCTCGGCAACGCCACGCGCGAGCTCGCGATAGGCCGAATACTGCACCCGCGAATCAAAGCTTAGCGTGATATCACGGCCAGGGCGCGCGGGCTTCAGCAGCGCCACATCTTGCACGCGATGGCCCTTCAAATCTTTCATCACGCGCTTGCTACCCTCAACCCCAGCGAGCTGACTATCAAAGGCCAGCTCCAAGCCTTCGCGGCCATGGTCATCAAGGCCGGTGAAGCCGAGCATATGCGCAGTGGCCTCGGCTTCGGGATAAAAGCGTTTGTACTCTGTCATCGCGTAAACACCCGGAAAGTCGAGTGCCAACACCTCATCCGCTGCGTTTGGCGAGAGGTGCCTATCGAGATAAATAAAGCGTTTGTCGCGATGGCGCTTGATCTTCGCCCGCAACGCCGAGGGCGACTGTTTCAAGGCGCGTGCCAATGCTGAAATATCCAAATCGGCAGCAAGAGCTTGGCGCGGATTCAGCCACAGTGTGGCGACCGGCGTGCTCACTGCCAACGGCGCTTGATTACGATCGCGAATGACACCGCGCATTGCCATGATCGGCTCAGTGCGCATCATCCGTGCATCACCTTGAGCGCGTAAGAAGTCACTATCGATCACGGTTAGGTAGCCCGCGCGCAATGCAATACCGCCAAATAAAACGGCTAAACCCAGCAGCACCATGCGGTGGCGGCCTAGGTATTTGAGGTCCGTGGTGACTTGACGAGGGGGGGCTTTGCGCTGATTCATGGCCGCACCATCATCACGTCATGGGGCGCGGGCGAGCGCATGCCGAGCTCATCCACCGCGACCTTGCCAATGCGGCCATAGGCACCCCAGGCCTGCTGCTCAAGCAGCAACTGGCCCCACTCAACTTCCAAGTGATCGCGCTCGCTTTGTAGCGACTGCAAATCAGCCAAATACAGCCGCGATTTATGCACGCTAAACGCTACCGCCACCGAGGTCGCCACCAATACCGCCACCACGGCGGCATTTTGCCAAACAATGGGCTGCAGCAAGCTCAGGCGCAAGCCACTCAAGCGTGCAGCCCAACTCATTTTGACGCTCCCGCAGCCAATGCCTTGCCACGCGCATCTAAGCGCTGCGCCACACGCAAATGCGCACTGCGCGCACGCGGGTTCGCCTCAATCTCCGCATCACTCGGCTCAATCGCCTTACCCACCTTTTTCAGCTGTGGGTTCATCTGCGCGATGGTCACTGGCAGGCCAGGCGGAAAGTCATCGCCCTTGGCCTCACGGGCAATGAACTGCTTCACCAAGCGGTCTTCCAGCGAATGAAAGCTGATCACCGCCAAACGCCCGCCAGCAGCTAAGGCTTGCAGGCTTTGCGCGAGTAAATCCTCGAGATCGCCGAGCTCGCGATTAACGGCAATGCGAATGGCCTGAAAACAGCGCGTGGCCGGATGCTTATGGCGCTCCCACGACGGGTGCGCTTTGGCAATGACATCGGCCAAGACTTTGGTGCGCAAAATCGGTGCGCTTGCCTGCTCGGCTAGCACAGCACGGGCGATGCGCCGGGCATGACGCTCCTCGCCATAGGTTTTAAACACCTCAATGAGCTCGGCCTCGCTGACCTGCGCTAACCATTGCGCGGCACTTAAGCCTCGCGTGGTGTCCATGCGCATATCGAGCGGGCCATCGTGCATAAAACTAAAGCCGCGCTCAGCATCATCGAGCTGTGGCGACGACACGCCGAGATCAGCCAGCAGGCCATCGACCTGACCGAGCAAGCCACGCGCTTGCAAGGCCGGCACTAGGCTGGCAAAGGAATCATGGATAATTTCGAAGCGCGCATCCTCGCGCATCAAGGCCTCGCCGGTGGCAATCGCCTGCGGGTCTTTATCGAAACCAATAACCCGCGCATTCGGCCCAAGCTGCGCGAGCAAATGCCGCGCATGGCCGCCCCGACCAAAGGTGGCATCAACATAAATGCCGTCAGGATTTGCCAATACCGCCGCGACGGTCTCGTTGAGTAAGACGGTGAGGTGCACGAAGGCGGTCATGATTAGAGCGCCAGTGAGTCAATGGCTTGCGCCAGCTCGGCGGCCGAGAAGTCGGCGCTTTGTAGCTGAGCTTGGAGCGCATCCCAGGTGGGTTTGTGCCAGATCTCGCACTTTTTGCCTTGGCCGGCGAGCACCACGGCCTTCTCGAAGCAGCCAAACTGGCGCAACTCTGGGCTCACCAAAAAGCGGCCTGCACTGTCGAGACTGATTTCGGTGGCATAGCCCATGAGGCGACGCTTGAGCATGGCCAAGGCTTGATTTGAGCTCGGCAAGGCATTGAAGCGCTGCTCAATCAGCTCCCATTCGGGCAAGGGGTATAGCACCAGGCAGGCCTCACGAATATCGACCGTCAGCACGAACTTGCCCTGACACTCAGCCAGCACGCGCTCGTGGTAACGCGTCGGCAAGCCGATGCGCCCTTTGGCGTCCATGGTGAGTTCGTCGTAGCCGCGAAACATTCGATTAGCCTTCCTGAGTGGGCGATAAAACCAATAAAAACCACTAATCCACACTTTTCCCCACTCTGCAGGCAAATATAGGGATGCGACTGGCGAGCGTCAAGAACTCTCTCAGTCGGTTATATGGTTTATTTAGGTATTAAATTACAATGACTTACACAAATAACGCAGAAGCATTACGCGCATTGTATAGATGCCAATCAATGACTTAGAAGGCAACTCTAAAGCCAATGCGAGAGCATGGAAAACATTAGAATTTATAGCTATATACAAAATGCCTGATCAAACCTTAGACATTATGCAAAAAAGGGGGAGTTGGCCGATAAGCCGGGTTCTGTCGTGGACGATCATTCCTCTAGGCGCATCGTCGCCGATGCGCTCAAGCAACCTACCCGTGTCCCGCGCGGGCCGCGCGTCTGGACACCTATTTGGTCTTGCTTCGAGTGGGGTTTGCCGTACCGGTCTGTTACCAGACTCGTGGTGCGCTCTTACCGCACCGTTTCACCCTTACCTGATCCCTTACGGGCCATCGGCGGTCTGCTCTCTGTTGCACTTTCCGTCGGCTCGCGCCGCCCAGGCGTTACCTGGCACTCTGCCCTATGAAGCCCGGACTTTCCTCCCCCCTGCATGCAGGGCAGCGATCGTCTGGCCAACTCCGGCGCGCAGCATACGGCGGCGGCGGCACGAACTCAAGGCACTTATCGCGGCATGTCTACGGCAATATCAAGGCGCGGCTTCGCGCAACTGCTGCGCTAAACCGTAAAGCGCATTTTTCCGCAAGCCCAAGGCCTCAGCAGCAATGCTCGCGGCCTGCTTTACCGGCAGCTCACGCACCAAAATTGTCAACAAAGCTTCCGCGCTAATGCGGTGCTCATCGGCGACAGCGAGAGCTGGCGCACCAGCCACCACAATGACCATCTCACCGCGCTGCTGATTGCTGTCTGCCTCAACCCAAGCTAGCAACTCGGCCAATGGGGCTCGCTTCATCGTCTCAAAGGTTTTCGTCAGTTCGCGCGCTAGGGTCGCTAACCGCGCCGCGCCAAACACCTGCCCCATCGCCGTCAACGTATCGATAATGCGGTGCGGCGCCTCATAAAAAATCAGGCTATGCGGCGTTTGCGCCAAGGCATTCAAACGCGCCTCGCGCGGCCCAGCTTTGGCCGACAAAAAACCTTCAAAATGAAAGCGATCCGACGCCAAGCCCGCCGCACTCAACGCGGCAATGGCGGCACAGGCCCCCGGCACCGGCGATACGCGAATGCCCGCCTCATGCGCTGCCGCCACCAAACGATAACCCGGGTCGCTGATCAATGGCGTGCCAGCATCTGAGATCAGCGCTAGCGACTCGCCCGCCTGCAACCGCTCAATGAGCACCGGCACGCGATCAGCCTCGTTGTGTTCGTGGACGGCCATCGTGGGCGTGCTGATACCTAACTCGCGCAAAAGCCGACCGGCATCACGGGTATCCTCGGCAGCAATCAATGACACCGCTTGCAGCGTCGCTTTCGCGCGCGCACTCAGGTCTTCGTCATCTCCAATGGCGGTTGCCACCACATACAACACGCCAAAATGGCTCTGCGCCTCGTTCATCACACCTTACGCCCATAAAAACTCGATCGCATAGCTTACGTGTCAGCACGCCGGCACGCCATGGTCTTCACTTCAGCTATTACCCAGAGAAATAGCCATGGCCAATACCCCACAGCCACTGCGCGCCGGCTCGCCCACGCAGCATCAAGGTCGCTATGCCGAGCGCGATGCTTGCGCTCTGCTTATAGCAGCAGGCCACACCGTGATTACGCAGAACTACTGTTGTCGCGCTGGAGAGATCGATATTATTAGCCTGAACTTTCATGGCAAATTGGTGTTTACCGAGGTGCGCTGGCGACAAAGCCAGCAATTTGGCGGCGCGGTGGCTACCATCACGGCACAAAAACAACGCAAACTCATTAAAACAGCGGGCTTTTTTTTGCGCCGGCATCCGCACTACGCTACCTTTTGCACACGCTTTGATGTCATCGCCTATAGCGGCTCGCCACCACACTGGCAGCGCGACTGGCTTCGAGGCGCCTTTAGTGCGTTTTAACCGATGGATATGTCATGCAAGCACGCATCGCGCAGCTCGGCCACGAGGCCATGAGCACACTAGCCAAGCTTATTGAAGAAGCCGGCCCCGCCATTGAGCAAGCCGCCATGGTCATGGTCGATGGCCTGGTCAATGACCGCAAAATCATCAGCTGTGGCAATGGTGCCTCGGGTGCCAACGCGCAGGCGTTTGTCAGCAAGCTCCTCAATCGCTTCGATCCTGAGCGCCCCGCCCTGCCAGCACTGGTGCTCGCGCCCGACAGCATCACGCTGAGCGCGCTCGCTCAGGACAACCGCTTAACCGAGTCGTTTTCACGACCATTGCTAGCGTTAGCCCAAGCCGGCGATGTCTTGGTGGTGCTATCTGCCAGCGCCAACGCGCCCAACATTCTCGCCGCCATTCATGCCGCGCAGGAGCGCCAGTGCCCTGTCATTGCACTGACCGGCGGCAATGGCGGTGAAGTCGCCCGACTCTTGGGCGATCGCGATGTCTTGATTCAAATCCCAGACCACCGCGGTTACCGCGTACATGAGGCACAGCTCTTTACTTTGCACTGCTGCTGCGCCTTAATCGAAAGCGCCTTATTTGGAGATCCTGATCTTGCCTACTAAACCGATGAAACTTGCTCTTACTGCCGCCGTCATCAGCGCATCGCTGCTCTCAGGCTGCACCACGCTTGCGAAAATGGGCGTTGCGCCCAGCGTATCCGATCCAGGCTCACGCACCACCGCCTTAAGCCTGACCGATATCAGCCTATCGCAAGCCATCATGCGCGATATCTATCGCGACGTACCTGAGGCCAATGAAGGTCGCATAGAAGTCGAATCATTTTATGAGGTGGTGTTGCTAGTCGGTGAAGTGCCCAGCCTTGAGGTGAAAAACCGACTGACCAATATTGCGCGTGGCTATGGCGACGTACGTGCAGTGCACAATGAGCTGGTGGTTGGCTTAAATCGCGGCCTCATGGGACGCGCCGCTGACTCATTACTGGAAAGTAAGGCCAGCTTCACATTGTCTACTGCTGATAATGTGCCGAGCTCGCAAACCAATGTCTTGGTCAATGACGGCACGGTGTACTTGATGGGTGCCCTGACACAGCGCCAAGCCGATCGCGCAATTTTGCGCCTGCAAGCACTCGATGGCGTTAAGCGCATTGTGAAAGTGCTTGATATCGTGAAAGAGCAGCCCGCGCCTTAAGCTACTTCACCACACGCAATGCAGGCCGCGCTTTAGCGGTCTGGTTGCGTTCCGAGGCGACATCGCCAGCCGGCTTGTCGTTGGGCGGTGGTTCTGGACTGTATTCGCTAGACTCAAAAAACAAACCGTCGCCATTTTCTTTCGCGTAAATGCCCAACACAGCGCCCATTGGCACCACGATGGCCATGGGGCGGCCAGCAAAGCGCGCAGAAAACATCACGGCCTCATTGCCCAGCACCAAGTCACGCACCGCCGATGGCACAATATTTAGTACCAAGCGGCCATCCTCTACTAAGTCTTGCGGTAGCTCCGTACCCGGCCATTGCGCATCCACCAAGAGATAAGGCGTGAGGCTGGCGTCGACCAACCATTCATAGATCGCCCGCACAAAGTAAGGACGTGCTCCTTTCAGCGTACTCATTGTTTAGCCGCGACGCATATCGCGCTCAACATCGGTCAGGCTTGCCAGGAAGCCGTCGCGGTGAAAAAGCTGACCCATGTAGCGCACCATGCCTTTGCATGAGCGCTCAGGAATATCGATGCCGAGGATTGGCAAGCGCCACAAAATAGGGGCCAACATGCAGTCGAGCAGCGAAAACTCTTCGCTCATAAAAAATGGCATTTCGTTAAATACTGGCGCCACCGTAATCAGGCTGTCGCGCAGATTTTTTTGCGCTTTTTGCAGCGCCGCGTCTTTTAGCTTACCGGATAAAATCGCGTCGACTTGTGAACACCAGTCGTGCTCAATGCGGTAGGCCAATAAGCGCGCTTGCGCACGGGCGACCGGGTAAATAGGCAGTAAGGGAGGGTGCGGAAAACGCTCGTCAAGGTATTCCATCATCACCTTGGTTTCGTACAACGAGAGGTCGCGATCCACAAGCACAGGCAATTCGTTATACGGGTTTAAGTCTGCTAAGTCCGCCGGACGATTGCCCGCATGCACATGTACTACATCGACCGAAACACCTTTTTCGGCCAGCACAAAGCGCACGCGGTGGCTGTAATGGTCCGCAGCTTCCGAATAAAACGTCATTGACGCGCGTCGAGTCACCGTCGCCATTGTAATCCCCTTAACTAGCGCCCATTGATGAACGCAAAAAACAAAAGGGCGGCACTATGAAGCGCGCGCCCTTTTGTTCATGACCGATGCCGACGGATGCCGACTCGGAATTATTTAATGTCTTTCCAGAACTCTTTGTTCAAGAAATACACTGGGATGAAGAGCACTGCCAAAAACAACAGAACCCAAAAACCCATGGTTTCACGCGTTGTCCGCGAAGGTTCAGACATATAGGTCATGAAATTAACCAAGTCACCAACCGCCTCAGCATAACCCTCAGGACCAAGCTGACGCTCTAACGGCTGCAGCACATGCGGCATACCCACATCTTTAAAGACGCGATTGTTCACACCCCAAGGGCGCTTATCATCGGGGTAAAAATGCAGCAAGTACGAATAAACCCAATCTGGCGAGCGAAAACGAGTTTCCAGCGACAAATCAGGTGGCGCATTACCAAACCATTTGGCTTGATCTTTAGGGTTCACATGCGAATTGATTGGGTCGCCGATTTTATCGGAAGTAAACATCATGTACTGCTCAACCAGCTTCGGATCGATTTCCAGATCCTGCGCCATGCGCTCATAGCGCATATATTTGGCGCTATGACAGCCTGAGCAGTAGCTCAAAAACAATTGCGCGCCATGTTGCAGTGAGGCTTTATCGTGCAGATTAATCGGAGCAGTATCACACTGCTTCAGCTCTCCACAAGCACCGCCGCCGGCAGCATAGGCCCACAGAGGTGCAAGCGACAGGACAGCGGCTATGATCAACTTTTTCATCAGTGCGCTCCCCCAGTGACACGATCAGGCACGGGCTTTACTTTCTCCATAGACGTATAAAACGGCATGAGCAAGAAGAATAAGAAGTAAATGATCGTCAACACCTGAGCCAAGAAGGTTTTGATGGGGTCGGAGGGCACAGCACCCAAGTAGCCCAAGCCTAAAAAGCTAATTACAAAAAGTGTTAACCAAATTTTGCTTTGCGTACCTTTATAGCGCATCGACTTCACTGGACTCTTATCCAGCCATGGCAGGACAAAGAGGATGGCAATCGCCGCACCCATTGCAATCACACCGCCAAGCTTAGACGGCACAGCGCGCAAGATCGCGTAATACGGCGTGTAATACCATACCGGCGCAATGTGCTCGGGCGTCTTCAAGGGGTTAGCCGGCTCGAAGTTGGGGCGCTCCAAGAAGTAGCCACCGCCATCTGGGAAGAAGAACAGCACCGCCGAGAAGGCAGCTAAGAACACCACGATGCCAACGAGGTCATGCACCGTGTAGTAGGGATGGAAAGCGATACCATCAAGTGGCACGCCGTCTTCGCCTTTAACTTTCTTAATGTCCACGCCATCTGGGTTGTTTGAGCCCACGTGATGCAGGGCGACCAAGTGCATGAACACCAGGGCTACGAGCACCAACGGAATAGCGACGACATGCAGCGCGAAGAAGCGGTTCAGCGTGATACCCGAGATCAGGTAGTCACCGCGCACCCAGGTGACCAGCTGCTCGCCCACAACGGGCACAGCACCCGCCAAGTTCAGAATAACCTGCGCGCCCCAGTAGGACATATTGCCCCATGGCAGTAGGTAGCCAAAAAAGCCCTCGGCCATGAGCGCAAGATAAATGGTCATACCAAACAGCCACACCAATTCGCGCGGCTTTTTATAAGAGCCATAAAGCAGACCGCGGAACATGTGCAAATACACCACAACAAAAAACGCCGAGGCGCCGGTGGAGTGCATATAACGCAGCAACCAGCCGTACTCGACATCACGCATGATGTACTCGACCGAATCAAACGCACCCTCGGCTGAGGGGTTGTACGACATCGTCAACCAAATGCCGGTGACGAGCTGGTTGACCAGCACGATCATGGACAGCACGCCGAAGAAGTACCAGAAGTTGAAGTTCTTCGGGGCATAGTACTTCGACATATGATATTCGTAGGTCTCTGTCGCAGGGAAGCGCGCATCGACCCAGCCCATCAGGCTTTTACCTAGATTTGCCATCAGACGGTATCCTCGCCAATCACAATCACAGAATCTGATTCATAGCGGTACGGCGGCACCACTAAGTTAGTTGGGGCTGGCACACCATTGTAGACACGGCCGGCTAAATCGAAGCGCGACCCGTGGCAAGGGCAAAAAAACCCGCCAACCCAGTCTGAGCCTAAATCAGCCGCAGCGATTTCGGGACGGAACAAAGGAGAACAGCCCAAGTGTGTGCAAATGCCAGTCAATACTAAGTACTCAGGTTTAATTGAGCGTGTGGCATTTTGCGCATAGGTTGGCTGCTGAGACTCGACCTCCGACGCAGGATCGGCAAGTTTGCCATCATGCGTGGTTAACGTTTTCAGCATCTCTGGGGTGCGGCGCACTACCCACACAGGCTTACCACGCCATTCGAAGACAGCGCGCTGGCCTGGCTCAATAGCACTGATATCAGCGAACACTGGTGCACCGGCAGCTTTTGCTTTGGCGCTTGGATTCCAGGATTTTACAAAGGGAACTGCTACCCCTGCGACGCCCACAGCACCAACAGCAGCTGTGGCACCAATCAACAGGCGGCGGCGATCAACATTTACGCCGTCAGTACTCATTAGACGCACTCTCCGAATCAGCTTAAGGCCGCCATCATGGGCGCGCGCTTGCGCCAGGCGGAGCTTGTAAAAAGCACACACATGGTAATGAAATAGTGCAGAACTGACAAGGCAAACAACGCCTGTTCAAGCCATAGATTACGCTTAAAACTGACCGATGGCAGAAACGCAAAAAGCCCGCTGGAGTCCAGACGGGCTTTTTGTAAACATCGGCAAGTATTTGCCGATAGCGCTTAGCGCTTGGAGTATTGCGGACGCTTACGCGCTTTACGCAGACCCAGCTTCTTACGCTCAACTTCGCGCGCATCACGCGTAACGAAGCCTGCTTTACGCAGTGGCGATTTCAATTCTTCGTTGTATTCAACCAAGGCACGCGTAATACCGTGACGGATGGCGCCAGCTTGACCACCAATACCACCGCCAGCAACAGTGACTTTGATATCGAACTGAGTCAGCAGCTCAACCAGCTCTAATGGTTGGCGAACCACCATACGTGCAGTTTCGCGACCAAAATAAGTATCCAATGGGCGGTTGTTAACGACGATGTCGCCTTTGCCCGGAGTGATAAACACGCGTGCGGTCGCAGTTTTGCGACGGCCAGTACCGTAGTTCATTGTCATAATTAGGCGCTCAGATGTTCAGTTCTTGTGGCTGTTGGGCGCTATGTGGATGCTCAGCACCACTATAGACCTTCAACTTAGCCAGCATGTCACGACCCAATGGGCCTTTTGGCAACATACCTTTAACAGCGATCTCTAAAGGAGCTTCTGGGCGATGCGCCAAGAGCTTCTCAAAATTCACGCCTTTGATACCACCGGGGAAGCCCGTGTGATGCCAGTACATTTTGTCTTTGGCCTTGTTGCCGGTCACTGCCACTTTGTCGGCATTAACCACAACAATGTAATCGCCGGTGTCGACGTGCGGAGTATACTCCGGCTTATGCTTGCCGCGCAGACGCACAGCGATTGCGGAAGCCAGACGACCTAGCGTCTTACCGTTTGCGTCAACCACAAACCAGTCACGCTTTACGGTCTCCGGCTTGGCACTAATAGTCTTCATGTCAACATGCCTTCAAAAATCAGGTTGTGCGGCAACTCAACAAATGTAGCCACCGCAATGAGGTCGCGAATGTTACTCAAGGACGAGCACATTGGCAATGACTGGTTGAAGATTTTTTCTCCAGCCCAGCCATTGCCTCGCGAATTAGATCAATGTGCGAGCAATAATACCTTTCATGATCTCGTTTGTACCGCCGTAGATGCGCTGCACACGCGCATCGGCCCACATACGCGCCACGGGATATTCCCACATATAGCCGTAGCCGCCAAAAAGCTGCACACACTCATCAAGTACTTGAAATTGCAGGTCGGTGACCCAGTACTTGGCCGCTGCCGCGGTGGGGATGTCGAGCTTTTTCTGCATATGCAGATCGATGCAGCGATCAACGTAAGCGCGCGCGACCTCAATTTGCGTGTGTAACTCGGCCAGCTTGTACTGAGTATTTTGGAAGTCGCCAATACGCTTACCAAAAGCCTTACGCTCGCGCACATAGTCTAACGTGAGCGCCAGCGCGCCCTCCATATTGGCCACGGCATTGACGGCAATACCCAGGCGCTCCTGCGGCAGCTCCTCCATCAAATAGACAA
Organism: Paraperlucidibaca baekdonensis; assembly: GCF_003387535.1. Lineage (GTDB taxonomy): Bacteria > Pseudomonadota > Gammaproteobacteria > Pseudomonadales > Moraxellaceae > Perlucidibaca > Perlucidibaca baekdonensis. The sequence goes on along the minus strand of NZ_QUNR01000002.1, from coordinate 123,408 downwards.
AGCCCATGCCCTCTTCGCCAATGAGGTTGTCTTTTGGCACCTTCACATCGTTGAAAAAGAGCTCGGAGGTATCTTGCGCCTTCATGCCAACTTTGTGCAGGTTGCGACCACGCTCGAAGCCGGGCATGCCACGCTCAACCAAAAACAGCGAAATGCCTTTGGCGCCTTTGCTAGGATCGGTTTTCGCCACCACGATGATGACATCGCCCATTTGGCCGTTGGTAATAAAGGTCTTCGAGCCATTGAGCAAATAGTGGTCACCCTGATCGATGGCCGTGGTTTTCACCGCCTGCAAATCCGAACCACCGCCAGGCTCTGTCATGGCAATCGCACCAATCCATTCGCCGGACAGCATTTTAGGTAACACGCGCTGCTTCATGGCGTCATTGCCATAATGCTCAATGTAGGGTGCCACGATGTCGGTGTGTAGACCCCAGCCGATGCCGCTCAAGCCTTGGCGCGCCACTTCTTCCATAACAATAATCGAATACAAATAATCCGCGCCCGGACCGCCAAACTCATCACCGAGCGTTGGGCATAAAAAGCCTTGCTCACCGGCTTTGAGCCAGAGCTCGCGCGAGACTTGGCCGTCTTCTTCCCATTGTGCATGGTGCGGCGCGGCTTCATTGGTCAAAAATTTCGCCAAGCTATCGCGGAAAGCTTCGTGGTCTGAGGTAAATAACGTACGGGGAATCATCATTGCTCCTAGCGTAAAAGGCGCCGCACCATTAGGGCTTGTGCGGACGCGACAAATAATCGGTTGACTGCATTTCCTGTAAACGGCTTTGCGTGCGTTCAAACTCAAAGCTTAAACGACCGCCCGCATAGAGTTGCAAAATAGGCTGTTGGGCTGACACAACCAATTTCACGCCACGATCGTAAAACTCGTCAATTAAATTAATGAAGCGCCGCGCGGCGTCATCATTGTCGACGTTCATCATGGGCACATTGGCGAGCAGCACCGAATGGTACTCACGCGCTAACTCGATGTAGTCGTGAGCGCTACGCGGCTGCTCGCAAAGTGCCGCAAAATCTAACCACAACACATCTTCACTGCGACCATAAACTTCGACCGACCGGCTGTTGATGTCAAGCGGCGACTCCTGAACAAGCTGGCCCGCCGTTAAGTCGGCAAAACGCGCCGCCAGTGTTGCCGCCGACTGATCATTAAGTGGCGAATAATACAGTGCCGCCTGACTGAGCACGCGCAAGCGGTAATCGATGCCGGCATCGACGTTTAAAACCCGGCAATGCTGCTGCACCAGCGCAATGGCCGGCAGAAATCGTTGACGCTGCAAGCCGTTTTCATAGAGTCGCTCAGGCACAATATTGGATGTCGCCACCAACGTAACGCCGCGCGCAAATAGCCGTTCAAAGAGGCCACCGAGAATCATCGCATCGGCAATATCGGTGACAAAAAACTCATCAAAACAGATCACTACAGCTTCATCGTGCAGCGTATTGGCGACATGCGTGAGCGGATCCTTGGTGCCTTCAAGCGTTTTCAGCTGACGATGCACGCGCTGCATAAAGCGGTGAAAATGCACACGCAACTTGCGGCGAAATGGCACGGACTCGTAGAACATATCCATCAGCCATGTTTTGCCACGCCCCACGCCACCCCACAAATACAGGCCCTGTGCCGGCAGCTTCTGACGACGAATTTCGCGTAATCGTGCGGGGCCGCGTACGCGCTTGGCTCGCTGAAAACGCGCCTGCAGCTCATCAAAAACCTGCTGCAACCCTTGCACTGCCTCGAGCTGCGCCTCATCGGCGGTAAAGCCTTGCTCACCTAGCGCTTGATGGTATCGCGCCAATGGCCCACTCAATGCCGCATCAACCATGCGTTCGATCTCCAGATATCAAACCCGCGCGCACCCAGTCGCGCAGCTCGGTGAGGCGGCCATGAAAAAAATGACTGGCACCCGCCAGCACCTCGATCGTTAAGTCTGCACGTTGGGTGCTCAGCCAATCCGCAATGGCTTGCGGATCAACTACCTCATCGGCATCACCATAAATCACACGCGCGCCGGCCGGTAGCTGAAAGCCGGTCATGGGAAAGCGTGTGACTGGCGGCGCAATTAACATCAATGATTGGCCGCGCATGGCGGCTTGCGTGGCTTTCGACCAGGCAGTGGCCGCCACAAACGCGCCAAATGAAAAACCGATCATCACCAACGACTCAACCGCCAAGGTCGCCTGCGCCCATGACTGCACCGCGAGCACGTCATGCTGCTCGCCGGCGCCATGATCAAACGCCCCCACACTTTTGCCTACCCCACGAAAGTTGAACCTGAGCGTGGCAATACCGGCATCACGACAGGCGCGATGCACAGTGAAAATGACTTTATTTTCCATGCTGCCACCAAACAGCGGGTGCGGATGACACAGCAACGCCAAGGCTTTACGGTCAGCCTGTGGCGGAATCGACAGGATGGCTTCGAGCGGCCCGAGCGGCCCCTGAACTGTGACTGCGTGATCACCCACTGGGTAAGAAAACGGGGAAGATTGCTGACTGGCCATGCTGAAGTCCTTTGCGTAGATCTTTCGCTACTAGCGGCGAGAATGGTATAGATACACACAAGATTCGCCAATGCAGTTATTCGCCTGAATATCACACGCATTGGCGCTAGTTCGGCAGGTAGCCGATTGGGAGAGGTCAGATGACGGCGTTGTGGAGTGCATTGTTTTTTTTCATCGGGGTAGCAGCCGGCGCCTATTACATGAAGCGTAAAACGTCTGACCATCGCAGCCATGAGCTCGAGGCATTGCTCACTGACTTGCAAAATCGTCACGAAAATTATCAGCAAGATGTACGCAGTCACTTTGATCATTCCGCACAACTCGCTAACGAGATGACGCAACGCTACCGCGACCTGCATGAGCACCTGCGGGCCGGCGCGCAAGTATTGTGCGATGACCCCAAGCGCTCGCGCGATGACAACCCCGCACATCAATTTGTCGGGCTTGCAGGCCCTGCGCCAGAGCCGCAAGCGCCTAACCCATACGGCAATATTGAGTCCGGCGACTTCTCGTATTATGAGCCGCCACGCGACTACGCCACCAAAGATCCGCAAGATAAAGGCATGCTCGACGAGCGTTACGGTTTCAAGTGAGCCTCAGACGATTGGACGAGCAACGACCTTACTTTTCATGCGTCTATAGACTATAATTTGCTGCCATATTCACGCTAAACCCTTGCGATAACAGGCATTAACCCGCCGAAATTGCGAGGGTTTGGCTTTTGCCCCACCTGTAGAGGACTCCACTGTGCTCGAAGCCTATCGCGAACATGTTGCCGAACGCGCCGCCCTCGGCGTACCCCCAAAGCCCCTAGACGAAACGCAAGTTGCCGCCTTAGTCGAACTCTTAAAAAATCCACCCAAAGGTGAAGAAGACTTCCTCGTCGACCTGCTTGAAAACCGCATTCCGCCCGGTGTTGACCAAGCCGCCTACGTAAAAGCTGGCTTCTTAGCCGCCATCACCACAGGCGAAGCTGAGTGCGCATTGATTAATAAACAACGCGCTGTTTACTTGCTCGGCACCATGCTCGGTGGCTACAACGTTGCCCCATTGGTGGCCCTGCTCGACGACGCCAGCCTCGCTGCCGACGCGGCTGTGGCATTGAAAAAGACCCTGCTGGTTTTTGACGCCTTCCACGATGTCGAAGAAAAAGCCAAAGCCGGCAACGATCACGCCAAAGGCATTTTGCGCTCATGGGCCGATGGCGAGTGGTTCACCAATCGCCCAGACGTTGCTAAAAAAATCACCGTGACCGTGTTCAAAGTCACCGGCGAAACCAATACCGATGACCTGTCGCCTGCGCAAGATGCGTGGAGCCGCCCAGACATCCCGCTGCACGCCAACGCCATGCTGAAAAACGCGCGCGAAGGCATCACGCCTGATCAGCCCGGCGAAGTCGGCCCGATCAAACAGATCGAAGCGCTAAAAGCCAAAGGCCACACTATTGCTTATGTAGGTGATGTCGTGGGTACTGGCTCCAGCCGTAAGTCCGCCACCAACTCCGTGCTCTGGCTCACCGGCGATGACCTACCGCACATCCCCAACAAGCGCGATGGTGGCGTCTGCATCGGTAACAAAATCGCTCCCATCTTCTTCAACACCATGGAAGATGCTGGCGCGCTGCCGTTTGAGTGCAATGTCGACGAGTTCAACACCGGCGATGTCATCGACATTTATCCCTTCGATGGCAAAATCTGCGCCCATGGCAGCGATGACGCCATCGTCAACTTTGAGCTTAAGTCGCCCGTGCTACTAGACGAAGTGCGCGCGGGTGGCCGTATCAATTTGATCATTGGCCGCGGCCTGACCAACAAAGCGCGCGAAGCGCTGGGCGAAACGGCATCGGACCTGTTCCGCCAACCACACATGCCCACGGACACCAAAAAAGGCTTCACGCTGGCGCAAAAGATGGTCGGTCGCGCTTGCAACCTGCCCGATGGCTTAGGCGTGCGTCCTGGCACTTACTGCGAGCCGAAAATGACCACCGTGGGTTCGCAAGACACCACCGGCCCAATGACCCGCGACGAGCTCAAAGACTTGGCTTGCCTGGGCTTCTCAGCCGATTTGGTGATGCAGTCGTTCTGCCACACCGCCGCTTACCCCAAGCCCGTGGACGTCGGCACGCACCACACGCTGCCTGATTTCATCATGAACCGTGGCGGCGTCTCACTGCGTCCCGGCGACGGCATCATCCACTCCTGGCTCAACCGCATGTTGCTGCCCGACACCGTCGGTACCGGCGGCGACTCACACACACGTTTCCCGCTCGGCATTTCTTTCCCAGCCGGTTCAGGCTTGGTGGCCTTCGCCGCGGCGACTGGCGTCATGCCATTAGACATGCCGGAGTCGGTGCTGGTGCGCTTCAAGGGCAAAATGCAGCCCGGCATCACGTTGCGCGACTTGGTCCATGCGATCCCCTACTACGGCATCCAAAAAGGCCTGCTCACCGTTGAGAAAAAAGGCAAAATCAATGCCTTCAACGGCCGCATTCTGGAAATTGAAGGCCTCGAGCATTTAACCGCCGAACAAGCCTTCGAACTCTCCGATGCCTCCGCTGAGCGCTCAGCCGCGGGCTGCACCATCACGCTGTCGGAAGCTAGCGTGAAAGAGTACCTGACCTCCAACATCACGATGTTGAAATGGATGATTTCCAATGGCTACGGCGACGCACGCACCATCGCCCGCCGTATTGGCAATATGGAAAAATGGTTAGAAAACCCCAGCCTGATGCGTGCCGACAAAGACGCTGAGTACGCTGAGATCATCGAAATCGATCTGGCCGATGTCAAAGAGCCCGTGCTCTGCTGCCCGAACGACCCCGATGATGCCAAGCTACTCTCCGATGTAGCTGGCGCGAAAATCGATGAGGTGTTCATTGGCTCATGCATGACCAACATTGGCCATTTCCGTGCCGCTGGTAAGCTGCTCGATAAGGTCCCTGGCGGCTCATTGACCACGAAACTGTGGATCGCGCCACCAACCAAAATGGATGAGCATCAGCTCATGGAAGAAGGCTATTACAATATCTATGGCCGTGCCGGTGCGCGTACTGAGATGCCAGGCTGCTCGCTGTGCATGGGCAACCAAGCCCGTGTCGCGCCAAACAGCACCTGCGTGTCGACCTCGACCCGTAACTTCCCGAACCGTTTAGGCCAAGGCGCCGATGTCTATTTGGCCTCGGCTGAGTTAGCTTCAGTTGCGGCGGTGATTGGCAAGCTGCCCACCGTGGCGGAGTACATGGAATACGCCAAGCAAATCGAATCGATGTCTGGTGAAATTTACCAATACCTGAACTTCGACAAGATGGAAGAGTACACCACACAAGCCGGTAAAATTGACATCGCGCAGCTGACCTAAGTCACTGAGCTGATGGCACAAAAAAGCCCGGCCATGCCGGGCTTTTTTGTGGGCGCTGATATCTCGTTACGCCCCACTCCTTCTGCATATGGTGAGACGCAGGAGCTCACCAAACGCCATCGAGCCTCGTGCACTCAAACTTCATGCACAAAGAGCTCACGCTCAAAGCGAACTTGCGGCCAAAACACACCGTCATCGGCGCGCTCACCCGCACCCACCACCATAATCGGCATCGAGGCATCGCCTAAATTCAGCAGCTTACGCACACGCACCTCGTCGAAGCCTTCCATCATGCAGGTATCAAAACCATGGGCGCGGAAAGCCAGTACTAAATTCTCGCAAGCCAGCGCCGTGCTTTTGGCAGCCCACAGCTCAACTTCAGACTTGGTGTAAGGCCCGCGGGGCACGGCAGCGACCATTCCGCCCAATGAAAACGCCGCTTTTTTCACCAACGCGAAGCTGTTGAGCGGGCCCGGCGCATAGTTATACGGGATGAGCTGGTAATAGCGCTGCACCAGTTTCGGCACATCAGGCATGGGCCATTCACGCAACATTTTGCGCGAAAATTCATCAATACGATCGGTGCGCGCCACGCAAACGATCAGCTCCGCAGCGGTTTTTGCCGCCAACTGGCTCATGCAAGCCTTCACCAACTTGGCTTTTTTGCCGGCCGAGCGCACCACGAAAAACTCCCAAGGCTGTAGCCCTGATGAGCATGGCGCCAGCAGTGCCATATCTAAACAGTCATCAAGCACGGCTTGCGGGATAGCTTTGTCGGTGAATTTACGCACCGAACGACGGCTGATGACGACTTGGTGAAACGACTCCAGATCAATGCCAGTCGGTGCGGGCTCGTGGTAACGGGCCTTGCCATCGATAGTAACGACAGTCGGCTTAGTCTTTTTTGTAGACTTGGCGGGCATAACGAATTCTCACAAGATTAGGTGCGGCAACGCTAGCCAAGGCATTAACAACTGTCAAACAGACAAGGACAAATGCCGTGACATACTAGGTACAGACGACTAATCTTACATTTGTCGGATCAAATTAGCTGAGGCACACGCATCATGAGCACTCCCCACCACGACGTCATTGTTATTGGCAGCGGCTTTTCGGGCCTAGGCATGGGCATTTTTCTGAAAAAAGCCGGCCGCGATGATTTTCTTATTTTGGAAAAATCCACCGATTTTGGCGGCACCTGGCTCGACAACGACTACCCTGGCGCAGCCTGCGATGTGCCCTCGCACATGTACTCCTACTCATTTGAGCAAAATCCTGAGTGGTCACGCTTTTACTCAGGTCAGGCCGAAATTTTGGCTTATATGAAAAAGTGCGCAAAAAAATACGACCTCTATCCGCACTTTCGCGGCAATAGCGAACTTATTGAGGCGCGCTGGAGTGACGCCAAAAAGCACTGGGCATTGAAAACTGCCGATGGCCAAAAATTCACGGCGCGGGTGGTGGTGTCGGGCATCGGCGGGCTAAGCCGCCCTGCATTACCGAATGTTAAAGGTCTCGATCACTTCAAAGGCACGCTGTTTCATTCGGCACGCTGGAATCACGACTACGATCTCAGTGGCAAACGCGTGGCGGTGATTGGTACCGGCGCTAGCGCCATCCAGTTTGTGCCGCAAATCGCGCCACAGGTCGATGAACTGGTGTTGTTTCAACGCACGCCGCCGTGGTTGGTGCCCAAGCCCGATGGTGTTATTAGCAGCGGCGTGAAGAAGCTGTTTAGCTTTTTGCCCGCCTCGCAAACACTGGTGCGCGCGAGCATTTATTGGCAGGCCGAGGCTTTTGCCCTGGGCTTTGTTAATCCGAAACTGATGGTAGCCATTGAGAAGCTCGCGCGTTGGCATTTGAAAAAACAGATTAAAGACCCCGCATTACGCGAAAAACTGACACCGAACTACACCATTGGCTGCAAGCGCGTGCTGTTTTCCAATAACTACTACCCCGCGCTGGCCCGCGACAATGTCAATGTCGTTGCCGCTGGTGTACGAGAAGTACGCGAGCACAGCATCATCGACGCCAATGGCCAAGAGCATGCCGTCGACGCCATCATTTGTGGTACCGGCTTCGATGTCAAAGACCCGCTCGGCCCGCTGCATCTATACGGTCGTGATGGCATTGAAACGCGCGCCAAAGACGAGGGCCTGAGCGCTTATTTAGGCACTACACTGAAGGATTTACCGAACTTATTCATGCTACTGGGCCCCAATACGGCGCTGGGTCATAACTCCATTATCTTTATGATTGAACAGCAAATTCGCTATGTGATGGGCTGCTTGGAGGAAATGGATAAACGCGGCGCCGCAGAAATTTCCGTGAAGCCTGAGGTACAAGATGCGTATAACGACCGCATCCAAGACGAGCTGAAGAAAATGGTCTGGAGCGAGGGCGGCTGCAAGAGCTGGTATTTAGATGAAGACGGTAAAAACTTCACGATTTGGCCGGGCTTTACGTGGAAATACTGGATGCGCATGCGCAAGCCTAATTTCCGCCATTTCCACTTCACTAAAGCCTAAAACACCCACTAAAAAGCCGCTGAAAAGCGGCTTTTTAGTGGGTGCATAACGAGCAGTCAGTACGTGCAATACGAGCTAGTGCCCGCGCGTTAACTCATGAATTTTCGCTATATAACGCGGCATCATGCCGATGTCTTCGAAGATTTCCTCGCCCTCTTCGACACGAATCACGCGCGTGCCTTTTTGGTAGGGCATCCGCGTTTCCAACTCAAAAAGACCATGGTGCAACACGCTGGCAACAATCTCTTGCTCACTGAGGCCATAGACAGCCGCCAGTGCTTGAATTTTCACCTGATCGGTGTCGAATACGCTGACTTGCATGGGTACTTTTTGGCGCTGCAAAAGCTGCCGCGCTTCCCATTCCTCAATTAACTCAGCAAAGGCATTGTGCGACATAGTCACCCCCCGTGGCACGCCAACCCGACTGCGGTCGGATCACATTACCTTACGCCGAGGGGACGCCATCAGCACTACCTCTCATCCGCTCAATGCCGCCATTGGCACCATTCAGCCTCGCTTAGAAGATAAAAATCCACGCCATCAGGCCGCCAAGAATTAGCCATTTCAGCACGTAATAGAGCGTGCGATTGGTTTTTTTCAAGGCTTTCGCGCGCAGACGAACCAAGTATAAATAGCTGAATGCTTTGTTGATGCCGCCGGTTTTATCACTGTCGGTATTGGGCGAGCTCGCGGCCGTCATCACCGTGCGTGCAAACCAATTATTCAGCGCTTGCGCCCAGCGTCGGGTCATTGGTCGCTCAATATCGCAGAGCAAAATGATGCGGTTGTCGTCGGTCATGTTTTCGGCGTAATGAATATAGGTCTCATCAAACATCACGCCGTCACCGTCGCGCCAGCTGTAGCGCTCGCCATCAACATCGATAAAGCAACGATCATCATTGGGGGTGATTAGCCCGAGGTGATAACGCAGCGAACCGGCGAATGGATCGCGGTGACGCACCAAGCGGCTGCCCGGTGGCAACTCGGTAAACATCGCGGCCTTGACGGAGTCCAGGCTACGCACGAGGGCTGTAGTTTTCGGGCATAACTCGGCAGCCGACGGGTGGCCATCTTCATACCATTTTAAGTAAAAACGCTTCCAGCCGACCTTGAAAAATGAGTTGAAACCGGCGTCGTTGTATTCCGCGGAAGCCTTGATTAAGCCTTTTTCGCCGAGCGCCTTGGCTTCATCACGAATCTCCTCCCAATGCTCGGCCAGCACCGCAACTTCTGGGAAATGATCGACCGATAAATACGGCGTGGTGGGCACTTTCGACCACCAATACATGATGACGTTGATCGGCGCCATCAAGGTAGAGTGGTCGAAAAACTGTCGCGAAAACTTGTGTTTTACTTTGCCACGGCGTTGCACATAGATGGCCGAAGCCACAAACATCGCCAAAATTAGCCATTTCATTTGCAGGTACTCATTATCAAAAACTGGCGCCACGGTAGCGCGCTAAACCTCGTAGTGCCTCATCAGCTGCTAGGGCTACCACATCAAATCATCGGGAATCACGTAGTCGGCATACGGGTCATCGGCATCGATGGCCTGAGCTTTGCGCTCAACCACTAGCACCACGCGCGCGGCATCACGTTGCGCGATTTTCTCCGCCACCACCGTGGGCACTAGCGCAAACTCGGTGGTGGTCGGTGCGCCCACACGCACAATGGCAATATGCCCGCGCGCGATCTGGTCGCTTTGCCCCGTACGCAGCCAGAGCTTGCGCACCTTGGCCGCATCGGCAAACTGATACGGCTGATCTCCGCCACTGCGATCGATCTGATGCACCTCAATCATCTGGCGAATTTGTGCCTCAATGGCCTTGCTGGCCTGCGCCGCTTGCTGGGCTTTATTGGCGGCCTGATCGCGCGCCATTTGCTCAGCGCGCGACTGCTTGACTAGCTCCGCGGCGGGCGTGTCTTCGTGGCGTCCCTTCGCTGCTTGACGCTTGGCATGATCGGCTTGGCGCGCACGCTTGGCATTGGCCAGTCCGGCCTGCAGTAATTGATCCTTCAGTGATGCCACCGCTACGCCCCCTGCTCGGCCAAGACCGCCTCAATGCGTCCCGACAGATAAAACGGCAAGAGCTGGCGACGCACAATGCCATCGAGCAGTTTGGCCTTTTGCAAAGCGGCGATGGCCGGTGGCGCAAAGCGGCTGATCTCAGTGAAAATCATCTCACGGGTAACACCGACTTCATCGAGTAAAAATTGCAGCGTGGCGTCTTGGTATTTATCAAAGAAACTATCGATGGCCACCTCCAACAGCGCACCATAATACGGCGTGTGGCGCAGCTCACCGCGCCAGAATTCATAGCCAATAACAAAGATCTCTTCCAAGCTCGCCGCACTGACATATTGGCGGAAGCGGCTGGCTGGCCAGTGCTTCACATCTGCCCAGACATCCATGGCGACACGGCGCAACGCGTCATCCGTGAGTTTGGCTTTGAGTGTGGCCTCACTCGTTCGCAAGGTCGCCGCCGTGCTTTTACGCACATAGGCCTGCAAGCCTTCATCCAGGGACTTCTCCAGACTTGGCGAGGCCTTGCTCAAGACCGATTTACCCAAGCCCATTAAGGCGGAAGCGCCGGGAATATTTTTCGCAGCAGCATTGCCTTGCGCCAAATAGCCCTTAATGCCACGCGAAATAAGATCAGCAGACAGCTCGACCAGCAATGGATTGCCCAAAATGGCGTGAATTAATTTCTCGCGCATCGCCTGCATTTCCACGGCCTTGTTGACGATTTCACGCACTTGACTGTCGGAGACAATGTCACTGAGCTTGGTGTCGTCGTGAATGGGGTGCGCATGCAGCACGCGGGCAATATCGCCGACGAGCTCGGGAATGCCGCCAGCCATGGGCATCTCCACGGCATAGGCACGCGCCGTGGCGAGAATTTGCTGCTTGCTGACCATTTGCGTGAGCTTGAGCTTTTTGGCATTGGCCAAGTCGGCATCGAGCTCAGCGGCCAAGTGTTCGATCAATCCATCGCCAGTGAGTAATTCCACGCTATGCGCTACGTGGGCCTCATAAAGGGCGGCAACTACCGGGTGAGTTGGTGCTTTTTTCTTCGTCATGATGCTCTCGTTTAGGCCGCGTAGGTCGTCGTTAAGTAAGCCATAATGGCCTCAGATTCAAACAACTCAACACCGGTATTGGGGTCCTGCAAAAATGGCAGCTGCACGCGGCCATGCGCGCGCACAAAGCCCTCGCGTTTACCGCCAGCCTTGGGCACGTAAGGCCCCGGCTTTAGACGCTGCGCTGCCGGCCCAATTTCAGTCCAATGCTCTTTGCCTAAGTTATGCAAGCTATAGGGAATTTCGAGCTCACAGAGCAGCTCACGCACCGGCCGCGAATACGGGCTCACCTCAAAGCTCCAGAGCACCAATGGCTGCTCGGGCGCACGTGATGGCTTGGCGCGCTGCCCCGCACCAGTGCGGGTGGCGCTAGCCAAATAGCTACTGGCCGTATGCAGAGCAGTTTTTTTGTACATGCCCGGCGCCGCACGCTTGGCATAGGTACGAAATAAATAATCGATGATATCGCCAGACTCATACATGACGGTGCCGGTGTTGGGATCTTGCAGCAGCGGAAATTGTAATTTGCCGCCAATCTCAATGGCCTGCGCGCGAAAACGTGTGCCATTTTTCGGGCATGGGCGAATATCGAGGTCTAAATGCAAGGCGGTGGCTGCCTCACGCACCATGCGGCAATAAGGGCAGTTCTCGATATCAAATAGCACCGGGCGTTGCTCAGGCTGCTTAAAGAAAGGGCGTCCGGCACCACCGCGCCAGCCAGCAGCGGTTGAGGTCAGCACGGAGCTTAAAATAGTGAGTTGGTGAGCAAATGACATCGGGCACATCTCGCGTACGGTAAATTAGCCGATGACTTTGCCACAACGCCGCGTTGACGCCAAACGCATTTGCTTGCGGCATTTAAGTCACTGTCAATGGCGCAATAGTCGCTATAGTGCGCACATTATGTAGACGCGATGATGACCCACGTCGCCTGCACGGCTAGTGCCCACCGCCGAGGAGCTCGTTATGTCACGCCCGCTATTGCCAAAAACACTCAGCCTCACACTGCAAGCACAGCGCGACAAGCTCTCCTCGCGCGCCACCGAGTGGCGTCGTGATAGCCGCCGCGTGCTGGCAAACGCCAATGATCGCTTCCTACGCACGCGCGAGCTGACACGCTCAGATCAAACGCCGTATGAGGTGCTGCACGACAACGGTCTGGTCAAGCTGCGCTACTACCTGCCGCTCAGCGAGTCCGACATTGCCCTCGGTGAAGACCGTCTGGCCGTCAAGACTGAGCGTCATCGCGTGCCCGTGGTGCTGGTGCCGCCGCTGGCGGTGAACATGAATATCTATGACTTTTTCCCCGAGCGCAGCTTGGTGAAATTTTTGCTGGCGCAGGGCTTCGCGGTGTATCTGATCGATTGGGGCCGGCCCACGCTGCGCCACACGCATTACAATCTCGAGACCTATATTGCTGATTTTATGCCAGATTACTTGTCGCATGTGCGTCGTCATGCCGGTGTCGACGCGCTCAGTCTGCACGGCTGGAGCATCGGCGGTGTGCTGTCATTGGGCTACGCCGCGCTCAGCAAGGACCCGAACATTCACAATCTGGTGATTATTGGCACACCGATCAATGGTCACGCCTCCGGCGCGCTCGGCAAAATGTATCAGCGCCTCGCCAAACAGGCCGCTTGGGTGCGCAAGCACACCGGCTTTCGCGTGCATAACCTAAGCCCGAAACTGCTGCACACGCCCGGTTGGATCAATGCGCTCTCGTTCAAAATGCTCAGCCCAGCTAACAGCCTGCTCGGTTATTGGGAGCTACTAACGCGTCTCGATGACCGCGAGTTTGTCATCAACCACGCCACCAATGGCGCTTTCCTCGATGACATGGTGGCCTACCCCGGCGGCGTCATCCAAGACATGATTATTCGCATCTGGATAGACAATGATCTCGCCGACGGCCGCATCAAGCTCGGCAAACATCAGCTCGATTTCGCCGATATCAAGGCCTCGTTGTTGGCCATTGCCGGCAAGCAAGACACCATGGTGACTGCCGACGCCATGCGCCCGCTGCCCGACCTGATCGGCAGCGATGATGGCCGCCTTGAGCTGGTCTCCGGTGGCCATATGGGCATTTTGGCAGGCAGTAAAACACCGACAGAAGCGTGGCCGATGTTGGCGGCATGGCTGAAAGATCGCTCCGACTGAAGCATCGGCAGCAACGCCTATTTTCATTCGGAATGCTGATGGTTTTAATCAGCAATACGCGCTAGATCTGATGATTTAAGCGCCCTAAACTGGTCAACAAGTCGCCGATGCACTACCATCCGCGACCGTTACCGCCCGCCAGCTCAGAGAGTGATCATGTCTACTATTGGCCAAGAAACCGTCCTCAGCGTTCATCACTGGAATGACACTTTGTTCAGCTTCACCACCACGCGTGATCCTGGCCTGCGTTTCCACAATGGCCATTTTGTCATGATCGGCCTCGAAACCGAGGGCAAACCCTTGATGCGCGCTTACTCGATTGTCAGCGCCAACTACGAAGAGCACCTAGAGTTTTTCAGCATCAAGGTGCCCGATGGTCCGCTGACCTCGCGCCTGCAACATTTGCAGCCCGGCGACACGCTGATGGTCAGCCGCAAGCCCACCGGCACGCTGATCATGGATAATTTATTGCCCGGCAAAACGCTGTACATGCTCTCCACCGGCACTGGCTTAGCGCCATTTATGAGCATCATCAAAGATCCGGAAGTCTATGAGCGCTATGACCATGTGGTGCTCTGCCACGGCGTGCGCGAAGTCAGCGAATTAGCTTATGCCGACTTTATTTCCGAGCAGCTCCACGACAACGAATTTTTCGGCGCTGAATCGCGGAAAAAGCTCATCTATTACCCCACGGTCACGCGTGAGGAGTACCGCAATACAGGTCGCCTCACCGACCTCATCGAGTCCGGCAAATTATTTAGCGATATCGGCCTGCCAGCGCTAAACCCCGAGACTGACCGCGTGATGATGTGCGGCAGCCCGAGCATGCTGAAAGACTTAGTCGCCATGCTCGAAGCCCGCGGCTTTACTGAATCGCGCCATGGCCAACAAGCGCATTACGTCATTGAACGCGCCTTTGTCGAGAAATAACCCTTAGCGATCGACCATGTGGCCGTCGTCGGTAAACAGGCGGCGGGCGCGGTCAAAGTAGCGCATCCAATAGCGATTACTGAGCGGGTCAATACGAATCACTGACCCCGTGCGTGGCGCGTGCACAAAACGGCTGTCGCCAATATAAATACCCACGTGATTGATGGCTTTGCTGTGGCCAAGCCGGAAAAATAACAAGTCGCCAACCTTCAGCTCTTGCTGGGTGACATCGCGGCCCGACAAGCGCGCCATTTGCGCTGCCGTGCGCGGTAACACCACCTGGCTCACGTCACGATAGATGTACTGCACCAGCCCCGAGCAATCAAAACCTTCCTCTGGCGAAGTACCGCCCCATTTATAGGGCGTGCCCATCAGCGTTAATGCGGTCATCACCATGTCATCCGCAGCCGCCGGCGACACCAATGAGGCATCGGCAAAACGCGGCGCTTTTGATTCAAGTGCCGGCGGCGCAGCCATCGCGATGACTGACATGAGCAAGCCCACCCCAGAGCAGCCCAGCGCACGCCGCCAGTTATTCTTCATTATCACTATCCTCTGATCTTTTGCTTCACCGCGCATGGATTTTGCGCGGCCAAACGGCTATGTTGAGCAGCTGATTTTTATCATATCGCCAGCCATTCTGAGCGAATCGGAGACCCTGATGAGCCATCTCGCCGACGCGCTACTTGAGGCACAACTGCAGTTTTTTATGCGCGACTTTGCCAGCCCCACCTTACGCCACCATTTAGAATGCGAGGCCGAAGCCTATTGTGATCTGCTCGAAACCCTGAGCGCACGCGAATTGCTCAATGAAGCGCAAGTTATCGCGTGGATTGAGCGCAATATTTTAAATTACTCGCCCACCGACACCATGCGCGAGCAAGCCGTCATGCTGGTGGAGCTCGGGCTCAACAACCCCAGCCATCAGCAACAACCCATGCGCCAACTCATCAATAAACAGATTTACGACCTGATGGTGCAGCGCCTAGTCGAGCGCCCCGCCCTGCGCCAAGAGCTCATTCATAGCGCCCTCAGCAGCCCGCTCTATACACGCGTGCTGTCGGATGTGGTTTACCACAGCATTGTCGATTATCTCACCACCGACAACGTGATTGCCCGGCGAGTGCCGGGCTTCAGCGCATTGGTGAAAGCCGGCAAAGGGATGCTCGGGCGCATGGGACGGCTCGATGAAACGCTTGAGCAGGCCATCAAGGCGTATTTGGGGCGCAATATTGCTGCAACGGCGGCCTTTAGTGAGTCATTGGTCGATAAAGCGCTCAATAACAATGCAATTGTGCAATTTGCCGAGCTGGTTTGGCCACGGCTTGAGGCCTATCAGCTGGGTCAGGCCACGCGGCATTTAGAGATTCAAGGCTTAAGCTATTTGGCGGTGTTGTATTGGAATCAAATCCGCCAAACCGATTACATGAATCAGCAAATTGAACTGCTGGTGCAGGCCTGGTTTGCTCATGCGGGCGATATGCCAACCATGCACTTGCTGCGCCTATTAGGCATTGAGCGCGAGCACATTGTTCGCGAAGTGGTTGAGATTGGCGAGCCGCTGGTCAATGCCTGGCGCGACTCTGGCTATATTGAGCGACGCTTAGAAGAGCATCTTGCCCGCTTTTTTGACGACCCCGCCACACAACGTTTATTAAACACACAGGAGACCCTGCCGACATGAACCTCGCCGATATCCGTCTCGACTACGGCCTCAAAGGCTTAAGCCCCGCGCAGTGCCACGCCGACCCCTGCGTGCAGCTGCAGCAATGGCTAGATGAGGCCATCGCGGCCGGCGTGCATGAGGCCACTGCCATGCATTTGGCCACTGTCGATGCCGACGCCCGGCCATCGGGGCGTATCGTCTTGCTGAAAGGCTTGCGTGATGGCGCACTGCATTTCTACACGAATTACAGCAGTCGCAAAGGCCAGCAACTCGCCGCCAATGCCTATGCATCGAGCACGTTTTTTTGGCCGGAGCTTGAACGCCAAGTGCGCATTGAGGGACAAATTGCCAAGCTCAGCGCCGAGCAATCCGATGCGTATTTTGCTTCTCGACCTTATGGCAGTCGCATCGGCGCCTGGGTGTCTGAGCAAAGCCAGACGCTCGACGACCCGAACACGTTGAAAGCGCGCGAGGCGGCATTAAAAGCACAATACCCGGATGTGGTGCCGCGACCACCGCACTGGGGCGGCTATGCCCTGAAAGCGCAGCGCCTAGAGTTTTGGCAGGGTCGACCCAGTCGGCTGCATGACCGCGTGTTGTATCTGCCAAGTGCCGATGGCCAATGGCAACGCAGCCGGCTTCAGCCGTAACACGCTGAGCCTGCTGCCGCGCACTTAACGGCGCGTGACATTAGGCCGGGCTATCTAAATCGATAAACGTATGTGTGAGGCCGAATTCAGCCGCACACCATTCGCCCAAGGCCTGCACGCCATAACGCTCAGTGGCATGATGCCCGGCGGCAAAATAGTGCAGGCCACATTCGCGCGCAACATGCACCGTGGGCTCGGAAATCTCGCCACTAATATAGGCATCGACGCCATGCGCCGCGGCCTGCTCAATAAAGCCCTGCGCGCCACCAGTGCACCAGGCCACGCGGCGAATCATCTCTGGCCCACCCGGCACATGCAGCGGCGGGCGCTGCAAGACACTCCCCAGATGCGCGGCAAACGCCTCCGCGCTCATAGCCTCGGCCAACACGCCGATATCACCGACCTGACGCGGATCATCAAACAAGGCGCGTTTCCGCGTGAGCCCTAAGCGCTTGGCGAGCTGGGCGTTATTGCCGAGCACAGGGTGCGCATCGAGCGGCAAATGGTAGGCAATCAGCGAGATATCATGCGCCAGTAATTTCGCTAAACGCCGACGCTTCATGCCGACAACCGACGCCACCTCACCCTTCCAAAAATAGCCGTGATGGACCAGCAAGACATCGGCATGAGCCGCAATAGCGGCGTCGATCATGGCCTCACTCGCGGTCACGCCACTGACAACTTTCGCTACCGAAGCGCGGCCCTCAACCTGCAAACCATTAGGGCAATAATCGGCAAATTTTTGCGCCGCCAGCTGGTCATCGAGACGCGCCACTAGCTCGTTTAATTGCATGCAACCACCTATGTCAACTTGATGCTCTGTGAGCAAGCCACTACTGTAATGCCCTGCTTAGCGAGCGAAAAGGAAAAGTTATGCGCATTAGCACTGCCCTTCCGTGGATTTTATTGGCCGGTGTGGTCGGCTATGTTGGCGTCGATAAATACGCGCCCGACATGCCTACAGCGAAAGCACCCGCCGCTATTATTTTGCCGCCACCCACGAGCCAGCCACCAGCGACAACCTTGAGTGGGCCAATGTCTTACGCACCGGCGGTGGCCAAAGCCGCACCGGCGGTGGTCAATATCTACACCACGCAAACCGTACAACAAAGCGTTGATCCGTTTCTTGAGCAATGGCTGCGCTTTCACGGCCAAACCACACCGCGCGAACGTTCCGCGTCGAGTTTAGGCTCTGGCGTCATAGTCTCAAGCGATGGCTATGTGCTCACCAATGCCCATGTCGTTGCTGGTGCCGATGAGATTTTGGTCGCCACCCACGATGGTCGCGAAGTCGCCGCCAAGCTCATTGGCACCGACCCCGACACCGACTTGGCGGTGCTGAAAGTCGCGCTGACTGACTTGCCCGCGCTGCCATTTCGCGCCGAAGCCAGCGCCGTGGGCGATGTCGTGCTGGCCATTGGCAACCCCTTTGGCGTCGGTCAAACCGTCACGCAGGGAATTATTTCCGCGCAAGGTCGCAGTGGCTTAGGCATCAATACCTATGAGGATTTTATTCAAACCGATGCCGCGATTAACCCCGGCAACTCCGGCGGCGCACTGATCGATGTGCAAGGCAATTTAATGGGCATCAACACGGCGATTTATTCGCGCTCGGGGGGCAGCATGGGGATTGGCTTTGCGATTGCCGCGCCGATTGCTCAGCAAGTGTTGCAAGA
The DNA here is from genome assembly GCF_003387535.1 of Paraperlucidibaca baekdonensis. Classification (GTDB taxonomy): domain Bacteria; phylum Pseudomonadota; class Gammaproteobacteria; order Pseudomonadales; family Moraxellaceae; genus Perlucidibaca; species Perlucidibaca baekdonensis. Next base: position 104,840 of record NZ_QUNR01000002.1, on the reverse strand, counting down.
GATCATAGCCCATGGTCATGTGGTGCGTGGCTGGCTGGGCATTGAGATTGCCGGGCAACGCCAACAAGATGGCCCACCGAGCCGCAGCCGATCGGGTTCGGTGGTGGTCGCTGCGGTGATGCGTCAAGGTCCGGCCGACAAAGCCGGCCTAAAACCAGGAGATGAACTGGTACAAATTGAAGACGTGGCGGTGTCCAGCGCCGATCAAGTGATTCGGCAAATCGGCGGCTATAAACCCAACACCAAGGTCAACCTAGTGGTGCGCCGTGATAACGACGACAAAACCCTGACGGTAACCATGGGCGAGCGCCCGAAAGCCAAGTAACTCCGCTTGGCCCAGAGATCATCACATAATGATCTCTGCCAACGCCTCCAGCAGTGCGGCGTGTTGGTCGGGCGTGCCCACGGTGATGCGCAAAAACTCCGCAATGCGTGGTTTATTGAACTGCCGCACTACCACGGCGCGCTCACGCAGCGCCTGCGCCAAGTCAGCACCGGCATGAGCAGGATGCCGCGCAAAGACAAAATTCGCCCCCGATGGCAGCACCTCAAAGCCCATGCGTTCGAGCTTGGCCGTGAGGCTGTCGCGCTGCATCACCACCATCTGCTGCATGGAATCGAAATACGCACGATCCTCAAACGCTGCCTGCGCACCCGCTAAGGCCACGCGCCCCAGCGGATACGAATTAAAGCTATTTTTGATGCGCTCTAGCGCCTCAATCAGGTGCGGCTGACCAATCGCCAGACCCACGCGCAGGCCCGCTAAGGCACGCGACTTCGACAGCGTTTGGGTAATTAGCAAATTATCATAACGACCCACCAAGGCCACCGCCGAGTCGCCGCCAAAGTCGATATAGGCTTCATCCACCAGCACCACGACATCGCGATTGGCCTGCAAAATCTGCTCAATGGCAGCGAGCGCCAAAACACGACCAGTGGGCGCATTGGGGTTGGGGAAAATCACGCCGCCATTGGGCCGCGCGTAGTCCACGGGGTCAATTTCAAACGCCGGAGTAAGCGCCACGGTCTCGAAGGCGATGTCGTAGAGCTGGCAATAGACTGGGTAAAAGCTGTAGCTGATGTCGGGAAAAAGCAGCGGTTTATCGTGCTGAAAGAGGCCATGAAATGCGTGCGCCAGTACTTCATCGGAGCCATTGCCGACAAATACCCACGACTTGTCGCCCCCTTGTGCGGCGAGATCGTAATAGTCGGCGATGCTTTGCCGCAAGGCATCGGCGTTGGGGTCAGGATAGAGCCGCAAATCATCGGTCAAGGCCGCCTGCATGGCAGCGATGGCTTTTGGCGAGGGCCCAAATGGATGCTCGTTGGTATTGAGCTTCACCAGATTGCTGATTTTCGGCTGCTCGCCCGGCACATACGGCACCAGCTCGCGCACACGGGCACTCCAAAAGCGGCTCATCGCGATAACACTCCTATCAGTCGATCAGATGCATTATTTGTTTGGCAACAGGCGGTATTCGGCCGAACGCGCATGTGCCGTTAAGCCCTCGCCTCGCGCCAGCACCGAGGCCACGGCGGCCAGTGTGGATGCGCCTTGCGGCGAGCAGCCAATGAGACTGCTGCGCTTTTGAAAGTCGTAAACACCGAGCGGCGATGAAAACCGCGCCGTGCCCGACGTCGGCAGCACATGATTAGGCCCGGCGCAATAATCGCCCAAGGCCTCGGGCGTGTGACGACCCATAAAAATCGCGCCGGCATGGCGAATGGCCGGCAACAAGGCCTGCGGATCGGCCACCGAGAGCTCTAAATGCTCGGGCGCAATGCGATTGATCAATGCCAAGGCCTCGGCTTCATCGGCCACCAAGATTAAGGCGCCACGATCACGCAAGGACACACGGGCAATGGCTTCGCGCTCCAGCGTTGGCAGCAAGCGTGCAATCGACGCCTCCATGGCATCGAGATAGGCTGCGTCGTGGGCAATCAGTAGCGACTGCGCGAGCTCATCGTGCTCGGCTTGCGAAAACAGATCCATGGCGATCCAGTCGGGATCGGTCTGGCCATCGCAATAAATGAGAATCTCCGAGGGCCCCGCAATCATGTCGATGCCGACTTGGCCAAAGACCTGACGCTTGGCAGTGGCCACGTAGATATTGCCAGGGCCAACGATTTTATCGACGCGCGGCACGCTCTCGGTGCCATAGGCCAAAGCCGCCACTGCCTGCGCGCCACCGAGGGTAAAGACACGATCGACCTCGGCCAAATGCGCGGCGGCGAATACCAGCTCATTGACCTCGCCGCGTGGCGTTGGCACCACCATGATGACTTCGGCAACGCCGGCGACCTTGGCCGGCAGCGCGTTCATTAGCACCGATGACGGATACGACGCCTTGCCACCGGGCACATAAATACCAACACGATCTAGCGGCGTGACTTGCTGGCCTAGCACCGTGCCGTCGGCCTCGGTGTATTGCCAGGACTCCTGCACTTGGTGTGCGTGATAGCGACGGATGCGCTCGGCGGCTTGCGTGAGTGCCTCGCGCTCGGCAGTGGGCAGGCTATCGTAGGCCTGCTTTAAACGCTCAGGGCTAACGCTTAAGTCGGCCATGGAGACCGCTGAGAGTTGGTCGAACTGATTGCTCAGGCGCACCACCGCGGCATCGCCCTCGGCACGCACGGCGGCAATAATATCGAGTACGCGAGTTTGTACTGCGGCGTCGGAGACACCCTCCCAAGCCAGCAGCGCATCGAGTTGCTGAGTGAAATTGGCATCGCGGCTATCGAGTCTGTTCATGCTCATCCTGTCATTGTCACGAGCGCCGCCCGTGTCATCAGGCGGCCGCATTATTTAGGCCGTGGCATGCTCCCGAGCATCCACCGCAGACTGCAGCTTGGCGACCAAGGGGGCAATCTGCGTTTGTTTCATTTTCATTGCGAGCTTGTTGACCACCAACCGCGAGCTCACGTGCATGATCAGCTCGCGCGGCTCTAGGCCATTTTCTTTCAAGGTCTTGCCGGTATCGACAACATCAACAATGACATCGGCCAAGCCCATCACTGGTGCCAGCTCCATGGAGCCATAGAGCTTAATCAGTTCAACTTGCTCGCCGCGCTCGGCATACCAGCGCTTAGCGGTGTGGATGAACTTCGTCGCAACCCGCAAGCGACCCGCCGGTGCGGGCGCATTAACAGCCGCGGCGGTCATCAAACGGCATTGCGCAATGCGCAAATCAACGAGCTCAAACAAGCCATCGGCACCGTGCTCCACGAGCACATCTTTGCCCGCCACGCCAATGTCAGCCGCGCCATTTTGCACAAAGGTGGGCACGTCGGTGGCGCGCAAAATAATGATATTGACGCCTGCTTGCGTGGTCGGAAAAATCAGCTTGCGGCTTTTTTCCGGGTCTTCCAACAACTCAATGCCCGCTTCAGCCAACAAGGGTAAGGTATCTTTTAAGATGCGTCCCTTGGACAAGGCTATGGTTAAACTCATTGGGCTCTCCGCGCGGATAAACGCTGCACGTCGGCACCGAGGCCGCGCAGCTTTTCATCGAGACGTTCATAGCCGCGATCCATGTGGTAGAGGCGATCCATCACTGTTTCGCCGTCGGCCACCAAGGCCGCGAGCACCAGCGACATCGAGGCGCGCAAGTCGGTGGCCATGACCGGTGCGGCTTGCAGCGCATCAACGCCGGTGACCACCGCGGTATGGCCATCGATGCTAATTTTCGCGCCGAAGCGACTGAGCTCCGGCACGTGCATAAAGCGGTTCTCAAAAATCGTCTCGCTGATGGTGCTAACGCCCTCGGCCACGGTATTGACGGCCATAAATTGCGCCTGCATATCGGTGGGAAATGCCGGATGTGGCGCGGTGCGAAAGCTCACGGCTTTCGGACGGCGGCCTTGCATATCCAGCGCAATCCAATCCGGGCCGGTGGTGATCACCGCGCCGGCCTCTTCAAGCTTGAGCAATACTGCGTCGAGCTGCGAGGGGTCGGCGTGGGTGGCGCGAATCGTGCCACCAGTAATCGCTGCCGCACACAAATACGAGCCGGTCTCGATGCGATCAGGAATCACCGCATGCGTGCAGCCGTGGAGTTTATCGACGCCTATCACAGTAATGGTCGAGGTGCCGGCACCTTCAATTTTCGCGCCCATAGCAATCAGCATCTCGGCTAAATTGACAATCTCTGGTTCGCGCGCCGCATTCTCAATGACTGTGGTGCCTTCGGCGAGACTGGCGGCCATCAGGATGTTTTCGGTGCCGCCCACGGTGACCATATCAAAGACCAAGTGCGCACCCTGCAGACGGCCATTGATCTTGCCGTGCACATAGCCGTTTTCTACGCGAATCTCAGCGCCGAGCTTCTCTAACGCCTTGAGGTGCTGATCGACCGGACGCGAGCCAATGGCACAACCGCCCGGCAATGACACCGTAGCCTCGCCATGGCGTGCGAGCAGCGGGCCGAGCACCAAAATCGAGGCGCGCATGGTGCGCACTAACTCATAGGGTGCAACGGCAGAGTTCAGCGAGCTGGCATTGATATGCACAACATTATCGTCGGCAAATTGCACATCGACACCCATACTGCCCACCACTTTCAAAATCGTGGTGACATCTTGCAGCTTCGGCACATTGGTGACGGTCACCGGATCATCGGTGAGTAGCGGCGCCACCAGCAGCGGCAGCGCGGCATTTTTGGCACCAGAGATACGCACATCGCCGCTTAGGCGGTGGCCGCCAACAATTAATAATTTATCCATGAAGGTGCAGACCGCCTGTGCAAAGGACTAAAGAAACTCAACCAAAAAGCTTGGCTTTGCGCCACTCTTCTGGCGTAAACGTACGCATGCTCACCGCGTGAATTGCGCCACTGGCAATATCGGCCTGCAATGGGCCATAAATCAGCTGCTGCTTCGCTACCGGACGCAGCGTCTCAAACGCCGTATGAACAACTGTGACGGTAAATTTGCCGCCATCACCCTCTACGGCAATGTGTTCAGCATCGGTGATCGCCGCTTTTAGGCGCTGTTCAATTTCATGGGCATTCATGACGCGTGCATTCCTTCTAAACGATGTTCTACAGCAAAAACCTCAGCCAAGTTGCTAGCTGCCAAAATAGCCACCAAGCGCTCGGGCGCCTGCGTTAAAACTAAGCGACTGTCATGCGCCAAGGCATAACGCTGCCAGGCCATCAAGACCGCAGCAGTAACGCTGCTACCTGTCTCTAGCGCTGATAACTCACACCGCCATTCGCCCGCCGACAGCGTAGCCAATACGGCCTCGCCAGCCTGCTGAGCCGCACTGGCGTTGCTGTAATCAACGCGACCACTCAAGCGCAGGCCGGCCTCGATGCCAGCAACGGCGTAGCTCACGACTTATCCTTCACGACATCAATCGGTGCCGGCGACCAGCTGGTAATGGCCTTGTCGATGTTACCGGCATTTTGCTCAACCACTTCAGCAAAGCGCTTGCGAAAGGTCAGACCTAAGTTCAGACCATTGACGATCAAGTTGCGCGTCATCCAACGACCATCGCCAGCGCGAATCATCTGGAAAATCACCGGCACCACGGTGCCATTTTCCAAGGCCACCTCGACCTCCACTTGCGCACGATTAGGTGTATCGCTGGGCACATAAGGCTTCACGGTGATGACCTGATTGTCATAGGAGGTCAGGCCATTGGCGTAGGTACGCACCATGCTCTGCTTAAACACGGTGGCAAAGCGATCACGCTGGGCATCGGTGGCTTGGCGGAAGAACTGGCCCATAACACCACGAGCAATGCCGGCAATATCGACAAATGGCGCGATATTTTCCTCAATCACGACATTGAGTGCGGCCGGATCTTTACGTAACGATTCGCGGTCTTTTTCGATACGCGCAGTCAACTTCGTAATGGCCGTTTGCACCACCACCTGCGGGTTAGATTCTGGCGCTGCCTGCACACCGACAGGCATAGCAAAAGCCAGAATCGGTAGCATAAATTTCAACATATTCCGCATGAAAATCTCCGAAAGCAAAGGACTAACCGGACTTAAAACGCTTGATCCGCCGCAGACGATGACGCACCAGCTGCCGGTGGGGTTTCAGTGGCTTTATTAAACAAGAACTTACTGATTAAGTCTTCCAACACTAACGATGACTGCGTTTGGAAGATTCGACTGCCCTCTTCTAAGACTTCCTCGTCGGCACCGGGCGTGAAGCCGATGTACTTCTCGCCCAACAAACCCGCAGTCAAAATCGCCGCCACGGTGTCGGTGCTGATGTCATTGACCTCGTTATCGACCGACATCTCAACGCGCGCCAGCAGTGTTTTCGGATCTAGCGTGATGGACTCCACACGACCAATCGGCACACCAGCCATGGTTACTTTCGCCCGCACGGTAAGGCCGCCGACATTTTGAAAGAGCGCATAGACACGGTAGCTCGGCTTGCTCAACTCACCCGATAAACCACTGACCTGGATCGCCAAAAACATCAGTGCGCCAAACGCCATCAGCAGAAAAGTGCCGACCAGTAACTCAACAGACTTAATACGCATCACACGCCTCCAAACATCACCGCAGTGAGAATAAAATCGAGCGCCAGCACCGCCAGCGATCCATACACCACGGTACGCGTGGTCGAACGAGAAATACCTTCGCTAGTAGGCGCGCTGGCATAGCCTTGATAGACCGCAATCCAGGTTACCGCGACACCAAACACCAGCGCTTTCAGCAAGCCTTTCAGCACATCATCGGCAAAACTCACCGACTGCTGCATATTGGCCCAATACGAACCTTCAAAAATGCCCAACCAATCGACACCGACTAAGCGGCCACCCAAAACCCCAACCGCAACAAAAATCGTCGCCAGCAAGGGCATGGAAATCACACCCGCCCAAAAACGTGGGGCAATGATGCGGCGCAGCGGGTCAACACCGATCATCTCCATGCTGGAGAGCTGCTCGGTGGCTTTCATCAAGCCAATTTCAGCGGTTAATGCTGAGCCGGCGCGGCCGGCAAACAGCAAGGCCGTGACCACTGGCCCGAGTTCACGCGTGAGGGTCAGCGCGACCATAGTGCCGAGCGCCTGCTCGCTGCCATAGGTGATGAGAATATTGTAGCCCTGCAGGCCCAGTACCATGCCAATAAACAGTCCGGAGACGACAATAATGACCAGCGACAATACGCCCACAGAATAAATTTGCGCGACCAGCAAGGCCAACGCCGAGCGCCATTTTGGCCAGCAAATAATAGCCTGCCAGAGCATGATAAAGGCATCGCCTAAGGTGGCGATTGCTGCCAAACCCTGCGCGCCGAGCCGTGAAATTGCAGACAACATAGCTTAGGACCCCAACGCATCGGCCCAGCTGGGCGATGGGTAATGAAAGCGCACCGGGCCATCGGCGCTGCCATTTAAGAATTGCTGAACCAGCGGCGACTCGGAGGCACGCAGCTCATCGGGCGAGCCTTCGCCGACGACACGGCCATTGGCCAGCACATAGATATAGTCGGCAATCGACAAGGTCTCATCAACATCGTGGGAGACGATCACCGTGGTTAGCTGCAAGGCTTCGCGCAAGGTGCGAATGAGGCGCACCAGTACACCCATGACAATCGGATCTTGGCCAGCAAAGGGTTCGTCGTACATGATCAATTCTGGGTCGAGGGCAATGGCGCGTGCCAACGCGGCACGCCGCGCCATGCCACCGGAAAGTTCCGCTGGCGAGAGCTGCTCAGCGCCACGCAGGCCCACGGACTCGAGCTTCAAGCGCACGATATCGCCAATTAACTGCTCTGGCAGCGTGGTGTGCGCACGTAGCGGAAATGCGACGTTTTCATAGACCGATAAATCGCTAAACAAGGCGCCCGACTGAAATAGCATGCCCATGCGCGCACGCAACTTAAATAAGGCCTCGCGCGAGAGTTTCGGCACTTCCTGACCAGCGACTTGCACGCTGCCGCTGTCGGGGCGCAACTGACCGCCAATAAAACGCAACAGCGTGGTTTTACCACAGCCCGACGGCCCCATGATGGCGGTGACTTGACCACGACGGATGCGCACATTGACGCCATCGAAAATCACTCGTTCGCCGCGCGTAAAGCACAGGTCGGAAATAGTGACTAAATCATCTGCAGAGTCGGACATGGGCAAACAACGCCTAGCTGAATGAATGGCGCGCATCATAGCACCGATGGCAATTGCAGCGGAAACATCGCGTGGGGCTAGTCGTGGCCACCGGGGTTGTCCATAATCGCAACCACTCTCATAAACACACTGGCTAAGGATGACGACATGAGCGAGCGCGACTTTATTGCCTCAGGGCAACGTGTGTTGGCCGTGGAGCTGGCCGCCTTAGAGGCCATGCGCCCCTTGCTCGATGAGGCCTTTGGCCGCGCCTGCGAATTGATCATGGCCAGCACGGGCCGCGTAGTCGTTACCGGCATGGGCAAGTCGGGTCATATTGGCAAAAAGATGGCGGCGACCTTTGCCTCCACCGGCACACCAGCCTTTTTTATGCACCCGGGCGAGGCCAGTCACGGTGATCTCGGCATGGTCACGCCCCATGACGTGGTCATCGCTATTTCTAATTCCGGCGAGGCGCATGAAATTCTCGGTATTATTCCGGTCATCAAACGTCTGCGCGCCAAGCTCATTACCATCACCGCCCTGCCCGCCTGTAGCATGGCGCAGCTCGCCGATGTGGCACTGACCATCGGCAAATCGCCGGAGGCTTGCCCGCTGGGTCTTGCGCCGACCTCATCGACCACCTCCACACTGGTGCTTGGCGATGCGCTCGCGGTCGCTCTGCTTGAGGCGCGCGGCTTTACTGCCGAAGATTTTGCGCTGTCGCATCCTGGCGGTGCGCTCGGCCGGCGACTACTTTTACGCGTCGATGACATCATGCACAAAGGCGACGAGGTGCCAATGGTCAGCGTCGGTACTTCAATTCGCGATGCACTGCTGGAAATCACCCGCAAAGGCCTCGGTATGACCACCGTGGTCGATGCCGATGGCCGCTTGGCCGGGCTTTACACCGACGGCGATTTGCGGCGCAGTATCGACCAAAACCTAGACATCAAAAATACGCCCATCGAGCAAGTCATGACACCGAACTGCCTGACCGTACGTGCCGGCATCTTAGCGGCGGAAGCACTCGCCGAAATGGACGCGCGGCGCATCAATGGCGTGGTTGTCGTCGACCCCGAACATCGCCCGGTAGGCGCAGTCAATATGCACGGCTTCCTGCGGGCTGGAGTGGTTTAATGATTTCTTGTCGCGTTAAAGAAAAAGCACAGCACATCAAGCTCTTAGCGCTCGATGTCGATGGCGTACTCACCGATGGCCGGCTGTATTTCTCCGAAGCGGGTGATGAAAGCAAAACCTTCGACACGCAAGATGGCCACGGCATCAAAATGCTGCAGGCCGCGGGCGTGCAAGTCGCCATCATTACTGGCCGCACCACCGAGCTGGTGCAGCGTCGCGCACGCAATTTAGGCATTGTGCATTTGCAGCAAGGCCGCGAGGACAAGCTCGTGGCGCTCACCGAGCTCATCGGCACGCTCGGTTTAAGCCGCGATGAAGTCGCCTATGTTGGCGATGACTGGCCCGACCTGCCCGCCATCCTCGCCGCCGGTTTAGGCATTGCCGTGGCCAATGCGCATCAAGAGCTCCGCCAGCGCGCCGACCACGTCACCACGCTTGGCGGCGGGCGCGGCGCCGTGCGCGAAGTGTGCGACTTGCTGCTGATGGCACAGGGCCGCTACGACGACGCCCTTGCCCCATACTTGGCGCACTAAATGGACGCGCGCCCGCTGCTACGACTCTCCGGCATGCTGCTGGCCATCGGTGCACTTGGTTATTATGGCTATGGCGGTTGGAACACCAGCAACGTGAAAGATACGAGTGATGGCCGCACGCCAGACTATATTGTTGATGGCCTCGCACTGTGGCAAACCGGCGCCGATGGCCAGCTCCTGCAAACAGCCACTGGTCGCGAGCTTATCCATCGCCCCAGTCCTGAGCGCTTTGAGCTAACCCAGCCAGACTTGCGGCTCTACCGCAACGGCCAAGCCATGTGGCGCCTAACCAGTCAGCGCGCCAACAGCAGCGACCCCGGCAGTGAAGCCTGGTTTATTGGCGATGTGCAGGCTGTTCGCACACTCCCCGATGCTGCGCCACTGCAACTCAACACCACACGACTGCGCATTGAGCCCCAAGCCGACAAAGTCTCCACGCCTGAGCGCGTGACTATCATCAGCACGCAGGGCAAGATGAGCGGCACCGGACTCAGCGCTGACTTACAAGGCAAACATATGCAATTCTCATCTGCCGTTGAGGTGACTTATGCGCCAGCGCGCTAAGCCACTCTTTGGCCTATTATTTGTTGTGTCACTACTGCCGGCACTGGCGTGGGCGCTGCCTGAGGATGCTCAGCAGCCCGTCAATATTAGCGCCGACAATGCCCGTTTCGATGAAAAAACCGGCAAGGCTGTCTATCGCGGCAATGTCGTGGTCATTCAGGGCACGCTGAAAGTGCAAGGCGATACATTAACCCTACGCGTCGACGACCAAGGCGCGCTGACCACCGCACGCACATTGGGCAAACCGGCGCGTTATCAGCAGCGCACCGATCCGGCCAAAGGCTTAGTCAACGCCAGTGCCGATGAAATTCAGTTTGATCATCGCACCGGCAGCTTGGTGCTGATTGGCAATGCGCTGCTGACCCAAGACGGGGCGAAGTTTAGTGGCCCGCGCATTGTTTATTCGACCGAGAAAAAGCAGATTGAGGCCAGCGGCAACAGCGAGCAGCGCGTGCAGCTGGTGTTTCCACCGCAGGCGCGCGGCGAGAAAAAGCCGAGCAAAGACAACGCCAGCAGCTTCTCGGAGACTGCCCAATGAGCGTCTTGCGCGTAGAGAATCTCGCGAAAAGTTATAAAGGCCGCACCGTGGTCAAGGACGTCAGCCTGAGTGTGGAAAGCGCGCAAATCGTTGGGCTACTTGGCCCCAATGGCGCCGGCAAAACCACCAGCTTTTATATGATTGTCGGCTTGGTGCCGATGGAGCGCGGGCGCATTGTGCTCGATGGCCAAGATATTTCGCACTTGCCCATGCACGGTCGTGCCCGCAAAGGCATTGGCTATTTGCCGCAAGAGGCATCGATCTTCCGCAAGCTCAGCGTGGAAGACAATATTTTGGCAATTTTGGAAACCCGCGCCGACCTGAAAAAGGCCGATCGCCTCGCCAAGCTTGAGTCATTGCTGGCGGAGTTTCACATTACGCATATTCGCAAAAGCCTTGGCATGAGCCTGTCGGGCGGTGAGCGTCGGCGCGTGGAAATCGCTCGTGCGTTGGCCAGCGACCCGCAGTTTATTTTGCTCGATGAGCCGTTTGCCGGTGTCGACCCGATTTCGGTTGCCGATATCAAAGGCATCATCACGCACCTCAAGCAGCGCGGCATTGGCGTCTTAATTACCGACCACAATGTCCGCGAAACCCTCGATATATGCGAGAAGGCCTATATCGTCAGCGCCGGTGTTGAGATCGCCGAAGGCACGCCAGAGGCTATTTTGGCCAACCCACTGGTGCGCGAAGTGTATCTTGGGGAGCAGTTTTCGCTGTGATGAAACCGAGCCTGCAACTGGGGTTAGGCCAAAGCCTAACCATGACACCGCAGCTGCAGCAGGCCATTAAGCTGCTAGCGATGTCGACACTGGAACTGCAGCAAGAAGTGCAAAGCGCACTCGATGATAACCCGTTACTCGAGCTCGACGATGGCCAAGACGCCTCTGACGCCGCAAGCACAGATAACACCAACCCAGAAAGCCCGATTGCTAAAGAGCGCGAATCGCTAGACCTAGAAAAGCACGACTCCCTACACGATGAGCTACCGGTCGATACCGCCTGGGATGATGTCTATATTGGCAGCACCAGCGGCAGCGGCGGCGAACCCGTCGATGACGATGGCGAACCCATTGAGGCCCGCAAAGCCGCTGTTGAAACCTTGCAAGATCACCTGCGCTGGCAGCTCAACGTCACCCCTTTTAGCGAGCTAGACAGGGTCATTGCCGAGGCCATTATTGATGGCTTAGATGGCCGCGGCTACCTCACCGTAAGCCTCGATGAGCTCGCCGAAACCGCATTAAACTGGTGCAATGAAGCCGCTGAAGAAGACGAAGTCTTGGCGGTGCTGCATCGCGTGCAACACTTTGACCCGCCGGGTGTGGCTGCTCGTGATTTAAGCGAATGCTTGCTGATTCAGCTCAATCAGCGCCCGCCCGACACCGAATACCTCGCCAGTGCCAAGCTCATTATGCGCGAACACACAGCGCGCCTGGCCTCCGGCGACCTAGCCGGGCTGATGCGCGCCACGGGATTGTCTGAACGCGTCGTACATGCCGCCATTGCACTCATTCGCGAGCTCAAGCCACATCCCGGCGAGGGCTGGGCGAGTGCCGATGATGAGCGCCAGGTCATCCCCGACGTAGTGGTGCGCAAGCTGCGCGGGCTCTGGCGCGTTGAACTCAACCCCGACGCCGCGCCAAAGTTACGCGTCAATGCCGGGTACGCCGGCATGATCAAACGCGCTGATAGCAGCCGCGACAACCAATACATTCGCGACAATCTGCAAGAGGCACGCTGGCTCATTAAGAGCCTGCAAAGCCGCCATGAAACGCTACTGAAGGTCGCCAGTTGCATCGTTGAGCATCAGCGCGGCTTTTTGGAGCACGGCCCCGAGGCCATGAAACCGCTGATTTTGCGAGATGTGGCTGATGAGGTCGGCTTGCACGAATCGACCATTTCGCGGGTGACCACGCAAAAATACCTGCTCACCCCACGCGGACTCTACGAGCTCAAGTATTTTTTCTCATCGCATGTTGGTACTAGCGCCGGCGGTGAAGCCTCATCCACAGCCATTCGCGCCATGATAAAAAAGCTCGTGGGCCAAGAAAATCCGAAAAAGCCCTTGAGTGACAGCAAGTTAGCTGAGCTGCTTTTGGAGCAAGGAATTGAGGTGGCGCGACGCACCGTGGCGAAGTATCGCGAGTCCTTAAATATTCCCTCATCGAGTGACCGAAAGCGCTTGCTTTAATGCCGCAGAGATGGCTACAGTGAAGTCATACCGGATGTTGATGTGAAGCGAAGCACGTTGTGAACCAAACACTGGGAATCGCTGCTTTCGGACTCGACAGGCCGCCCGCGTTAGGGCTGCGATGCCCCAACCGTACGACCCGCCACTGCCTCGGAAGCCTTGGTTCCCGCTGTCGTCAACCACGAAAGCGAGGAAGCGTCTCATGCAGATGACCATCAGTGGACACCACGTTGAACTTACCCATGCCCTCCGTGATTATGCCGAGTCTAAGCTCGCGCGTATTGAGCGGCATTTTGACCACATCACCAGCATCGATGTCATTTTAAGTGTCGATAAACTGGTGCAAAAAGCCGAAGCTGTGATTCGAACGTCGGGCGCAAAACTGTTTGCCAACGCCCAGTCCGAAGACCTCTACGCCGCTATTGATAAACTGTCGGACAAACTCGATCGACAGGTGGTGCGTCATAAAGAGAAGCACGCATCGCACTAAGTCCACTTAGCCACTAACTAAATGCCCAGCCCCGCTGGGCATTTTTTATGGAAGACTCACGTTCAGTGACAAATACCTACTTGCCAATCTAGCGCCCGAGCCCGAGGATAGAGACCATCTGTGTTGTGCGGAAAATCTTATGAAATTGGTGATTGTCAGCGGCCGATCCGGATCAGGGAAATCAACCGCCCTGCACCAGCTCGAAGACTTGGGTTATTACTGCGTCGATAACTTACCGGTTGCGCTACTGCCAGAGCTTGTCGCCAACTTTTTACAAGAGAACACCAAGACAAACCAAGGCCTAGCGGTGGGCATCGATGCCCGCAACCGCCCCGCAGACATTGCCCGCTATGGAGACATTGCCACCACACTAACGGCGCAAAATACACGACCCGATGTGGTGTATTTAGATGCGCGCGATGACATCTTACTCGCACGTTTTAGCGCCACGCGTCGGCGCCACCCGTTAAGCTCCGACTCGCGCTCGCTCGATGAAGCCATCGCGTTTGAGCGCAAGCTCCTCGACCCACTCGCCTCGCGTGCCGTGCTGCAACTCGACACCACCACCCTCACCGTGCATGAGCTGCGTGAAAATCTCCGCACACGGTTTGCCGACCCCAGCACCACACAGCGCAGCGTCTTGCTCGAATCATTCGGCTTCAAGCATGGTGTACCGCTCGATACCGACCTAGTTTTTGACGTGCGCTGCCTGCCTAATCCGCACTGGGAAATGTCATTGCGCCATTTAACCGGACTTGACCAGCCTGTTGCCGACTACCTCACCGACCATCCGCTGGTTGAGGCACTATTTAACGACATAGAAAGCTTTTTAAATAAATGGCTGCCCGAACTGCAAGCCAACGACCGCAGCTACGTGACGGTCGCCATTGGTTGCACCGGCGGCCAGCATCGCAGCGTTTATATGGTCGAGCGCTTAGCGCAGGTATCGACAAATAGCTTGGGAAAACTGCAGGTTAGACACCGAGAACTTACCCGCCAAGGACCGCTGTAATGCCTGCGCATGCCGTCGATGTTGATATTATTAACCGCTTAGGTCTTCATGCGCGGGCATCTGCCAAGCTCGTGGAAACCGCTTCCCAATTCTCATCGGCTATTCGTATTGGGCGCGGTGAGCGTTTAGTTGATGCGCGCAGCATCATGTCACTGCTCATGCTTGGTGCTGGGCATGGCAGTTGCTTGCGCCTTCACATTGAGGGTGATGATGCAGATGCCGCGCTAGCCGCCGTCACAGCATTGATTGCCGACAGGTTTGGCGAATCAGAATAGGCTATCATGGCGGCATTATTGCTAGCCCGCTGGAGCTCCGATGAGTTTGCGTCACCTGCCAGAAGAAGATGATGAGTTTTTCATCAGCAAATCCGATCAAAAACGCTCGGTAGACCGCCTGCAAGCTTTAGGCGAGCGCCTGGCTGAGCTCAGCGATAAGCAACTCAAACAACTGCCCATCGATGACATGCTGCTGAAAGCACTGCTCGATACCAAAAAAATCAAAGCCAACGAAGCCCTCCGCCGTCACAAGCAATACATTGGCAAGCTTATGCGACACGCCGATGAAGCTGCGCTGTTAGCCGCCATGCATCCGCTTAAAAACCCCGCACTGCAGCGCCAGCTTGACCTTATTCAGGCGCGACTACTGCAGCAGGGCGATTCCTATATTGGCGAGGTGTTAGCGAAGTTTCCGGCCGCTGACCGACATACCTTGCGGCAATATGTTCGCCAGGCCCAGCAGGAGCAAAGCAAGCTCGCGGCGGCAGTGGCAGCTAAACCCGAGCCACCGGATGCCGCCGAATCAGCGGACCTGCCAGCGCCAGCCCAGCATCGACTTTGGCTGCATTTACGCGAACTGGCGGCTATTAATAGCTAATCGAGCCGGTGCGCCTCCACCGGCATGTCGGCACGCCATTGCTGCTGTTGCTGCTGATCAATGTCCGCCACAACCAGCGCTGGCTGGCCTGACTCATCACGAATCGCTAATACCTGCCCCCACGCATCAATGATTTGGCTATGTCCCCAGGTCTGGCGCGTGGCGCTGTGTTGGCCACCCTGGGCGGCACCAATAACCGCGCACTGATTTTCGATGGCGCGTGCACGCAACAGCACTTGCCAATGTGCAGCACCCGTTGCTGCGGTAAAGGCCGCGGGTACAACCAGCAATTGCGCACCGGCTTTGCGTAGCACCCGCGCCTGCTCAGGAAAGCGCAAGTCATAGCACGTGAGCACGCCAAGCGCGCCCCACGGGGTCAATAACAGCTCAGCCTCGTCACCTGGTTCATAGCGTGCAGACTCGCGGTATGCGCCTTGCGCATCGCCAACTTGAGCATCAAATAAATGGCGTTTGTCGTAGCGCCCGACGCATTCGCCCCACGCGCTAAAAAGCAGGCTGGCACTGCGCACGCGGCCGTTTGGCACCGGCGTACCATCAGGCCGATACGGCAGCGGCACCGTGCCCGCCAGCAGCCAAATCTTCGCCGCACGCGCTTGCGCCGCTAGCCACGCCAGCCACGACGCATGCGCTAGCGCGGCCTGAGCAACCGCATCAGGGCCAAAAACAAGGCAATTCTCAGGCAATACCAAGAGCTCAACACCCGCCGATTGCGCTTGGCAAATGCCGTAGCTAATGGCCTGCTGATTTGCGGCAATGTCATCGCTGCTACAAAGCTCTAAGGCGCCAACACGCATGCAAATTACTCCTGAGCGGCGGACTCAGCTGCCTTCTCAGGCTTCACGAGTGCCTCATCATCAATGCGTAAATTATCCCACGGACCCGTCACGTGATAACGCACGGAGGTCAGGCGTGAGAGCTGTTTATCGAGCAATAAATCGGCGGCGACCAACGCACCACCCACCACCGGGCCAGCCAGAAAGCCAGCCACCACCGGCACCGCGCTGCTCACGGGAATGTCCACGCGCAAGCGCTGATCTATCTGGCGCGTCAGCGTATTCACACTACCCCGGCCACGAAGATTTAATGACGGCCCGGCCAAATCAATATCTGCTGGCTTGATGATGCCCTGATTTAACTCCCCACTCAGGTCAAGCGAGTCGAAGCTCAGACCCTTGCGCGTGACATCGGAAAAATCGAAGCGCAACCGGCGCATGAGGTTACTGGCATTGACCAAACCAAAGACGCGCGCCAAAGGATTGAGCTGATTAATGCCGACCAGACGACCATCATTAAAGCGCGCATTGAGCGTACCCGAGACCCGATCGAGCGCCACGTCGGCTGGCGTGCCCGGCCACGTCAACGCCACATCCAGCTGGCCACGACGCGATTCCATACTCGCGGACAGACCCAGCTGGCTCAGCAGCGTGGCGCTGGCGCGCGTTTTGACCTGCCCCGATAAGCGGCTGGTCGCCGCACCGCCCGTGCCCCAACCAAATTCACCGGTAAACTCTGCCGCCGGCTGCGTCAGCGTCAAGGGCGCCACTAACCAACCGCCTTTATCTTGCGCCTTCACGCGCGCGCTCAGCTGTGTCGATGGCCATTGCGGCAAAGCTTTTGGTGCAATGCCTTCGGCTTCTATGAGCCAGTCGTTTTTTTCGCGCGCAATGCTCAACCGCACCGGCCCCAAATCCGTTGTACCCGCGCGCAACGATTGGCTTTGCACACTGAGTTGCTGCAGGCGCGGCAATGCCTCGGCAACAGGCTTGGCCGATGACTTTTTGCTTGGCGCCAACAGTGCTTGCCAAGCATTCAGCTGTAACGTAGCAACAGACGCCTCAATGCCAATACCGGGCTGCTCACGCCACGCCAAGCCGGGTAAACCGACGCGTAATAGCAGCCGAGTTAACTGATTATCGCGCCAGGTCAGCCCCGCCTGCGCCTTGCCAGCAATGCTTGCACGCGCCATCTGCACGCCCTCACCGAGCTTGCCCTGATAGTTCAACGCAGCCCGACTATCGGCCCGCTTAGCCAGTGGCTCAGGCAATAAAATAGCGAGCCCCTGCAGGTCGCTGCGAATGCGTAAATCGCTACTGCCTGCTCGCGCCACGGGCAAATCGAGCGCAACGGTTACCGGCGTACGGCCGGCTATCACCGCCGATAAATCACTACCCAACCAACGACTCAGCGCATCTGCGCTCACCGGCGCTTGCACATTCACCGCTTGCGAGTGCCATTGATTAGCGCGCTGCACACTAGCCAATGTGACTTGCGCGGGCTCATCCCAGAGCTGAGCACTGAGGCTGCCGTTGAGTCCGCGCTGGCTATCAAACGCAATATCGCCACTGACCTGCTGAAACGTTATCGGACTTGCGGCTAAGCCCACCGTGGCATCGTTCACGCGCGCCTCAACCTGCACACGCGCATCGAGACTGGCAAGAGGCAAAGTCAGTGAAAGCTGTGCTTGCGCTTCACCGCGCATCGCTAGGCGCTTGGCCACACCTGCTGTTTTTGAGCGCAATGGCGAATCGGCAAGCAAGCGATCAAGGTCGACTAAATCGAGTGTCAAATCCGAGTCAACTCGCAACACCGACTGTTTTAGATCGGCAATGCGCGCATCGGTTTGGCGCAGTTGTGCGCCCATAATGCGCCCCGAGTCGGCATGCACCTGCAACGCGCGCCCGCGTATATCGACGCGGCCATTGAGCTGCTGCAAGGTCGGCCAGCCGGCGGCATAGTCGAGCGAGGCATTGCTCATGCCAAATGACATATCGAGCACACCTGAGTCTGGCCGACCGGGCCGCACTTCGCCGCTAAAAACAAGTGCACCGCTTGGCACTTGACCCGCCACGAGTGACTTTCTTAACCACGCCAATGACTTATCGCCTGCTGCACGCCACGGCACATAACGCCAAGCACTGGCCACCTGGCCGTCATAGAGCCCCGCCAATAAATCCAATCGCGGCGCGCTGTTTTTATCGTGCGGTAGCTGCAGGGCAAACTGCACGCGCGCCTTCGCATCGGCGTTATCGAGCGATAAAACATCGCTGTCGACATGCCATTGCTGCGCACGCCGATACCAGCGCACACCGCCCCGCAAGGTATCAGCGCTAATGACCTCACGAAATACCTGCGGCGCATTAATGGTCGCGCCCCGCGCATCTAAATACACCAAGCCTTCGGTGGCACTGGCCTGTATCCAGCCCGCCATATTGTTGGCGCCAGGTAAGGTATCGTAGGCCTGCCAACTCAGCGCCTTAAACTCGGCATTGGCCGAGCGCAATGCCCACTGCTTATTCTCACGTACCGCCTCAATATGCATTCGAGGCACAAAGCCGGTGGGATTTAAGCGCTGCAATGGCGCCGCAAACGACGCCGGAATAACCCCTTCACGCTTCGCCAAGGCATAGCCTTCATGCAGCGATAAACCGGCCAGCGCAACGCTCAAGGCATCAGGCTGCCACGACACATGACCGCGCTGCATCGGAATCGCTAGGCCATCGAGCTGGCCACTGACCTCACTAAACGCCAGCCGGCCGCGCGCAAATTCACCCTGCACCATAAATACCCCGCGTAAATCGCGCAGACGATATGGTGGTGAATCAGGCCATTTCGCACGGCCGGAGACAGCTTGCACCGACAGCGTGGCCTGCGTTGGTGCATTGCCGGTCCCCGTGAGCCACAGCTCGCCCTGCCCAGACTGCAAATCAAACTGCCAACCCGCGGGCAATAAGGCGGCCCACGGCTGCCAGTGCTTGAGATTTTGAACACTCAAATAGATTTGCCATGGCGCGTCTTGCCAAGCCAACGGGTCACCCGCAATGCGAATCACACCACGCTGGATATCATCTCGGCCCTGCAGCTTAAATTGCACTTGCGCGCGATAATCGTTGTTGCGACTAAACTGGCTCACGGTTAGGTCTTCAACGCGCTGCGCCAGCTGCTTCGGTGCTTGCCACGTCAAGGCGCTGTTGCTCAGGGCAATGCTCGGTTGCGCAAATAGCCAGCGCAGCGTGTCGCCTAAGGCTTTCGGCTCAGACGAGCGCAAGCCGCTGAACTCGCGCACTCGTACACCACCAGCAGGATCAGGCTCAAGCGTCAGCGCCAAGCCATCAATCTCGCTACGCAAACGAGGCGATAAATCGCGCAAGCTCGCCCACCAATCAGGCCTGGTGCTAATACGGGGCACGGCCAGTAGCGTGAGCTGGGGTTGTTTGGGATCGGCTATTTGCACGCCATCAATGTGAATGCTCGGACTCAAGCCCTGCCAATCCGCCGTGATGCGCTCTACGCGAATATGCAGGCCGGTTTTTTCCGAGACATAGCGCTCAATGGCTGGCTTTTGCTGGTTGAGTAATGGCGCTAACTCACGCCCCAGCCCCACCGCCAATGCCAGCGGAATAAGCAAAATCGCCAGCAACCACAGTAAGCCGTGGGCACTGTGACTGACCACGCGGCGCGTGGGACTCATGGCATTGCTCGCTTAGAGCAAAACCACATCGTATTGCTCCTGTGAATAACTTGTCTCCACTTGAATGCGAATTGGCTTACCAATAAACGCTTCCAAGTCGGCCACCGCTGACGACTCTTCGCCCAATAAGCGATCAATCACGCGCTGGCTAGCCACCACCTCGTAGCCATTGGCGGCGTCGTAGGCGCGCGCCTCACGGAGCAACTCACGAAATATTTCGAAGCATACTGTTTCTGGCGTTTTCACCGTGCCGCGGCCGGCACAGCTCGGGCAGCTTTCGCACAAAATATGCTCCAGCGAATCACGCGTGCGTTTGCGCGTCATCTCCACTAAGCCCAATGACGACACTTGCGTAATGTGGGTTTTGGCATGATCGCGGGCGAGCATTTTTTCCAGTGAGCGTAAGACTTGCGTGCGATGCTCATCTTCTTGCATATCAATAAAATCAAGAATGATGATGCCGCCCAAGTTGCGCAGTCGCAGCTGCCGGGCAATCGCGTGCGTGGCCTCCAGATTGGTTTTAAAGACCGTGTCTTCTAAGTTTCGTGAGCCAACAAATGAGCCAGTGTTGACATCCACGGTGGTCATTGCCTCCGTCTGATCAATGATCAAATAACCACCGGACTTCAAATAGACCTTGCGCTCTAAGGCCTTCTGCAAGTCATCCTCAACATTATATAAATCAAACAGCGGCCGCTCGCCCTGATAAAGCTCCACCCGCGCCTCACAACCAGGCACAAACTCGCGCGCAAAGCTCAGCGCACGCTGCAGTGTTTCGCGGGAATCAATGAAGATTTTTTGCACTTCCGGACTAACGATGTCGCGCAGCGTGCGCAAAGGCAGCGGCAATTCTTCGCTGATGCAGGCCGGGCCATTGGTGTGCTGAATTTTGTGCTGAACATGCCGCCAGAGCTTGAGTAAAAACGCCATGTCGTGACGCAGCTCTGCGTCATCAACGCCTTCAGCAACGGTGCGCACAATAAACCCACCGCCCAGCTCACCAGCGATTTCTGCCGATAAACCACGCACCAACGCTTTTAGACGCTCACGCTCGGATTCGTCATCGATTTTCTGCGAGATGCCAAGCTGATCGCTGTAAGGCATGAACACCAAATAGCGCGCGGGGATCGATAGATCCATGGTCAGTCGCGCGCCCTTGCTGCCCATCATGTCTTTCATGACTTGCACGCTAATGCTCTGACCTTCATGCAGCGCTGAAATCGTTTCTGGGCGTTCGCGATCGGCGCCTAGGCGCACATCATTGACGTGAATAAACCCGGTACGGCTCAAGCCAATGTCAATAAATGCCGCCTGCATACCGGGCAATACACGTACGACTTTGCCACGATAAATATTGCCGACATGGCCTCGGTGCGCATTGCGCTCAATATATAACTCTTGCACCACGCCATTTTCGATTAATGCGACCCGTGACTCCATCGGTGTCACATTGATCAAGACCTCGTCGGTATTGGGGCCGCGCATAACCATAATTTATTCCCAGAGTGGATAGCCGGTGCGCCGCAACAGCGCGACTGTCTCCGCCAAGGGCAGCCCAACGACATTGGTGTAGCTGCCATGAATGGATTTCACATAGAGCGCCGCATACCCCTGAATGGCATACGCACCAGCCTTATCTTTGGGCTCATCACTGTCCCAATAGGCGACTTGATCGGCCTCCGGAATAGCCAAAAACTCAACGCGGGTGGTGACTACCTCGACCTCAGCGTGACCACCATGCATCACCGCAATGGCGGTATGCACGCAATGATCCGCGGAGGGTAGTAGCGCCCAAATGCGCTGCGCATCGGCCAATGATTCCGGCTTGCCTAAAATCTCACCGCCTGCCACCACGGTGGTGTCGGCTGCCAACACCCAGGCCTGCGGGTCATCGGCACGCACCTGACCAGCGTGGGCTTTGGCTAATGCTAAACGCTGCACATAATCGAGCGGCGACTCACCATCGCGCACTGACTCATCGACATCAACCGGCAACACCACGGGCGATAAATGCGCTTGCCGCAATAGCGCCAAACGGCGTGGCGAGGAGGAAGCCAAGAGCAAGCGTGGCGAGTTACTCATGTGCGCTGGCTCCAGCGTTTTAATAGCAGTAGGACCGTCGGCCACATCAGCGCGCTAGACAGCACTGGCAGGAAAAAATCGCTGCCATCCGATGGCGCTAGGCCTTGAAGCGACAAAATTAGGTAATGAATGCTTCGACTCAACGCCACTAATGCCAGCAATAGCAAGGTGGTATGGCGCACTGAAAAAACACCAGACCATTGGCCTGTGGCGCGTGTCAGCTGCACCACGACGACCATGGCAAGGCCATAAAACCCTAATGGGGTGGCCAGCAGCACATCGAGCAAGACGCCCATAACTAGCGCCAGCCACAGACCGAACCAATTGGGCGCATGCATGGCCCAAAAGACCAGTACCAGCATCAACCATTCTGGGCGCCATGGGTTGAGCTCATCGGGCAATGGCATGACGCTCAACATGAGCGCCGCGAGCATGCTGAGCAGCATGCCTAGCAGCGGATTACGGTGCTTCGGCATGAACAGCCTCCGACGCAGACGACGGCGCAGAAGCCGGTACTTCAGAGGCCGGCTCGATAAACTGCGCCCCCACGGGCTTCTCAAACAACGCCAACACGTAGCGACTGCGATCAAGTGCTGCCACTGGCAGGGCACTGATGCGCAAAAACTGATCATCCGCCTGACGGTCAATTTGCGTCACTCGCGCCACCGGGTAACCTTCGGGAAAGTCCAAACCCAGCCCTGACGTCACCAATAAATCACCGACATTGATGTCAGATTTTTCCGGCACGTATTGCAGCCGCAGCTCGCGACGATCGCCAGTACCCGACAAAATGGCACGAATACCATTGCGATTGATGCGCACTGGCACCGAGTGAGAACGGTCGGTGAGCAGCATCACGCGCGCAGTGGTATTACCCACCTGCATGACACGACCAAACACGCCATTGGCATCAAGAATGGCCTGACCAACATAAATGCCTTGCTGAAGTCCGCGATTGATAATCAAGACATGATGATCTGGGTTTGGATCGAGACCAATAATCTCGCTGATAAGCACGCGACTGTTGAGCACCTCGGCGGCACTTTGCAAGCCGCGCAGTCGGGCATTGTCGCTGGCGAGAAAAGACAGCTTCTGCACCTGCGACCGCAACAACAAATTCTCTTCGCGGAGCTGATCGCTTTCGGCTTGCAGCTGCAGCCCCATACGCAAATTACCCGATAACTCATCTAGGCTACGGCTGGGCCATGTGAGGCCCAGAAACACTGGCTCAATGACGCTATACAGCGCATTGCGCAGTGGCTGCAATGGACTCGGCCGCTGGCTATCAACAAGCAGTAATATCAACGCGCAAAGCATCGCGACGATGAACGTTACACCATCGCGACGATTGCTAAGAAACAGAGCGTTAGAGATAGCTCACCCCGCTAGGGCGTTAGTCTTGGAACAACATGTCGTAGGCGATGTTGTCGATGAACTCTAATGCTCGACCGCCACCACGCGCCACACAGGTAAGCGGATCTTCAGCCACAATCACCGGCAAGCCCGTTTCTTTTGCCATGAGTTTGTCGATGTCACGCAGCAATGCGCCGCCACCCGTCAAAACAATGCCGCGCTCAGCGATATCGGCCGATAGCTCAGCCGGTGTTTGCTCCAGCGCGCTTTTAATGGCGGTGATGATACCGGTGAGCGGATCTTGAATAGCACCCAAGATTTCATCGGAATTGAGTGTGAATGTGCGCGGCACACCTTCGGCAAGATTGCGGCCACGCACTTCGATTTCACGCAGCTCACCGCCTGCAAAGGCAGTGCCGATTTCTTGCTTGATGCGCTCAGCCGTGGCATCGCCAATCAGGCAACCATGCTGACGACGCACATAGGAGACGATGCAATCATCGAGCAAATCGCCACCAATACGCACCGAATCGGAATACACCGAACCCGACAGCGAGATCACTGCGATTTCCGTGGTGCCACCGCCAATATCGACCACCATGGAGCCGCAAGCCTGCTCAATCGGCAGACCAGCGCCAATGGCGGCGGCCATGGGCTCTTCAATTAAACGCACTTCGCGGGCACCGGCACCGAGCACGGATTCGCGAATGGCGCGGCGCTCAACCAGCGTGGACTTGCACGGCACACAGACTAAAACACGCGGGCGCGGCGGCATAATACCGGACTCATGGACGCGCTTAATAAAGTACTGGAGCATCTTTTCGGTAACTTCAAAATCGGCAATCACGCCATCTTTGAGCGGGCGAATGGCGGAAATATTGCCCGGTGTGCGACCCAACATGCGCTTCGCATCGGTACCGACAGCGGCCACAGTTTTGGTCACGCCATTGGTGCGAATCGCCACCACTGATGGCTCATCGAGCACAATGCCGCGCTCGGGGATGTACACCAGCGTGTTTGCCGTGCCTAAGTCAATCGCGAGATCGGCCGAGAACAAACCGAGAAGTCGTTTAAACAACATGGGAGTTACCTAAAATGAGGGCGCCGAAGCTTGGTGGAGCGCGACGCGGTTGAGCGGCTGCCAAGCACAAACACTTGGTCTACAATCGTGCAAGAGTAAACAAACTGCGACTTTTGGACAAGTTGTGAGTGTGATAACTTTAGCGATTCTCTCGCATTTCTTTGAGCCGCTTTAGCGCTCAGCCCGGAGCATTAGCCCTTATGGCACTGACATCAGAGCAAGTGGGTCGCATTGCCCATTTGGCACGCCTGCAACTCCCCAACGACGAGCAGCAACGCGTTACCGACAGCCTTAACACCATTCTTAGCCTCATCGATCAGCTGCAAGCCGTTGACACCAGTGGCATTGCGCCGATGGCGCACCCTGTTGATGCCACGCAAGCGTTGCGCGTCGATGCGGTGACCGAACCTAATCGCCGCGATGACTATCAAGCCATTGCCCCTGCTGTCGCTGATGGCTGCTACCTTGTTCCTCGTGTGGTCGAATAATCATGCATACCCTGTCTTTACGCGCCCTAGCCGATGGCTTGGCGCAGAAAAAATTCTCCAGTGTTGAGCTGACTCAGCACTTTCTTGAGCGTATTGCGCGTTTTGATAGCGCCACAACGGGCGGCTTAAATAGTTTCATCACCGTCACGCCCGAGCTCGCGCTGGCTCAAGCAGCAGAGGCCGACACACGACTGGCCAACGGCAATGCCCATGCGCTGACTGGCATCCCCTTGGCGCAAAAAGATATTTTTTGCAGCCAAGGCGTGCGCACCAGCTGTGGCTCGAAAATGCTCGACAGCTTCATCTCACCCTATAATGCCGAGGTCGTGACGCGCTGTAACGACGCCGGTTTGGTCATGCTCGGCAAGACCAATATGGATGAGTTCGCCATGGGCTCATCGAATGAAACCTCGTTTTACGGCAATGTGCAAAATCCGTGGGATACCTCCTGCGTGCCCGGCGGCTCATCCGGTGGATCAGCGGCGGCGGTAGCCGCTCGCCTAGCGCCAGCCGCGACCGGCACCGATACCGGCGGCTCAATTCGCCAACCGGCGGCACTGTGCAACCTTACCGGCTTAAAACCTAGCTACGGTCGCATTTCGCGCTGGGGCATGATCGCCTTTGCCTCCAGCCTCGACCAAGCCGGCCCGATGACGCAAAGCGCTGAAGATGCCGCACTGCTACTGCAAGTAGTGGCGGGCCACGATGCCAAAGACTCGACCTCCATTGATCATCCCGTGCCCGACTACAGCGCCAGCCTCAACGATTCACTCAAGGGCTTGCGCATTGGCCTACCCAAACAATTTTTTGGTGAGGGCTTAAACCCTGAAATCGCCACGCTCATTGAGGCGGCCATTGCTGAGCTGAAAAAACTCGGCGCCACGGTGGTTGAGGTTGACCTGCCCAATAGTGGCCTCTCGGTGCCCGCGTATTATGTGATTGCACCGGCCGAGTGCTCATCGAATCTGTCACGCTTCGATGGCGTGCGCTTTGGTCATCGCTGCGAAAACCCGACTGACCTCGAAGACCTTTACAAGCGTTCGCGCGCCGAAGGTTTTGGCGAAGAAGTCCGTCGCCGCGTGATGATTGGCACTTACGCCCTCTCCGCCGGCTATTACGACGCCTACTACCTGCAAGCGCAACGCGTACGCCGCCTCATCAAGCAAGATTTTGATCAGGCCTTTACGCAGTGTGATGTGATTTTGGGGCCAACTGCGCCGGAAGTTGCCTTCGCTTTAGGCGCGAAAAAAACCGATCCGGTGTCGATGTATTTGCAAGATATTTACACCATCGCCACCAACTTAGCCGGCCTGCCGGGCATGAGTATTCCTGCCGGATTCAGCCAAGGCTTGCCGGTCGGGCTGCAGCTCATTGGCCCGTACTGGAGCGAGGCGAAACTCTTGAATGTGGCGCACCGCTATCAGGGTGTGACCGACTGGCACACGCGCATTCCCGCGGCATTTGCATAAAGGATAGACACGATGACTTGGGAAGTTGTGATTGGCCTGGAAGTTCACGTTCAGCTCAATACCGAATCGAAGATTTTCTCTGGCAGCGCCACCAGCTTCGGTGCTGAGCCCAATGCACACGCAAGCTTGATTGACCTTGGCATGCCCGGTGTGCTGCCGGTGCTCAATGAAGGTGTGGTGCGGCGCGCGATTTGCTTTGGTCTAGGTATCGATGCCGAGATTGGCCAGCGCTCGGTGTTTGCTCGCAAGAATTATTTCTACCCTGATTTGCCCAAGGGCTATCAGATTTCGCAGATGGATCATCCGATTGTTGGCAAGGGCCATATCGACATCACGCTCGATGACGGCACGGTCAAGCGCGTGGGCATTACGCGCGCGCATTTGGAAGAAGATGCTGGCAAGTCATTGCACGAGAATTTTTCCGGCATGACCGGCATTGACTTAAATCGTGCGGGCACGCCGCTGTTGGAGATCGTTTCTGAGCCCGATATGCGTTCGGCGAAAGAAGCCGTGGCCTATGCGAAAGCCATTCATGCCTTGATTCGCTACCTCGATATCTCCGATGGCAATATGGCCGAAGGCTCGATGCGCTGCGACTGCAACGTGTCGATTCGCCGCCCCGGCCAGCCTTTTGGCACGCGCCGCGAAATCAAAAACGTGAACTCATTTAAGTTCATTGAAAAGGCCATTGATAGCGAAATCAACTGGCAGATCGACGAGCTCGAATCAGGTCGCAGCATTCATCAAGCCACCGTGTTGTATGACGTGGCGCGCAATGAAACACGCGCCATGCGCAGCAAGGAAGAGGCCAATGATTACCGCTACTTCCCCGATCCTGACTTGCTGCCCGTGGTCATCGATGACGCTACCCTCGCAGCGATTCGCGCTAATTTGCCCGAGCTGCCTGCTGCCAAACGCGCGCGCTTTGAACGCGAGCTAGGCTTATCGGCCTATGATGCGCATGTGCTCACCGCCAGCCGCGATTTGGCCGACTTTTTCGAAGCCACGGTGACCATTGCCGGTGGTGTGGCGGCAGCAAAGCCGGTAGCGAACTGGGTCACCGGCGAGCTCTTGGCGGCGCTCAATAAAGCCGAGCTTGATATTGGTCAGTCACCCATCAGCGCCGCGCAACTTGGCGGCCTGCTGGTGCGCATCAGCGACAACACCATTTCAGGGAAAATCGCCAAGCAGGTGTTCGCCTCGCTATTTGCCGGTGACGGCAGCAGCGCCGACGAAATCATCAGCCGTGACGGCCTCAAGCAAGAAACCGACAGCGGCGCCATCGAAGCGATGATTGGTGATGTGCTCGCCGTCAACGCCGCGCAAGTCGAGCAGTACCGTGCCAGCGATGAAGCCAAGCAAGCCAAACTCTTTGGTTTCTTTGTCGGTCAAGCCATGAAAGCCTCACGCGGCAAAGCCAACCCGGCGGTGCTCAATGAGCTGTTGAAGCGCAAGCTGCATGAATAAGCCGTGGCATTATGTCGAGCAGGGTCAGGGCCGCCCGCTCGTGCTGCTGCATGGTATTGGCATGAGTCATGCCGCTTGGCAGCCGGTGATGGCGCGTCTCGCGCAAGCACGCCGAGTCATTGCCGTCGACATTGCCGGCTTTGGCGAAACCCCCGCCCTCAACGGTCCCGTGAGCGCAGAGGCCTTGGTCGATGGCCTACGCCACACGCTGGCGTCGCTGGGTATTCATGAGCCTGTCGACATTGCCGGCAACTCCATGGGCGGCTGGCTAACATTGGCCGCGGCCGTTGCCGGCTTAGCACGCAGCATCGTGGTCATCTCACCCGCCGGCCTTGCCGACGCCGCCGATACGCCTTGGCATGTGCGGCCAATTTTCACATCGGCTCGCCTCATGGCGCAGCGCTTCCCGCGGGCGGCGAAAGCGGCCACCACGCTCGGCCTTGCCCGCAGCGCGCTCTTGGCCATCCCCATGAGTGTCCGTGGCTACAAGATGCCAGCGGCGGCGGCAGCGCGCTGCCTCGCCGACTTCGCTGAGGCGCCGAGCTTCGATGCCACTTACGATGCTATCGATAAAGTGCCTGGCGTCTCAGCCTTGGACATTCCCATCACCGTGGCTTATGGGCGCTTGGACTTTCTGCTCACCCGCGCGCTGCAGCGCCGCGACGCCCTACCTTTACATGCCATCTGGCTGAAACCGTGGAACTGGGGCCACGTGCCCATGTGGGATGACCCCGAGGGGGTGGCCGAGCTGATTTTAACTGGCACGGCGTGAGGTGATCAGCCACAAAAAAGCCCGCGATCCGCGGGCTTTTTTGACCATCTCAAGCGTTAGTGTAAGCGCTTAGGCATGACGCCATCTTCACCTAAGAAGCTGATGCGATCATCTTCGAAAAGATTCATGTCTGGCGCTAAAATCCGAATATAGCGGTCAAAATACAACATCTGCTTGAGCAGCAAGGCAAACGCGCGCGGGAAGCGAATACCATGACGCTCGCCCACCGCAACGATCTCCAGCATGAGCTTGTTGATCTCGTTGTCATTGGCCATGGCGCCGCCAATACTGAGCGGATCGACCGTGGTCGCGGCCCCGTAGATGGCCTCTAAATCGAGGGCGAGCTGAGCATTGTCGACCTTGCGCTTAGTCATGCCGATGGTCGCCATGCTCTCGGCCATTTTCTTAAAGTCCCCCTCACCGAGCGACTCAATAAACGCCATGGTCGCCGTCCACGTATCGGGCGCGATACGACCCACGATGCCAAAATCGATAAAGCCCAAACGCCCATCGGTCAGCACCATGAGGTTGCCGGCATGCAGATCAGCGTGGAAACTTTCACAGAGCATCAGGCTCGAAAACCAGGTGTTGAGTGCCGCCACCAGTGTGCCGGCGGGATCACGCGTGTATTTACGAATGGTCTCAAGATCGGTCAACGGCACACCATAAAAGCGCTCCATGGTCAGCACGCGCAGGCTTGAGGCCTCCGGATAAATGCGCGGCGCCGTGGCTTGGGTGTTGCCAGTGGCCTCCAAATAAGCGCGGAACTGCTCGACATTGCGCGCTTCTTTATAAAAGTCGACCTCCTCCATCATGCAGCCCTGAATCTCGCTGACAATGCCCGACAGCGAGGCAAATTTGAGCTTCGGCAAGGCGCGCTCCAAGAGCAGCGCGGTGACATACAAAAAATTCAAATCGGTAAGCAAGATCTGCTCAACACCGGGCTTTTGAATCTTGATCACCACCGACTCGCCGGTGATGAGCTTTGCCGCATGCACTTGCGCAATCGAGGCTGAGGCCAGCGGAATTTCATCGACCTCGCTAAACACCTCTTGCATAGGGCGCTTGAGTTCACGCTCTAAGACAGCGCGCATGGTCTCAAACGGCAGCGGCTCGGTTTTATCGAGGCAATGCTGAAACTCAGTGACGTAGTCAGCTGGAAATAATGATGGTGAGCTGGCAATGAACTGACCCAATTTCACATAGGTCGCGCCCAAACGCTCAAAGGTCAGCCGCAGCACACGTGGTGTCGGCAGGCGCTCGCCGGTCGCCCAGGCAAAGCCAGTGGCGGCAATAATTGAGGTCGTCTGACCAATACGAAACACGCCTTTCAAGGCATGACGCCAGCGCGCATAAGGATTCATAACACATCACTCCGTGAGGAAATTGGTGCTGCACAGACCGGGCAGCGCGTATCGCGTGGGATGCGCAGCGTGCGCACACTGGCCTGCTGGCCATCCCACAGTAATAACTGACCCACCAGCGCGGTGCCGACGCCAGCAATGACCTTTAAGACTTCATTGGCCTGCCAGCTGCCCATCACGCCGACGGTTGTCGCCATGACCCCGGTATCGCTGCAGGTTTGTTCTGCGTCGAGGCTGTCGGGGTATAAGCAGCGATAACACGGTGAGTTTGGCACACGCGCATCAAACACGCTGAGCTGCCCTTGCCAGCCGATGGCCGCCGCCGACACCACCGGCACGCGCGCCGCCCACGCAGCGGCATTGATAAGATCGCGCGTCGCAAAATTATCGCAGCAATCGGCGATGACCGCGACCTCGGGCAGCCAGTGCGCCAGCAACGTGGCATCGGCGCGCTCAGCCACGGTGAAAAGCTGCACCTGCGGGTTGATTGCGCGCAAGGCATCGGCAGCCGATTGCACTTTGGGGCGTCCAATATCGGCATCCGTGTGCAAGGGCTGACGCTGCAAATTGCTGATCTCCACGTGATCATCGTCGATCAAAATCAGCCGACCCACGCCAGCGGCGGCGAGATATTGCGCCACAGGACAGCCAAGACCACCTAGCCCGATGATCATCACCGTGGCGGCTTTTAGGCGCTCTTGCGCGGCGATATCCCAACTCGGCAGAAGAATTTGCCGATGGTAGCGCAGCAGCTCGGCATCACTGAGCGCCGCCGAGTCGGCCGGAGTATTAGTCGCCATGAGAAGCTCCGGGCCAGCGACCCAAACTGACGCGCTCATTGCCGCCGAAATCACGCCTCGATGCGACATCGACAAAGCCGGCCTGCTGCAATAAGTCGCGCACGGCGGCCGCCTGATCATAGCCATGCTCAAGCAGCAAATAACCATGTGCAGACAAATGCGCCGGTGCAGACGTAATGATCTGCCGCAAGTCCGCCAAGCCTTGCTCAGTAGCGGTCAATGCGGTCAACGGCTCGCCATGTAGGCTCGCCAAATGCGGGTCATCCTCGGCGATATACGGCGGATTACTGACGATCATCTCGAAGCGCTCCCCAGCAAACGCACTCAACCAATCACTCTCGCAACAGCTCAGCGCTAGCCCTAAGCGCGCGGCATTGCCCTGCGCAATGGTCACCGCCAGGGCACTGCGATCACAGGCAAATACGCGTGCCTCACGGCGCTCATGGGCAATGGCCAGCGCAATCGCGCCCGAGCCGGTGCCTAGATCCAAAACCCGCGCGGTCGTATTTGCCGCCAAATGCAGCAAGGCCTGCTCAACTAAACATTCGCTATCGGCGCGCGGCACCAACACCCCCGGCACAACACGCAGCGCAAGCGACCAAAACTCCTGCTCGCCACGCAAATACGCCATCGGCTCACCTTGCGCGCGGCGTGCTAAAAAATCATCGGCGCGGGCTTGCTGCTCAGCATTAAGCGGCGCATCGGGCCACGTCATCAGCCATGCCGGCGCTTGCTCAAGCGCGGCCAGTAACACGGCACGCGCCTCGCGTCGCGCATTCACCGCCTCGCCACTGACCGGTTGCCACGCCTGATACTGCGCCAAGTGCGCCGCGGCATGCGCTAGCCAGTGGTTCACCGTCATCTGACTAGGCATTTAGGCGGTCATGGCGCACGGTTAGGCTGCTCACAGCGTCTCCGCCAAGGCCGCTAATTGGTCGGCCTGATGCTCAGTCGCCAAGGCCGTGAGCAGCTCGTTCAAGTCACCATTCATGATGTCATCGAGCTTATAGAGCGTGAGATTGATGCGATGGTCGCTCATGCGCCCCTGAGGGAAATTATAGGTACGAATGCGCTCCGAGCGATCACCGCTGCCCACTAAGTCGCGGCGCATGGTCGCTGAGGCTTGCTGCGCCTCAGCCTGCTGCGCGGCATGCAGTTTTGCCGACAATAACGACAGCGCGCGCGCCTTGTTTTTATGCTGCGAGCGCTCATCTTGGCACTCCACCACCACGCCGGTCGGGATGTGCGTGACGCGCACTGCCGAGTCGGTTTTGTTGATGTGCTGGCCGCCAGCACCACTGGCACGATAGGTATCAATGCGCAAATCGCCAGCGTTGATTTCAATGGCTTCGAGCTCCGGTGCCTCCGGCATCACCGCCACCGTGCAGGCCGAGGTATGCACACGGCCTTGCGACTCCGTGGCTGGCACGCGCTGCACGCGATGCGCGCCGCTTTCAAACTTCAATGCGGCATAAACCGATTCGCCAGCGACCCGCGAAATCACTTCTTTATAGCCGCCATGCTCGCCCTCATTGCTTGAGACAATCTCAATGCGCCAACCTTGGCGCTCAGCAAAACGGCTATACATGCGAAACAAATCACCGGCGAAAATAGCGGCTTCATCGCCACCGGTGCCGGCACGAATTTCCAGCCAGACATTGCCGGTATCGTTGGGGTCGCGCGGCACCATTAAGCGCTGCAAATCGTCACTGATGCGCTCGAGCTCGACCTCGGTTTCGGCAATATCGATTTCCGCGAGTTCACGAAAATCGGGGTCGCTCAACAGCGCTTTGGCATCGGCCTGCTGCTGTTGCGTGTGTCGATACGCCGCCAGCGCAGCGACCACCGGCTCGAGCTCCGCATGTTCGCGCGAGAGCTTACGGAATTGGTTTTGGTCGGCAATAATACCGGCGTCGGAGAGCAGCGCATTGAGCTCTTCAAAGCGTTCGGCGAGCTGGTCTAGGCGTGATAATAAAGCCGCTTTCATGGTGTCTCAGAAGGGTCGGTGGACGGTGGCGTAATGCCCATGGCGCCAGCCACCAAGGCCAGCCCATGGGCATCGTTGCTGGCGGCCAGTTGGCGCAGGCTCACGGTCGGGGCATGCAGCCATTTATTGATCAGATTGTGTTGCAGCCGCGCCAGCACAACCTCCGGATCAGCGCCTTGACGAAGCTGGCTCAGGGCTTTTTGGCGCTCAACATCGGCGACGGTGGCGGCGTGGCTGCGCACTTGACGGATCAATGACACGGCACGCTGCGCCACCCGCTGTTGCTCGGCAAATTGTTGCACATGGCGTTCAATGAGGCGCTCCGCATCGACTGCCGCGGCTTGCCGACTGCGCAACCCATTATCAATGACTGACTGCAAGTCATCGACCGTATACAAAAACACATCATCCAGTGCGGCCACCGAGGGCTCGATGTCACGCGGCACGGCAATATCAATCAATAACATGGGCTGATGCCGCCGCGCCTTCAGCGCCTGCTTAATCATAGCCTGCGTAATGACCGGCTCCGAACTACTCGTGCAGCTAATCACCACGCCCGCACGCGCCAAGGCATCGGGCAAACACGACCACGGCATGGCTTCTGCATCGACTTGGCTGGCCACTGCCTCAGCGCGCGCCAAGGTCCGATTGACAATCATTAACTCAGCCGCACCCTGCTCGCGCACATGCTTGGCGACCAGCGCGTTCATCTCGCCGGCACCGACCAGGAGCGTTGGCGTTTGCGCTAACGACTCAAAGACTTGGCGCGCCAGCGTCACCGCGGCAAAGCCAATGGAAACCGGACTGGCCCCCAGCGCCGTTTGACTACGCACCGCTTTGGTGGCGGCGAAAGTGACTTGAAAGAGTTTATCGAGCGATGCTCCGGTGGTGCCGGCGGCAAGCGCCTCGCTCCACGCGGTTTTCATTTGACCGAAAATTTGTGGCTCGCCAAGCACCATCGAGTCCAAGCCGGAGGCTACGCGCACGGCATGGCGCAGCGCCTCGTCGTCTTCGTGGGCGTACCAGACGGCGGCCAGCTCAGCCTCGCTAATGCCCCGCGAGGTCGCCAACCAGTTGCGCACGGCGGCGACATGCTCGGCATCGCCGGCGGCATAGAACTCGGTGCGATTGCAGGTCGACAAGATCGCCACTTCCGCCAGCCCGCCACAGCGACGCGCATCACGCAGCGCTTGGCCGAGCGCCTCAGGCGCAAATGCCGCGCGTTCGCGCAAGGCCACCGAAGCGGTTTTGTGATTAATGCCGAATGCCAACAGCGCCATGCCAAACCCTGAGCCGGATACCCCGGAAAATAGCCACAAATTGTGCGGGATAGCGCGGTTAAAGACAAATGCTTCGCTCGCTCGCAGAGCCGTGGCTTTTTGCTACCATCGGTGTCCAGCATCCGTACTCGAGCTTGTCATCATGCGATCAGCTGCACTAGCGCCACACATTTTCACCAACCTAACGCGAGGCTGGATAATTTTTTGTCTCGCGTTACTGAGCGGCTGCGCCAATCGCGCGCCGTTGGTGGTGGCCCCGGAAGTCATTGAGGCCAGCCCAAGTGCTCGCGGACTGACACACTGGCAAGCCGAGGGCAAAGCCGGCGTGACGTTTTTAAATAGCAGCATCACCGCGACGTTTTCATGGCAACGTCAAGGCAACAACTTCGATGCCAGCGCTGCGGGCCCGCTCAATCAAGGCTACACAACACTGAGCGGGCGCAACGGGCGCCTCACCATAGACAATGGCTGGATTGGTCATCACGAATCCAACCAACCCGATATTTTGACCGAGGCCATCACTGGCGTACCGCTGCCTGTTGACCTACTCAACGCCTGGCTGAGCGGCTGGCCAGAAAACCCACTGACCACCATTCGCACCTTGGCGGGCGAACAAGGTGTGCGGCAATTCACCGAGCAAGGCTGGCAGGTCCGCGTGCTCAGCGAGCAAGTGCAAGATGGCTATCGCGTGCCATTACGCCTGTTACTGACCCAAGGTCGCAATCGTATTTTGCTGGTGATTCAGCGCTGGCGCCTCACGGCCGCATCATGACCGCAGATCACATCACGCTGCCTGCGCCGGCGAAACTGAACTTGTTTTTACACATCACGGGTCGACGCGCCGATGGCTATCACACGCTGCAAACGGCCTTTCAATTTATTAACCGCGCCGACACCCTGCATTGCCGTGTGCGTCACGATGGCGAGTTGACACTCACGCCGGCGCTCGCCGATGTCGCCAGTGATGATAATTTGATCATGCGCGCCGCTCGCGCGTTAAAAGCCGCCACCGGCTCATCGCTGGGCGCAACCATTCACATCGATAAGCATCTACCCATGGGCGGCGGCTTGGGCGGCGGCTCATCCGATGCCGCCAGCACCCTGCTTGCGCTCAACACACTCTGGGAAACCCAACTCAGCCTGGAGGCGCTCGCGGCCATTGGCCTCCGTCTTGGCGCCGATGTCCCCGTGTTTGTGCACGGCCACGCCGCTTGGGCCGAAGGCATTGGCGAGCAGCTCACAGCCATCACGCTCGATGAACCATGGTTTGTTGTGCTAACACCTAAGGCGCATGTCGCCACAGCAGAAGCTTTTCGCCATCCCCTGTTGACTCGTCATAGCGAGGCCATTAAACTGCGCGACCTCAACGCAGGGGTCACTCGAAACGACTTCGAATTGGTCGTCAGAACACTGGCTCCTGCCGTAGATGAAGCGTTACAGTGGTTGTCGCAATGGGGCGATGCGAAAATGACCGGCACTGGTGCCTGTGTTTTCCTAGCCTGTTCCAACCAAGGTCTTGCAGCTGATATACTCGCTGCCAGTCCAGTCAGCGGCTTCATCTGTCGAGGTCATAACCGATCGCCAGCACATGTGGCACTCGATCAATGGCTTCGGATGCATCGAATATAGGGGCGTCGCCAAGCGGTAAGGCAGCGGGTTTTGATCCCGCCATGCGTTGGTTCGAATCCAGCCGCCCCTGCCATCTCTCTCAGGCTGAGTTGACTGGAATCATGCCAAATCTCGTCGTATTCACCGGCAACGCCAACCCTGAGCTGGCTCATAAAGTCGTCAATCATCTGCACATCCCGTTAGGGCTCGCCCACGTTGGTACTTTTTCCGATGGCGAAATCGCTATTGAGATTAATGACAATGTGCGCGGCAAAGACGTGTTCATTTTGCAATCGACTTGTGCGCCCACCAACGACAATCTGATGGAATTGATTGTTATGGCCGACGCGCTGCGCCGCGCCAGTGCCGGCCGTATCACTGCCGTCATTCCCTATTTTGGCTACGCTCGCCAAGACCGCCGTGTGCGCTCGGCGCGCGTGCCCATCACCGCGAAAGTGGTTGCCGACATGCTCACCACCGTGGGTGTCGACCGCGTATTGACTGTCGATTTACACGCCGATCAAATTCAAGGCTTCTTCGACATCCCGGTGGATAATATCTATGCCTCGCCGGTGCTGCTTGCCGATATTGAGCGCCAAAACTACGACAATCTCGTGATCGTATCGCCCGATGTTGGCGGTGTGGTTCGCGCTCGCGCCGTTGCCAAACAGCTTGATGACGCCGACCTCGCCATCATCGATAAGCGCCGTCCAAAAGCCAATGAATCGCAAGTCATGCACATTATTGGCGAAGTGCGTGGCCGTGATTGCGTCATTGTCGATGACATGGTCGACACCGCTGGCACGCTCTGCAAAGCCGCAGCCGCATTAAAAGAAAATGGCGCGCGCCGTGTGGTGGCCTACTGCACGCATGCCATTTTGTCTGGTCCTGCCATCGACAATATCAGCAAATCACAGCTCGATGAGTTAGTGGTCACCGACACCATTCCGCTGTCGGATGCAGCGCGCGCCTGCAGCCAAATTCGTCAGCTGTCGTTATCGGCGCTGCTCGCAGAAACCCTGCGCCGCATCAATAACGAAGAATCCATCAGCGCCATGTTTGAGATGTTTTAAGCACGGCAACTATTTGTGGCGTGTTGCCGCAAACCCTGTGAATACTCACAGGTTATCTGCATTGAGCTGGTCGCAAGCTCAGTGCCTTACGGAGTAGAAAAAAATGTCCGAAGCTAATTTTTCGCTGAATGCGCAAAACCGGACGCTCGAAGGGAAAGGTGCGAGCCGCCGCCTTCGTCGTTTGGAAGCCCGCATTCCTGCGGTTATTTATGGTGGTGAAGCCGCCGCTCAATCAATCAGCATTGAGCTGCGCGAGCTGTCAAAAGCCCTGGAAAACGAAGCGTTTTACTCGCACGTATTAACAATTAGCGTCGATGGCAAAGCGCAAAAAGTGGTACTCAAAGCCCTGCAACGTCACCCCGTGAAAAGCATGCCCATTCACGCCGACTTCTTGCGTGTTGATGCCACACACAAACTGACCATGCGCGTCCCCCTGCACTTCACCAACCAAGACATTTGCGTTGGCGTGAAGAAAGAAGGCGGTGAAATCGCTCACATGCTCAATGACGTGGAAGTCAGCTGCTTGCCTAAAGATCTGCCCGAGTTCATCGAAGTAGACATGGCCAATGTAGCGCTCGGCACCACCTTGCACTTATCTGACCTGGTATTGCCGAAAGGCGTGGAAGTGCCTGTTTTGGCACTTGGCCATGATCACGACCAGCCTGTTGCCAACGTGCACACGCCGAAAGTGGCGGCAGCTGTTGAAGATACTGACGCGCCAGCGGCTCCAGAGCCAGAGGCCGAGTAATCGCCAACACGCTGCACTAAGAAAGCGGGGCTTCAATGCCCCGTTTTTCTTTTCAGCCATGTGTTGCAATACTCACGCCCATGACCGCCCTTCGCCTTTTAGTCGGCCTCGCTAATCCCGGTGCCCAATACGCACACACACGCCACAATGCTGGTGCGTGGTTCATTGAGCGTTTAGCCGAGCAGCACCGCACCACACTCATGCCCGACAGCAAAGCCTTTGGCCTAACCGCGCGCATCACGCTCGCCGGTGAGGATGTGCGCCTGCTGATTCCCACCACATTTATGAATCGCTCGGGCCAAGCTGTGGCCGCTCTGGCGAATTTTTACAAGCTCGCGCCCAACGAAATCCTGATCGCTCACGATGAGCTCGATATTGGCCCAGGCCACATTCGTTTAAAAACCGGCGGTGGCCATGGCGGCCATAATGGCCTACGCGACAGCATATCAGCGCTCGGCAACCAAGCCGGCTTTCATCGCCTGCGTGTTGGCATTGGCCATCCGGGCAATAGCAGCCAAGTCACCGGTTTTGTATTAGGCCGTGCGCCACAATCCGAGCAGCAGCTTATCGATCAAGCCATCGATGAAGCACTGCGCTGCACCGAACTCATGGTCAGCGGCGATTTCGCCAAAGCCATGAATCGTATCAACGGCTTTAAAATAGACACCTAACTGACCCTCGAGGGATGCATCATGGGATTTAACTGCGGCATTGTCGGCCTACCCAACGTAGGCAAATCCACGCTTTTTAATGCGCTGACCAAGGCCAATATCTCTGCCGAAAACTTCCCTTTTTGCACCATTGAGCCGAATACCGGCGTGGTCCCCATGCCCGACCCGCGCCTCGACGCTCTCGCCGATATCGTCAAGCCCGAGCGTATCATTCCCACCAGCATGGAGTTTGTGGATATCGCCGGCCTAGTCGCAGGCGCTTCACAAGGCGAAGGTTTGGGGAATAAGTTCCTCGGCAATATTCGCAGCACCGATGCCATTGCCCATGTGGTGCGCTGCTTCATCGACGACAACGTGATTCATGTTGCCAATCGCGTCAGTCCGCTCGATGACATCGATGTCATCAATACCGAATTGGCGCTGGCCGATTTAGATGCGGTGGAAAAGGCCCTGCTGCGCGTCGTGAAGCAAGCCAAAGGGGGTGACAAAGAGGCCATTGCGCTGAAGGCGGTACTGGAAAAAATCAAACCCGCGCTCGATGAAGGCCTGCCCTTACGCGGCGTCGAGCTCAGCGTGGAGGAGCTCGCGACCATCAAGTCGTATGGCTTTTTAACGCTAAAGCCGACCATGTATATTGCCAACGTCAACGAAGATGGTTTCGATAATAACCCCATGCTCGATCAGGTCCGCGAACTCGCCGCCAAAGAAAATGCCGTGGTGGTGCCGATTTGCAACAAGCTCGAAGCCGAAATCGCTGAGCTCGACGAAGACGATAAAGTCGCCTTCTTAGCCGACTTAGGCATGAATGAGCCCGGCCTGAATCGCGTTATTCGTGCCGGCTACGGCCTGCTCAGTTTGCAAACCTATTTCACGGCTGGCGTGAAAGAGGTTCGCGCCTGGACCATCCCGCTGAAATGTACCGCGCCACGTGCTGCTGCCGCCATTCACACCGACTTTGAAAAAGGCTTTATTCGCGCCGAAGTGGTGGGCTATGACGACTTCATTACTTATCGCGGCGAAAGTGGTGCCAAAGAAGCTGGCAAATGGCGCTTAGAGGGCAAAGACTATCTCGTCAAAGATGGCGACGTGATGCATTTCCGCTTTAACGTGTAACCCCCGCGAGCCACTCAGGGCGCCATGCTATTGCGCATGGCGGCTGAGTCGGCAACAAAATGCCCAGAGGCTTTCACCAGCGCCAAGCCGGTCACTAGCAAGGCGCCGGGAATCAAATACATCGCCGCATGCAGACCCTCGGCTTTAAAGGCTTCGGTCATCAACAATGAGCCCGAGGCGAGCATCGCAGAGGCGGAAAAATGATCGGACAGCAAGCCCACCGCCAGCGGGCCAAAGCAGCCGCCAAAGATATACAGCGCGGCAAAAAATAAGGCCATGGCCGTGCCGCGCAAACGCGGCTCGACAACATCCTGCAAGGCCGGATACACGCAGGTAAAGTAGTTGTAGGAAAACAGCCATCCTAGGCTGAAGATACCGACAAACAGACCCGTTTCAACTCGGCCAATGTAGAGCGCATAGGTGGTCGCCGCACAGGCAATAAACATGCTGATGGCGGCAAACATCAGCCGCCCAGTGGCTGAACGCTGATGCAGACGATCGGCAATTGGGCCACCCAAGGTCAAGCCAATGAGGCCAGTCACACCGACGATGACGCCGGCCGCAATGGCTGCTTGACTCAAGGGCATGAGAAAGTAACGCATGAGCATCGGCACCATAAACGAGGTGCAGGCGTAAGCGGCGAAATTAAACGACAGCCCCGCTACCGTCAGCCACAGAAATGTGGGGATTCGCACAATGCGGCGCATCGGCTTTTCAATCGGCGTCACCGATAGCGCCACGCTTTCAGCGGCGCCTCTGAGCGGCTCATTGATGCGGAAAATAAAAAACGCAACGATCACGCCCGGAATCGCCGCAATAAAAAATGGCGCCCGCCAGCTATCGAAGGCCTCAACAATGGCGCCGGTGGTGAAATACGCCAGCAGCAGACCAAATGGCAGGCCCAACATAAACAGACCAACCGCACGCGCACGCTTGTGGGCCGGAAATAAATCGCCAATCAATGAGTTCGATGCCGGCGCATAACTCGCCTCACCCAAGCCCACCCCCATGCGAATCAGTAAAAAGCTCATGAAGCTCGATGCCAAGCCG
The DNA here is from genome assembly GCF_003387535.1 of Paraperlucidibaca baekdonensis. Lineage (GTDB taxonomy): Bacteria > Pseudomonadota > Gammaproteobacteria > Pseudomonadales > Moraxellaceae > Perlucidibaca > Perlucidibaca baekdonensis. Next base: position 64,534 of record NZ_QUNR01000002.1, on the reverse strand, counting down.
GTGGCAGCGGTCATGCCGCTCCAAACGGTCAAGCCCCAGCCCATGATTTTTCGCCGCGAACCGATATCGGCCAAACGCCCCAGCGGAATGCCCGCCAGCGCATAGACCATGGTGAAAGCCGTAGAGGCCAGACCAAGCTGGAAGTCGCTTAAATCCCACTCAAGGCGAATGGGCTCAATGATAATTGCCGGGATGGTGCGGTCGTAGAAGTTCAATAAGTTGGCGAGAAACAGCACGAACAGGACGCGCCAAGCATTTTTCGCTTGTTGCGCTTGATGGACTGGCGGCATAGCACTGACCCTATTATCTGAATTTACGCAACGAGCATTCGCTTGTAACACGAACACGCATCGCGCAGGGGCAAGACAGACGAAAGGTTAATGCCTAGCTTAGGTTGCGGTGGGCCGCGCCAGCCATTCGCGGCCTTTGAGCATGAGTTGCCAATAGACCATCGGCAATACGGTCGCTTTCAAAAACCACTGACTGCGGCGCGCCACTGCTGGGTTCAGAGGGAATGTCGGCAACAACTTGCCGCCAAAACCAAACTCGGCCATCACCACTTTGCCTTTTTCCACGGTCAATGGGCAGGCGCCATAACCGTCATAGCGTGTTGCCATAGCGCGTCCGGCGCGCAGTGCGAGCAGGTTCTCCGCCACCACCACCACTTGCTTGCGCACAGCGGCCATGGTTTTTGCGTTTGGTGAAGAGCAGACATCGCCGAGCGAGAAGACATTGGCAAACTGCGTACTTTGCAAGGTGTGCTGATCGACAGCGCACCAACCAGCGGCATCGGCCAATGGGCTGTTACGAACAATATCGGGCGCGCGCTGCGGCGGCACCACATGCAAGAGATCAAATGTTTTTGCCACGCGACTCACCTGGCCGGCACTGTCGGTGACATCAAACCATGCGGTTTTCGCTGGCCCATCAACTTTAACCAAGCGCTCATTAAACGATAGGTCAATGCCATAGCGCTCAACGTACTGCATCAGCGGAGGCACAAATGTGGGCACACCAAAGAGCACCGCACCAGCGTTGCAAAACTCTACATTGATTTGATTGAGCCGACCGCTTTTGCGCCAATAATCACAGGACAAATACATGGCTTTTTGTGGCGCGCCGGCGCATTTAATGGGCATCGGCGGTTGCGTGAAAATAGCTTTACCATCCGCTAAAGACTGCACCAACTGCCAGGTGTAGGGCGCCAAGTCGTAACGATAGTTTGATGTCACGCCATGACTGCCGAGGGTTTCCTCCAAGCCCTCGATGCCCTCCCAATAGAGTTCCAGGCCAGGGCAAACAATGAGCTGCTCATAGGCCAACTCGCTGCCATTAGACAACACCACGGCCTGGCGCGCCGGCTCAAAGCGCGCCACGGCCAGTTTCATCCAGCGCACGCCAGCCGGCATAACAGAGGCCATCGGTCGCGCCGTGTCTTCACTGGCAAATGCACCACCGCCGACCAAGGTCCAGGCGGGCTGATAGTAATGTGTGTCATTCGGCTCAATGATGACGATATCCAAATCGGCCTGGCGCGCCAGTAAACTGGCGGCCACCGCGATGCCCGCCGAGCCACCGCCAACAATCACAACCGACGCAGCGGCAGGCGTTGCGGTAGCCAATAAGCCGTGTGTTTTGGCAAGTTCATAGACCGTTTGTGAGCGCTTACCAGTGCGGCAATACGCCAATGCTGGACTCGGCAACTCGCGGAGACATGCGGCAAAAGCGGTGGCATCGTTGGCATCAATTTGCCCCGGCAGCAATGGTAAATACGCGAACTGCATGCCGAGTGCCTGGGCGGCCTGAGCGATATCTTGCTGCTTGGGCTGCGTATCGCCGCCTTCATCATCGGGACGGTTACAAATCACGGTGCGGAAACCGGCGGCGTAGAGCGCGCCTAGGTCATGCGCAGCAATCTGCTCGCTAACCGATAACTCATCACTCAACTGGGTCCACGTTGTCATAGCATCGCCTCGTGAAATACGCGCTTATTGGATAGATTGTTGCTTTAAGTCGGCCAGTACTCGGCCACAGTAGAGGCTGGATAAGGTGTTCATCACCAAAATCACTTCAGCACTGGCGAGGCTGTAAAAAATATACTTGCCATCGCGCCGCGCATTGACCAGCCCCTCTTCGCGCAACACAGCGAGCTGCTGCGATAGCGTGGGTTGGCGAATACCGCATAAGGTTTCGAGCTCGCCGACGTTGCGTTCGCCTTGCGTGAGCTGACACAGCAACAGTAGCCGGTCTTCATTGGCCATCACTTTCAATAGGTTGCAGGTTTTTGTTGCCGAGTCACGCAACAGCGTAAATGCTTCGGGAGAAAGGTGGGTTTGCATAAGAGCCTCGCGCTAATTCATGAGAACACTTTATTGACAGATAAATTATTAGTCAATAATCTGATGGCAGATAAAATCTTAGGAGCATCTCATGTCGGCACAGGTCGCCTCATTTTTCGATACCGTCACCAATACCGTGAGCTACATCATTCATGCGGGTGAAGGCAGCGCCTGCGCGATCATCGACTCCGTGCTCGATTTTGACCCAAAAGCGGCGCGAACGCACACCGAGTCAGCCGACCGCCTCGTTGCCTTTGTGGAGCAGCACCAACTCAAGGTGCAATGGCTACTGGAAACGCATGCCCATGCCGACCACCTATCGGCGGCGCCGTATTTGCAATCCAAGCTGGGTGGCACCATTGCCATCGGTGAGTCGATCCGTCATGTGCAGGGCGTGTTTCAGAAGATCTTCAACTTAGACTCTGCTTTTGCCTTGGATGGTTCGCAGTTTGGTCATTTGTTTGAGCCCGATGAAGTCTTCATGATTGGCGACCTCGCGGCGCGCGCTATTCATGTGCCCGGTCACACGCCCGCGGATATGGCCTATGTAGTCGATGAGCGTCTGGTGTTTGTCGGCGATACGTTGTTTATGCCCGACCTCGGCTCAGCACGCTGCGACTTTCCCGGCGGCAGTGCCCACACGCTCTATCAATCGGCACAGCGCATTTTGAGCATGCCTGCCGATACCGTGCTGTATATGTGCCATGACTACCCGCCCGCAACACGCGAGGCCAGCTGGCAAACCACGGTTGCCGAGCAACGCGCAGACAATATCCATTTGCATGATGGCACCAGCGAAGCCGAGTTTGTCGCCATGCGCACCACTCGCGATGCCACATTGGGCATGCCAACGCTGATTTTGCCGGCAATTCAGGTCAACATCCGCGCCGGGCATTTTCCCGAGGCGGAAAACAATGGTGTGGCGTATTTAAAGCTCCCACTCAACGCACTCTAAGCACGTCACCATGCGCCTTTTACCTGCTTGGCTGCAGCACTACCGTCGAGCCGACCTTCGCGATGATGCCCTCGCCGGCACCATCACCGCGATTTTATTGGTTCCCCAAGCGCTCGCCTACGCCCTGCTCGCCGGCCTACCGCCGGAAGTCGGGCTCTACGCCAGCGTGCTGCCACCACTCATTTATGCACTGATGGGCAGTAGCCGAACGCTCGCCGTCGGCCCTGTGGCCGTAGCCGCGGTCATGGTCGCCAGTGCCTTGCAGCAATTTGCTGATGGCGATAGCGCGCGCGCCTTGGCAGGCGCCTTGTGGCTGGCGCTGCTGTCTGGCGGCTTTTTGCTGCTGTTTGGCTTTATGCGCCTAGGCTGGTTGTCGTACTTTGTCAGCCATCCAGTGCTGAGCGGCTTTAGCACCGCCGCGGCAATCACCATTATTGGCACACAAATTCCAGCACTCACGGGAGTCAATGGTGATCGGCAGGCGGCATTTTTCAGCTTCATTATCGATATCACGCCACGCCTTAATGACACACAGCTCAGCGTTGTAGCGGCAGCGGCGGCAACCATCACGCTGCTCTTGATTGGCCGCTTTCGCCTCGCCGGCTGGCTGCGCGCCATTGGCCTGTCAGCGCCACTCGCCACCTTAGCCACACGCATGATGCCACTGGTCATTGTCGCGAGCGCCCTGCTGATCTCCAGTCACGTCGATGGCGCACGCTATGTCGCCGTGGTTGGCGATATTCCACAAGGCCTGCCGCCATTATCCATCAGCTTTCTCTGGCTCGATGGCTGGCAGGGGCTGATCGGCTCGGCGTTACTGATTGCCATTATTGGCTATGTGGAAAGCCTGTCGGTCGCGAGAATCCTCGCGATTCGGCGGCGCGAGCGTATTAATCCAGACCAAGAGCTGCTGGCTCTGGGCGCAACCAATATGAGTGCCGCGATTGCTGGTGGCATGCCTGTAGCCGGTGGTTTTTCACGCTCCATGGTGAACTTTGACGCCGGCGCGCGCACGCAGCTGGCCGCCATTATTACCGCGACGTGGGTCGCCTTGGCGGCCTTTGCGCTAACCGATATTTTAGCGCCGTTACCAAAGCTGGTATTGGCTGCGATTGTGGTTGTTGCCGTCACGCAGCTCATTGACTTCAAAAGCCTCTGGCGCACCTGGCGCTATGATCGTCGCGACGGGCTAGCCCAGCTCGGTACGCTGCTTGGCGTCTTGGCATTTGGCATTGAGCCAGGCTTATTGCTGGGTATGGCGCTGGCGATTGGCCTGTATTTGCAGCGCACCAGCGACCCACACATTGCCGTGATTGGCCAAGTCTCTGGCAGTGAGCATTATCGCAATATCCACCGCCACAGCGTCACCACGTGGCCGGCATTATTGCTGGTCCGCATTGATGAGAATATCTATTTTGCCAATGCCCCAGCTATTGAGCGTCAGCTCATGGACTTAATTGCGCAAGCCGCTGAGGCTGAGCACATGGTGCTGGTACTATCTGGCGTGGGCAACATTGATGCCAGTGGCTTGGAGATGCTCGAAAGCCTGGCGCAAGGGCTCGGCGATGCCGGTATGACATTGCATGTGGCGGAAATTAAAGGCCCCGTGATGGACCGCTTAGCCGGTACGGCACTGCTCAATACATTGGGCAATTCGCACATTCATTTATCGACACAGGCAGCCGTTGATCATTTACTCGGCGAATCGCAAAAAAGTGCTACAAATTAATAAAACGGGCGCTGCATAGGCTTGACACTATGGGCGCTGAAATCTAACATTCGCCGCCTATTTGGCTACATAGCTCAGCTGGTTAGAGCACAGCATTCATAATGCTGGGGTCGCTGGTTCAAGTCCAGCTGTAGCCACCATATCGCCTTCATGGCACGCTTAAAACCAGCCCTTGCGCTGGTTTTTTGCTATCTATCTGCCAGGTATTTATGCGCGCACCCTATCGCTTTATTTTGTTGGTGCTGGTTGCCGCGCTCAGTGCCTGCGGCAATGCCGCACCTCGTGCATCAGACGATGACACCTCCGCGCGTGGCACGCCCGCCGGTCGAGTGATCAAGGTCAGCGATGGCGACACCGTGACTATTCTGACGCCTGAGCATCAGAAACAGCGTATTCGCTTAGCAGAAATCGATACACCAGAACGCAAGCAGCCGTGGGGGGCGCAGGCCCAGCGAGCGCTATCGTCGCGCGTTGCCGGTCGCGACATCAGCCTTAGCGTGCACGATATTGACCGTTATGGTCGCGTGGTCGCCGTTGTCTACGTGGATGGGCGCGATGTGAATGCGGAGTTGGTGCAAGCGGGCCATGCCTGGGTCTATCGACGCTACCTGAAGCGCCCCGAACTGCTTGATCTGGAAGCCGATGCTCGCCGTCACAAACGTGGCTTATGGGCCTTGCCAGCACCCGAACGCATTCCGCCCTGGCAATGGCGCGCCGCGCACTAAAAAAATGCCCGCATGAAGCGGGCATTTTTTATACGTCTACTGCTTATTCAATGTTATTGGCACACTCAGCAGCAGCGGCGTTATATTTGCAACGGATCTTTTTCAACAAGTTCATCATCTTCTTGTCGTAAAAGCCGTCTTTGGTCATTTGCACACGAGCCTCGGTCATCATCAAGGTGTACTTGGCTTTATCGGCTGCAGTCAAATCTAACCAGTACTTTTCGTCAATACCGTCTTCAGCCTGCTGGATGGTGCGTTGCGCGGTGGGCATTTGCGACAAAATATATTTACGTGATTTCGCGCCAAAGCCTTCTGGGAAGCGATCGGGGCGAATGATCAGGTTGCCGGTAAGCTGCACCAACGGAAAGCGATAAATCGCACCTTTCGTGCCTAAGCCCTTGTACATCTCAAAGGGCTTAAAGGCGATACCGGGTGCCACCACAATATCGACCTGGCCATTATTAAACTTGGCCGTGAAATTAGTGATATCAGATGCCACCGGCTGTGCACCAAGCTGTTGCACCATGCGCGCTTGAGACTTATCAAAGTCGAGTACCGCGATTTTTTTGCCGGCGGCTTTTTCAATCGAATCAATGGCGCGATCACGCACGAATACATAGGCCGCGCCTAATGGGAAAATACCCGCCACTTCGTATTGACCGTTGAGCATGGCCTTTTCACTGGCCGGTGCTGCCAGCACTTGAATCACGGTACGTAAGTGATCATAAGACGGCACGGCACCAATCGAATCGATGCTGCCAACATAGGCGTTAAACTGACGGCCGCGCAGACCCGTAATGCCGACACCGTCGCACTGCCCCGCTTTAAAGTCTTCGGCCGCCACGCGCTCATCCGTGTAGGCCTTGAGCTCCAAGTTGGCGCCCCATGATTTCGCGACAAGCGCATAATCTTTGGCTAGCGCAAACGCTGAGCCCTGCGCCCCCACGGGGTCATACATACAAAAGGTTTGTGCTTGAGCACCTGTGCTGGCTGCTGCACTGAGCAACAGAGCGGGTATTATTTTTTTCATACGCTTCATCCTGAATAGCTATTACGCCCTGCATAGCAACAAGGCCAAATCGACTATTCCATAGATGGCTGAAACCTCATAGCCTAAGGCCAACCAGTTATCGGAATATAGGCGATTTTATGTATCAACTTTTCGGTATGGATGTCTCGCCGTACTCTGTCAAAGTGCGCGCGTTTATGCGTTACAAAGGCCTTGCGCACGACTGGCTATTGCGCAATCAGCGCAACGAAGCCGCGTTTCGTGCACACGCCAAGCTACCGCTCATTCCGCTGCTCGTCACCCCTGAAGGACAGGCGCTGCAAGACTCTACGCCCATCATGAGCTACTTAGAGCAGACCCACGCAATACCGACAGCAACGCTTGCCGACGCCGCGCAAAACTTTCTCTCCTACGCGCTGGAAGAGGCCGCCGATGAGTGGTTGGTTAAAGCCATGTTTCACTACCGCTGGAACTACGAAGCCGATCGCCTAGATGCCTCAATGCGCATTGCCAGCGCCAGTGTGGCCGCGGACGTAGACCCTAGCGCCTACGCAGAAAAAATTGCTGCTTTTTTGATGACTCGGCGCGAACCGCTCGGCTGCACCAGCGCCAATGCCGACGCCTTAGAAGCGCAGCTCGACGAAACGGCCTTGCGTCTCGACCAGCATCTCGCTGAGCAGGCATTTATCTTTGGCAATACCCTGTCATTTGCCGACTTCGGACTTGCCAGCATGTTTTTTCAGCTACTGTCCGACCCAACGCCTCGTGCACGTCTGGCCAAGCTTGGGCATATCCACCGCTGGGTTGATGCGGTCATGAGTGGCGCCACGCACGCCACAAACACGGCGCAAGAATGGTCTGCCTTCAGCAGCACCTTGGTGCCATTTATTGAGCACTTACTACTGCACACCTACCTGCCCTGGGCGCGCGCCAACGCAGCTCACGCAGCTAATGGCGAGCATTTTACTGTGCATATTCAGGGGCATGAGCTCAGCCAAACAGCACAAAAATACCCCGCAAAATCGTGGCTGACGCTGCAGTCTCGCTGGCACGCACTAAGCGATGGCGATCGTGATCGCGCAGACTCTTACCTCAATGGCTTAGCCGAGGCGATGGCCTAGCGAATTTTCAGGCAAAAAAAAGGGACGGCTGGCGCCGTCCCAAAAAAGGGTATTACTGTTCAACACACGCGGGATTAAGCAGCGCGCTTTTCACCTTTTGCCACTAACTCGTTAAACAGCTTCTGCACGTCGGCCAGCAGTTTATCGAGTTCAGCTTTAGCATCGACTGAAGCTAACTTGCCTTTCAGTTCCAATGCTTTGGCTTTCAATTCTTCGGTTTTGGCTTTCACGTCAACCGATTGCAGTTTGTCGGCTTCGGCTTTCACGTCGATAGCAGCGAGCTTGTCTTTGATTTCAACTGCTTTAGCTTTTAATTCGTCAGCTTTGGCATTGAAGTCAAGTGCTTGCAGCTTCTCGCCTTCGCTTTTCAACACTTCGAGCAAGCCTAGGCCAGCCATAGCGGCTTGACGACCAGCGTCTTTCACGCGGACCAGAATGTCTTGTTGCTCGGTTACGATATTTTTAAGTTCGCCCATAATGATGCTCCTTTTCACTCACGGTGGTTGGTTTTGAAGACCTTCATCCTGCACATGCAGAGCGATCTCCTTGGACGCCATGATAGGGGGGTGATCAGAAAGCACACAGGGATATTGTCTGACAATCTGACCAAGCGAGCTAATTTTTTGTGACTCAGCATTCACAAAAAAGCCCGCGAGCTGGCAACACCAGATCGCGGGCTTTTAAGCACAGAAAAGCGAATTACTTAGCGGCTTCTAGCGACTTCATAATTTCCGTGCGAGCGGCATCGGCATTTTCCCAGCCCATGATTTTCACCCATTTGCCGGATTCCAAGTCTTTGTAATGCGTGAAGAAATGCTCGATCTGGCGCAATAACAGCTCGGGCAGGTCGCTGTGCTCATGGACATCGTTATAAAGCGGCGAGAGCTTGGCATGCGGCACAGCAATGAGTTTGGCATCAACGCCGGACTCATCTTCCATCATCAACATACCGATGGGACGCGCACGAATAACTGCGCCTGGCACCACGGGGTGCGGGGTCACCACTAAGACATCGAGCGGATCGCCATCTTCAGAGAGCGTATTGGGAATGTAGCCATAGTTCGCGGGGTAAAACATGGCCGTGCCAACAAAGCGGTCAACAAATAACGCGTCGGCATCTTTGTCGATTTCGTATTTGATTGGTGCGTGATTGGCGGGGATCTCAATGACCACATAAATGTCGTTGGGCAGGTCTTTACCAGCGGGGATTTGGGCGTAGCTCATAGCAGGTGCTCTCGAATGGGCGAAAAACGCGCGCATTATAGCCTGACCAACGCCTCTTCGTGCAGCCTCGCCATAACCGCTGAGTAGATTTGCACTGCGACAGTGGTCGAATATGGTAAAACTGAGGCCAATTTCTGCTACTAGGATCATCATGCACGCGGTGTCATCGATTAGCTGGCTGCTCTTAGCAGCACTTATTATCGTGCCAATTTCGCGCCGACTTGGCCTGCCCTCGGTGATCGGCTATATGCTCGCGGGCATGCTCATTGGGCCGCATATTCTTGGTGCTATTCACGACACGGAAGGTGTCATTGAGATCGCTGACTTCGGCATTGCGATGCTGCTCTTTTTGATCGGCCTAGAGCTCGAGCCTAGCCGCCTCTGGGTGCTCAGACGCTCGGTCTTTGGCCTCGGTAGCGCGCAAGTACTCATTACCACCGCTGCGATTGCGCTACCGTGCTGGCTCATGGGCTTAAGCCCAACGGTGAGCCTCGTGGTCGGTGCGGGTCTGGCCATGTCATCCACCGCGTTTGCCCTGCAGCTGTTGGCAGAAAAGAACCAACTCAGCGCCAAGCATGGCCGCCAAGCATTTGCGATTTTGCTATTTCAAGATATCGCGGTGATCCCGCTGCTGGCGATTATTCCGCTGCTGGCAGGCAATAGCGCCGGCGTCATCAACAGCCCGCAACTGCTGCCCGTTATTGCGGTCTTTGCCGCCTTGTTTTTCGCCAGCCGCTTTCTGGTGCGCCCGGTGTTTCGCTTTATTGCCAATAGCAAAACGCCGGAGCTGTTTACCGGTCTGGGCTTATTTATCATCGTTGGCATGACTTGGCTGATGACCGAGATACACCTGTCAGCATCATTGGGTGCGTTTATTGCCGGCGTGCTGCTTGCCGACAGCGAGTACCGCCACGAACTTGAGGCGCAAATTCAGCCTTTTAAAGGCTTATTGCTGGGCTTGTTTTTTATGACCGTGGGCATGACCGCTAACCTGCCATTGCTCGGCCAAGAAGCTCGCACCATTTTGCTGGGTGCCGGCGTATTGGTGCTGCTGAAAGGCGCGATATTGTGGTTGCTCGGCCGACTCAATGGTAACGACACGAAAACGGCCATTCGCTTGGCCGTGACGCTACCGCAAGGCGGTGAATTCGCATTTATTGTCTTCACGACTGCCGTGGCCGTTGGGCTGCTGGAGCGCCATCTTGGCGAAATGCTGGTGCTCACCGTGACGCTGTCGATGGCCATGACACCCATTGGTTTTTTACTCTTGGAGCACGTACTCGAGCCGCGCTGGGGCAAAAAGCAGGAGCGCGACTTCGATGACATGCCCGATAACCATGAGCACGATGTCTTGATTGCCGGCTTTGGCCGCGTTGGACAGATCGTGGCGCGTGTTTTGCGTGTCCATCACATCCCGTTTGTGGCGTTGGAAAGTAGCGCGCGGCAAGTCGATTTTGTGCGACTGTTTGGCAACAAAGTCTATTACGGACGGCCTGATTCACATGCACTGCTTCTGGCTGCTGGCGCGGCGAAAGCAAAGATCATTGTGCTCGCTATTGATGATGTCGACGAGTCGGTACACACCGCCAAACTCATTCGCCGCCACTTCCCCAATACGCCAGTTTATGCCCGCGCACGCGATCGCATGCACGCTTACCGCTTAATGGACTTGGGCGTTAGCTTGATTCATCGCGAGACCTTTGCCAGCAGCCTCGAGCTCGCCAGCGATGTGCTACAGGCCATTGGTTTTAGTGCCGCAAGCGCGAAAGCCGGCGTGCAGCGTTTTCGTGAATACGATGAAGACTTGGTGATTCGCCAACAAGCGATCTATCAGGATGAAGCCGAGTTAGTCGCGAGCGCGAAGCAGTCGATGCGGGAATTAGAAGAGCTATTTGCTAGCGATGCGCGCGCCGCCAAACGACGCGGCGCATCGGAGCAAAACGACAGCGAGATTAGCTGACGTAGTAGGTTTGCAGCGGCGGGAAGCCGTTGAACTCAACCGAGCTGTAGGAGTTGGTGTAGGCGCCCGTGGTCATCCAGTACAGACGATCGCGCGGAGCCAAGCTCATCGGCAAGTGATAGCCGACGTTCTCATACATGATATCGGTGGAGTCGCAAGTTGGACCTGCCAACACCACACTGCCCTCTTTATTGTCGCTTTCATCCATTTTTTCGGTGTAGATCGGGTACTTGATCGACTCACCCATGGTTTCCATCAGGCCTTGGAATAAGCCCACGTCGGTATAGACCCAACGCTTTAAGTCGGTGCGTGACTTACGCGAAATCAGCACCACTTCCGATACCAGTACACCGGACTCGCCAACTAAGGAGCGACCGGGCTCAAGGATGATTTCGGGCGCGTCATCGCCGTAGTCATCATGCAAATAGCGCAGAATTTCTTGCGCATAGATATTGATGGGGTTGACCTCAGAAATATAGTTGGCCGGGAAGCCGCCGCCCATATTGATCATTTTCAGCTCGACTTCTTCCTCGAACTTCATCCAGTCAAACATGTACTTCACTTTCGACAGCGCCGCATCCCAAACAGCAATGTCTTTTTGCTGCGAGCCAACATGGAAAGAGATGCCGTAAGGAATCAAGCCTTGGTTTTTGGCTTGCACGAGCAAATCAATGGCCATATCGGGGTGGCAACCAAATTTACGCGACAAGGGCCACTCGGCGGTCTCTCCGCCTTCCACCAGGATGCGCACGAAAATTTTCGAGCCCGGCGCGTACTCGGCAATATTCTGCAAGTCAGCTTTCGAGTCAGTGGCAAATAAACGGATGCCTTGCTCGTAGGCCCACTTCACATGCGCGGCCTTTTTGATGGTGTTGCCATAGCTGACGCGATCGGGCGATACGCCAGAGTCCAGCACTTTGCTGAGCTCAAACATCGACGCGCAGTCAAAGTTCGAACCTAAGTCACGCAGCAGGTCGATCACTGGCTGGCCGGGGTTTGCCTTCAGCGCATAATGCACCTTGGCTTTCGGGAAGCAGTTAGTGAGCTCAACGTATTTTTGCTTGATGATTTCGAGATCGACGACCAGAAACGGCGTCTCTTTGCCGTCGGCCACTTTCTTAATTTTTGCCCATTCGGCATCGGAGCAGTAGTCAGATAAACGCATAACAAGCCATCCTTCAGTTTGCGAGAAAACAAAAGCCCTTAGCGCCCGAAACACGGGGTCTCAAGGCTCCTACAAGCGTCAGGTTGCTGCGTGGCACGTGGCTGGTTCGCCCTGGCACTGACGCCGCGAAGGGTAAAGCCAAAGCAGACCACAATCAAGAATGCAGAACCCTACAAATTGGCCTCGGCATACTCTGCCAAGACCGAACGCGGCACACCTTCAAGCTGAATGTGTCCGCCATGCGCAAAGCCTTTAAAGCGCTCACACATATAAGTTAGACCAGAGCTTATGGGGTTTAAATACGGCGTGTCGATTTGTGCCAAATTGCCCAAGCACACTACTTTAGAGCCCTCACCGGCACGCGTAATGATCGCTTTCATTTGATGCGGCGTGAGATTTTGGCACTCATCAATCAGGATCAATGACTTCTGAAAGCTACGACCGCGAATGTAATTTAGCGCCTTAAACTGAATATTGGCGCGTTCACGGACATATTCAATCGAGCCTTTCGGGCTTTCATCATGCAAATGCAGCGCCTCAATATTATCGCTAATGGCGCCCAACCACGGATCCATTTTTTCCTCTTCTGTGCCCGGCAAAAAGCCGTGCTCCTCGGCTAATGGTGGCGTGGAGCGCGTGGCAATAATTTTATTAAAACGCTTATCCTCAATGCTCTGCTCAATGGCGGTGGCCAGCGCCAAAATGGTTTTGCCTGAGCCCGCCGGCCCGGTTAAGGACACCAAATGCACACTGGGGTCAGCGAGCAAATCTAAGGCCATCGCCTGCAAAATATTGTGCGGCTTTAAACCCCACACCTCTTGGCTCATCAAGCGATCTTCATTGAGGTCGCGCAAGACAATATGCTCATCATCGACCGAAAGTACGCGGCCAATAAAGCCCATCTCATCTTTAATAAATTGGTTGGCATACACCGCCTCGGCCCAGTCGGCACGCTTCAAATAGTGCCGCGTCTCGCCCAAGGCCTGCACGCTATCGACGCGGCTAAAGCGATCCCAAAATGAGCCCTCGAAATGCGCATAGCCCTTGGCGAGCTGTTTAATGTCAGACACCAATTGATCGTTGGCGTAATCCTCGCTGGCAATACCGCAGGCACGCGCCTTCAAGCGCATATTGATGTCCTTGGTCACCAACACCAAGTCAGTGGCAGGCTCAGCGAGCTGCAAAGCCACTAGTAAATTAATGATTTTATTGTCATTTAGCGCGCTATTGAGCGTCTGCACGCTGCCTTCGGGCTGATCTAGCAATACCGATAAAAAGCCCAGGTGCTCGCGCTGGGCATCGCGCCAAATTGGCACACCAGCGCGGATTTGCTGCGGTGAGGCATCACCCAAAATGCGATCGATCTGCCGAATCGCCGCGCGACATTCGACAGACACCGTGGCTTTACCGGACTTCAGCTTGTCGAGCTCTTCGAGCACGGTCATTGGCAACAGTACGTGATGTTCTTCAAAGTTGAGTAAGGCGTTGGGATCGTGAATCAGTACATTGGTATCAAGAACAAACGCTTTACGATGCGACTCCGCAGGTGATGTCATGGATCAGCCTCCTATGGCCTCAATCGGTGACGAGTGTCACCACAACACATATGACCTAGGAAAAACTACAATAGCGCGTGCGATTGCGAAAGATATTTATCGTGACGCTTTGCGACCAAGGGCTGAAGCCCTAGAATCCGCGCAATCTTTCGTGAAGCCGGAGCGCCCCATGACTCAGTTCGACAATGTTTCTGTGATAAAAAAAGCCAACGTTTATTTTGATGGCCGCTGCATAAGCCATGCCGTCATTTTTGCTGATGGCACACGCAAAACCTTGGGCGTGATTTTGCCATCGACCCTACTATTCACCACGCAAGCAGCGGAAATCATGGAAATCACTGCCGGTCATTGCCGCGTACGCCAAGCCGGCAGCGAGACATGGACTGACTACAAAGGCGGCAGCTCATTTGATGTGCCCGCCAACTCCAGCTTCGACATCGAGACCATCGAGACCCTAGACTATGTCTGCCACTTTGCCTGAGAGCCGCTATGTTTGAATGGATTGCTGACCCCCAAGCATGGGTCACGTTGGCCACACTGAGTCTCTTAGAGATTGTGCTGGGCATCGACAATATTATTTTCCTGACCATCTTGGTCAATAAAGTCGCCCCGGAAAAGCGTCAGTTTGCCCGCGTCTTTGGTCTAGGGTTGGCCATGCTGTCGCGCATCGCGCTGTTGCTATCGATCACTTGGGTCATGCGCCTTACCGAGCCGCTGATTACGCTGGCTGGCGTGGCGGTGACTGGGCGTGACTTGATTTTAATTGGTGGTGGCTTTTTCCTACTCTGGAAATCGGCGACCGAAATTTTCGATACCGTCGAAGGCGAGCCCGGTCATGTGCAAGTGACCAGCACGGCAGCAGCCGCTGGTTCGAGCTTTTTAGCGGTTATTGTGCAAATCGCCATTATCGATATCGTGTTTTCGCTGGACTCAGTCATCACTGCGGTTGGTCTCGCCGACGATGTCAGCATCATGGTTATCGCCATTATGTTGTCGGTAGTGGTGATGATGTTTGCCGCTAAGCCAATTGGCGAATTTGTCGAGGAGCATCCATCGATCAAAGTGTTGGCGCTAGCCTTCTTGATTTTGGTCGGCACGCTGCTGATTGCCGAAGGCTTTGGTCAGCACGTGCCCAAAGGCTATGTCTACGGTGCCATGGCCTTCTCAGTCATGGTGGAGATGCTCAATATCCGCATGCGTAAACGCGGCAAGCAGCGACTCGACGCTTAAGCGCGCAAGGCACTGACGCTGGCCATCCCCGCCAGCGTTAGCGCAATCGAGCCGACTACGTGCAGGCTGATGTGCGTCAGCGCCGGCCACCAAAGCTGGCGCTGCATGAGGCTCACGGCTTCTAGCGAAAACGTCGAAAACGTCGTCAGGCCGCCCAGCAGGCCGGTCATCAGCAGCAGGCGGGTGGTATCTGATACGCCTGAGTGCACGCTAAACAGCGCCGCTAAGACACCAATGGCATAGGCGCCAACCCAGTTGGCGAGCAAGGTGCCAGCCGGCAGTGTAGGCCAGAGGGCATTGAAGCCGAGACCGAGCATCCAGCGTAATAACGCGCCGATGGCTGCGCCCACCGCGACGGCGAGTGCCGCCAAAAACGTCACGCGCTGACTCCCGATGCATGGCGCGCCTGCAACGCCGCCAGCAAGCGCTGATGAATGCCGCCAAAGCCACCATTGCTCATCACCACAATGGCATCGCCAGCACGCGCCTCGTTGCTGACTCGCGCAATAATCGCGTCAAGATCGGTGGCTAGGCTGGCGCCCGCCGCGCTGGCGACATTGGCTAAATCCCAGTCCATGCCCGGTGGCTGATACCAAATCACGTGATCGGCCGGCGCCGCTGACTGCGCCAAATGCGCTTTGTGTGCGCCCAAGCGCATGGTGTTGGAGCGCGGCTCAATAATCGCCCAAATTCGTGCCGAACCTTGGCGCTCACGCAAGCCATCGAGCGTGCTGCGGATGGCCGTGGGGTGATGCGCAAAATCATCATAGAGCGCAATGCCGCCCGGCGTGCCGAGCAGCTCCATGCGCCGCTTTACCCCGGGAAACTGCGACAGCGCCGCGGCGGCCTGCGCCACGCTGACGCCAACATGCTCAGCGCTGGCGATCGCGGCCAAGCCATTGCGCACGTTATGCAGGCCCGTGAGCGACCAACGCACCTCCGCAGTGCGCTTGCCGTGATGCCAAATGGCAAACGCCGAGCCATCGGCCTCGAGTAATTCAGCCTGCCATTGAGGCGCGTCGGCTGTATCGGAATGACCGATGGCCATGGTCTGTGTTGGTGTCCAGCAACCCATGGCAATGACGTCGTGCAGCGCCGGCTCATCATCCGGAAATAAGATGCGCCCAGCACCGGGGATGGTGCGCACGAGATGGTGAAACTGCTTTTGAATAGCCGCGAGGCTGTCAAAAATATCGGCGTGGTCGAACTCGAGATTGTTCAGCACAGCGGTGCGCGGCGCATAATGCACGAACTTCGAACGTTTATCGAAAAACGCCGAGTCGTACTCATCGGCCTCCACGACAAAATAGCGCCCACCACCCAGCTGCGCGCTCGCGGCGAAGCCCTGCGGCACACCACCAATGAGAAACCCCGGCGCCAAACCCGCCTGCTCCAAGACCCACGCCACCATGGTCGTGGTCGTGGTTTTACCGTGCGTGCCGGCCACACCAATGACATGCCGGCCCTGCAAAACATGTTGCGCCAACCACGCCGGCCCGGAGGTGTAGCTAATGCCCTGCTCGAGCACATACTCCACAGCCTCAATGCCGCGCTTGAGGGCATTGCCGATAATCACCAGGTCAGGCGCCGGCTGCAGATGCGCCGCGCGATAGCCTTCCATCAGCGTGATGCCCTGCGCTTCGAGCTGTGTACTCATTGGCGGATAAACGGCGGTGTCGCTGCCACTGACATCATGGCCCAAAGCCTTCGCCAGCACCGCCAGCGAGCCCATAAAGGTGCCGCAAATGCCCAAAATATGGATATGCATGGCCTAGCGCTCCGGCGTCATGGCAGGCGTTGCTGGTTCAGCCGTTGGCACATCGGGCGTTGGCACTAAATCGGGGAAAAGGCTGACCGCAACAACCATCACCAAGAGTAATGGCACGAGCGCCTGCAAAATGCCCCGCAAACGCGAAATGGCTAGGGTTTGCGCGTAAATAAAGCCACGCACATTCAGGCTCCACAGTGTCATGGCGATTTGCAAAATGGCGGCCACGCCAAGCAGCACATCGCCGCCTTGAATGGAGATCAGCGCGATCGGAAAGGCTAATGCCGAGATCCACGTATCAATCAATACCAGCGCGGTGAAGCTTTGCGTCCAGCGATTGCGCCAGCCGCGCCGCTGCAAACAAAAAATCAGCCAAAAAGCTTCCGCAGCCAATGCCATAGCCGATAGCTGCAGCACGGGCTTGTCCATGCCACTGCCCGCCAGCGATTGAATAGCGAAACTGATGACGAGATTGAGCGCCACCAATGGAATGATTAAACGCGGCGCAAACGGCAGCGCATCGGGCCCCGCACGGAAGGTGAGTAGCGACCAACCCATCGACAAAACAGCGTTCATGAATCACCCTAGAAAATATTGATTTAGCGATTCTCGCAAAGTGCTGCGAGCGCGTCATCTATTGTTCCATGTCTCTGACCGTGAAGCCCTGTAAAGTGATGTTTATTCGACCTAGAGTATTGATTTTATGAGCCAACAATCGCGACCAAACGACTCAACACCACCACCGCCCTCGCCCAATGACATCGCCCGTGAGCCCATGCCGGCTAACTTCAATCCGTTTTGGCGCTTTTTAGGCCTACTTTTTTTGCTCACCGTTGGCATCGGCATCGCCTCAGCGATCATCGGACTTGCCCTGTCTGACTGATTCCTCGACAATTCGCGGTTTCCAACCGTCGACATCTAGGGATGGCCATTATGACCGCCACCACGCACGCGCCACTCGTTGGCATCATTATGGGCTCGCAATCTGACTGGTCGACCATGGAACATGCCGCCAACACATTGCGCGACTTAGGCGTGGCGTTTGAGGCCGAAGTGGTTTCTGCCCACCGTACGCCCGATAAACTCTTTGATTACGCCGAACACGCGGCCGGCCGTGGCATTCAAGTGATTATTGCTGGTGCCGGCGGCGCCGCACATCTACCCGGCATGTGTGCGGCCAAAACGGCGTTGCCCGTGCTCGGCGTACCCGTCCAGTCTCACGCGCTCAACGGCCTCGACTCACTACTCTCCATTGTGCAAATGCCCGGCGGTGTCCCTGTTGGCACACTGGCTATTGGCAAGGCTGGCGCCATCAACGCGGCGTTATTAGCGACACAGATTCTGGCATTGAATGACGCCACCCTGCATGCCGCTATTAGCGCATTTCGCGCGCGCCAAACCGATACCGTGCTGGCCAACCCATTGCCCGGCGTTACAGCATGAGCTTGCGCATTGGGGTCTTGGGCGGTGGCCAGCTCGGCCGCATGATGGCGCTCGCCGGCTATCAACTAAACTTGTCGTTTAGCTTCTTTGATCGCGCCGAAGACTGCCCATCTGCCGCCCTAGGCCCACGCTTTGGCGATGACACCTACAGCACCGAGAGTCTGCAAGCATTTATTGACTCTGCCGATGTTTTCACCTACGAGTTTGAAAATATCCCAACCGCCTGGGTGGACATGATCGCCGCACAAAAGCCGGTTTTTCCAGGCGTGAAATCCTTGGCGGTGTCGCAAAATCGACTCAACGAAAAGCAGCTTTTTAGTGCGCTCAATATCCCCTCGGCACGCTACCACACCATTCAATGCGCTAATGATCTGACAGCGGCAGTCGCCGCCATCGGCCTGCCATTGGTGGTCAAAACTGTCACCGAAGGTTACGACGGCAAGGGCCAGTTCCTGCTGCGCGAGGCCGAGCAAATCGAGCAATGCTGGCAATTGTTGGGCAGCTCAGTGCCGCTGATTGCCGAAGAATTTGTGCAGTTTCGGCGAGAATTATCGATCATTGCCGTGCGCGGACAAGATGGCCAGACACAGTTTTACCCACTGGCTGAAAATCACCACCACCGTGGCATTTTAAGCCACTCAATCGTGCCCGCCCCGCACCTTGATGAAAATACGCAGCTTACCGCTGAGCGCTACATTTCCTCTATTTTGCAGTCCTTAGATCATGTGGGCGTACTGACGCTTGAGCTCTTCGAGACGCGCCACGGCTTAGTCGCCAATGAGACTGCGCCACGCGTTCATAACTCAGGGCACTGGAGCATAGAGGGCGCGCATTGCTCGCAATTTGAAAACCATGTGCGTGCGGTCGCGGGCCTGCCACTTGGCTGTACGCGTGCAGAAAAGCCAAGCGCCATGCTCAATATCATTGGCGAGTACCCGAGCAGTGCGCAGGTTTTGGACATCACCGAAGCACACTTGCATCTATACGGTAAAACGGAGCGTCCCGATCGGAAAATTGGCCACATTACGGTGCTCGCCGATTCCTATGCCGAGCTCAATGGCCGCATCAAAAAGCTCGCCGATGTGCTGCCAAACCCCATGGCGCTGAATCTGTCACGCTAGGCTCGCCGCCGGCGGCGCAATCACCTAAGCTGCATGAACTCATGCACGCTTAGGAGCCCGTCGTGGCCAAACCACCCAAGAAAAGCCCGTCCCGCCTACTCAGCTTAGCCGGTATGACAGCGCGCATTGGTAGCGACGTTGCACGCGATCGATGGCAGCGACTATGGCAAAAAGACATCGATAGCAGCGCTGCCGACGCCGCGCTCTACACGCGCATTGGTCGCGAAATTGCGGCCACATTGGGCAATATGAAAGGTGCCGTCATGAAGGTCGGGCAGATCATTTCGCAATATCGCGACGTGCTGCCGGCTGAGCTTATTGAGGCCCTGAGCAGCTTACAAAATCAAGCACCTGCACGCCCTTTTAGCGAAGTTGAGGCGCGCCTGATAGAAGCCTTCGGCAGCGATTGGCGTCAGCATTTTCAACGCGTTGATGAGATCGCGTTGGCGAGTGCATCGATTGCCCAAGTGCATCGCGCCTGCACGCGTGATGGGCGCGAAGTGGTCGTGAAGGTGCAGTACCCTGACGTTGACCAGAGCATTAAAGCCGACCTTCGCCAACTACGCATGGCTTTTAAAATCGCTCGCGTGCTGCCCGTAAACGGTGAGCTGCTCGATGCTATTTTTGAAGAAATTCGCCAAAGCTTGAGTGATGAGCTGGACTACTTTTTAGAGGCCAATACCCTCCAGCGCTTTCGTGAATTTCACCAAGATGACCCGCTCGTGATCATTCCCGAAGTAGTGGTTGCGCTGAGTTCACGACACGTGCTGACGTTGATTTATGAGCCTGGCGATCACTTTGCTGAGCTGGATGCGCGCTACGACCAAGCCACGCGCAACGCCCTGGGCGAGCGGCTATTTCGCAGCATGGCCCGCCAGCTATTTATCTTGAAAACGGTGCATTGCGATCCGCATCCCGGTAACTTCGCCGCCCGCCGCGATGGCAGCATTATCATGTATGACTTCGGCTCGGTGAAAACGCTCAGCGATGCGGGCGTGCAGCGTTACGCCAGCATCACAGAGGCCGCGCTGGCCAATGATGCCCAGCGCTTAGAACAAGGCTTAATTGCCATGGGCGCGCGCAATACCGACCACACGCCACACCTAGACGCTGCCTTTTATGCGCCGTGGATGCGCTTGGCTGGTGCCAGCATTGGCGATGATATCGTGAAATATGGCGAGTTCCCGCTGGCCGAAATAGCGATGAAGCTGAGCCGAGAGGCCCTACCGCATTGGCGCGCCTTTCAGCCCGTACCCGAGCAGGTCATGATCAATCGTGCCATTGGTGGGCACTACTGGAACCTTCGCGAGCTGCGTGCCGAGCTCGCCATGCGACCTGAGGTGTTGGCATGGACGAGCGCGGCGTTAGCCTAGGGCAGACTATTCATCAATGTAATAAATGTTGCCGCTTTTGGTGCGGATTTCACGCTTGCCTTTTGGGGCGCTGGAGGTCGGCTCATCGGCTGCCGGAGACGCGGCTGCAGGCGCCTGTGCATCAATCGCGCCTAGTGGCTGATAGACATTGCCACTGCCGGTCCGAATCTCACGCGGTGCTGCAGCGCGAGGCGATGGTGCAATGGGAGCAGGCTGAGCGACTGGTGCAGGACTGACTTGTGCTCGTGGCGCGAGTACTGGTTCACTGTCATCTGCTGATGAGAATACCGGATCATCACTCCCCGCAAACGGCTTAGCAGCAGGCGCGGCACGCACAATCGGCGGCTCATAGGTGGCGCGACTGGGCGCTGGTGCGGCTGGCTCAGGCGCTGCTTGCGGCTGAGCGGGTGCAGCTTTCTGCGGTGCGGGTATGCGCTGAATAACCGCGCGCTCAGCAGGCATGGGCGAAGACTCAATCGGGTCGGCAAAATCTGCGCTATAAACCGATGGCTCCTCTAGCGCCGCACTCGGCGACGCGGGAATCGTGCGCACGGCTTGTGGCTTAGCGGGCGCCGGAGCGGCAGCAGGTGTTGGCTGCGGCGCGGGCGCGGGTGGCTCGACCACAGTCGGTGCTTGCGCGGCCTGCTCATCGCCATCACGCTGAATGCCACCTTGGTAAATATCGCGTACATCAGGCGGTAACTTGGTCAAGCGCCCTTCAGCATCCATGCCTAAATCGACACGGCGCACAGCACCGTATTGGCGCTTGGTCACGGCCGCGGCCTGCACACTGCTGCGAACAATAGTGGGCTGCAAGAAAACTAACAAGTTACGCTTGGTGCGGCTATCTGTGGTGGATCGGAACAGAATACCAATGCCGGGAATATCACCCAAAATCGGCACCTTACTCACCGACTTAGTGACGTCATCTTGCACTAAGCCACCGAGCACGATGGTCTGGCCATCGTCAGCCAAAATCGACGTTTCAATCGAGCGTTTATTGGTAATGATGTCGGATGACTGAATGCCATCGACCGAGGGCACCACCGATGACACTTCCTGCTCAACATCCAAACGCACCGTACCGCCATCGGTAATCGTCGGTGTGACTTTCAGCGTAATACCCACATCCTGACGCTGAATCGTCGTGAATGGGTTGGTCACGCCAGAACCCGTGGTGCCGGTAGAGCCCGTAATAAACGGCACGTTTTGACCCACCACAATTTTCGCTTCTTGGTTATCTAGCGTCATGATGCTGGGCGTCGACAGCAGGTTAGCGTCTGACACCGAGTTCAGTGCCTGAATTAAGGCACCATAAAATGAGCGATCGCCATTCGAGTTAGTCCGCGAAGTACCAAAGCCAACGGCGGCGCCATTGCCCAAACCGGCTTGCGTAAAATCATTGGTCGCAATGGCACCGGCCAAGCTGGTTAAGCTCGCCCCGGCGTTATTAAAGTTGATGACACCCACACCGGCACGCGGATCACCAGCGGCCCATTGCACGCCGAGCTGCTCGGCGTTATTGCCCGACACCTCAACAATGGCGGCTTGAATCAACACTTGCGCGCGACGCTTATCGAGATCATCAAGTACGGACTCAATTTGGCGCAGCTGCGTGGGCTTCGCACGCACAATGAGCGCGTTTTGTGTCTCATCGGCGATCAAGCTGGCGCCTTCCACGGTAATCGTGGTGGTCGACGCACCGGCGCGCGGCGAGCTGCCATCACTGCCACTTCCTGTACCTGTTGATACGGTTGATGACGATGAGGATTGCTTGCTGTCGGTGGTCAGCACGCCCTTTAACACCTCAGCCACTTGCCGCGCACTGGCGAATTTCAAGCGATAGACCTTCACTTGATCGTCGTTCATGTCTGGCGCTGAGTCCAAGCTTTGAATAACCGCGCGAACTCGGTCACGTAGCGCACGATCACCACGCACCAAGAGGCGGTTAGTCCGCTCATCAACAACGAGTCGCACTTTGCCGGGTTGGCCGCCATTTTTACTAACCGCCGGCGCGCCAGACTCCATGGTTTCCAGAATATTTAGCAGATCGCTGGCCTTGCCATTTTTGACAGGAATAATCTCAATAGCATCGTCTTTTTCACCGTCATCGAGATCACGGATGATGCCCACCATGGCCTCAACGTTGCTCGCGCGATCAGAAATCACCAAGGCGTTATTGCCCGGCACCGCGGCCAAGTGTGCAAACTGCGGCATCATCGGTCGCAGCGCCGCCAGCAGCTCGGTGGCATTCGCTTGCTGCAGCATGATCACCCGCGTCACTAATTCTTCACCGTCACGATAGCCACCCGCATCGACGCGTACGCCGGATTGGCGGGCATTGGTATCGGGTAAAATTTTGATCACCGGACCGCTTGGCACAGCCGCAAAGCCATTAATGCTGAGCACGCTTTGAAAGAGCTCATAGAGCTCGCTGGCCGACATTTCACGTGTGGAAATCACGGTGACATTGCCTTTGAGTCGCGGATCAACGACAAAATTTTTGCCGGTGATCTCCGCCATTTCACTCACAAGTGCGGAGATATCGGCATCTTTCAGATTGATTTTCCACGTCTTTTCCGCCAATGCCGAGTGGCTGACCAATAACATCATGCATAAAGCGAGGGATTTATATACGGGTTTTTTCATGGGGCTTAGAGCCTTTGTTCTAATGTGAGTGTCTGTGCGCCGCGTTGAATTTCGACTCGCGCATTACCGGATTGCTGCAATTGACTGAGAACTTTTTGATCCGCTTCCACGTCTTTGCCGACCAACTGGCCATTGATACTAACGACACGATCCCCTGGCTTTAAGCCGAAGCGATTAAGCATTTGCTTGGGTGCCGTGATGCTGACAATGTAGCCCTGCGAGGTCCGGCGCATGCCCATCTGACGCAGTGCCGTCATGGGTGAGTTCGCTAGCCGCTCGGCAAGATTGGTTAATACATTGCGCGCTTGAGCGGCACGAACAGCGGCTAAATTTGGCGCGGTAGCCGTCGGTGTCGTTGCATTCTCACTGGGCTGATCAAAGCGCAATATTTCCTCACGGCCAGCTCGCAGTAGCACGACTAGATTGGCCTCAATGCGATCTAGGCTGGCACCGCCGGGTATATTGTCGCCTGGACGATAAATCTCTGGGTTGCCTTTACCGCGCTCGGAAATAAACGCGCGAGACAGATCAGCATTGCTATTTTCTAGGATGCCATCGAGGCGCAATTGCAATGTCGTGTCGGCAACTTCAGCTTGCGCCACAGCCTCGCGCTCGCCAAACATCAGCCCAACCCGGCGCGCATCGACAGTGGGCGGCAGCTTCAGGGTCGCCGCGAGGTCTGGTCGAGCCAAATCCGCCGAGGTGCCGGAGAGCATCAACCACAGTAATTTACCAAGCAGCCAAGCAAAAACGACAGAGGCGACAAACAGTACGGCAGTCGCAACTGGTCGAGTTCGGCGTTGCTCCCAGATCAGCGTCATACGATCACGCATGCTCTAGGCCTCCGTTGGTCGCGTAAACATGGTCGACCGCATCATGCCACAGCGCATACTGACGTGTCATAGCGGCTCAGCCACGGTAAGGACGATCATGTCGGGATTGTTTTGGCTGCTGTAGGTCGGCTTCAATCGCAATAAACGATCGCGAATCTGCCACTGAATGCGGTCGTCCGCCGTTAGCGTTAGCGTCGCCAACGCCATCTTGCCCTCGCGCTGGCGTAAATCACCAACCAAGTTGCCATCGTTAATGGTCCACGTCAGCGTGGCGGCAGGCAGCGTAATTTCCTGTATTTGACCTTGCAGATTCAGTCGAATGAGGCCGCCTTCGGTGACCATCGCGCCGTTGGCAGCGGTCCACTGGCCATCGCTAGCTCGGCCAATAGTCAGCACTGCACTTTGCCAAGCGGGAATAATTGTACCAGCACCGAGCAGCACGCTCGGGCCTGCCGGTAAACGCAGCTGGCTTAAATCAATATCCCAGCCTAATGGACTTTTTGATGCCGCCACCGTGGCATCAAATGGGCCAGAGACACTGGCATTTGCACGTAAATTCAAACGCCATAGCGCCGACACCTGCCATTGCCAGGTCATGTAAAACGGCTTTTGTTTGTAGGCACCCAGCACTTGGCCGTCAAACACTGTGCCGCCCCACTGCGTGACGCCAATGGTTGGCGCCAACACCGGCGCCAGTAAGCGAGCAGGTGCGTGGTAAATGGCTGACAAGCCAAAGACAAGCAAGATGATAAAGACAAAAGCAAAACGCTTCAAAGAGACCTCAGCACGTAATGTACGCCTTGCGGGAGACGGTCGGCTCTATGGCAAGACTGGATTCTTGTAATGGCGCACATCATAGCGTGAATTGCTCAATCTTGCCGCCCCTGCACTCACTGAGTTACAAAAACAAACGCCCCAGAGCATGGGGCGTTTGTTTTAGGTAAATGATGCGACTTAGAACGGTATATCGTCGTCAAAATCTTCCATGGCCGCAGGCGCGGCAGCGCGGGGCGGAGCCGCCGGACTGGGGCGCGGTGCTGCAGCACGCGGTGCTGAATCTCCGCCGTCATAATCACCATAATTTGGCATTGAGCTGTCATCTGGGCCAGATGAAGAACCGCCTTTGCTATCGAGCATTTGCATCGTGGTGGCTTTAATTTCGGTGCTGTAGCGATCTTGGCCAGTTTGTTTGTCTTGCCATTTACGCGTATGCAAGCTGCCCTCTAAATACACCTTCGAGCCTTTACGCAAATACTCACCGGCAATCTCGGCCAAGCGACCATAAAAAGCGATGCGGTGCCATTCAGTTTGCTCTTGCATGGCGCCGGTATTTTTATCTTTCCATGCCTCACTGGTTGCCACAGTGATGTTGGCTACTGCACTACCCGATGGCAGATAGCGCACCTCAGGATCACGCCCTAAATTACCCACTAAAATGACTTTATTGACACCACGCATTGTTCTCTCCTAACCACTTTTAATCATTCTTAAAACTACTGTAGACCAGCGGCTGACACTCCGCCACCTTATGCCGCAATTATTCTTACAGGCCACGTTGCAAGCGACTCAGGCCGCCAATGTTGTTTATCAACCTTCAAATAAATCAGGGCATCATCGGGCAGCACAACCAGCTCCTCCACACCTGCTAAGGCGCGAAT
This sequence comes from Paraperlucidibaca baekdonensis, assembly GCF_003387535.1. Classification (GTDB taxonomy): domain Bacteria; phylum Pseudomonadota; class Gammaproteobacteria; order Pseudomonadales; family Moraxellaceae; genus Perlucidibaca; species Perlucidibaca baekdonensis. Next base: position 38,676 of record NZ_QUNR01000002.1, on the reverse strand, counting down.
TTCATTTAGCACCGGCTCGCTTAACGATTGCTCCACGGCAACCGACGCGTCGCCTACCGTACCGCGTGTGGCGCCCTCGGGCTGCAAAATAACGCTGTGCAAATACGCCGGCTGCGCCATGGCATATGCCCGCCACAGCCACACCAGTGTTGCCAACGCCAAGACAACAAACAGGCCTGCACCTTGTTGCCAATCATGTAGCGCACCACCGACAACGCCGCCCAAAAATGCGCCCAAAAACTGCGACGTACTGTAGATGCCCATGGCCGTGCCCTTACCACCTGCCGGGCTAATTTTACTGACCAATGATGGCAGCAGCGCCTCGAGCAAGTTAAAGGCAAAAAAGAACAACGCCACCGAAGCAATCAGCGCGACTAGGCCCTGATGGGCAAAGGCAAGCGCTAACATGGCAACAAACAACACCACCACCGCCGACAAATACACCTCACGCATGCGCCGCTTTTTCTCGGCAATAATCACCGCCGGCACAAGTGCTACAAATGCCACAAGCATCACCGGCAAATATAACCAGCCGTGCTGACTCACCGGCAACCCCGCGGCAACTAATAACGGTGGCAGCGACACAAAGCAGGCCGTCATGACTAAATGCAGCGTGAAAATACCAATGTTTAGTCGCCGCAGCTCAGGCACAGCTAGCATGTCGCGCAAATGCGTCAGGTAATGCGGCGGCAGCTGGCGCTGCGCCTGCCGTGCGCGCGGCACGCGCCAAAAGCACAATACGATGGCGAGACAACCCATCACACTGGTCACCCAAAACAACCCCGATAGCCCGAAGATATCGGCCACCCAAGGCCCTAAAACAAAGGCAATGGCAAACGAGATGCCGATGCTTATGCCGACAACGGCCATAGCTCGCGTGCGATGCTCATCACGCACAACATCCGACAGCAACGCCATCACGACAGCGGAAATAGCCCCCGCCCCCTGCAAAAAACGCCCAACAATGACGCCGCCAATGGACGTTGACGAAGCCGCGGTGGCTCCGCCCAAAACAAACAACGTTAAGCCAATAATGATGAGCTTTTTGCGATCAAAGCGATCGGCCCACAAGCCAAACGGTATTTGCAGCAGCAGCTGCGCCAAGCCATAGCTCCCCACGGCCACGCCAATGAGCAGCGGCGTCGCACCTTGCAGCGATGCGCCATAGACCGAGAACACCGGCAAGATCATAAACAAGCCGACCATTCGCAATGAAAAAATAGTGGCAAGTGAGAAAACGGCGTGGCGTTCGCCGGAAGTCATCGCAGACATACTGGCCTGTCGGTCAAAACTGGGGAGCTGATTCTAGCACCGACTCGGCCGCATGATCGTCTCGGATTTGCCTGTCTAGGCTTTGACCGAGCGCATTAGTCTGCGGGGAGGCAACACTTTTGCGTATACTGGGAAATTGTCTTTTTCTAGGGTTTGGCATGAACAGCATTAAGGTGCGCGGTGCTCGTACGCACAACCTGAAAAATATCGATATTGATATTCCCCGCGATCAATTTGTAGTCATTACCGGCCTATCCGGCTCGGGCAAATCGTCGCTGGCATTCGATACACTCTATGCCGAGGGTCAACGACGCTATGTTGAGTCGCTGTCGGCCTATGCTCGGCAGTTTTTATCGCTCATGGAAAAACCCGATGTTGACCACATTGAGGGGCTGTCGCCGGCCATTTCGATTGAGCAAAAATCGACGTCGCACAACCCGCGCTCCACGGTGGGTACGATTACCGAAATCCATGATTATTTGCGATTGCTTTTTGCCCGTGCCGGCACACCGCGCTGCCCTGAGCATGACGTGGAGCTCGCCGCTCAAACAGTCAGCCAAATGGTCGATCATGTCTTGGCGCAACCCGAGAGCACGGCGCTCATGCTGTTAGCGCCGATCGTTCGCGATCGTAAAGGCGAACACTTACATGTGTTCGATAAGCTTCGCGCGGAAGGTTTCGTGCGGGCACGCATCAATGGCATTGTGGTGGACCTCGACGAAGCACCGCCACTCGATAAACAAAAGAAACACAGCATTGAGGTGGTCGTTGACCGCTTCAAAGTGCGCGCCGATTTGCAATTACGCCTAGCGGAGTCTTTCGAGACCGCGTTGCGCATTGCCGATGGCATCGCGTGGGTAGTGCCGATGCACGATGATGGCGCGGAGCTGGTGTTTTCTTCGCGCTTTAGTTGCCCACATTGCGGCTACGCGTTGAGCGAACTAGAGCCACGCCTATTCTCATTTAATAATCCGGCGGGTGCCTGCCAGAGCTGCGATGGCCTCGGCGTGAAGCAATATTTTGATGAGCGCCGACTGATTGCGCACCCGGAATTGTCATTATCCCAAGGCGCTATACGCGGCTGGGATCGACGTAATTTCTATTACTACGCCATGCTCGAATCGCTAGCCGCGCATTACGGTTTCAGCCTTGATGCGCCGTGGGAATCGTTACCGGCAAAGCTAAAAAAATCATTGTTGAGCGGCTCAGGTAAAGAAGAAATCAACTTTACCTACTTAGGCGATCGGGGTCGGCAAGTACAGCGCGCACATGCCTTTGAAGGCATTTTAACCAATCTTGAACGACGCTATCGGGAAACCGACTCGGCGAGTGTGCGCGAGGATCTTTCGCAGTTTCTTAATACCGCACCGTGCACTGATTGCGGCGGCTCCAGACTACGCCGCGAATCACGTTATGTATTTGTTGGCGACAGCAATTTACCCACCATATCGCGCTTGCCAATCGCTAAAGCAAATGCGCACTTTCATGCCTTAAAGCTACCCGGTGCAAAAGGTGAGATTGCCGAGAAAATCCTCAAAGAAATCCGCGACCGGCTGCAGTTTTTGGTCAATGTTGGTCTCGACTACCTGAGCCTCGACCGCTCCGCCGATACACTGTCTGGTGGTGAGGCGCAACGCATTCGCCTTGCATCACAAATTGGTGCGGGCCTCGTGGGCGTCATGTATGTGCTCGATGAGCCGTCGATAGGCCTGCATCAACGCGACAATGAGCGCTTGCTAAGCACGCTGATTCATTTGCGCGATTTGGGCAATAGCGTGCTGGTTGTTGAGCATGATGAAGATGCGATTCGGGCAGCCGATCACGTCATCGATATTGGCCCTGGTGCCGGCGCCCATGGCGGCCAAATTATTGCTAGCGGCCTAGTCGACGACATCATTAATTGCACCGACTCGATTACCGGTGACTATTTGTCAGGACGCCGCCGTATTGTGGTGCCAACACAGCGCCATGAGCCCGACCCGAGCGCGCAGCTGCGCATCATCGGTGCGCGTGGCAATAACCTGAAAAACGTCACAGCCAGCATTCCATTAGGGCTGATGACATGCATTACCGGCGTCTCAGGCTCCGGCAAATCGACACTGATCAACGGCACACTGTTTCCTATTGCCGCCACCTCACTCAATGGTGCCGGCGAGCGTAATCCCGCCGAACACGACAGCATTGAAGGCATGGATTTGCTTGATAAAGTCGTCGATATTGATCAAAGCCCGATTGGCCGCACGCCACGCTCTAATCCAGCAACCTATACCGGCCTATTCACACCCATCCGTGAGTTATTTGCCGGTACGCAAGAAGCTCGTTCGCGGGGCTATGGCCCTGGGCGGTTCTCCTTTAACGTGAAAGGGGGGCGCTGCGAGGCCTGCCAAGGCGATGGCGTCATCAAGGTAGAAATGCACTTTCTGCCTGATGTCTACGTACCCTGTGACGTTTGCAAAGGCATGCGATACAACCGAGAAACCCTCGATGTGCGCTATAAAAACAAGACCATCACCGAAGTGCTGGGCATGACTGTGGAGGTAGCGCGCGAGTTCTTCGATGCCATTCCGGCATTAGCACGCAAACTACAAACTTTGATGGATGTGGGCCTGTCATACATCACGCTCGGCCAAGCGGCCACCACGCTTTCCGGCGGCGAAGCTCAACGAGTCAAATTAGCACGCGAGTTATCGAAACGAGACACCGGTAGAACCTTGTATATTTTGGATGAGCCCACGACCGGCCTGCACTTCTACGATATTGAGCAGCTGCTAGGCGTGTTACACCGTCTGCGTGATGCCGGTAACACCGTGGTTGTGATTGAACATAATTTAGATGTCATCAAAACAGCCGACTGGCTCATCGATTTAGGGCCAGAAGGCGGCGATGGCGGCGGCATGATTATCGCGGAAGGCACGCCAGAGACCGTGGCGGCGTGCGCTGCGTCGCATACCGGTCACTTCTTGAAGGCGCTTTTATAACTTAACGGTGCAGGAATGCCAGGCATAAAAAAGCCAGCGTTAGCTGGCTTTTTTAGATGACTCACGCAGCGAATGCTTACTCAGCATCCATTGCAGGGCCTGCAATAGCACGGTCAACGAGCTCAACATAAGCCATTGGTGCGTTATCGCCCGGACGGTTGCCGGCCTTCAATACGCGCAAGTAGCCGCCGTTACGCTCTTTGTAGCGTGGGCCAAGCACAGTAAAGAGCTTGCCGACCATTTGCTTTGAGCGCGTGCGCGAGAATGCCAAGCGGCGGTTAGCCACTGTGTCATTTTTGGCAAGCGTGATCAGTGGCTCTGCAACACGACGCAATTCTTTGGCTTTTGGCAAAGTCGTGCGAATCAGTTCGTGCTCAAACAGAGACACCGCCATGTTTTGGAACATGGCATTACGATGGGCGCTGGTGCGACCCAATTTAACATTACTATTACGATGACGCATGGCAGTCTTCCTACACTAATTCAGTTGCCGATTAACGGCCGCGAAAATTCAAACGGTCGTCATTGCGCAGGCTAGCTGGAGGCCAGTTTTCCAGGCGCATACCCAAAGACAAGCCTTTGGAAGCCAAGACATCTTTGATTTCAGTCAATGATTTCTTGCCTAAGTTCGGCGTCTTCAACAGCTCTACTTCAGTGCGCTGAACCAAGTCACCGATGTAGTAAATATTTTCAGCTTTCAAGCAATTAGCCGAGCGAACGGTTAACTCAAGATCATCGACTGGACGCAACAGGATTGGATCAACGTCGTTGCCTGGCTGCGGTGCAACCGAGGGGCTGTCGGCTTCTAAATCAACAAATACAGAGATCTGTTGTTGCAAAACCGTGGCCGCACGACGAATCGCTTCTTCTGCATCGATGGTGCCGTTTGTTTCCAGATCAATGACCAGCTTATCTAAGTCGGTGCGCTGCTCAACACGAGCATTCTCAACAACATAAGCGACACGACGAATGGGGCTGAACGAAGCATCAAGCAGCAAACGACCAATAGGGCGCGCCTCTTCTTCTTCGTAACGACCATCGGCCGGCTCATAGCCACGACCGCGAGCCACACGCAGCTTCATCTTTAAGTGCGCATTGGCACCTAGCGTTGCAATAACGTGCGAAGGATTGACGACTTCACAGTTATGCGGCAACGACAAATCAGCAGCGGTAACAACGCATGGACCTTTGGCATCAATCGCCAAAACGGCTTCTTGCTGCTCAAATAATTTTAACGCCAAGCCTTTCAGGTTCAGCAGGATCTCAATGACATCCTCCTGTACACCTTCAATAGCGCTGTATTCATGCTCAACGCCATCAATCTCAACATCTACCACGGCAGCACCGGGCATCGATGATAATAAGATACGGCGAAGCGCATTACCCAGCGTATGACCGAAGCCGCGTTCAAGCGGCTCCAGGGTGACCTTGGCGCGGGTTTCGCTGACGGCCTGCACAGCAATACTGCGCGGCGTCAAAAACTCATTGACCTGTGACATGGATGACACCCTCAAATCAAACGATTACTTGGAGTACAATTCAACGATCAAGTTTTCGTTGATTTCCGAGGACAAGTCCGAACGCTCTGGACGAGTCTTGAAAGTACCTTCCAGTTTGGTGTTATCCACCTGAAGCCATGCAGGCACGCCACGCTGACCAGCCAACTCCAACGCACTCTTAACGCGCAGTTGATTTTTAGCTTTTTCGTGGACTGTTACTACATCGCCAGGAGCCACTTGGATCGAAGCCACATTGACGCGTACGCCATTGACTAAGATGGCACGGTGGCTAACCAACTGACGTGCTTCTGAACGTGTTGCGCCAAAACCCATGCGATAAACCACGTTATCAAGACGGGATTCCAACAACTGCAACAGGTTTTCACCAGTTGAACCACGTAAGCGAGCGGCTTCTTTGTAGTAGTTGCTGAATTGACGTTCCAGTACGCCGTACATACGACGAACTTTCATTTTTTCACGGTGCTGAGTACCGTAGTCAGACATGCGACCCTTGCGAGATGCGCCATGCTGGCCTGGTGGTTGATCAGCTTTACATTTGGTATCCAGCGCACGAACGCCGCTCTTCAATTGAAGATCGGTGCCTTCGCGACGGGAGAGTTTACATTTAGGGCCAATATAACGAGCCATATTCCCAGTCTCCTCTTACACGCGACGCTTTTTAGAAGGACGGCATCCGTTGTGCGGGATGGGTGTCACATCTGAAATGCTATTGATCTTATAACCAGCGGCGTTCAAAGCACGCACGGCGGACTCGCGGCCCGGGCCCGGACCCTTCACTTGCACATCTAGGTTTTTCAGGCCGTATTCCGAAGCAGCTTTACCTGCGACTTCAGCGGCAACCTGTGCAGCAAATGGGGTGGACTTGCGGGAACCGCGGAAGCCCTGACCACCTGAGGTGGCCCAGGCCAGTGCATTACCTTGACGATCGGTAATCATCACAATGGTGTTATTAAAAGACGCATGAATGTGCGCAATACCGTCAGAGACCTGACGGGTCACTTTCTTGCGTGCGCGCGAGTTATCTTTTGCCATCTTTTAGCTTCCGAGTTCAGCAAAAATTAATAAAAACTACCGTTTAAGTGCCTTGCGCGGACCCTTACGAGTACGAGCATTCGTTTTAGTGCGCTGACCGCGGACTGGTAGTCCACGACGATGACGCATGCCACGATAGCAACCTAAGTCCATGAGACGTTTAATGTTCATGGATACTTCACGACGGAGGTCACCCTCTGTCGCGTGTGTAGCGACTTGAGCACGAACCAAATCGAGCTGCGCATCGGTAAGATCTTTGATCTTAGTTTCCGGTGCGATGCCCACAGCGGAGAGGATCTTCACTGAGGTTGTGCGACCGATACCAAAAATGTAAGTCAATGAAATGACTGCATGTTTGTTATCAGGAATGTTGACGCCGGCAATACGAGCCATTGACCTTTACTCCACTTCTTTTCGTATCAGACCGATGATTCGGACCATGCGCGAAAGGCGCAAGAGTCTAACGGCTCAGCTGGCCGAATGCAATCGTTTACTGAGATTAACCTTGACGTTGCTTGTGGCGCGGTTCAGCGCTGCAGATCACACGAAGGCTTCCATTGCGACGAACAATTTTACAGCTGCCACAAATCTTTTTTACCGAGGCTTGAACTTTCATGGTCCACCTACTCCAACAAAATAACTAAATCGCGAGAATTAACGAATCTGACCAGCAGGGCCAAAGCCTTTCAGGTTAGATTTTTTCATTAATGACTCATATTGCTGCGACATGAGGTGGGACTGGACTTGTGACATAAAGTCCATAACCACAACAACGACGATCAACAAAGAGGTACCACCGAGATAGAAAGGCACATTAAATGTGACTTGCAGAATCATTGGCAGCAAACACACAGCAGTCATGTACAACGAACCGACGAGCGTCAAACGACCCAACACAGTATCAATATAACGACTGGTTTGTTCCCCTGGACGAATACCCGGGATATACGCACCGGACTTCTTCAGGTTATCGGCTACATCACGCGGGTTGAACACTAACGCCGTGTAGAAGTAGCAGAAGAAAATAATCAACACCGCAAACAGCAGCAAATATAAAGGCTGCGCTGGGGCGAGTAATAACGACATTTCTTGCAGCACGCGCTGGAAAGTCGTTGGGTTAGGCGATTGCGCAAACCATTGGCCAATACTGGCTGGAAACAGCAGCAACGAACTAGCAAAAATCGCTGGAATAACACCGGCCATGTTTAACTTTAACGGCAAGTGGCTTTGTTGCGCGGCAAACACACGACGACCTTGCTGGCGCTGGGCATATTGCACGGTAATACGGCGTTGGCCGCGCTCCATGAAGACCACTGCAGCAATCACCGCGATGGCTAGCAAAGCAATAACAAGAAGCGCCAACACACTGATTTCGCCCTGACGTGCAGATTCTAGCGCCAAACCAACAGCACCAGGCATCCCAGCCACAATACCGGCAAAAATCAACATGGAAATACCGTTACCAACACCACGCTCAGTGATCTGTTCACCCAGCCACATCAAGAAGACCGAGCCAGCAACCAAACTCACCACGGCAGGCACAAAGAACGCCACGCCTTCATTAAGTGTAATGCCTTGGGAAACCAAACCCGCAGACATGCCTAATGACTGAATGAACGCCAAAAGGACTGTGCCATAGCGTGTGTATTGATTAATCTGACGACGACCCGCCTCACCTTCTTTCTTTAGCGCTTCCAATGAGGGAATAACCGTCGCAGCGAGCTGCATGATAATTGACGCAGAGATATACGGCATAATGCCCAATGCGAGAATAGACATGCGCTCAAGGGCACCACCAGAGAACATATTAAATAAGCTCAAGATGGTGTCTTTATTTTGATCGAACAGCTCAGCTAACCGAGTCGGGTTAATACCCGGCACCGGTATGTGAGCACCGAGGCGAAAAACCAACAAGGCGAGCAACAGAAAGCCAATACGACGCCACAGCTCAGACATACCTTTCTGCATGCCTGGCGTTTGTAACATCTCGCGTGCTTGTTGAGCGCCTTGCTTCGCCATTCGGCTTATTCCTCTACTTTGCCGCCGGCTGCTTCAATAGCAGCACGTGCGCCTTTAGTCACTGTCACGCCTTTAATGGTCAATGCACGAGTCACTTCACCAGACAAGATAACGCGAGCACGCGTCATGTCGTTACGAACGACATTGGCCGCTTTCAACGACTCTAGCGTCACTTCCTCGCCATCAACCAAGTTGATTTCAGACAAGCGTACTTCGGCTGTTACCTGCTGCTTTAACGACGTAAAACCAAACTTAGGCAGACGACGATACAAAGGCATTTGACCGCCTTCGAAACCGGGACGCACTTTACCCTTACCGCGCGATTTTTGGCCTTTTACACCAACACCACCGGTCTTACCCAAGCCAGAACCAATACCACGGCCACGGCGCTTAGGCGCATGGGTTGAGCCTTCAGCAGGACTCAGATCATTTAAATGCATGATTAACCCTCAACCTTCACAAGATAGTAAATCTTGTTGATCATGCCGCGGTTAGACGGAGTGTCGATGACCTCAACCGTATGACCGATGCGGCGCAAACCAAGACCCTTCAAGCAGAGCTTGTGGTTCTTGAGCTTGTGTGCGCCGGAGCGCACTTGTGTGACTTTAATGGTGCTCATCGCATTACCCCAGGATTTCTTCAACCGTCAGGCCGCGCTTCGCAGCAACCTGATCCGGCGATGTCATCTCAGACAGGCCATTGAAAGTGGCGTGAACCACGTTATTAGCGTTTGTCGAGCCGTAGCACTTAGCCAACACGTTTTGCACACCAGCAACCTCCAATACAGCACGCATTGCGCCGCCGGCAATAACACCCGTACCTTCAGAGGCAGGCTGCATGTAAACGCGAGTGGCACCATGACGACCATTGATAGGATGCTGAATGGTTGAACCATTCAGATCCACTTGGATCATGTTGCGACGAGCTGCTTCCAATGCTTTCTGAATGGCGGCTGGTACTTCGCGCGCTTTACCGCGACCAAAGCCCACACGACCATTACCATCACCAACTACAGTCAGCGCTGTAAAAGCAAAAATTTTACCGCCTTTGACGGTCTTAGAAACTCGGTTGACTTCAACCAGCTTCTCGACGAAACCTTCGTTTTGTTCAAGCTTAGCCATGATTCAACCCTTAGAATTCTAGACCGGCTTCACGCGCAGCATCAGCTAATGCTTGCACGCGACCGTGATACTTAAAGCCCGAGCGATCAAACGCGACGCGTGTGATGCCGGCTGCCTTAGCGCGCTCAGCTACCAACGCACCAACTTTTTTGGCCGCATCGATATTGCCTGTGCTGCCATCGCGCATCGAGGCATCGAGTGTCGATGCCTGCGCCAAAACCGAACCACTGTCTGCAGAGATAATCTGTGCATACATATGGCGTGGCGTGCGGTTTACACACAGACGAACTGCACCTTGCTCGCGAATTTTAATACGCGTGCTACGGGCACGACGCTGACGAGAAACTTTCTTGTCGTTCATGATAAGGCTACCCTTTACTTCTTCTTGGCTTCTTTACGCACGACGTTTTCGTCAGCGTAACGAACACCCTTGCCTTTATAAGGCTCTGGCGGACGGTAACCACGCACATTGGCGGCAACCTGACCGAGGAGCTGCTTGTTGACCGATTTCAAAATGATCTCAGTCGGTGTTGGCGTTTCAGCCGTAACACCTTCGGGCAATTCGAAATCAATCGGGTGAGAGTAACCAAGCGCCAGGTTCAGTACTTTACCTTTGGCGGCAGCTTTGTAACCAACGCCAATGAGCTGCAATTTACGCTCAAAACCCGCCGACACACCGATCACAAAGTTGTTGAGCACAGCACGGGCAGTACCCGTTTGCATCCAACCGGCTTGTGTATCTTCGCGTGGCGAAAGCTTTAACTCTGTACCTTCTTGTGCAACGGCAACCAAGCTGTTGAGCTCAATGCTCATTACACCTTTAGCGCCTTTCACTTGGACTTCTTGACCCTGAATGGTTACTTCAACGCCTGCTGGCAGAGTAACCGGGGATTTGGCAACACGAGACATCTTCGCTTCCCCTTACGACACGAGCGCGATGACTTCGCCACCCACGCCAGCGGCGCGTGCGGCACGATCAGTCATGATGCCCTTGTTAGTCGATACAAGCAGAACACCTAAGCCCTGCTTGACGCGTGGTAAGTCATTGGCGCCTTTATAAATACGCAGACCAGGACGGCTTACACGCTTGATTTCTTCAATAACTGGCTTGCCTTCGAAATACTTCAAAGTCACCGTCAGCACGGGCTTAGGGCCTTCGCTAACTGCTGAACCAGAGACATAGCCTTCGCTCTGCAACACGTTAGCTAAAGACACTTTCAGCTTCGACGATGGCATGCCAACCGATGGCTTACCAGCACGTTGGGCGTTACGAATGCGGGTTAGCATATCCGCAACGGTATCTTGCATACTCATTCTGTAACCCTCTTACCAGCTGGCCTTGACAACGCCTGGCACATCGCCACGCATCACAGCTTCACGCAACTTAATACGCGACAGACCAAACTTACGGAAATAACCATGTGGACGACCCGTCAAACCGCAGCGATTACGCAGACGGCTCGGGCTCGAATCACGTGGCAACCCTTGCAAGCGCAGAATGGCAGACCAACGATCTTCATCCGATGCATTGACGTTTGAAATAGTTGCTTTCAGTTCCTGACGAAGTGTTGAGAACTTGGCAACCAGTTTTTCGCGCTTTAATTCGCGATTCTTCATGCTCTTCTTAGCCATGTCTCAGCCTCACTTAAACGGGAACTGGAAAGCACGCAGCAAAGCGCGGCCTTCGTCGTCGCTGCGAGCAGTCGTGGTAATCACCACATCCATACCGCGCAGACGATCGATTTTGTCGTAATCGATTTCTGTGAAAACGATTTGCTCTTTCAAGCCGAGGCTATAGTTGCCACGACCATCAAATGATTTCGGGCTAAACCCGCGGAAGTCACGAATACGAGGAATCGTCACGCCAATCAGGCGATCCAAAAACTCATACATCATGTCGCCGCGCAGAGTTACTTTGCAGCCAATGGGCCAACCATCGCGGATCTTGAAACCGGCAATGGATTTACGGGCTAGCGTGACAACGGGTTTTTGGCCAGAAATCAACTGCATATCGGCCACGGCGCCATCGATAAGCTTCTTATCTTGGCTGGCACCGCCCACTCCCATATTCAGAGTAATCTTTGTGATGCGTGGAATTTCCATCACGTTCTTGAGACCCAGCTCTTCTTGCAGCTTGGGTGCGATCTCATTTTTAAATACAGCTCTCAGTCTGGCCATTTCAACCAACCTACCTTACTTAATGTCAGCGACTTCGCCGGTCGACTTGAAAACACGGACTTTTTTACCGTCTTCCAAGACCTTATAACCAACGCGGTCTGCTTTGTTTGTGGCCTGATTGAAAAGGGCGATATTGGAGATATTTAAGGACGCTTCGCGCTCTAAAATACCGCCTTGCTCACCACGGTTCGGATTGGGCTTAACGTGCTTCTTCACCAAGTTTACACCGGCAACCAAAACACGGCCTTCAGCAATGCTTAGCACTTTGCCGCGCTTGCCTTTATCTTTACCTGCAATCACGACCACTTCGTCGTCACGCTTAATCTTTGCCATCTCTGTCTACCTCACAGCACTTCAGGGGCGAGCGAGATGATCTTCATGAATTGCTCAGTACGCAATTCGCGAGTCACTGGCCCAAAGATACGGGTGCCGATCGGGGACTTGTTGTTGTTCAAGATCACAGCAGCATTGTCATCGAAACGAATCAATGAACCGTCTGGGCGGCGAATACCTTTTTTGGTACGCACAACCACGGCGTTCATGACATCGCCTTTTTTGACCTTACCGCGCGGAATTGCTTCCTTCACAGTGACCTTGATGACATCACCGACCGAGGCATAACGACGATGCGAACCGCCGAGAACCTTGATACACATGACACGACGAGCGCCGCTGTTGTCAGCAACCTCGAGCATCGTTTCGGTCTGAATCATTACTCTCTCCAAACCCTACAAAAAGGGAGCCCCTCAATGTGGGGCGCGAAATCCTAACTGATGCGACACAAAGTCGCAAGCCGAACTGCTTAAGCTTCAGCTTTCTCTAGTACTTCCACCAAGACCCAGTTTTTCAACTTGGACAGTGGTCGGCACTCTTGAATCGAGACCAGATCACCTTCTTGGCAAATGTTTGCTTCATCGTGAGCATGCAGCTTGGTGGAGCGAGTGATGTATTTGCCATACACCGGGTGCTTCACTTTGCGCTCGATCAGCACAGTAATGGATTTATCCATCTTGTTGCTGATCACTTTGCCTACAACGATACGTTGAATTTTGGACTGTTCAGTCATGGTCAGTTACCTTCCTTTTCGGTCAGGATGGTCTTGACACGGGCGATGCCCTTGCGGACTACATCGATCTTGTGGTTTTGAGCCAATTGACCGGTCGCCTGAGCCATACGCAGCGTAAACTGCTGACGCTGCAAGTTGCTGAGCTCTTTGTTCAAGTCCTCAACGCTCTTTTCACGTAAATCTTTGCCGTTCATTACATCACCGTCCGAGTAACAATGGTGGTCTTGAGAGGCAGCTTGGCGGCAGCCAGGATAAACGCTTCACGAGCCAAGGCATCAGGAACACCTTCCATCTCATAAAGAATTTTGCCTGGCTGAATTTCAGCCACCCAATACTCCACGCTACCTTTACCTTTACCCATACGGACTTCCAAGGGCTTCTTGGTGATGGGCTTGTCTGGGAAGACGCGGATGAAGATTTTGCCGCCACGCTTCACACGACGTGAAATCGCACGACGAGCCGCTTCAATTTGACGCGCCGTAATACGGCCACGCTCAACTGATTTCAACGCAATCGTACCGAATGACACCGTGCTACCACGAAGCGCCAGGCCCGTGTTGCGGCCTTTGTGCATCTTGCGGAACTTAGTTCTTTTAGGCTGTAACATCTCTCAACCCCTTAGTTCTTCGGGCCGCGCTTTTTAGCGGGACGGGCTTCCTCGGCAGGAGCCGGCGCATAGGCCTGATCCATACCACCCAGGATTTCACCCTTGAAAATCCACACTTTCACGCCAATACAGCCGTAAGTGGTTTCAGCACGGACGATCGAATAATCGATGTCAGCACGCAGAGTGTGAAGTGGCACACGGCCTTCGCGGTACCATTCAGTACGGGCAATTTCTGCTCCGCCCAAACGACCCGAGACTTCAACCTTGATCCCTTTAGCGCCAGCACGCATGGAGTTCTGTACCGCGCGCTTCATGGCGCGACGGAACATCACACGACGCTCGAGCTGCGAGGCAATACCTTCGGCAACGAGCTTGGCATCTAAATCTGGCTTACGGATTTCATCGATGTTGATCTGCACCGGCATCTTCATCAGTTTGGCAACATCACGGCGTAGACGTTCAACGTCCTCACCTTTCTTGCCAATCAACACACCAGGGCGTGCTGTTGAAATCGTAATACGCGCATTCTCTGATGGACGCTCAATAAGCACTTTGCTTACCGAAGCAGCCTTCAAACGAACACTTAAAAACTCACGCACTTGCAAGTCAGCGAGTAGAAACTCAGCGTATTGCTTCGGGCTGGCATACCAGTTGGCGTTGTGCTTTTTAACAACGCCTAGGCGGATACCAATTGGATGAACTTTCTGACCCATTTCTTCAGCCCCTTACTTGCCTTCAGCCACGGTGACGGAGATGTGGCAAGTACGCTTGGTGATACGATCAGCGCGGCCTTTGGCACGCGGCATGATACGTTTAAGCGATACGCCTTCATCTACACAGATAGTGGCGACACGCAGTTCGTCCACATCCGCCCCCTGGTTATGCTCGGCGTTGGCAATTGCCGACTCGAGCACTTTCTTAACAAAGCGTGCTGCCTTCTTATCGCTGAAATTCAACGTATTGAGGGCGAGCTCCACGGATTGACCGCGGACTTGATCGGCGACGAGGCGAGCTTTTTGAGCCGAAATCGGCGCGCCACGCAATTTTGCGATCGCTTCCATCTTGCTCTCCTTATCGCTTCGATTTCTTGTCGACAACGTGACCGCGATAGGTACGTGTCGGCGCGAATTCGCCTAGCTTATGACCAACCATGTGTTCGGTGACGAACACTGGCACGTGTTGTTTGCCGTTATGCACAGCAATCGTTAAACCAACCATTTCCGGCAGAATCATCGAACGACGCGACCAGGTCTTGATGGGCTTTTTCGAGTTGGCTGCCGCTGCTGCTTCCACCTTAATGAACAGGTGGGTATCAACAAACGGACCCTTTTTCAGTGAACGAGGCACAATAAGACTCCTCTACCCATTACTTGACGCGACGGTCGCGGACAATCATGCCGCTAGTGCGCTTGTTGTTACGGGTTTTATAACCCTTGGACGGCGTGCCCCATGGCGACACCGGCTGCATGCCCTTGTTACGGCCTTCACCACCACCATGCGGGTGATCAACCGGGTTCATGGCCATACCACGAACTGTCGGACGAACACCGCGCCAGCGGCTAGCACCGGCCTTACCCAACGAACGCAAGCTGTGTTCGCTGTTGGACACTTCACCGAAAGCCGCACGGCAATCGACGTGAATTTTGCGCATTTCGCCTGAGCGTAAACGCACGATCGCATAGCTACCATCACGGCCGAGCAACTGCGCTGATGTACCGGCTGAACGCACTAATTGCGCGCCTTTACCAGGCTTCAACTCGATGCAGCAGATAGTCGAACCCAACGGCATATTGCGCAGAGGTAAGACGTTGCCGACTTTGATCGGAGCCGCATCGCCAGACATCACTTGATCGCCAACTTGCTGATTTTTCAGCGCGATCATGTAACGACGGTCACCGTCTGCGTATTTCAGCAGCGCAATGTGCGCGGTGCGATTGGGATCGTATTCAATACGCTCAACGGTGGCTGGAATGCCATCTTTGACGCGTTTGAAATCGATCACACGATATAGTTGCTTATGACCACCACCAATGTGACGCATGGTGATGTGGCCATTATTGTTACGACCGCCTGAACGCTTTTGCGATTCAACGAGTGGCGCATGTGGGCGACCTTTGTGCAGGTGGGAATGAACCACCTTCTCGACGAAGCGGCGACCTGGCGAGGTCGGTTTGCATTTTACAATTGCCATGTCAGTTCTCCGGGCCCTTATTCGACTGTGCCAATGGCATTGAAGTCGATGTCAAAGCCTTCCTTCAAAGCGACATATGCCTTTTTGAAGTCTTGGCGACGGCCGAGGGAGCGACCAAAGCGTTTGCTTTTGCCCTTGACCAGCGTGGTATTCACTGAATCAACTTTGACCTTGAAAAGATCTTCCACGGCCTTCTTGATTTCTAGCTTGTTGGCGTCGCGACTCACCTTGAAAACCACTTGACGATGCTTTTCAGCTACCATCGTGGCCTTCTCGGACACATGCGGCGCAAGCAATACTTGCAGCAGACGATCCTGGCTCATCCTAATTCCACCTCAAGTTTCTTGGCTGCAGGCACTGAAATCAGCACCTTATCGAAGCCAATCAAGCTCACTGGATCAACAGCCGTGGTATCGATGACATCGATATGCGGAATGTTGCGCGCGGCGAGATACAAATTCTCGTCAACAGCATCAGTGATGATCAGCGCGTTGGTTAGACCTAGGCCGTTCAGCTTAGCCATCAGCTCTTTGGTCTTTGGAGCAGAAACCGTAAAGTCATCAACAAGTACCAGGCGATCTTGGCGAACGAGCTCAGCCAAAATGCACTGCATGGCACCGCGATACATCTTACGGTTTACTTTTTGATCCCAGTCTTGCGGACGTGCTGCAAAGCTCTTACCGCCGCCACGCCAAATGGGGCTGCGAATCGAACCAGCACGGGCGCGACCCGAACCTTTTTGTTTAAATGGCTTCTTGCCGCCACCACTGACTTCAGCGCGTGACTTCTGCGCTTTAGTGCCCTGACGAGCACCAGCCATGTAGGCAACAACCACTTGGTGCACTAGGGCTTCGTTAAACTCTTTGCCGAATGCAACTTCGGAGAGCTCAACGGCGGACCCGGATACAGTCTTGAGGTTCACGTTATTCTCCTCAGGCCTTCACGGTCGGACGTACGATAACGTCATTACCGGTTGCGCCCGGCACAGCACCTTTGATGACGAGCACATTGCGCTCTGCATCAATCGATACGACTTCCAGACCTTGAACGGTGACGCGCTCGGCACCCATGTGGCCAGCCATTTTCTTGCCCTTAAAGACTTTACCTGGGCTTTGATTCTGACCGGTGGAGCCGTGCACGCGGTGCGACACAGAGTTACCGTGCGTGGCATCTTGGGTACGGAAATTCCAGCGCTTAACACCGCCTTGGAAACCTTTACCTTTCGATGTACCAGTGACGTCAACCACTTGGCCAGCTTCGAAAAGCGCCACAGTCAACTCACCACCAATTGCCAACTCAGCAGCTTCATCGCCAGCAACGCGGAATTCCCACACGCCACGACCAGCTGCTACGTTTGCTTTAGCGAAGTGACCAGCCATTGCTTTCGTAACGCGCGAAGCACGACGCTCGCCCGCTGTTACTTGCACCGCTTGATAACCATCGCTTTCGAGCGATTTGATTTGCGTAATGCGGTTTGGATCGACTTCGATCACAGTCACCGGCACCGAAACACCTGCTTCTGTGAAAACGCGCGTCATCCCACATTTACGACCGACTAATCCAATAGCCATGTATTCAGACCTCTTTGGCACACTGTCTCAGAGGAGACCTTCTGCTGAACGATCAACCCAAGCTGATTTGGACGTCTACGCCAGCAGCGAGGTCCAATTTCATCAGCGCATCGACGGTTTTGTCGGTAGGCTGAACAATGTCAACCAAGCGCTTATGGGTGCGAATTTCATACTGATCGCGTGCGTCTTTATTGACGTGCGGCGATGACAGTACGTTGAAACGCTCGATGCGTGTAGGCATCGGGATAGGGCCACACACTTGCGCCCCAGTACGTTTCGCGGTTTCCACAATCTCGAGCGCCGACTGGTCGATCAGGCGATGATCGAACGCTTTCAGGCGGATGCGGATTCTCTGGTTAGCCATTCCAGCAACTCCAAAGCAAAAAAAAACTAGCCCACTACTAGCTTGCTAACTAATAGAAGACTCCTAAAAACCGGCCCAGGAACGATGCCCTAGGTGTTCACCCAAATATCTTGGGTGGCGCATAATAATGGCTGCAGATGATATCCGCAAGGGATATCTGATTTATTTCTACTGCCACTCGCTATAACGACTGACTCGCTTAACAAGGCCCCAGCACATGACATGCGCTGGGGCTCTTATGCTTAGGCGAAGATTTTGGCGACAACACCGGCGCCGACGGTACGACCGCCTTCACGGATGGCGAAGCGCAAGCCTTCTTCCATAGCGATTGGCGCAATCAAGGTCACATTGACTTTGATGTTGTCGCCGGGCATGACCATCTCAACGCCTTCTGGCAGCTCAATCGCACCAGTCACATCCGTGGTACGGAAGTAGAACTGTGGACGGTAGCCTTTGAAGAATGGTGTGTGACGACCGCCTTCATCTTTACCCAACACATAGATTTCGGATTCGAACTGTGTGTGTGGCTTGATGGTGCCTGGCTTGGCCAGAACCTGACCGCGCTGCACGTCTTCACGCTTCGTACCGCGCAACAACACGCCGCAGTTCTCACCAGCACGACCTTCGTCGAGCAGTTTGCGGAACATCTCCACGCCGGTGCAGGTCGTTTTCACGGTGTCTTTCAGACCCACGATCTCAATTTCTTCGCCGACTTTCACAATGCCACGCTCAACACGACCGGTAACCACGGTGCCGCGACCGGAGATCGAGAACACGTCTTCAATAGGCATCAAGAATGGCTTATCGATGGCGCGTGTGGGTTCTGGAATGTAGGAATCCAGTGTTTCAATCAGCTGAGCAATGGCTGGCGTACCGAACTCGGAAGTTTCGCCATTCAGTGCTTGCAGAGCGGAACCGCGAATGATCGGGGTGTCATCGCCTGGAAATTTGTACATGCTGAGCAGTTCGCGAACTTCCATCTCAACGAGCTCTAACAGCTCTTCGTCGTCAACCAGATCGCATTTGTTTAAGAACACAACGATGTATGGCACGCCAACCTGACGTGACAACAGGATGTGCTCACGGGTTTGCGCCATGGGGCCGTCGGTGGCAGCGATCACGAGGATAGCGCCGTCCATTTGAGCCGCACCGGTGATCATGTTTTTCACATAGTCAGCGTGACCGGGGCAATCGACGTGCGCGTAGTGACGGATTGGGCTGTCGTACTCAACGTGCGCAGTGTTGATGGTGATGCCGCGTGACTTTTCTTCAGGTGTCGAGTCGATTTGGTCGTAGCCTTTGGCTTCGCCGCCATACAGCTTCGAGCACGTGGTTGCGATCGCAGCAGTCAATGTGGTTTTGCCGTGGTCGACGTGACCGATGGTGCCGACGTTTACGTGCGGCTTGTTACGTTCAAACTTTGCCTTTGCCATTTTTTATATCCTCAAAAGTTCTGTATAGCGCCGCACCCAATTAGCGGAGGCGACGCCCAGGTTGCTTATTCGCCAGCGCTACGCTTAGCGGTGTACTTGGTAATGATTGCATCAGCCACGTTTTTCGGTGTTTCTGCGTACTTGCCGAACTCCATGGTAAATGTGGCACGGCCTTGTGACATCGAACGCATGTCGGTGGCGTAGCCAAACATTTCTGACAAGGGCACTTCTGCACGAATCGACTTGGCACCGCCGGGCAAATCTTCCATGCCCTGCAAGTTACCGCGACGACGACTCAAGTCACCCATGATGTCACCCATATAGTCTTCAGGTGTTTCCACTTCGACTTTCATCAAGGGCTCGAGCAATACCGGATCAGCGTCCATGAAGCCACGCTTGAAGCCCATGCTGGCTGCGATTTTGAAGGCCATTTCGTTGGAGTCAACGTCGTGATACGAGCCGTCATACAGCGTGGCTTGAATACCAACGATTGGGTAGCCAGCGAGCACGCCGTTAGCCATTTGCTCTTGAATACCTTTGTCGACAGCGCCGAAATACTCTTTTGGCACCGTACCACCAACAACTTCTTCAATGAACTTGTAGTCCACGCCTTCTTCGTCGCCATAAATAGGCTTGAGACGAAGCAGCACGTGACCATACTGACCGCGACCACCCGACTGACGCACAAACTTGCCTTCGGTGTCGACCGCAGAGCGGATCGTTTCGCGATAGGCAACCTGTGGCTTACCGATATTTGCCTCAACGCCGAATTCACGACGCATACGATCCACCAGAATATCAAGGTGAAGCTCACCCATACCGGAGATAATCGTTTGCGCTGATTCTTCGTCTGTGCGCACGCGGAAAGATGGATCCTCTTTCGCTAAGCGACCCAAAGCGATCGACATTTTCTCTTGGTCAGCTTTAGTTTTGGGCTCCACAGCAACCGAAATAACCGGCTCAGGGAACTCCATACGCTCAAGCGTGATGATGTCGGTTTCGTCGCACAGCGTGTCACCCGTAGTGACATCTTTTAAGCCAACGAGTGCGGCAATATCGCCGGCACGAATTTCGCTGATTTCTTCACGCTGGTTAGCGTGCATCTGCAAGATACGACCGATACGCTCTTTCTTGGACTTCACGGGGTTCCAGGCTGCGCCACCAGATTTCAGCACACCCGAATAGACACGCACGAAGGTCAAGTTACCAACGAACTTATCGTTCATGATTTTGAAAGCCAAGGCCGAGAATGGCTCTTCGTCAGACGACTTACGCTTGGCTTCAGTTTCAGCCTTGTCGTCGAGAATACCCACCACGTCAGCGACATCGTTGGGGGCTGGCAGGTAACGAATTACCGCATCCAACATCAACTGCACGCCCTTGTTTTTAAACGCAGTACCACAGAACATCGGCTGAATTTCACCCGCCAATGTACGCATACGAATAGCTTTGTGAATCTGCTCGTTGCTCAGCTCGCCATTCTCCAAGTACTCATTCATGAGCTCTTCAGACGCTTCGGCAGCTGTCTCAACGAGGTTTTCACGCCAGGTATTGCACTCGTCAAGCAGTTCAGCAGGAATATCGCGCTCGTCAAATTTCATACCTTGGCTGGCTTCATCCCAATAGATGGCTTTCATGCCAACCAGATCAACCACGCCTTCGAAATTTTCTTCAGCACCAATGGGGACAACCATAGGCACCGGGCTGGCGCCCAGACGCGTTTTCATCTGCTCAACAACGCGGAAGAAATTGGCACCTGTACGGTCCATTTTGTTGACCAGCGCCAAACGAGGTACTTTGTACTTGTTGGCCTGGCGCCACACAGTCTCCGACTGTGGCTGCACACCACCAACCGCGCAATAAACCATGCAAGCACCATCGAGCACACGCATAGAACGCTCAACTTCAATGGTGAAGTCAACGTGGCCTGGGGTATCAATGATGTTGATTTGGTGCTTTTCGAACTGGCTTGCCATACCTGACCAGAAGCAAGTCGTTGCTGCTGAGGTAATGGTAATACCGCGTTCTTGCTCTTGTTCCATCCAGTCCATGGTGGCAGCGCCATCGTGAACTTCGCCGAGTTTATGGTTCACACCGGTGTAAAACAGAATACGCTCGGTGGTCGTTGTTTTGCCGGCGTCAATGTGCGCCGAAATACCGATATTTCGGTATAGGTTTAGCGGGGTATTTCTAGCCACGTGAGTCTCCTCAGGCCAAGATTAGAAACGGTAGTGCGCGAAAGCTTTGTTAGCCTCGGCCATACGGTGAACGTCTTCACGCTTCTTGATAGCCGCGCCTTTGCCTTCGTGGGCATCGAGCAACTCACCAGCTAAACGCAGAGCCATGGTTTTTTCTGAGCGCTTACGTGCTGATTCCACCAACCAACGCATAGCCAATGCAGTACGACGGGAGGGGCGTACTTCCATTGGCACTTGGTATGTGGCACCACCAACACGGCGAGCTTTAACCTCGACCATTGGACGAAGCTTTTCCAGAACTGTTTCGAAAAACTCGACTGGATTGCTTTTGTTTTTCTCAACAACGCGATCCAAAGCACCGTAAACAATCGACTCAGCGGTCGATTTCTTACCAGACTCCATCACTTGGTTCATGAACTTAGCGAGGGTTTGGCTTCCGAACTTTGGATCCGGGAGGATTTCACGTGCTGCTACTACTCTTCTTCTTGGCATGACTCTGTAAACCTTTATAAAGCTTCAGGGGTTTCCGGGACGAGAGAAATTCTGCCCGGCCTTACTGCGACTTAAGAATTACTTCTTAGGACGCTTGGCACCGTACTTGGAGCGCGACTGCATGCGGCCTTTAACGCCAGCGCAATCAAGCGAACCACGAACAGTGTGATAACGCACACCGGGCAAGTCTTTAACACGACCGCCACGGATCAATACAACGCTGTGCTCTTGCAAGTTGTGGCCTTCGCCACCGATGTAAGAGCTGACCTCGAAACCTGTCGTTAAGCGCACACGGCACACTTTACGCAGCGCCGAGTTAGGCTTTTTAGGCGTTGTTGTATAAACGCGGGTGCAGACGCCGCGACGTTGCGGGCTGCCTTTCAATGCTGGAACACCGGACTTTTCGACCAGTGCCAAGCGACCCTTACGGATCAATTGGTTAGTTGTTGCCATAGCGGCCTGTTCTCTCCCGTTAATTTTACGCAACTGAAAAAGAGCCAACTGGCTCCATTTCAGGGTTGCGCATTCTATGAGCAGCGCAAGCGCCCGTCAAGACGCCTGCCTACTCGCATCAACCTTAGTCTTCAGCAGAATTGAGTGCTTCAGACAAGGCCTGTTCTACATCGGCGGCGCTTGGTCCTTGGTCAACGACCTTGGCCTCTAAGCGCTGCTGACGACGTTGTGCGTGATACGCAAAACCCGTACCGGCAGGAATCAGACGTCCAACCACGACGTTTTCTTTCAAGCCGCGAAGGTCATCTTCTTTACCGGTAACGGCTGCTTCGGTAAGCACACGCGTGGTTTCTTGGAACGACGCTGCCGAGATAAACGACTCAGTTGACAACGATGCCTTGGTAATACCCATCAACACGCGCTGGAACTTGGCGCCGAACTTATCCATGCCATTGAGCACTTCATTTTCGTCGAGCACGCGAGCCAGCTCCATTTGCTCACCCTGAATAAACGAGCTATCGCCATTCTCGGTGATTTCAACTTTGCGCAACATTTGACGAATAATCACTTCAATGTGCTTGTCGTTGATTTTCACACCCTGCAAACGGTAGACATCTTGGACTTCGTTGACGATATAGGTCGCCAGCGCGGTCTCGCCTTTCAAGCGCAAGATGTCATGTGGGTTTTGCGGGCCATCGGAGACAACCTCACCACGCGAGACACGCTCACCTTCGAAGACGTTGAGTTGACGCCATTTTGGAATCAGCTCTTCGTAAACCTCAGCGTTGTCATCTGGCGTGATAACTAAGCGGTGCTTGCCTTTGGTTTCTTTACCAAAGCTCACGATGCCACTGACTTCCGCCAAGATCGCGGGCTCTTTTGGCTTACGTGCTTCAAACAAGTCCGCGACGCGTGGCAGACCACCAGTGATGTCACGCGTTTTCGATGATTCCTGTGGAATACGACCGATCACGTCACCAATACCGACCATCGCACCATCTTGCAGCGCCGTAATCGACTCCGATGGCAAGAAGTATTGCGCCGGCTGGTCACTGCCTTCGATGTTAATAATGTTGCCTTTAGCATCGACCAAACGAATGGCTGGACGCAGCTCTTTACCTGCCGCTGGACGATCTTTCGGGTCCATAATCTCGATGTTGGTCAGGCCGGTGAGCTCATCGGTCTGATAGCGCACCGTCAGGCCATCTTCCATGTCGACAAACTTCACCTTACCGGCCAGCTCAGTGACGATGGGGTGAGTGTGCGGATCCCATGTGGCAACGGTTTGGCTGCCTTTGACTTCTTCGCCATCGGCCACCGTGATCAACGCGCCATAGGGCAGCTTGTAGCGCTCACGCTCACGGCCACGCGAATCGGCAATACCGATCTCACCGGAACGTGACACCGCCACCAAATTACCACTGGCTTGCTGCACCAGCTTAATGTTGTGGAAACGAACTTTACCGTCGTTGCGCACTTGCACGCTCGACACGGCCGAGGCACGGCTCGCCGCACCACCGATGTGGAAAGTACGCATGGTGAGCTGAGTACCTGGCTCACCAATAGACTGCGCTGCCATAACGCCGATAGCTTCGCCGATATTGACGCGATGACCACGCGCCAAGTCACGGCCATAGCACATCGAGCAGACACCAAAACGGGTATCGCAGGAAATCACTGAACGAGCATAGACCTCGTCGATACCAACGGCTTCTAGGCGATCGACCCAACGCTCATCGAGCAATGTGCCTTTAGGTGCGAACACTTCATCGCTGCCTGGCACTAACAAATCGCTGGCTGTGACACGACCCAATACGCGCTCGCGCAGTGGCTCAACGATATCGCCGCCTTCAATCAGCGGTGTCATCAAGACGCCATTTTCTGTGCCGCAATCGATTTCGGTAACAACCAAATCTTGCGCCACGTCAACCAAACGACGAGTCAGGTAGCCCGAGTTCGCGGTTTTCAACGCGGTATCGGCCAAACCTTTACGCGCGCCGTGGGTCGAGATGAAGTACTGAAGAACCGTCAGACCTTCGCGGAAGTTCGCCTTAATGGGTGTCTCAATGATGGAGCCATCGGGCTTAGCCATCAGACCACGCATACCGGCGAGCTGACGAATCTGCGCGGCCGAGCCACGAGCGCCAGAATCGGCCATGATGTAGATGGAGTTGAACGATTTCTGTTCTTCCATGCTGCCATCTTT
This sequence comes from Paraperlucidibaca baekdonensis, assembly GCF_003387535.1. Classification (GTDB taxonomy): domain Bacteria; phylum Pseudomonadota; class Gammaproteobacteria; order Pseudomonadales; family Moraxellaceae; genus Perlucidibaca; species Perlucidibaca baekdonensis. The sequence continues at coordinate 13,975 of NZ_QUNR01000002.1, read as the reverse complement.
AGCTTGCACGCTCTCGGTGGAGAGGTTGTCCATCATGGCCTTAGCGACCAACTCGTTGGTACGCGACCAGATATCGACGACTTTGTTGTAACGCTCGCCTTTGGTCACCAACCCGGAGCCGAACTGGGCTTCGATTTCGCGCACCTCTTCTTCAGCGGCGTTGATGATGGTTTCTTTCTCGGCAGGGATGACCATGTCTTCCATGCCCACCGACACGCCCGAGTACGTGGCTTGTGCAAAGCCCAAGTACATCAGTTGGTCGGCAAAGATTACCGTGTCTTTCAAGCCCAGCACGCGATAACAACTGTTGAGCAAACGCGAGATATTCTTTTTGGTCATGGCCTGGTTGATCAAATCAAACGGCAGACCTTTCGGTACGATGTTCCAGAGCATGCAACGACCTGGCGTGGTGTCGGCCAAGAATTTGCGCTCAATTTTATTGCCTTCTTCGTCGATGGTCACTTCCAGCACACGCACTTTAATGCGTGCGTGGATTTCCACGGCTTTGTTGGCCAATGCACGGGTGACTTCGTTGTAGTCAGCGAAGATCATGCCCTCGCCTTTACCATTCACACGATCACGCGTGATGTAGTAAAGACCGAGCACCACGTCTTGCGACGGCACAATGATCGGCTCACCGTTGGCAGGCGACAGAATGTTATTGGTCGACATCATCAGCGCGCGCGCTTCGAGCTGCGCTTCAATGGTCAACGGCACGTGTACAGCCATTTGGTCACCGTCGAAGTCGGCGTTAAATGCCGTACAGACGAGTGGGTGCAGCTGGATGGCTTTACCTTCAATCAACACCGGCTCAAACGCTTGTAAGCCAAGACGGTGAAGTGTTGGCGCACGGTTGAGCATGACGGGATGTTCGCGAATCACGTCGGCGAGAATATCCCAAACCTCTGGGGTTTCGCGCTCAACCATTTTCTTCGCAGCTTTAATCGTTGTCGCCAAACCTTGGGCTTGTAGCTTGCCAAAAATGAACGGCTTGAATAGCTCCAACGCCATTTTCTTCGGCAGACCGCATTGATGCAGACGCAGAGTAGGACCAACGGTGATCACCGAACGGCCCGAGTAGTCAACGCGCTTACCGAGCAAGTTTTGACGGAAACGACCTTGCTTACCTTTGATCATGTCGGCCAAAGATTTCAGCGGGCGCTTGTTGGTGCCGGTGATGGCACGACCGCGACGACCGTTGTCGAGCAAGGCATCAACCGCTTCTTGCAACATGCGTTTTTCATTACGCACGATGATGTCAGGCGCGCTCAAATCGAGCAGGCGCTTGAGGCGGTTGTTACGGTTAATGACGCGACGATAAAGATCGTTTAAGTCAGAGGTCGCAAAACGGCCACCATCGAGCGGCACCAACGGACGCAGGTCCGGCGGCAGCACGGGCAGCACAGTAAGCACCATCCACTCGGGCTTATTGCCTGAGTTATCAAACGACTCCACCAACTTCAGACGCTTCGAGAGCTTTTTCAGCTTCGTCTCAGAGTTGGTCGCTGGGATCTCTTCACGCAGGCGTGTGATTTCCGAGGGCAAGTCGATGTCGGCCAAGAGCAGCTGAATCGCTTCAGCACCCATGCGCGCATCGAATTCATCGCCGTGTTCTTCAAGCGCGGTGTAATATTCTTCATCATTGAGCAGCTGACCTTTTTCTAATGTGGTCATGCCGGGATCAATAACAATAAAGCTTTCGAAATACAGCACGCGCTCGATGTCACGCAATGTCATATCGAGCAGCAGGCCGATACGCGACGGCAGCGATTTCAAGAACCAGATGTGCGCGGTTGGTGAGGCCAACTCGATGTGGCCCATGCGCTCACGACGCACTTTCGCCATAGTGACTTCAACGCCGCATTTCTCGCAGATCACGCCGCGGAACTTCATGCGCTTGTACTTACCGCACAAGCACTCATAGTCTTTGATTGGGCCAAAGATTTTCGCGCAGAACAGGCCATCACGCTCTGGCTTAAAGGTGCGATAGTTAATGGTCTCTGGCTTTTTTACTTCGCCAAAGGACCACGAACGAATCATTTCTGGCGATGCCAGAGCAATACGGATGCGATCGAATTCTTCGACCACCTGACCCTGGTTGCGCAGTTGGCTGAGCAGATCTTTCAAGGCAATTCTCCCAAAGCAACATATGGAGGTGGTGGCTCACTGAGCCACCACCACGCGTCCGGCTTATTCGTTGTCCAATTCCATATTGATACCCAGCGAGCGGATTTCTTTCACCAATACGTTGAAAGATTCCGGCATGCCTGGGTCCATGCGGTGATCGCCGTCGACAATATTTTTGTAGACGCGCGTACGACCATTCACATCGTCGGACTTCACGGTGAGCATTTCTTGCAGGGTGTAGGCGGCGCCGTAGGCTTGCAACGCCCAGCACTCCATCTCCCCGAAACGCTGACCACCGAACTGTGCTTTACCACCCAATGGCTGCTGCGTGACCAAGGAGTACGACCCCGTGGAACGCGCATGCATTTTGTCATCGACCAAGTGGTTGAGCTTGAGCATGTACATATAGCCAACAGTCACTTGACGATCAAAACGCTCGCCGGTGCGGCCATCATAGAGCCATTGCTGGCCATTTTCATTGAGGCCCGCGAGCTTCAGCAGCGACTTGATTTCGTTTTCATGAGCACCGTCGAAAACTGGCGTGGCGATGGGTACACCGCCGCGCAGGTTTTTCGACATGGCCACGACTTCGTCATCGCTCATCGAGTTCAAGTCTTCTTGCTGACCACCAACGCCGTTGTAAATTTGCTCAAGGTACTTACGTACTTCAGCGACTTTACGCTGCTCGTCGAGCATCTCGCCGATGCGTTGACCCAGACCTTTCGCGGCCCAGCCCAAGTGCGTCTCAAGAATCTGACCGACGTTCATACGCGATGGAACACCGAGCGGGTTGAGCACGATATCGACCGGCTCGCCATGCTCATCGTGCGGCATATCTTCAACCGGCATGATGATGGAGACGACACCTTTGTTGCCGTGACGACCAGCCATTTTGTCACCGGGCTGAATGCGACGCTTCACCGCCAGATAGACTTTAACGACTTTCAGCACACCATGGGCGAGGTCATCGCCGGTCATGATTTTGCGTTTTTTGTCTTCAAACTTAGCTTCGATATCGGCTTGACGCTCCGCCAAGAAGGCTTGCGCACGCTCTAGCTCTTCGGCGACGCCATCTTCGGCTGGACGAATCTCAAACCATGTTGCCAGCTCTAAATCAGCTAAGTCAGTATCCGTGATGGTCGCGCCCTTTTTCAGGCCCGCACCACCGTGAACTTTCTGGCCGACCAAAACTTCACGCAGACGTGACGAGGTCGCCTCTTCAAAGATTCGATACTCTTCTTTCAAATCTTTGCGATAGTCATCGAGCTGTTCTTTCTCAATGGCTTTGGCACGCTCATCCTTCTCAATGCCATCACGTGTGAAGACTTGCACGTCGATGACGGTACCTTTGGTGCCGCTCGGTACGCGCAATGACGAGTCTTTCACGTCGCTAGCTTTTTCGCCAAAGATGGCACGTAGCAATTTTTCTTCTGGCGACAGCTGAGTCTCGCCTTTTGGCGTGACTTTACCGACCAGAATGTCACCGGCGTTTACTTCAGCACCGATATAGACAATGCCTGATTCATCAAGCTTGGATAGCGCGGCTTCACCGACATTGGGGATGTCTGCCGAAATTTCTTCGGAGCCCAACTTCGTGTCACGCGCAATACATGACAACTCTTGAATGTGAATCGAGGTGAAGCGGTCATCCTGCACCACGCGCTCAGACAACAAGATCGAGTCTTCGAAGTTGTAGCCATTCCATGGCATAAATGCCACACGCATGTTTTGGCCAAGCGCTAGCTCACCCATATCGACCGATGGACCGTCGGCAAGAATATCGCCAATCTCAACTGCATCACCGACATTAACCAAAGCGCGTTGGTTGATGCAGGTATTTTGGTTTGAGCGGGTGTATTTGGTTAGGTTATAGATGTCGGCACCGGCCTCACCCATCACCACTTCTTCATTACGAACACGCACAACGATACGCGCCGCATCGACATAGTCGATCACGCCGCCACGCTTTGCGACCACGCAGACGCCGGAGTCGCGCGCCACATAGCGCTCCATGCCAGTACCAACCAATGGTTTGTCGGCACGCAGCGTGGGCACCGCTTGACGTTGCATGTTGGAACCCATGAGCGCGCGGTTTGCGTCATCGTGCTCCAAGAATGGAATCAGCGAGGCAGCAACCGAAACCACCTGACGTGGCGACACGTCCATATAGGTGACTTTCTCCGGTGCCATCACGGTGAATTCGTTTTTATGGCGCACGGCCACTAAATCACCAACCAGCACGCCTTTTTTGTCGACTTGCGAATCGGCCTGAGCAATGACCTGCTCGGCCTCTTCAATAGCTGACAAATAGACGTAGTCATCAGTCACTTTGGCGTCAATGACTTTACGATAGGGCGACTCGAGGAAGCCATATTCGTTGGTGCGCGCAAAGCTCGACAGCGAGTTGATCAGACCAATGTTTGGACCTTCAGGCGTCTCAATCGGGCAAACACGACCATAATGCGTGGGGTGAACGTCACGCACTTCAAAGCCGGCACGCTCACGTGTCAAACCGCCCGGGCCAAGTGCAGATACACGACGCTTGTGGGTGATTTCAGAGAGCGGGTTGTTTTGGTCCATGAACTGCGACAGCTGCGAGGAGCCAAAGAACTCTTTGATGGCAGCAGAAACAGGCTTGGCGTTGATCAAGTCTTGCGGCATGAGGTTGTCGGACTCAGCCATCGACAGACGCTCTTTGACCGCACGCTCAACACGCACCAGACCGACACGGAATTGGTTTTCCGCCATCTCACCAACCGAACGGATGCGACGGTTGCCGAGGTGATCGATATCGTCGACTTCGCCTTTACCGTTACGAATACCGATCATTGCCTTCAAGACATCAACGATGTCATCACGCGACAGCACGCCATCGCCGAAGTCTGAATCGCGGTTTAAGCGACGATTGAACTTCATACGACCGACATTAGACAGGTCATAGCGCTCAGGCGAGAAGAACAGATTCTTGAATAAGTTCTCAGCAGCCTCTTTGGTGGGCGGCTCGCCTGGGCGCATCATGCGATAGATTTCGACAAGCGCTTCAAGCTCGGAGCGTGCGGGATCTGAACGCAGCGTATCGGAAATGAATGGGCCACGATCGAGATCGTTGGTGTACAAAATGCTGATGCTGGTGATGCCACCCTGAACCGCTTTTTTCAGCAGCTCATCGGTAATAATGCTGTTGCACTCGGCAAGCAGCTCACCGGTTTTTGTGTCAACCACGTTATGAGACAAGACTTTACCGAATAGGTATTCGGCAGGTACATCAAGCTGCGTTAAGCCGGCTTTTTCAATGTCGCGAATGTGGCGCGCCGTAATACGACGGCCCGACTCAACAATGGTTTTACCTTTGGCAACGATATCAAATAGCGCCGTCTCACCACGCAGACGCTCGGCGATCAGATCAAGCTTAAAGCCATCCGCGCTAACAGCAATGTGGCTAGACTCGAAGAACATGTCCAGCATTTCTTCGGAACTGTAACCCAGTGCGCGCAGCAAAATAGTGGCCGGCAATTTACGACGACGGTCAATACGCGCGAACACCAGATCTTTCGGGTCAAACTCAAAGTCCAACCACGAACCACGGTAAGGAATAATGCGCGCGTTATAGAGCAGCTTGCCCGATGAGTGGGTTTTACCCTTGTCATGGTCAAAGAAAACGCCTGGCGAACGGTGCAACTGCGACACGATGACACGCTCGGTGCCATTGATCACAAAGGTACCGTTTTCAGTCATTAAGGGCATTTCGCCCATATAGACTTCTTGTTCGCGAATGTCTTTAATGGTTTTTGTTGATGCTTCGCGATCATAAATAATCAGACGAATTTTCACGCGCAATGGGGCGGCGTAGGTGACACCACGCAGCACACATTCACGGACATCAAATACCGGCGTGCCGAGAGCGTATTCAACAAACTCTAGAGCCGCATTACCGGAATAGCTGGCGATTGGAAACACTGAACGAAACGCGGCTTGCAGACCAAGGTCTTCGCGTGCTTTCGGCGTTTTACCGTCTTGCAGGAAGGCTCGATACGAGTCGACCTGAATTGCCAGTAAGTAGGGCACATCCATCAGTGCGGGGAGCTTTCCGAAGTTCTTTCGGATGCGTTTCTTCTCGGTGTAAGAGTATGCCATCTGGGTCCTCAACTATGCTTGAGCCTCGAAAAGGCGTCACTTTCATACGGCAAAGTGACGGCCTGAAAGGTTGCCTGGGCAACCGCTCAGGCCGGCACTCGGCGACCTGTGCTCCGTTTAATACACTAGCGCATATTAAAACGGAAAAAGGCCGGAGGCTCGGCGAGCCTCCAGCCGTGCAGCGTACTGGGCTAAGCCCGCACCGCGTCTGTAGCCAAGACTTACTTGACTTCGACGGTGGCGCCAGCTTCTTCCAGTTGCTTTTTCACATCTTCGGCTTCGTCTTTCGACACGCCTTCTTTCACAGCCTTTGGTGCTGCTTCAACCAGATCTTTGGCTTCTTTCAAGCCCAAGCCGGTGATGCCACGAACGGCTTTAATAACGGCCACTTTGTTAGCACCGAAGCTAGCCAACACAACATTGAATTCTGTTTGCTCTTCTTCAGCAGCAGCGCCTGCACCACCAGTTGCTGCAACAGCAACGGCAGCGGCAGAAACACCGAACTTTTCTTCAACAGCCGAAATCAGGTCGACCAGTTCCATCACGGTCATTTCAGCTACGGCATTCAGAATATCGTCTTTGGACAGAGCCATGTTCAATCTCCCAATAGGGTTTATATAGGTGTGTGATTCAAGCAGCGATTAGGCTGCTTCTTTCTGTTCTTTGACCGACGTAATCAGTCGGGCGAACTTCGAGATTGGTGCTTGCAGTACCGACGCAAACATAGAGAGGGCTTGCTCGCGGTTCGGCAGCTTAGCCACTACATCAATGTCGCCTGCACCGTAGAGTTTGCCGTCAATTGACAAGGCTTTAACTGCTAGTGGTGCTTTCGGGAAATCCTTGCGGAAGTCTTGGAAAATACGAGCAGCAGCACCCATATCGTTTTCGTCCATAGACAAAGCAATGATTGTTGGCCCAACTAGTGAGGCGTCTAATACCTCAAAAGCAGTGCCTGTCAGCGCACGACGAGCCAATGTGTTACGCACAACACGTAAGTACACGGACTTTTCACGAGCTTGTGCGCGGAGCTGAGTTAACTGCCCAACGGTCAAGCCACGGTAGTCGGCAACGACTGCAGCAAAGGCCTCGGTTGCCGCTTTATTGACGGCAATAACGATTTCTTTTTTATCATCTAGTCGCAGAGTCACTGTAACCTCCTTAACTTCAGTCTATCGGCGGAGAATCCGCCGACCCCATTTGCAGCAATGCTGCACGCGGGGGTTACAGAGCTCTTCAGCTTGAAACCACACCGCGTCTACCCAGGCTGGTGGATTAAGTTCTCTTACACCGAGAACGCCTGTGGTCTTTGACGCTCGTCTATCAACAGACGACTTTCAAAGTACCGAAATGAGCTGAGCTTGTGACTCAACTCATCTTGTATTCGTTATACCGCTAAGTTCGACAAGTCGATCGACAGGCCAGGACCCATGGTTGTCGATAACGTCACTTTTTGCAGGTAAACACCTTTGCTGGTCGCAGGCTTGGCTTTCTTTAAGTCGGAAACCAATGCCTCAACGTTTTGGCGAATAGCATCGCTGCTAAAGCCTAATTGACCAACTGCGGCATGAATAATACCGCCTTTATCAACACGGTAGCGCGCTTGACCAGCTTTCGCATTTTTAACGGCCGTGGCGACATCTGGAGTCACTGTGCCGACTTTGGGGTTAGGCATTAAGCCACGTGGGCCCAAGATCGTACCGAGCTTACCAACAACACGCATGGCATCTGGCGAAGCAATAACAACGTCGAAATCTAAGCTGCCGCCCTGAATTGACTCGGCGAGATCATCGAAGCCAACAACATCTGCACCGGCAGCTTTTGCTGCTTCGGCATTGGCGCCCTGAGCAAACACAGCCACGCGAACCGTTTTACCGGTACCAGCTGGCAACACGGTAGCGCCACGAACCACTTGATCAGATTTACGTGGATCGATACCCAAGTTCACCGACACATCGATGGACTCTTTGAATTTCACTGGTGGCATATCACCCAACAGGCTCACGGCTTCTTCGATGCTGTAGAGCTTGCCTGGCACCAATTTGGCATTAATAGCGGCTTGACGCTTACTTAACTTAGCCATGATTAAACTCCCTCTACATCGAGGCCCATGGAACGGGCAGAGCCGGCGATTGTACGCACAGCGGCGTCCATATCGGCCGCTGTCAAATCAGGCTTTTTGGTGGTGGCGATCTCTTCTAATTGAGCGCGAGTAACGACACCAACCTTTTGTGTGTTTGGACGCGGTGAACCACTTTTCAAGCCCACAATCTTTTTCAGCAAGTAAGTCGCGGGGGGTGTTTTCATCACGAAAGTGAAGGAACGGTCAGAGTAGACAGTGATCACAACAGGGATCGGCTGACCAACTTCCATTTTCTGTGTGGCCGCGTTGAATGCCTTACAGAACTCCATGATGTTCACGCCTTTTTGACCCAATGCTGGACCAATGGGCGGCGATGGGTTTGCCTTGCCTGCAGGAACCTGCAGTTTGATATAGGCATCAATCTTCTTTGCCATGCTACTACTCCGTGGGTGCTAGCGCCTTGCGGCTCCCCTATTGTCTCCAACAGACCATCTGCCAGAGGCTGCAACGCTTAAACGTTACAGATTAAACTTTTTCGACCTGCGTAAACTCGAGTTCGACAGGTGTTGCGCGACCAAAAATCATCACAGCCACGCGCAAGCGACTCTTCTCGTAATTTACTTCTTCTACCGTGCCGTTGAAGTCTGCGAACGGGCCATCAGCCACACGCACCACTTCACCCGGCTCAAATAATGTTTTGGGACGCGGCGCGTCAACGGTGGTTTTGATTCGATTCAAAATCACATCAGCTTCGCGATCAGAAATTGGCGCTGGCTTATCCGCCTTACCACCAATAAAGCCCATGACTTTCGGACACTCTTTAACTAAGTGCCAGCTGGCGTCGTTCATTTCCATGTGCACTAAGACGTAACCGGGGAAAAACTTCCGCTCGGTTTTGCGCTTAACGCCATTTTTCATTTCCACAACTTCTTCTGTCGGCACCAAAATATCGCCAAACAGATCTTCCATTTCGGCCAAACGAACACGCTCAATTAATGAACGCATCACTTGCTTTTCGAAGCCTGAATAGGCGTGCACCACAAACCAACGCTTACTCATAAATGCCTCCTAATTAGCCAATAACACCGGAAATGGCGAAGCCAAAGAGAGAGTCCATGCCCCAGAGCAGCAGCGACATAACCAAAACCACACCAAGCACAATCAGGGTGGTTTGCGTTGTTTCTGGACGCGTTGGCCAGACAACTTTACGCACTTCTACTTGCGCTTGACGCAGCAGATCAACAAAGCGGCGCCCCTGAATAGTCGTGAACACCAAGACTAGAGCCACCAAACCAAGACCCAGCATCATCAGCAGGCGCAACGCCGGAGACATGTCAGGCAAATAACGGCTCAGTACCGTAGCCGAGGCCAACAGCACCAATGCAACAACCCACTTAATGGTGTTGAGCGGATCACGAACGGTTTCGACCGGTGTCGTCATAAATCTAAACTCTCAGACACGACAAAAACGCGTTACCGCGCCTTGAAAATGGCAGGCCAGGAGGGACTCGAACCCCCAACACCCGGTTTTGGAGACCGGTGCTCTACCAATTGAACTACTGGCCTGTAAAACAAAGGCTCATCATCACGCGATGATGAGCCAAGTTACATCTGCTTAGGCGAAGATTTTGGCGACAACACCGGCGCCGACGGTACGACCGCCTTCACGGATGGCGAAGCGCAAGCCTTCTTCCATAGCGATTGGCGCAATCAAGGTCACATTGACTTTGATGTTGTCGCCGGGCATGACCATCTCAACGCCTTCTGGCAGCTCAATCGCACCAGTCACATCCGTGGTACGGAAGTAGAACTGTGGACGGTAGCCTTTGAAGAATGGTGTGTGACGACCGCCTTCATCTTTACCCAACACATAGATTTCGGATTCGAACTGTGTGTGTGGCTTGATGGTGCCTGGCTTGGCCAGAACCTGACCGCGCTGCACGTCTTCACGCTTCGTACCGCGCAACAACACGCCGCAGTTCTCACCAGCACGACCTTCGTCGAGCAGTTTGCGGAACATCTCCACGCCGGTGCAGGTCGTTTTCACGGTGTCTTTCAGACCCACGATCTCAATTTCTTCGCCGACTTTCACAATGCCACGCTCAACACGACCGGTAACCACGGTGCCGCGACCGGAGATCGAGAACACGTCTTCAATAGGCATCAAGAATGGCTTATCGATGGCGCGTGTGGGTTCTGGAATGTAGGAATCCAGTGTTTCAATCAGCTGAGCAATGGCTGGCGTACCGAACTCGGAAGTTTCGCCATTCAGTGCTTGCAGAGCGGAACCGCGAATGATCGGGGTTTCATCGCCTGGAAATTTGTACATGCTGAGCAGTTCGCGAACTTCCATCTCAACGAGCTCTAACAGCTCTTCGTCGTCAACCAGATCGCATTTGTTTAAGAACACAACGATGTATGGCACGCCAACCTGACGTGACAACAGGATGTGCTCACGGGTTTGCGCCATGGGGCCGTCGGTGGCAGCGATCACGAGGATAGCGCCGTCCATTTGAGCCGCACCGGTGATCATGTTTTTCACATAGTCAGCGTGACCGGGGCAATCGACGTGCGCGTAGTGACGGATTGGGCTGTCGTACTCAACGTGCGCAGTGTTGATGGTGATGCCGCGTGACTTTTCTTCAGGTGTCGAGTCGATTTGGTCGTAGCCTTTGGCTTCGCCGCCATACAGCTTCGAGCACGTGGTTGCGATCGCAGCAGTCAATGTGGTTTTGCCGTGGTCGACGTGACCGATGGTGCCGACGTTTACGTGCGGCTTGTTACGTTCAAACTTTGCCTTTGCCATGA
>NZ_QUNR01000002.1:0-2731 GCF_003387535.1 Paraperlucidibaca baekdonensis | reverse complement strand
GCGATCGCAGCAGTCAATGTGGTTTTGCCGTGGTCGACGTGACCGATGGTGCCGACGTTTACGTGCGGCTTGTTACGTTCAAACTTTGCCTTTGCCATGACTCAACTCCCCTACACGCGCACATGCGCCAAGTAAACAAACAACAAAAGACAACCGCCCGTTAGACGATTGCCCATTTAATGTGGAGCTCATAACCGGATTCGAACCGGTGACCTCTTCCTTACCAAGGAAGTGCTCTACCTACTGAGCTATATGAGCCTTTATTCCAATACTCCAGTAAAACTGGAGCGGGTAGCGGGAATCGAACCCGCACCATTAGCTTGGAAGGCTAAGGTTCTACCACTAAACTATACCCGCATACTTTCCGCCGAGACGGTGTAATGGTGGTGGGAGAAGGATTCGAACCTTCGAAGCTTTCGCGTCAGATTTACAGTCTGATCCCTTTGACCGCTCGGGAATCCCACCTCTACGAGGGTGCGCATTCTTGCCTTGAACATAAGCAATGTCAACCAATTCAGGCCACCACTACCAATGCACTTTGCTGCAACACCGCTACATTTACACGCTCTCGTGTGGTGCCGGCACCAGGAGTCGAACCCGGGACCTACTGATTACAAGTCAGTTGCTCTACCAGCTGAGCTATACCGGCTTATACATACGAGGCGGCGTATAATAATGAATATAGACAGGACTAACAACTACGATTGCTGCTTTTACGCACAAGCAGATCGATTATTTATGGTGTTTTTGTCGTTTGCGTATCACGCCATAGTGATAAGGGCGCATCCCGCGTAATCTGTTGCGAACTTTGCACAGTATCACGTTGTTGCCAGACGATAATTCCTGCCAATAGGACGGATACCGCCATTAACGATATAGCCAACGACTTCATTGATCACCCCTTGTGAGATACCCGCTTAGGGCTAGCTGCAACCCCTCAAACACCAATAATGGTCGATGTTCCGCCTTGAGATGCGGCATAAACGTCGCCGCATCACCTCCGGTTAAATACGTCGCCACAGTTGACTCGCCACCGAATTCATCAACCACCGATGACACCAGTGCGTTTAAGGCACGCAGACTTCCGTGACCGACGCAGGCCGCTGTATGCCGACCAATGGTAAGATCTGCTACATCGGCTTTAGGAAAATTTACGGCGGCCGTTTGAGACGCCAACGCATCGCGCTGCAATGCGAGGCCCGGCAAAATATAACCGCCAAGATGCTGACCCGCCCTCAGTACGTCGACAGTAAAGGCCGTACCCGCATCGACGACGATCGCATCACGGCATTCCTTCACAGCGAGCATCGCCAACCAACGGTCGACACCCAAACGACTCGGCTCGAGATATGCTGACGGTAGTATCTGCGCATCATAATGCACGTTGTAAATACGCGCCGAAGGCAGTGCTCGCTTCAGGCACGTAATCAACTGCGTCGATTCATTCACAGACGCCACAGACGCGATAGCAATAGCATCAATCGGCAAGTTGTGAGCTAGCAGATAGGCTTGCAGCGCTGCTATCGAACTGACAGCCTCAAGCTTTCGAAGATCCACGTCGTACAGACAAGCCTTTACACGCGTGTTGCCCTGATCAATGAGCAAGTTCATATAGCACACACGGACACTTCACCCGAATGACAACTCACCAGCTCATCTCCTTGACGTATTTGCAGTGCTCCCTGTGCGTCAATGCCTTGCGCAATACCGCTCCGCCATTGACCATTGCGTTCAAAATTTACCTCACAACCGTGCAGCACATCAAAGCGCCTCCACGCCGCATGCCAGGGCGCTAAGCCAGTCTCAGCGAAAGATTCAAGCATAGTGGACAGACTCGCGGCTATTTGGCCCAATAAGACATGGCGATCATACGGCTGCTTAGCATCCGATAAGGCAGCCACTTCGCGCGCTAAGCTTTCTCGCTCGCCACTGAGCACGTGCTCATTAATGCCAAAACCGATAATAAGATGGCTTGGGCCCTCCGCCATGGCATCCATTTCTATCAAAATACCCCCCAACTTCGCGCCACCTAGCCATAAATCATTCGGCCATTTTAATGAAACAGGCCAACCCTGGGCGTTTAGTATTTGGGCAATACAGACGCCCACGGCAATGGCCACACCCACCCAGGCGACAGGGCTGCTCGACGAAACTAAGCCCATGGTCACTGTCATTTGCCGCCCAGGCCAAGACAACCATTGGCGACCGCGACGCCCTTGGCCTGCACGCTGAAAGTCGCTAACGGCCAAGTGCATTAGCCCTGTCGCGGATGACTTGAGGTGCTCGCGCATCCAGTGATTTGTCGAGTCAACACTGGGCAAAATGTGCCACGCCAATCGGGGCGCAACAACGGCCATTTCACGCTGCATGAGCATGTCTTGCCACCAGCAATAGGGGTAGCCATAGCGATAACCTTCTCGCGCAATTGCATCGATGAGCACACCGGCGTCACGCAAGGCATTAATTCGTTTAGCAATAGCTGCTCGCGTGCAGCCATACTCCTTGGCTAGTCGCTCACCAGAGGTGGGCTGCTCATAGGAAAGCGCTAATAAAAGACTGGTGGACATAAAGGCCGTGGTTTAGTTGCGGAATAAATCAAATGATAGCTTAAAAGACACTATTTATGGCTCAACGGTTTTCCAAACCCCAGACAGCAAAAAGCCCCCGTCATTTCTGACGAGGGCTGTTGCATTAGGTGCCTGGCAATGACCTACTTTCACATGGCTACTGC
>NZ_QUNR01000001.1 GCF_003387535.1 Paraperlucidibaca baekdonensis | reverse complement strand
CTAAAAGCAGCGTCAACCGTTATTCGTAAATCTTTTGCTGACTGCCTGCTTAATAAACAGAAGCTGACGTAAGCGATTGATAGTTTGCGAAGCGCCTCATGACACCGAGTCGCCGCGCCAGCGATGCCACAGCCCCGCAACTGGCCCGGCGACGGCATAAAGCACAGAAACCGCCAAAATACCGATGGGCAAATCGTACATCACAATGCCAAAAATCAGCACTATTGGCAGCATCACCACAAACGGCACGCGACTGCGGTCGAGCTCTTTGAAGCTGTAATACTTCACATTGGAGATCATTAAGAAGCCCAAAGCGACAATCACAACAGCCGAGACAATGGCCATTGACGGAAATTGCTCCAGTAATTTGTTATCAACCCCTACCCACACCACTGCCGCCACAATCGCGCCAGCCAGTGGACTGGCTAAACCAATAAAGTAACGCTTATCAGCGACGGCTAGCTGCACATTGAAGCGGGCCAAACGCAAGGCGGCCGCGACACAATAAATGAACGCGCAGATCCAGCCGAGCTTGCCCAGTGAGTGCAAAGACCAGCTGAACATCACTAAGGCTGGGGCAACACCAAAAGAGACCATGTCCGACAAGGAGTCGTATTCGGCACCAAATGCACTTTGCGTATTGGTCATGCGCGCAACACGTCCGTCCATGCCATCGAAAAGACCGGCCAGGAAAATGGCTAAGGCGGCGGACTCATAGTTGCCGCCCATGCCTGAAATGATGGCGTAAAAGCCTGAAAACAGTGCCGCCGTGGTAAACAGGTTAGGCAATAAATAGATACCGCGATGCCGAGCCTTTTTGCCTCCCTCCAGATGCTCATCTTCAACTACTTCAAACGTAAGCCCCGAATGATCATCGTGATCGTGTCGCTGTGACATAACAAACTCCCGAAAAAAACTATCTTAAGCGTCAGCAAAAAAAAACGCGACCTAAGTCGCGCTTTTGCGACCGAAAGCTGTCGAAACAGCCCTCGGCCTAGGTGACATCGCAAAAACTTAGTTTTTGCTTTGATCGACCAGCTTGTTTTTCGAGATCCACGGCATCATGGCGCGTAATTGGCTGCCCACGACTTCAACCGGATGCGCTGCGTTTAAGCGACGGCGAGCAGTCATGCTGGGGTAATTTGTTTTACCTTCCAAGATGAACATTTTCGCGTATTCGCCGGTTTGAATGCGTTTTAGGGCATTGCGCATGGCCTCACGTGATTGCTCGTTGATGACTTCTGGACCGGTCACGTACTCGCCGTATTCGGCGTTGTTGGAGATCGAGTAGTTCATGGTGGCAATGCCGCCTTCGTACATCAGATCAACAATCAATTTCAGTTCGTGCAAGCACTCGAAGTAGGCCATTTCGGGCGCGTAACCGGCTTCGGTTAGCGTCTCGAAGCCCATTTTCACCAACTCAACGGCACCGCCGCAGAGCACCGCTTGTTCGCCGAACAAGTCAGTTTCGGTTTCTTCGCGGAAGTTGGTTTCGATGACACCGCCTTTGGTGCCACCGTTGGCAGCGGCATACGACAGCGCCACTTGCTTGGCATTGCCAGA
The DNA here is from genome assembly GCF_003387535.1 of Paraperlucidibaca baekdonensis. Classification (GTDB taxonomy): domain Bacteria; phylum Pseudomonadota; class Gammaproteobacteria; order Pseudomonadales; family Moraxellaceae; genus Perlucidibaca; species Perlucidibaca baekdonensis. The sequence continues at coordinate 817,312 of NZ_QUNR01000001.1, read as the reverse complement.
AGCATCTTGGTGCAGAGCGATCAACGAAGGTACGCCGCCGCCTTTCAGGTATTCCGAGCGCACGGTGTGGCCTGGACCTTTCGGAGCCACCATGATGACGTCGAGGTCAGCGCGCGGCACAACTTGGTTGTAGTGCACGTTGAAACCGTGTGCGAACGCCAAGGTTGCGCCTTGCTTGATGTGCGGTGCGATGTTGTTGGCGTAAACATCGGGGATGTTTTCGTCTGGCAGCAAAATCATCACCAGGTCGGCATTTTTCACGGCATCATCAACTTCGGCGACTTTGATGCCAGCGGCTTCCACTTTCGGCCATGAAGCGCCATTTTTGCGCAGGCCCACAGTGACATTGACACCGGAGTCGGTGAGGTTTTGCGCGTGCGCATGGCCTTGTGAGCCGTAGCCAATGATGGCGACGTTCATGCCACGAATGATGGAAAGGTCGGCGTCTTTGTCGTAATACACTTGCATGGAGTTTTTCCTCGGTTAAATGCTGAGAATTTTGTCGCCGCGCGCAATGCCGGACACACCGGTACGCACAACTTCAAGAATGGTGATTTCAGACAGCGCCTCAATAAAGGCGTCAAGCTTATCGCTCGGTCCGGTGAGCTGAATGGTGTAGACGCTAGGCGTTACATCCACAATATGGCCGCGGAAAATATCGGCCGTGCGCTTAACCTCAGCACGCGCCGCTCCAACAGCCTTGACCTTGATCAGCATGAGCTCACGCTCAATGTGCTGACCTTCGCTCAGGTCAACGACTTTCACCACCTCGATCAGCTTATTGAGCTGCTTGGTGATTTGCTCGATTTTGTGTTCATCGCCCGTCGTGGTGAGGGTGATGCGTGACAGCGTTTCATCATCGGTAGGCGCCACAGTCAGCGATTCGATGTTGTAGTTACGCTGCGAAAACAGACCAACCACGCGCGATAAGGCGCCCGGTTCATTTTCTAAAAGCAGAGAAATAATACGACGCATGATCATGTACGCTCCGTTTTGCTTAGCAACATGTCACGCATTGAGCCCTTGGCAATTTGCATGGGGTAGACATGCTCGCTGGGGTCTACGTAGATATCTAAAAACACCAATTTGTCGGTCATCGCCATTGCTTCGGCCATTTTGCTGTCGAGCTCGGCGGGGTCGGTGATTTTCATGCCCACGTGGCCATAAGCCTCAACGAGCTTCACGAAGTCTGGCAGCGAGCCCATGTAGGAGCTCGAATGACGACCTTCGTACTGCATGTCTTGCCACTGCTTCACCATGCCCAATGACTGGTTATTGATGTTGATGATTTTCACTGGCAAGCCGTACTGCAAGCAGGTCGACAGCTCTTGAATGTTCATCTGAATCGAAGCTTCACCGGTGACGCAGCAGACCATGGCGTCGGGATAGGCAAACTTCACGCCCATGGCGGCGGGCAAACCAAAACCCATGGTGCCGAGGCCACCGGAATTGATCCACTGGCGCGGGCGGTCGTATTTGTAATAAAGCGCGGCAAACATCTGGTGCTGACCAACATCGGACGTGATGTAGGCCTGACCATTGGTGGCTTTATAGAGCGCTTCGACCACTTGCTGTGGCTTCATTTCGCCTGGTGCGGGCGCTTCATAGCGCAGGCCATGACGGGTACGCCATTGCGCGATTTGCTCCCACCAAATATTCAGCGCTTCGGCATCGGGCTTGGCGGCGTCTTCGGCTTTGACCATGGCGAGCATATCGGCGAGCACAGGCTCCACAGCACCAACAATGGGAATGTCGACCATGATGGTTTTTGAGATCGCCGCCGGATCGATGTCGATGTGAATGATTTTCGCATTCGGGCAAAACTTCTGCGTGTTGTTAGTCACTCGGTCATCGAAGCGCGCGCCCACAGCGAGAATTAAGTCGCTGTGGTGCATGGACATATTGGCTTCATAAGTGCCGTGCATGCCCAACATGCCGATAAATTGCGGGTCGGTGCCGGGGAAAGCACCAAGGCCCATCAAGGTGTTGGTGCACGGATAGCCCAATGTGCGCACGAGCTCAGTGAGTAGCTCCGAGGCATTGCCCTGCACGACGCCGCCGCCGGCATAAATCACGGGGCGTTTCGCCGCCAGCAATTCATCGACAGCCTTTTTGATCTGCCCAGCATGGCCACGACCGGGCGGCGTGTACGAGCGCAGTTTGACCTTAGCGGGGTATTCGTAAGGAAACTTCTCAATAGGATTAGTGCAATCTTTCGGCACGTCGATGACAACCGGACCGGGGCGACCCGTTGAGGCAATATGAAAGGCCTTTTTCACCACGCCGGCGATCTCGCTGGCGTGACGAATTTGGAAGCTGTGCTTCACAATCGGGCGGCTCACGCCAACCATATCGGTTTCTTGAAACGCGTCTTCGCCGATTAAGTTCGATGGCACCTGACCGGAGATCACCACCATCGGGATCGAATCCATATAGGCGGTAGCGATGGCCGTGACCGTGTTCGTGGCGCCGGGGCCAGAAGTCACAAGCACGCAGCCGACCTTGCCCGTGGCACGCGCGTAGCCATCGGCAGCATGGCCGGCGGCTTGTTCGTGACGCACTAAAATATGTTGGACTTTATCCTGCTGGAAGATGGCATCGTAAATATGCAGCACCGCCCCGCCAGGGTAACCAAAAAGAAATTCCACGCCTTCATCAGCAAGCGCGCGGATAAGCATTTGACCGCCAGATAACTGTTCCACAATTCACCCTATTGTTTAGGAATGGCTATGCCTGTGCACGGCCGCCAATGGGGCCGAATCGTAACACAAGCGCTTGTTTCATGGGGGCTGATGCAGGTGCTCTTGACCTCGGGGTAGAGGTGGCAATGACCTGGCTGCGGGTGCGCACAGGGAATTGCCGAGCAGGCGTTTAGAGACGGCGAGGTACGCGTCTTGGGTCAGAGCAATCGCTGCTCTGGCGCCGAGGTGCTGAGGGTGGTCAGCGTGTCGGCGCCCTCCATGAAGCTGCGCATTTTTTATGCGCAGCCGCGAGATGTCAAGCCTTAAGTTAATGCAACTTAGGTCGCTGACACACCAACCGGCCCTGCTCTAGGTCAACCATGATGGTATCGCCAGCCGCAAAGTCGCCACGCAGCAGATGATCAGCTAGCGGATTTTCCAACTCCGCCTGAATAGCCCGCTTCAATGGCCGTGCGCCAAACAGGGGATCAAAGCCCACCGCCGCCAGATGCGCCATGGCTTCGTGGCTAAGCTCAAGCTTCAGCTCACGGTCGGCTAAACGCTCACGCAAGCGCTCAAGCTGAATGGCGGCAATGGCACGAATCTGCGCTGCGGCCAGCGGCGCAAACACCACGGCCTCATCAATCCGATTGATGAACTCCGGGCGAAAATGGCCGTGTACGGCGTCCATGACCGCCGCACGTACCTGCTCGGTCTGCCCCGCTTGCGTGAGGCGTTGGATCATCTCCGCGCCAAGGTTGGAGGTCATGATGATTAGCGTGTTACGAAAATCCACGGTGCGGCCTTGGCCATCGGTCAAACGACCATCTTCTAATACTTGCAGCAGCACATTGAAGACATCGGGATGGGCTTTTTCGACCTCATCGAGCAGCAGCACCGAATACGGTTTGCGTCGCACCGCTTCGGTCAGCGTGCCACCGGACTCATAGCCCACATAGCCTGGCGGTGCGCCGACCAAGCGTGACACCGAATGCTTCTCCATGAATTCAGACATATCGATGCGCACCATGGCGTCATCGCTATCGAAGAGAAAGTTTGCGAGCGCTTTACAGAGCTCGGTTTTACCGACGCCGGTGGGGCCTAAAAATAAAAACGAACCACTCGGGCGATTAGGATCAGTCAGGCCGGCACGCGAACGCCGAACGGCATGAGCCACGGCCTGTACGGCCTCATCTTGACCGACCACACGCTCAGCCAGTACAGCCTCCATGCGCAATAATTTCTCGCGCTCACCTTCCATCATGCGCGCCACCGGGATGCCAGTACTGCGCGCCACGACGTCGGCAATCTCAGCCTCGGTGACTTTGCTGCGCAGCAGCGTGGCCTCCGGACGCTCGCCACTTTGCGCCTGTGCCAACTGCTTTTCGAGCTCCGGGATGCTGCCGTATTGTAGCTGCGACATTTTCTCTAAATCACCTTGGCGCTTGGCGGCATCGAATGCCCAGCGGGCTTTTTCGAGCTGCTCTTTGACCTGCTGCGCACCTGCCACCGATGATTTCTCAGCGCGCCAGATCTCATCGAGATCAGCATACTCGCGCTCAAGCTTGAGGATATCTTCTTCGAGTTTCGCCAGGCGCTGTTGCGAGGCGGTATCGTCTTCGTGCTTGAGTGCCTCACGTTCCATTTTTAGCTGAATAAGCCGACGATCCAGCCTGTCCATGGACTCTGGCCGCGAATCCATTTCGAGGCGGATACGCGAGGCCGCCTCATCAATGAGATCAATGGCTTTGTCGGGCAGCTGACGGTCACTAATGTAGCGATGCGACAAGCGCGCGGCGGCGATGATCGCCGGATCGGTAATATCGACGCCATGATGCAATTCGTAGCGCTCTTTTAAGCCGCGCAAAATCGCCACGGTATCTTCCACGCTGGGCTCATCGACTTGGACTTTTTGAAAGCGCCGCTCCAGCGCCGCATCTTTTTCGATGTACTGGCGGTATTCATCGAGCGTGGTGGCACCGACGCAATGCAGCTCGCCGCGCGCCAATGCCGGCTTGAGCATATTGCCGGCGTCCATGGCGCCTTCGGCTTTACCCGCACCGACCATGGTGTGAATCTCATCGATAAATAAAATCACCTGACCTTCGCGTTTGGCCAAGGCGGTGAGCACCGACTTCAGGCGCTCTTCGAACTCGCCGCGAAACTTTGCCCCGGCAATCAGCGCGCCCATATCCAGCGATAACACGCTTTTAGATTTCAGGCTCTCGGGCACTTCGCCGTTGACGATGCGCTGCGCCAAGCCCTCAACAATGGCGGTCTTACCCACGCCCGGCTCGCCAATCAGCACGGGGTTATTTTTCGTGCGCCGCGATAGCACTTGCAGGGTCCGGCGGATTTCCTCATCACGGCCAATGACCGGATCGAGCTTGCCTGCACGCGCCCGCTCGGTGAGATCGATGGTGTATTTGTCGAGCGCTTGGCGCTGCTCTTCGGCACCAGCGCTATTGACGTTTTCGCCACCACGCAAACTATCGATGACACGGCTCAGTGAGTCGCGCGTGAGGCCCGATTGCGTCAGTAATTTACCCGCCGCCGTATTGGCATCGATGCACGCGAGCACGACCCATTCGCTGGCAATAAAGCTGTCATTTTTTTGCTGCGCTAACTTATCGGCAAGATTAAGCACCCGCATCAGCTCGGCATTGGGGGCCATTTCGCCACTGGACTTGGCAATACGCGGCAGGTCATCGAGCGCTTGGGCAATGGCGGTGCGCAAGCGCGGCAGCTGACCACCAGCTTGCGCAATCATGGGCGCAATGGCGCTATCGGCAGGCGCGACTAGCGCATCGAGCAGGTGCACAGGGTCGAGGCTGTTGTGGTCACGACCAACGGCGGTGGACTGCGCCGTGGCCAGCGCGTTTTGTAAGGTGGCGGTAAGACGGTCTAGGCGCATCGATTAGCCCTCATAAACAAACAGTGATGTTTATGATTTGTGGGGGCGATGACGAAAATTCAAGAGCCAACAACAGGCAATATACAAACCAAGTAAAGTTACTCAGTCACAGCGGCACAAGCTGCTACGCCGCGCCGCGCTGCCAGCGTTGCGTGCGCTCGGCAATATGCTGACCAAACGCCTCGGCTGTGGCGCGGTCGCCTTTCGGCGGCGTGTGCTCTGGGGCCTCATTATCGGCTTGAGTCATGAGACCCGAATACGAGCCAAGACGATTTAAATCATCGGCGCCGGTGCCTGTGGGCTGCAAGGCAAAATTTATCCACACCATGCCATGCTGGCCAGCAAAGGTTTGTAGCTGCTGTAGCGCGACTTGCTTATCGCCGCTGAGCGCGCCGGAATTGACAAAACCGGCGGCGATTTTATCCTGCCAGCCCTGCGCAAACCACGTGCGCGAGCTGTCATCCATAAACTGCTTAAATGATGCGGAGACACTACCCATATACACCGGCGCGCCAAAAATAATGGCCTCAGCGGCGCTCAATACCGCCCAATCGATGTCGCTCACCGACATGGCTTGCGCCTGCACATCGGCAACACGATTGGCACCTGCGGTGATGCAGTGGGCAATTTGTTCGGTGTGGCCAAAACCACTGTGATAAATAACAACCATTGGCGTCATGCCAACTCCTTCGTGTTCGCTCTGAAAGGGGGCGGCGCTTACGTGCGCCAAATCACGCTCGCCATGCGGCCGGTGCGCGACACTCGCCGGTAGGAGAAAAACCGCGATGATTCGCTGTATGTATCGAAGTTGCCACCATACACCGCTGAGACACCCACGCGCAGCAAGCGCAAGCGCGCCAAGGCATAAAGATCCGCTAAATAATGCCCAGGCCGGGTTGCCACAAACGCCGCGCTGGTTGCGCACTGCTCATCATCGCGGCCTGCTGCGTGGGTCACATCATAGGCCTGAGCGTTGTCGAGAAATGCCATGCGCACGCTGTCACCGACCTCGAAGCTTGCTGAGCCAATGGCCGGACCAAGCCAGGCCATCAGTGTCTGTGAGGGAGCAAACGTGGCTGCCGTGGCTTCAATAATACCAGCGCACAAGCCCCGCCAGCCCGCATGTGCCAGAGCAACACGTGAGCCCGCTGAGTCGGTGAAAAACACGGGCAGGCAGTCTGCCGTCATGACCACGAGCGCGCGCCCAGCCTGCGCTGTTGAGCTGGCATCTGCGTCAATGCAGCGTGGCTCATTTCCTGCGCAATCGGCTGTTGGCCATTGGTTGTCATTGATCACTGTGATGCCGTGCACTTGATTCAGCCACGGCAGCGCACCTTGGCTGCCTCGCGCCTGACAAAACGCGGTGAGGCGACGTCGATTATCCAGCACCGCGTGGCGGTCATCATCGACATGCAGGCCAACATTTAGGGCATCAAAGGGTGCCTGACTGAGCCCGCCAGCGCGCGTTGTTACCCACGCGTGAACATGCGCTGGTGCCGGCCAATCGGCGCGAATAAGCTGCGACTCATCGAGGATGGGTGCTGGGAACTCGTTGCTCATTGGCCGCGTTTACTCAGGCGTCGCATCGGCTTTTAAAGCAGCCAATAACGCCACAAAGTCATCCGGCAGTGGTGACTCCCACAAGCACTGCTCTTCGGTTGCCGGATGCACGAGACCTAAGCGCCGGGCATGCAGTGCCTGCCGGGAAAAGTGGCGCATGGTATCTTGCAATGCCTCGGAGGCACCTTTCGGAAAACGCAGCCGCGCATACACCGGGTCGCCAACCAAGGCGTGACCAATGTGCGCCATGTGCACGCGAATTTGGTGCGTACGCCCGGTTTCTAGCTGCACGCGAACATGCGTGTGATGCGGGTAGCGCTGCAAAATACGGTATTGCGTGACGGCGTTGCGGCCACCGGGCACCACGGCCATGCGCACGCGGTCATGCGGGTGACGGTCAATCGGCGCATCCACTGTGCCGCCGGCGGTCATTTGCCCATACGCCACGGCTTCGTATTCGCGGTAGACCTGCTTGCTCGCCAACTGCGCGACCAGATGGGTATGCGCGGGCAACGTTTTGGCAACGACCATCAGCCCGGTGGTGTCACGGTCGAGCCGATGCACAATGCCGGCGCGCGGCAGCTGCACTAGGTTTTGCTGATGGTGCAGCAACGCATTCATTAGCGTGCCGGTATGATTACCAGCGCCCGGATGCACCACCAAACCCGCGGGCTTGTTGATGATCATCAGGTAATTATCTTCATAGATAATATCTAGGTCGATAGCCTCCGGCGCCGCTTGCGTCTCTTCTTCGAGTTGCGCGTCGATCACTAACTGCTCGCCGCCCAATACTTTTTCTTTCGGTTTTTTACGCTCGCCGTTACACGTCAGCATGCCGCTGTGAATCCACTGCTTGAGCCGCTCGCGCGAGTATTCAGCAAATAATGTGGCCGCAGCTTGGTCGATTCGGCAGCCGGCAAGCTCGGGAGGAACAACGGCGTTTAATGAAATTGCATGCGACATGGTTTGGCGGGCTCGTCGAGCTAGTGTTTAATAGGGGGTATTGTACCCGCGCACCACCTTTGGTGCTCATCTTGGATGAATTCATGAAAAAGCTTTCACGTTTAGCCCTCGCCGCCGCCGCTGTTATAGTAACCGCGTGTGCCGCGCAAAAGCCTATTGTTAAAACCGAAGCCGACTACTACAACGAGGCACATGAGGCCCTAAAAGACGGCAACTACAGTGTTGCTGTGGCTGGCTATGAAGCGCTCGAGTCACAATATCCGGTGGGTAACTTCACTGAGCAGGCGCAGCTTGAGCTTATTTATGGTCGCCATATGCAGGGCGATTACGCCAGCGCGATTGCTGCCATTGATCGCTACTTACGACTGCATCCGGAGTCGGCCAACCTCGACTATGTGCTGTATTTGCGTGGCTTATCGAATTACGCGATTGACCAAGATGCGATTTTGAAGCGCCTCCCCGTCAATATGGCGCATCGTGACATGGGTCAAGCTCGAGTCGCCTTTGACGACTTCCGCCAGCTCATCACCCGCTACCCCAACAGCCAGTACAATGCCGATGCGCGCCAACGCATGGTGTATTTGCGCAATCAGTTTGCCGAAGCCGAGCTGCATGTGGCGCGTTATTATGAGACCCGCGGTGCCTATGTGGCGGTGATTAACCGCGCACGCTGGGTGGTTGAAAACTACCCAGAAAGCCAGGCCGTTCCCGAGGCGCTTAGCCTATTAGTAAAAAACTACACCGCACTGGGCATGACGGACCTTGCCGCACAGGCAAAAGCCTTGCTGCGCAGCAATACCCCGAAAAAAGCCGGCTAGTTTAAGGCTCCGCCTGTTTACTTAGCCGACGCCGATACGCCTTCAGCGTTGGCCCTGCGATAGCTTGCGTTTGCCCCAACCAGTGCAGCTGTCCCGTTGCACTGACCACTGGTGCCGCTGGTGCTGCTGCCGAGCTGCCAAGCTCTGTCACCTTGGCCATTGATGCGCCCTTCCGCCACGGTAGCTCATACAGCGTCGTGCTTATTTGTGCGGCCAAACACGGTGCTGGCGGCGCGGATGCCGCCTCTACTGTCAACACGATTTGTCCTGCCAGCCAGCGCGGCGATAGCCCGATCATCGATGTATCGGTAAAATGACGCTGCCAGCCTATGCTATGTGCCGGTGGCGCAGTCGCGGAACGCCAACGTGGTAGGCTAGCCAGTAGCAATGGTGACTCGCGATCCTCATCGAGCCACGCGAACACATGCACAGGGTCTGTGGCTACGTGCTGGCCGGCCAGCGTTAAGGCAACACGAGCGCGCCCATTGGCATCGCGCTGTATGGAAAGGTCTGGTCTTGTGATCTGCGCCACCGCTGCGGAATTTTCTGAGGTCTCAGCAATGATGGTTGGCGGCTCAAACAGGGCATCGGACTGGTTCGCCCGAAGACGCCATATACGCCCTAAATGATCTACCGCATAGGCCTGCAGACGTTGCTGCCACGTGATAAACGACCATGGCTGAGGCCACTGCGGCGCATCAGCTGGGCTAATGGCCTGCCAACGACGCTCACCGGTGCGGCCATTTATTTGCAGCAAATGCACCATGTCATGTGTCGTGCTCGTATCGACTGGATGCACGCCCAGCAGCAACTCCGGTGGGGCATTTGATCCAGATACAGACGGCAAAATGCTCAGGCTATCGACGACTACATCATCAAGCGTCAGTGCTAATACAATGGGCCGCTCAGGCTGGCGTAGATCTAAAGCGATCAACCGCCCGGCCTGTAGCGCATAGAGAATGCGCTCGCCCGAGGCGCCGCGCCATAACTGCAAGGCATCAGCGCTGACCGACTGAGGCTGGCTCGCCGACTTATCGCGCAATGCGTCGCGATAAGCCTGCCATGAGCTCGGCTGCCAGCGCCAAAGCAATTCGCCATCATCACCATCGCGCAGCCAGAGTGTGGCATCGGCTGCCAACCATGCCAAAAACTGTGCACGCCCTGTGGCAGATGTTGGATCGGCACCCGCATCAATCAGCAATGGCTGCCCTATCGCCACGGCGTTTATTGATGGCTCCGTGGCCTCGCGTACGGAGAGTTGGTCATTCGGCCCCAACGCGGTATCGGTCAAGGTCACACCAGCGTGCGACGCCGATCTTGCCCGCTGCTGTAGCGTTGGTTGATAGGCGCTGATGTCATCACAGTCGGCCGGCGCCTGACAGCGCATAAAGCCATGATCGCCAGGCCATAACGCGCGCCCTAATCGTGGTGCAGCGTATTGCACATCGGCACCTAAAAATTGGCCCTGATGCTGCCGCGCCTGCACACGATACGGCTGCATGGGGCCTTGCAATGTAGCATCTAACCACTGCGTGATTGCCACCGCACGCGTATCACTTGATGCATCAATGAGCAGGCCGTTACGGCCACCGCACGCCTCCGGCAACAGCGCCGGACGAAACATCACCGCCGTCTCTTTGGGCACAGCCGTACCTTGCACGTGGGCCTGAAGCTTAGCGGGCAGATCCGCGACAGATTGTGTGCGCGCGCCATTGTGCATGAGCAAGCTCTGCAATACGCGCTGCCATTGCGCTCGACCACTCAAGACCGCCGATGGACTCTCCCAACTGAGCCGCCAACGCGCCGGTCGCGCCGCCTGTATCGGCGCAATTGACCATGGCGAGTCGCTGCTCACACGCACAGTCAGTGTCGCCACAGCAGCCTGCGCTAGCGGCCACGGCTGCATTAAGTCGCTCAATGACACGGTGATATGGTCGCCGTTGTCAATAGCCACGAGCGCTTGGCTGGCGCTGTCTGCCAGCGTGACATCCACCGCATAAGGCCCTTGCGGCGGCCCCATGCGCGGCAGCCAAAGTTCAGCGCGCACATCACGCACGACCTCGCCAGGCAGCGGCAGTTGCAGCACTATTTGCTCACCCACTGACTGCGCTTGCGTTATGTGTACTTGGCGATGGCGGCTTTCATTTGGCCATACGCGCGTGAGATTGAGCGGCCACGGCGCCATCAACTCGCGCACCGCCCATTGCCCTTGTGCATCTGGAACACCAGCAAGCAAACCAATGCCAACGCCATCGGCGGGTAGCGGCCTTAGGCTTTGCGCTGGCTGGCCCGGTGCCGTGCCGTCAAACCATTGCTGAAGTGGCTCAATGGCTAGCGGCAAACGGGTATCGATGGCCCACCACAGCGCCGGAGTAGGCGCTGGCGGCTCCGGAAAAAAACGCGCCAGGGCATCAGCACGCACGCCAGCCCCTACCAGCAAACAACCGAGCAAGACGAACACCCGCATGACACTCGCCTCCTTGCGAGAGCAACCTATTTAAAAGGTAGTCATGCAGTGTCGCTGGCGCTAGGGCGCATCGAAATTATTTGCCAATTGTCCAGCCATTAACGATGGGGTAGCGCCGATCTTTGCCAAAGCCGCGCCGACTAATGCGCGGCCCGACGGCCGCTTGCCGACGTTTGTACTCATTAATATCAACTAAGCGCAGCACATGGCGCACCTGCTCGGCCTCAAAACCGGCGGCAATGATGTCGTGGGCACTTTCATCGCACTCAACATAGCGACGCAAAATCTCATCGAGCACGGGATAAGGCGGCAGAGAATCTTCGTCTTTTTGATCCGGTGCCAGCTCCGCCGACGGTGGCCGATCGATTACCCGTGTCGGCACAATCTCGGCCTCACCGGCAGCCGTAGCTTGGGCATTACGCCAACGACACAGCTCAAACACCATGACTTTTGGTACGTCTTTAATAACGGCGAAACCACCCGCCATGTCGCCATACAGCGTGCAATACCCCACCGACATCTCCGACTTATTGCCGGTCGGTAAGACCAAATAACCGAGCTTATTTGAGATGGCCATGAGCAGAACACCACGCGTGCGCGCCTGCAAATTTTCTTCGGTGGTATCGCGACCTAGACCTGAAAATGTATCGCTGAGGGTGCTACTAAAGGCCTCGACCATCGCCGCAATGGGCAAGCTGCTGTAATGCACACCCAAGCGTGCTGCTTGCTCAGCGGCGTCGTGGCGACTGATGTCGGCGGTATAGTGATACGGCATCATCACGGCTCGCACACGCTCAGCGCCGAGCGCATCCACGGCAATGGCTAATGTCAGCGCCGAATCGATGCCGCCAGACAAGCCCAAAACCACACCTTTAAATCCACTTTTTGTGACGTAATCGCGCAACGCAAGCACCAGCGCCTGATAAATCGAGGCCGGTGTATCGGGCAATTGAGCCTGTGTTGTTGCCAATAGCTGACGACTGGCCAGATCGATATCGACCACATATATGCCCGCTTCAAATTGCGGCGCTTGCATGGCCAGATCACCCGAAGCCTGCAGCGCAAATGAGCCACCGTCGAAGACCAGCTCATCTTGGCCGCCCACCACATTGCAGTACAACACCGGCAGGCTCAGCTCGCGCGCGCGCTCGGCCACTACGGCGAGGCGCTCCTGCGCTTTACCCACATGAAACGGTGAGGCATTCAGGTTGATGAGTAGCTCTGCGCCAGCAGCCTTGGCAGCACGTGCCGGCTCAGGATGCCAAATATCCTCGCAAATAGTCAGGCCAATGCGTAATCCGTGACAATCAAAGACGCAGGCGTCGTGGCCGGCGACAAAATACCGGCGCTCATCAAATACTTCATGGTTGGGTAACTTGTGCTTCACGTAACGCGCTATGCGCTCACCATCACGCAACACCCAGGCGGCATTCTCAAGGCCTGATGGGCCGCGCTCCGGCAAGCCAAAAACCATCGTGATGCCATGCACACTGCGCAGCTGCTCAATGGCATCCGTCACGCGCGCAGACAAACTGGGCCGCAACAGCAAGTCCTCAGGCGGATAGCCGGTGAGGCTGAGCTCGGGAAAAATAATGACGTTAGCGTGAAGCTGGTCGCGGGCATGAATCGCCTGCGCCATCATTTGTGCGGTGTTACCAGCAATATCGCCGACTAGGAAGTCGAGCTGAGCGAGCGCGAAGCGCAATGAGGCATGGCTTAATACTTGAGACATAACAATATCAGTTTGCAGTTGGCACGAAGTTGCCTAGGATAGTCGAGTACGCGCATTGGCAGAAGGAATCTCGCATGTTGGGCATTATTCGTCTCATTATTTTATTGGCCTTGGGTTGGCTGGCCTATCGCTATATTCGCCGCTTTTTGGCGCTCGACAAACCCGCAGAACGCGACGCAACGTCATCAGACTCGCGCCCAGAGGCAGGCAATCAGAGCCTGCCCATGCAGCGTTGCGCACAATGCCAAGTGCATTTGCCCGAGGGTGAAAGCACGCGCTCGAGCGGCCACTATTTCTGCTCCGATGAGCACCGCGATGCCTGGTTAGAAGCCAATCCCAAAGACCGTTAAACGCGCGCTAATCAGGCGCCAACGGTGCATAGGCTGTCGGGTCTAAACGTGGCTGACGCGATAGCACCAAGTCACTGATCAACGCCGCCGAGGCAGGCGCCAGTACCAAACCATTGCGATACTGACCGGCGTTGACCCAGACCCCAGGCTGCTCTGGCACAGCGCCAATATACGGAATTCCATTGGGGGAGCCCGGACGTAAGCCGGCCCAATGCCGCACCGGCGGCTGTGCGGTGAGGCCTGGCCACAGCGTTGCGGCGACAGCCTCTAATTGCTCGCGCGCTTGCGCGGTGGTGCGATCATCAAAGCCGGTTTCTTCTAGCGTCGAGCCACACAGCACCAGGCCATCTTGACGCGGAATGAGGTAGTGGCCATCACGCAAAATCATGCTTGGAATGCTGCCGGGGGCGACCTGATACTGCAGCATTTGTCCGCGCACAGGACGGATAGGCAATGCTGATCGCGCCAGAAGCTTTGCCGTCCAAGCACCCGCACAGACAACGATTGCATCCGCTTCAATGCGCTCGCCAGAAGCAAGCGTAACCGATGCCGAGGCGTGGCCGCGCGCTCCGGCGATGGCTATGACTGCTGTTTGTGGGCGCAATTGCACATGACTGTGACGGGTCAAATCAGCAATCAGCGCCTTTAATAAGCGCGGATTTCTAATCTGCGCGATGTCTGGAAAAAACACACCGGTGTCGGCATCGTGCGCCAAACCCGGCCAACGATCACGCAAATGCGCATGATCCACCCGCTCAACCCGGGCATGATTTGCCTGCGCCCAGACCATGGCATCCCGTGCATCATCGGGATTAACAAACAACAGCCCTGAGGTCAGCAGCTCACTGTCGATGCCGACGCTGTCATATAGCTCGCGCTGCAAGTTCGGATAGGCGGCTTGTGCCCAGCGCGACAATGCCGTGACCGCGGGAGCGTAGCGCCAAGGATATAACGGCGAAACAATACCGCCGCCAGCCCATGAGGCCTGCTGGGCAAGATCACCTTGGTCACAGAGCATAATCTCGACGTTGGCCTGCGCTAACTCGCGCGCCGTCAATAGGCCATTAATGCCCGCCCCAACCACCACTATTCGCATACTCACCCTCTCATGAAAGCCACCCGCACGCCTGCCGCGCCGACCGTAACACTGATGCGCGCTCTTGGCTCGGGCGGCGAATACGCATGCGCCCGGACTTGCTAACAATGACTTGCCGCAAGGCCGCTTCGTCGACGACCGGCGGGCACAATGTAAACGTGCCATTCGATAGCACCGCATCGCCCTGCGCACTCCACACATGCCAATCGTGACGGCGAAAACTACGCCAAATAACCCGCCATGACGGCGGAATATCAGGCGTCATGCTGAGCACACGCTCACCCGCTTGGCGCTGACCGTCGGCGTTATTGTCGTGAAACACCAGCCAAGCCGCGCGCCACTCCGACTGACATTGACGGCCATCGGCACTGGCGCAAATCACCCAGGCCCGCCGACTATGCAATGCTCGCTGGCGCAATTGCTCCATGGCCAGCACCCAACTTGCCGTCCATTGTCGCGCCTGTTGCTGCCGCTGCCACGAACCAGCCCATGCAAATCCCGCGCTAAGCATAATACCTGTGAGTACGAGTGCGATAAGCCATTCGCTCAACAACGCACCGCGCTGCATGGTCACCCGTGGCCAATGTGTCATGGCAAACTCCGTTGCTCGTATGTGTATTGCCAGCGACTGACGCGATCGCCGGCACTCGTTGCCTGAATAGCTAACTGGTAACGCTGCGTGATGAGCCCCGGCCAGGTCGCCACAGGCTCGCCCACTGGTGTCAAACGCCATGCCCATCGCGCCTTGGCGGCATCAATGCAAGGTGTTTGGGTGAAGGCATTTCGCGAGTTGTCGTCGCAGGCGCTGCGAATCAGCGTGCTTAGCGGATGCCACAGTGCTTGCTCATCTGCCGCGGATACACGCAGCAATGGCAAGCGCTGCAAGTGCTCGGCAATGTGCTCAACCAAGAGCTCACGCTGCCAATACGCCTCTATGCGCTGCACCGATAAGCCGCTGGCTGCGCCCTGTTGAATACTAAAAATAGCCAACTGCGCAAGGCTGCCTAAAATAACCACCACCAGCCATAACACATGACCAGCCTGCTGCCGCCTAGGGCACATGATTGAGCATCCAGGTCATTGTCAGCGTGTGTTGCGCGCGACGTTCGCGCAGCGGTTCGATGGCCGGTCCCTGCCAAGTCGGTGGCGCAGCCCAACGCCGATCCCGCGAAAACTCGGTGTCGCTGGTTGTCCAGATAGCTGCTCGCAAACCAACAGGTGTTATGACGCCCGTCAAGGCATCCACCGAGTCCCACTCAGACGCGACTAATGGACTGTTTGCTGACCCTTGCGCGAGGATCGACCAATGAATAGCGCTGACACCCGACATCAAGACAATGCCGGCATCGCCCAGAGCATGACAACCAGAGCTATCACAGTAGCCGGCGTCACAAGCCAAGGCCCACAATGGCGAGACGCTTTCACGACGCAAAAATAATCGGCTAATTTGACGTGCGCCAAGCGCCGTACGGCGACCCTCGCAATCGAAATCATCACGCTCATCCAGAACTCGACGTTGCAGCAGGAGTTGATCGCTCGGCACGCGCCCGGTATCGGCCTGCGTTGTCGGCCACCAAGCCGATAACGCCGGATCATCGAGCCCCAAAGGGTGCACGCCGCCAGCACCCGCCGTGCTAACCATGCGCTCGAGGCGTTGCATCAACCAATAACTTGCTTCTTGCAGCTGCGCCGGCACACGCTGCGACATGGCAAGTACGAGGCTGCTTTGCACCCAAGCTAATGCTGCCGCCAACACCAAGGCACCAAGCACGGCTGCCAATGCCCATTCGGCAATGGCAATGCCACGCTGGCTAACTCGCCGCGAGCGCCTCATGGCGGCAATAGCCATTGCATGCAGCGCTCTGTGCGCCGCGGCGTGCGCTGACCATTGCAGGTGGTTCGCCCCCAGCCCAACCACAGGCAATCCGCCAACCATTCACGGCAGGGATGAATGCGCCACTGCGCGCGAGATAGGCCCTTAAGCATGGCGGCCACCCAGGCCACATCGGCTTGCGCGCGCGCAGCTGCGGAGCAAGCCGCTTGTGTGCAGCGAAAGTCATCGCCAGCAGCAGCTAAGCCCTGAGCAATAGCCGCACGGTAGTGATTTGTCGACGCGCCATTGAGCTGCCAACGCAGCGATAATTCGCGCAACGCAACAATCGCTTGCAGCCGCTGACTGGCATCGCGCTGAATAAGCTTGGCCTGCTGATGCGCTGCTAACAGTCCGGTGAGCGCCACCAGCATGAGCGTAAAGGCAATCAGCGTCTCGGGCAGACCCAAGCCACGCTGCTGCCATCTGCGCGCAGGATATCGCCGGCTCGCCATCGCGCCTCCCTCCGCCGTGCAACACCATGTGCACGCCTACCTAAAGGGTGGCAAAGATTTTCGCGATTGCTAGGGCGCGCGTGGAAAATCACACGGCTTTGATGGGAATACGTAGCTCTTTGGGCATCGAAAACACGACATTCTCAGGGCGGCCATCGAGCTCGAGCGGCTTGGCACCGCCCCATTCGCCCAAACGATCAATGACTTGGCGAATCAGCACTTCCGGCGCCGACGCCCCGGCGGTCACGCCCACAGCGCCAACGCCATCGAGCCAGGACTTATTGATCTGCTCGGCGTTATCGACCAAATACGCGCGGGCGCCAATACGCTCGGCCAACTCACGCAGTCGGTTGGAGTTCGAAGAGTTTGGCGAGCCCACGACCAGCACCACTTGGCATTGCTCAGCCAGCGTTTTCACGGCGTCTTGGCGATTTTGCGTGGCGTAGCAAATATCATCTTTACGTGGGCCTTGAATCTGCGGGAACTGCGCGCGCAAAGCATCGATGACACGCGCGGTATCATCGACCGAGAGCGTGGTTTGCGTAACAAAAGCTAAGTTTTCAGGGTTGTTGACCTGCAATTTCGCGACATCGGCCTCATCTTCGACCAAATAAATAGCGCCGCCATTGCCCTTGTCGTACTGACCCATGGTGCCTTCCACTTCGGGATGCCCCGCGTGGCCAATGAGAATCGCCTCGGTGCCGGTGCGGGCATAGCGCGCAACCTCCATATGCACTTTGGTGACTAATGGACAGGTGGCATCGAAGACTTTCAGACCACGGGCACTGGCTTCATCTTGCACGGCTTTTGACACACCGTGCGCAGAAAAAATCACGATGGCGTCATCGGGGACTTGCTCAAGCTCATCGACAAATACCGCGCCGCGCTCGCGCAAATCATCGACCACAAATTTGTTATGAACGACTTCGTGGCGCACATAAATTGGGCGACCAAAGACCTCCAGTGCACGATTGACGATCTCGATGGCGCGGTCGACACCGGCGCAAAAACCGCGGGGATTGGCGAGCTTGATATCCATGATGATCTCCATGTTGCGGTAAAAGGTGCGACGAGTGGCGAACTCCGCCATCCAAGCGCTTAGTTCAACGTCACCGGCTTGGCGTCGGCGTCGGTAACGCGCAACACATCGACCTCAAAAACCAACTCACGACCCGCCAACGGGTGGTTGAAATCCACTTCCACGGCATTTTCTGGCAAGCTTTTAATGACGCCGGGCAGCTCGGCACCGCTGGCATCGGCGAACTGCATGACCATGCCCGGCTCCAAGAGCTGCTCGCCAAACTGATGGCGCGGGAAATGCTGCACATTGTCTTCCTGCCAAAGCCCAAAACCATCCACAGCAGCAATGACAAAACGCCCTTGCTCGCCCGCCTGCATACCCTCCATGGCTTTCTCGAAGCCGGGCAACAAATTGCCATCGCCAAACTCAAACGTGGGCGGTTCGCTGCGCTCGTGGGTACTGTCGAGCACCTCACCGGAGCTTAACGACACGGTAAAATGCAGGCTGACACGCGTGCCTGGACCGACTTTGCTCATTGCTGATGCTCCTGTGCTTTTGCCGCGCGCTCGCGACGTGGCTCAAAAATTAGGCTATCGATGATCAACATAATCGCGCCCACGGTGATGCCACAGTCGGCAATATTGAACGCCGGAAAATGCCAGTTCTGCCAATAGACATGGATAAAATCGACGACATAGCCCTGCACTAGGCGGTCATGAAGGTTTCCCACCGCGCCGCCTAAGAGCAGCGCCAAGGCCAGTGGCAGCCAACGCGAGCCGCGCGGTAAGCGCGCCATCCAAATGATTAGCGCGACACTCACCACCACCGCGATGCCGACAAAAAACCAGCGCTGCCAGCCACCGGCATCATGCAAAAAGCTAAACGCGGCGCCGGTATTGTGCGCCAGCGTCCAATTCAAAAACGGCAAGATCTCGATGGATTGCCCGTAATACAAGCTCGAAGACGCCCAGGCCTTGGTGTAGAAATCGGCGACATAAATGAGTACCGCCAGCCACAACCAATTCAGCGGGCGATCGAGGATGGCGCGCAAGCCGCTCGGCGGAGTCATAGGTTCCTGTGGCACATTAGGCTTAGGCATAATGACGCTCCTCGCCGGCACCGCAGACATTGCTCACGCAGCGCGCACAAATCTCTGGATGCTCGTTGTGCTGACCAATATCATCGCGGTAATGCCAGCAGCGCACACACTTAATACCCGCCGATGCGGTGACGCTAACGCGCAGGCCATCGAGCTCGCTGGCCTCACCGCCGCTGGCCGATAGGGGCATGACCGTGGCGCTGGAGGTGATCAGCACAAAGCGCAGTTCGTCGCCGAGGGCGTTGAGCGTCTCGGTGATGGCTTCATTGGCATACAGCACGATGTCGGCTGAGAGCCCCGAGCCGATTTCTTTGCGATTACGCGCGGCTTCAATCTGCTTATTGACCGCCGATTTTACCGCCAAGACATCCTGCCAATAGGCTTGGGTGAGCATTGGCTCGGTGCCGGGTAAGCGCGCTAGGCCGTCATACCATTCGCTCAAAAATACCGAGTCTTCACGCGTACCGGGCAGCACTTCCCAGATTTCCTCGGCGGTAAAGCTCAAAATCGGCGCAGCCCAGCGCACAAACGCTTCGGCGATATGCCAGAGCGCGGTTTGCGTGGAGCGCCGCGCCAGCGACTGCGCCTGCGTGGTGTACTGACGATCTTTAATGATGTCGAGATAAAAACCACCAAGCTCATTGACGCAGAAGTTGTGCAGCTTGTGATAAATCTGGTGGAACTGGAAGCTGTCGTAGGCGGCAATCACGTCGTCTTGCAGGCTGGCGGCGGCATCGACCACCCAGCGATCGAGCGCCAGCATGTCATCGCTAGCCACGGCATCGCGCGCGGGGTCAAAACCACTTAAGTTCGACAGCAAAAAGCGCAGCGTGTTGCGGATGCGACGATAGCTATCGGACATGCGCGAGAGGATTTCATCGCTAACGGTCATCTCGCCGCGATAATCTGTGGCGGAGACCCATAAGCGAATGATGTCGGCACCCAATGTCTGCATGATTTTTTGTGGCGCGACCACATTGCCCACCGACTTCGACATTTTCCGGCCTTGGCCATCCACAGTGAAGCCGTGCGTGAGCACGGTCTTAAAGGGCGCGGAGCCATTGGCCGCGACGGCGGTGAGCAGCGAGGACTGGAACCAGCCGCGATGCTGATCCGAGCCTTCCAAATACAGATCGGCGGGATAGCGCAGATCATCGACGCGATTGAGCACGCAGCTGTGAGTAACACCGGAGTCAAACCACACATCAAGCGTATCGGTGACTTTGTCGTAATGCGCCGCCTCAGCACCCAAGAGCTCGGCGGCGTCCAAGGCAAACCACGCCTCAATGCCTTGAGCTTCGACCTTCAAGGCCACCGCTTCAATAAACTCGGCCGTGCGCGGGTGCAGCTCACCGGTTTCTTTGTGGACAAATAAAGTGATCGGCACGCCCCAGGTGCGTTGGCGCGAAATACACCAATCGGGGCGGCCCGAGACCATGCCCTCGATGCGCGCCTGACCCCATTCGGGCAGCCACTCGACCTGCCCAATGGTATCCATGGCGGCATCGCGCAGACCGTTTTGGGTCATGCTGATAAACCATTGCGGCGTGGCGCGGAAAATAATCGGCGTCTTATGGCGCCAGCAATGCGGATAGCTGTGCTGGAATTTGTTAAAACACAGCAATGGCGCACAGCCATCGGCTCGTGGCTCGCGCAGGGCCTCAACAATTGGCTCATTGGCCTTGTTTACGTGCAGACCGGCAAAGCGCGGCGTATTGGGCAAAAACACGCCATTGCCATCGACGGGGTTATCGACGGTGAGGCCGTAGCGTTTGCCAATCACGAAGTCATCTTGGCCGTGGCCGGGTGCGGTATGCACCGCACCGGTACCGGCATCGGCCGTCACATGCTCACCGACAATCACCGGCACTACGCGCTCATAGAGCGGATGGTGCAGTTGCAGGCCTTCTAGGGCTTGACCGCTGACGGTGGCGAGCACCTCAATATCGCTCGCCTCATAGCGCGCACAGGCATCGGCCACCAGCGTCTCGGCAAGCACGAGATGCCTGATCAGCCCTGCCACACGGGCTTTCACTACCGCGTAACTCAGCTCAGGATGCAGCGAGACGGCTTGGTTGGCCGGCAGTGTCCATGGCGTGGTGGTCCAAATCACCACCTCCGCCGAGGCAAGGGTTAAGCCCGTACGCTTGGCAAAATCGGCTACATCCGTTGCCGCGAAACCCACATCAATCGCCGCCGAGGTTTTGTCCTGATATTCCACCTCAGCCTCAGCCAAGGCCGAGGCGCAATCCATACACCAATGCACCGGCTTCATGCCCTTGTGCAAATGGCCATTGCTAGCAATCTTGCCGAGCACGCGAATGATGTCAGCCTCTTGGCCAAAGTTCATGGTCAGATACGGCTTGTCCCAATCGCCGAGCACACCTAAGCGCTGGAAGTCCAGCGACTGGCGCGCCACTTGCGAGGCCGCGTATTCGCGGCATTTTTCACGAAACTCCGCGGCACTGAGCTTAACGCCGGGCTTGCCAAACTTCTTCTCGACATTGAGCTCAATGGGCAGGCCGTGGCAGTCCCAGCCGGGCACATAGGGCGCATCAAAACCGCTCAAGCCCTTGGCTTTGACGATCATGTCTTTGAGGATTTTATTCACCGCATGGCCAATATGAATATCGCCGTTGGCGTAGGGCGGGCCATCATGCAGGGTGTATTTTGGTGCCCCCGCACGCGCTTGACGAATGCGCGCATACAGCGATTCCGACTGCCACGCCGCCACCCGCGCCGGCTCGCGCGTGGCGAGGCTGGCCTTCATGGCAAATTTGGTTTCCGGTAGATTCAGCGTGCTTTTATAGTCCATAGCCTGCAATTAATTCCCAGCGTGCGGTGTAAGAGATGAGCTGCTGGCGCGCGAGCCCTCAGCATCAGAAATAGTCTGCGGTGTGCACGCAGCCTCGGCGGTGAAATAGCCATGCGCAGCCACAACATCGGCCTCAATGGCAACTTTTAATGCCTCGAGCGACGCGAAGCGTTGCTCATCGCGCAGTTTGTGAGCAAAGCGCACCCGCAAGCGGCGGCCATAAATATCGCCACGATAATTTAGCAAATGCACTTCGCAGCGCGCCTGAATGCCGGCCACCGTGGGCCGCGTGCCCACATTAGCGACTGCCGGCAGTGCCTGCTCGCCAAGACCATCGACCCAAACCGCAAAGACCCCGCGCAACGGCAACACTTGGCGGCGCATGAGAATATTGGCGGTGGGCAGGCCCAGCGTGCGGCCGATTTTATCGCCATGGACAACATGCCCGGCAACAAAAAAATCACGTCCGGTGAGCGCCCGTGCCTGCGCGAAGTCACCCGCTGCGATGGCGGCACGAATGCGCGTGCTGCTCACGCGCTCACCAGCTAAGGTATGCGTGTCGAGTTCATCGACCTCAAAGCCATGCACAGCACCGGCGCGCTGCAATTGCGCATAATCGCCGCTACGGTCGCAGCCGAAGCGGAAGTCATCGCCGGCTAAGATGTATTTGGTTTGTAGCTTGGTCACGAGCAGGTCGTCGATAAAACCGGCCGCCGTATAGGCGCGAAAACGCGCATCAAAACGCACCAGCAAGACCCGATCAACACCAACACTTGCCAAAGTCTCGACTTTATCGCGCCACGTCATGAGCCGGCCGGGGGCTTGATCGCCAGCAAAAAACTCCTGCGGCTGCGGCTCAAAACACATGACCATAGCCGGCAAGTTCAAGCGCTCGGCCGCCCCACGCAGCTGCGCGATCATGGCCTGATGACCCGCGTGCACACCATCGAAATTGCCGATGGTGAGTGCGTGTGGCCCTAGGCTGGGGCGCAAATTATGAATGCCGCGGATTAAATGCATGGGCTGCTGCGTCGATTTCGCCAACTGAGCGCGTGAGTATACCGAAAGCGCATCAGGGATGCCGCAGCTCACGCGGGCGAAAGCCCACGGCCAACAATGCCGCCGCATAAGACGTGGCACCGGCGGCGCACACCAACAGCACCCAGCCCACGCGCGACCAGCCCTGCGCTGCCAGCCACCAGTCATTGCTGGGCGTGATGAACCAGAGCACCAACATCATGACCGTGTTGGCGAGGGCAAAGCGCAGCAGCAACGGCAACCAGCGCGCATCGAGACGATAAATGCCTTTTTGATGCAGGCCTTTGTAGAGCAAGCCGGCGTTGACAAAGGCTGCTAGCGTGCTCGCCAAGGACAAGCCGACATGATCCAAATGCCAGACCAACATGAGGTTGAAGACCATATTGGCGACCATGGCGATGATGCCAATGCGCACCGGCGTTTTCGTATCTTGGCGCGCATAAAACGCCGGCGCAAAGACCTTAATCAGCATGAAGGCCAAGATGCCGCCGGCCAGCGCCTGCAAGGCCATCGCCGACTTCACCACATCCTCCGCATCGAAGGCACCATGATGAAATAGCGAAGCCAGCAGCGGCTGCGCCAAAAAGCCCATCGCCAATGAGGCCGGCAAGCCGACCATCACGATCACTTTTAAGGCCCAGTCGATGGTGCCGCGAAACTCAGCATCGGACTTCTCAGAATGTTTCGCCGATAGCGTCGGCAGAATGACAGTCGCCACGGCAATGCCAATCAGCCCGAGCGGCAGCTCAGTGAGGCGCTCGGCGGTGTAGAGCCATGACACCGAGCCGCTGACCAAAAACGAGGCCAACACGGTATCGAGCAGCAAATTGATTTGGCTGACCGAGACGCCGAACATCGCCGGCACCATCAGCGTGAGGATGCGCTTAACCTCAGGATCTTGAAAATTCGGCTTAAAACGCGGCAATAAATTCAGTCGCTGCAATGGCCAAAACTGAAAGCCGAGCTGCACAACACCCGCGATCAATACGCCCCAAGCCAGTGCCATGATGGGCGTTGTCAATAACGGCGCTAGCCACACGGCGCAGCCAATCATGGTGATATTGAGCAAAACCGGCGTGAAGCTCGACACGCCGAAA
Organism: Paraperlucidibaca baekdonensis; assembly: GCF_003387535.1. Lineage (GTDB taxonomy): Bacteria > Pseudomonadota > Gammaproteobacteria > Pseudomonadales > Moraxellaceae > Perlucidibaca > Perlucidibaca baekdonensis. The sequence goes on along the minus strand of NZ_QUNR01000001.1, from coordinate 793,336 downwards.
CGGCCATAGGTATTGAGAATACCTCCGGCAAACGCGGTCAGCGAAATCAGCAATAAATACGGAAAGGTCACGCGCAGCATGTCGGCGGCGAGATCAAACTTCAGCTCATCGCCGCGAAAACCGGGCGCGAAAACGAAGATAATGGCTGGCGAGAAGACAATGGCGATCACGCTGAGCGCACCAATCACCAGCGTCAGTGAGCCCGCCACATGATTGATGAGCACGCGCACGGCATCATCGCCGCGCTGACTGCGCACCTCGCTCAACACCGGCACAAAGGCTTGCGAAAAAGCGCCCTCGGCAAATAAGCGGCGCAGGAAATTGGGGATTTTGAAGGCCACCAAAAACGCATCCATGAGCCGGCTGGCACCGAATAAATTCATGAACACCATGTCGCGCACCAGGCCGGCAATGCGCGACAATAAGGTCATGGCGCTGACAATAAAGGTCGATCGCCATAAGCTAGCGGCGCGCGCAATCACAGGCGATACGGCTTTTGCCGAAGAAGGGTCAGGCGTGGTTGACATGTGAGCTCCAAGATCGTCCGCGATAGTAGCGCAGGCAGGCCTTGATTCGCTAGCAAGGCGGGTTGACTTATGATCATCTCAGCGGCATCATTGCGCGCCTGATTTTGGAACTCTTGAACACCTAGGTGTTTGCGCGGTTTCAGAACACTTTATAGTCCGATATTTATGGGAGCCGCCTGGTGGCCAACTCTGCACAAGCCAAAAAACGCGCACGTCAAAACGACAAGCAGCGTCTGCACAATGCGAGCCTGCGCTCCATGGTGCGTACCTACATCAAGAAAGTTGTGACTGCTATTGCCGGTGGCGATAAAGCCGTTGCGCAAGCTGCTTACACTGCCGCCGTGCCGGTCATTGACCGTCTCGCCGACAAAGGCATCATTCACAAAAACAAAGCCGCTCGTCATAAGAGCCGCTTGAATGCGCAGATCAAAGCCTTAGCCGCTTAAGCTCTTCGCTGTGAATGAAAAAGCCGGCTATCACGCCGGCTTTTTTGCGTCTACGATTACGCGCATGATTCATTGATCGTGAGCTAACGCATGTCATTGCACCCCGCCGCCACGCGATGCCTCGATTGCGGCCTGCAAAAACTCTGCTTTCCACCGAGCTTTGATGAAAGCGCCTTAACGCGCATCAGCCAGCTCGTGGCGCAACCTAGCGCCTTCAGCAAACATGACACGGTGTATCGCCTCGGCGACCCCATGACCGCGCTTTATGCGGTACGTTCTGGCGCCCTCAAAACCAGTATGTTGCTGGCCTCGGGCGAGGAGCAAATCACCGGATTTTACCTACCTGGCGAGGTGATCGGGCTCGATAATATGGGCCAAAGCCATTGCGCCAGTACCGCCACGGCGCTGGAGAAAACCACACTCTGTGAGCTGCCGGTAAGCGGCATCAGCCGACTGTCGCAGCAATTGCCGGAACTGCAGGGGCATTTGTTCCAGATCATGAGCACCGAGTTGCGCGCCGATTATCAGCGCTTGCATTTGATGGCGCAGGCCAGCGCCGAGGTGCGGGTGGTGAGTTTTATCTTGGGCTTATCGGCGCGTCAGCAGCAACGCCATTTAGCCGCGCATGAGCTGCGTTTAGCCATGAGTCGTGCCGATCTCGGCAATCATTTGGGGCTTGCGCTTGAAACCGTTAGCCGCGTGCTGTCGCAACTCGCCGCCGACGGCCTCATTGAGGTCCATGGCAAGCAACTTCGTATCCTCCATGCCGAAGCGCTCGCCGCGCGTGTTCAGGCATCCTGCCATGAATAAGCGTTAGTCGTGTGCGTAGCGTTGGTCGTGCCATGCGGTGTGTTTGACGGCGCTCACTGTTGGCTCATGGGCTAGCTCAATCGGGCCCTTCACTTGGCGCATCAGCGCAATGACCACAGCGCCAGGAATACCCACCGCACAAATTAAAATCACCGCCAATGACAGCGCACCACTCCAGGTTCCGACTAAATCCATCCACATGATCGTGTCTCCACGTTGTTTTCGATAGATTCATTAGAACGTAAGTGATGGCTGACTTTTTTGATCTGCGTCAACTTTCGCAACGCGCCCTGTTGTTGCTGTGTAAAGGTCTTTAGCGCATGCGTTGCCACTGTAACGGCAAGCCATCTTTTGGCTTAACAATCGGTACCATTTGGTTTTTCAGCTCATAATCTGCCGGCAATGACCAGCGAAAGCCGCGCAATAGCTGGTGCATGATGGCTTTGATTTGCACATTCGCGAAGTGCTGCCCCAAACACATATGCGCGCCACCGCCAAACGGCACGTACTGAAACATATGCTGCTTGTGTTCGCCGCGCGCAAAACGCTCGGGATCGAAGCGAAATGGGCTGCTCCAGTAGTCATCCATAAAATGCGTGTGCAAGGGAAACACGCCAACGCTAGTGCCCTTGGCAATAAAATGCCCTTGAAACTCACAATCCGCCGTGGCTTGGCGCGGCATAGAGGTCAGCGGCGGATACAAGCGCAGCGCCTCTTTAATGCACAAATCCAAGGCGGGCAAACGCGCCAAATCCTCAAAGCTCAGCGTCTCGCCCAAGGCCTGGCTCTCCTCACGCACGCGCGCCTGCCATTGCGGATTCATCGCCAGCGCATAGAGCAGCGAGGTCAACGTCGATGTGGTGGTGTCGTGCGCGGCCATCATCAGAAAAATCATGTGATCGATGACTTCCTGATCACTGAATTGATGGCCGTCTTCATCGCGGGCATGACAAAACTGACTGAAGAAATCCGGGCTATCGCTAGCGCGCTTGCTCGCCATGAGGCGTTGAAAATACGCCACCAAGGTCTCGCGCCCTTTCACGCCGCGCCACATGCTAAACGGCGGAATCGGCAGGCGAATCAGCGCCAGCGAAGCCTCCACCGTGTCGACAAAAGCTTGGTTGATGCGCTGCGCCTCGGCACCCACGGCCTCACCCATAAACACCGACGTGGCGATGTCTAGCGTGAGTTGCTTGATGTGCTCATAGGCCATAAAGCGCGGATGGCTCTGCCAATGCGACAGCCGCTCAGCAATGGCCGGCTGCATATGTTCGAGGTAGCGCAGCAAAGCCGGCTGCTTAAATGCTTGCTGCATGATGCGCCGCTGCAAACGATGCTCGGGGTCGTCCATAGACATAATGGCGCCAGGAAAGACGCCATCAATAAAATACGCCCAGCCGCCGTGACTGGAGAAAATGCCGTCGCGATTTTGCAGCACAAACTGATTGGCCTCAGGCCCAAGCAGCACCGTAACGTCGATCATGATATGCGTGCGAAACGCCAAGCCATGGCGCCTTTCTAGCGTGCGGCAAATGGCCAGCGGGTCGCTCATAAACTGTGGCAAATAGCCAATCAACGGTAGGCCGCGCGCATGCGGCGCTCGCATTTTTGATGACACAACAGAAGACATAATGACCGGCTCAGGCAACACGTGAGCCACTGTGATAGCAAGCGCCATCGCAGCCGTCAAGGATTGTCTGACAATCTTGCAGGAGCTAGGGGCTTATTGTGACGCCCATTTGGGCTCGCCGCGCCTCAGCACTACTCCTCTCAACACGACTTTTCAGCACCGCTTTTTTTAACACCGCTTTTTTTAACACAGCACCATATTGTCGCGATGAATCAGCTCGGGCGCATCGACATAGCCCAAGATCGCCTCAATGCGCTCCGAGGCCTGACCGGCAATACGCCGCGCTTCATCAGCGCCGTAATTCACCAAACCCAGTGCAACCTGCTCGCCAGCATCATCAAAACACGCCACCACTTCACCGCGCTGAAAACTGCCTTCAACTAAGCGCACACCGACCGGCAATAAACTTCGCCGGCCTTGCCGCAAAGCCGCGACGGCACCGGCATCGAGCTGCACTCGGCCGGCCACCTGCAAATGCCCCGCCAGCCATTGTTTGCGCGCCGCCAGCCGATCTTGCTCCGGTAATAATAAGGTGCCGAGCACTTCGCCCTGCTTCAGGCGTGGCAAGACTTGATGGCCCGAGCCACTGGCAATCACCGTGGCGCAACCCGAACGCGCCGCCAAGCGCGCCGCGCGCACTTTCGTGATCATGCCACCGCGCCCGAGTGCGCCCCCGCCACCAGCCATTTTCAGTAAGCGCGCATCGAGCGCCTGCACCTCTGGCAAGAGCACGGCATTGGCGTCATGGCGCGGGTCGCGATCAAACATGCCCTCTTGATCGGTGAGAATGATCAGTGCGTCCGCTTCCACGAGATTGGCCACCAGCGCGGCGAGCGTGTCGTTATCGCCAAAACGAATTTCGTCGGTGGCCACCGTGTCATTTTCATTGATGACCGCGATCACGCCCCAGCTCATCAGCGTGCGCAAGGTGCTGCGCGCGTTCAAGTAGCGCTTGCGATCGGCGAGGTCATCGTGGGTGAGCAAGACTTGTGCGGTGCGCACCTGATGCTCGCGAAAATGCGTTTCGTAGGCCTGCACCAAACCCATCTGACCAATGGCCGCGCAGGCTTGCAAGGCCGGCACACTGTCGGGGCGCTGCGACAAGCCCATGCGCACCATGCCCTCAGCGACGGCGCCAGAGGAGACTAAAATGAGCTCAATGCCTTGGTTCTTAAGCGCGACCATTTGCTCGACCCACGCCGCCATGGCGCGCTGATCGAGGCCTTGGCCATTGTCGGTGAGCAGTGCCGAGCCAATTTTCACCACCCAGCGCTTGGCGTGCTGCAAGCGATGGCGCTGAGAGGAAACAGATGCGTGTGACATGGGAGCGGCCACCACTCTTAAGGTCGGTAAATAATTTCCGGCGCGTCTTCGGCGTCTTCGTCGAGGTCATCGTCGTCATCGTTCAGTTCGCTGGGATCAATCCCTAAGCGAATGGCACGACGCTCAGCCGAACGGCGCACCTCCAGCTCACGAATACGCTCGCGGCCTTCTTGTACCATGCGCTCGCGCTTGGCCTGCTCAGCCTCGGCCAAGACCGGATCAATGTCTTCAGCGGCGCGTTGTTCTTCAATTGCATCCATCAAGCGATAACACACCGCCATGGCGCCATCGCGCGTGAGGCCTGATGTGCGGAAAATCGGGCCATTCCAGTTCAGGCGCGCCACGATATCATTGCAACGTGCATCAACTTCTTCTGCCGATGGCAGCAAGTCGGTTTTGTTTAAAATCAGCCAGCGAGGCAGCGAGGCCAAGGTTGGCGAAAACTTCTCCAGCTCATTGGCAATGACCTCCACGGCGTGCACCGGATCGGTTTCGTCGTAGGGCGCAATATCAACTATATGCAGCAAGAAACGCGTGCGCGCCAAATGCTTGAGAAAGCGAATGCCAAGGCCTGCGCCATCAGAGGCGCCTTCGATTAAGCCGGGAATATCGGCCATGACAAACGAGCGATGGCGATCGACATCGACCACGCCTAAATTCGGCACCAACGTAGTAAACGGGTAATCAGCAACCTTGGGCTTGGCAGCAGATACGGCGCGAATGAACGTCGATTTGCCGGCATTGGGTAGGCCGAGCAAGCCCACATCGGCGAGCACTTTGAGCTCAAGACGCAGCTCATGCATTTCACCTTCAATGCCGTCGGTGGTTTTGCGCGGTGACCGGTTTGTTGAGCTTTTAAAGTTGATGTTACCGAGGCCGCCGCGACCGCCGCGCGCCAGCAAAATACGCTGACCATCTTCGGTGAGATCACCAAAGACTTCGCCGGTGACCTCATTGAGCACGGTAGTACCAATGGGTACGCTGAGCGTGATGTCTTGACCGCTGCGGCCGGTGCAGTTTGCGCCGCGACCATTGACGCCGCGTTCGGCACGAAATGAACGGGTGTAGCGATAGTCCACCAGCGTATTAACGCCCACATCGGCTTGCGCCCAGACTGAGCCGCCGTGGCCGCCATCGCCGCCATCGGGGCCGCCGAAGGGGATGAACTTCTCACGACGGAAGCTCATGCAGCCATTGCCGCCATCGCCTGCCGTTATCTTGATCACTGCCTCATCGACGAACCGCATGACATCTCTCCGAAAACAAAAAAGCCCCGCGCAGGCGGGGCTTTTGCAAACCAAAGCGCCTTAGGCGTTTGCTTCAACCACAACATACTTACGGTTGAACTCGCCTTTGGTGACGAACTTCACCACGCCATGCGCTTTCGCGAACAAGGTGTGGTCACGGCCCATGCCGACGTTTTCGCCAGCCCAAAACTGTGTACCGCGTTGACGGATGATAATACCACCCGCTTGGATTTGTTGGCCGCCATAGACTTTCACGCCAAGTCGTTTGGCTTCTGAATCGCGACCGTTACGGGTGGAACCACCGGCTTTTTTATGTGCCATGTCTGTTTCTCCTGCCGTTCAGCGCTTAAACGCTGATACCTGTGATTTTCAATTCAGTGTAGTACTGGCGATGACCGGCTTGACGACGGTAATGCTTACGACGACGGAATTTGACGATACGAATTTTGTCATGACGACCGTGATCTAACACTTCAGCAGTGACTTTCGCGCCGGCCACAATCGGTGTACCGACTTGAATATTGTCACCGTTAACAACCATCAGCACGTCATCAAACGTGACCGTTTGACCTGGCTCGATGTTTAACAATTCGACTTTCAGGCGTTCGCCTTCGACTACACGGTGCTGCTTACCACCGCTTTTAATTACTGCGTACATTTCTTGGCTCCAACCAGTCTATCGAAACAGGTCGCCGCCGGTTAGGGCAGCCGTTGTGCTCTAGGGAATGAGCACCCGCATTCGAGAATTTCGCAAGGCGCGCAATCTTAGTGAAAACCGCCGCGTTACGCAAGCTGTCGCGCCGCTTATCTGTGCTTTGGCGCAATTATGCCCGCCGCCTTATGGCCGCGCCGCGCCGTGACTGGTAGGATTCGCATCCTTATTGTGCCCACGTAAAACTGCACCATGGATTTCAACGCTATTTTAGCTCTCGTTCGCGATGATTTCGCCGCTGTCGACGCTTGCATCAAGCAGCAACTGGAGTCGCGCGTGCCACTCGTCAGCGAAGTGGGCAGCTATATTGTGCAAAGTGGCGGCAAACGTCTGCGGCCATTAGTCACCTTGCTTACTGCGCGCGCCTGTGGATTTAACCACGGCAACGCCCCTGTGGTCATGGCCGGCGTCATTGAGATGCTGCACACCGCCACACTTTTGCACGATGACGTCGTTGATGATTCCAACCTGCGCCGCGGACGAGCCACGGTTAATGCCCATTGGGGCAACGCCACCGCCGTGTTGGTGGGCGATTATTTGGTGGCTCGCGCCTTTCAAATGATTGCCAGCCTGAAAAGTCAGGCGGTGTTCGACATCATGAGCGACGCCACCTGTGTTATTGCCGAGGGTGAGGTGTTGCAGCTGATCAATCAGCACGATCCCGACACCACCGAACAGCGCTACCTTGACGTCATTCATGGCAAGACCGCCAAGCTTTTTGAAGCCGCTGCTGAATGTGCCGCCGCGCTCACTGAGCCCAGCCATCGTGGCGCCATGGCCGCCTACTCGCGTCACTTAGGTGCTGCCTTCCAAATCATCGATGACGTGCTCGACTACACCAGCTCGGCCTCCGTGATGGGCAAAAATGTTGGCGACGACCTCGCTGAGGGCAAGCCCACGCTGCCACTCATTCAAGCCATGAAAATTGCCGCACCACACGAAGCTGACATGGTCCGCGACGCCATTCGCACCGGCGGCTTGGAGCACCTGCAAGAAATTATTGATCTCGTGCAACGCTGCGGCGCGCTGGACTACAGCCTGGCGCGGGCTAAGGCCGAGTCTGATGCCGCCATTGAGGCGCTCGATTCACTGGAACATTCCATCTGGCGCGATGCGCTTGCCGACCTAGCGCGCGCCGCACTGGTGCGAACGCACTAGCGCTGTCAATGACCAAGCCAGACATTTACTTCTGAGATAGTGCTACACTTTGCGGCCTGTAATCATTTATATGAATGCATCCTCAAGGGATTTTTATGTCTCGTCGCACGATTTTATTGATTGAAGATGATGAGCTAATTGCCGGTCTCGTCAGGCTCTTAGTTGAACGCCTAGGCCATGAATTAGTGTGGGCACCCGATGGCGAAGCCGGCAAACAGATGCTGCAAACGGCGGCTGCCGATATCGTGATATTAGATATATTACTGCCCTACCTCGATGGCTTTGCACTCCTCAAAGCCCTGCGCGGCGATCCAAAAACCGCTGAATTACCGGTCCTAGTGCTGACGGGCAAAACCAGCGAAGCCGACATTGCTCGTGTGGTAGAAGCCGGAGCCAACGACTTCCTAGCCAAGCCTTTTCAGCCCAATGAGCTAAGCCAGCGCCTCACTCGGCTGCTGCGCCGACTCGGCTAAGGACACCACCATGGGTTTGTGGAACGGCTACTTTATTGCCAAGCTCAGCTTGTTCTACACCGATGTCATTGACTTCAGTATTTGGCTAAACCTCGCGCTTGCCGCCCTCGTTCTTGTGCCCTTGGTCAAAACGCGCTGGCGCGTTTTGCGCTTATTCGTTTCGATCCCAGCGGCCATAGCACTACTGTATGCCGATACCCGCCTGCCGCCCTTTTCACGACTGCTCGCACAGCAGCAAAACGTCGAACAGTTTAGCCTCAGCTATGTTGTTGAACTGACCAGCCGCTTTATTAACCCCAGCACCGTGTTATTGATCGTTGGCTTGTTTTTATTGGCCTATATACTGGCACGCAAACTGCGGCTTACTACGTTTGTAGTCTTGGCTATTTGGCCCGCTATTCCACTGTTTCAGGCCTGGCAACATAGTCTGATGCAGCAACAAGCGCCAACGCAACTGGCGACGACGCCCAACGCCTCACCCGCCAGCATCGCACCGCCCGGTGCCTCAGGCGCCATCAATGACGTGGCAATTGATCAAGCCTTAGCGGCGTTTTACAGCACGCAAGGTCAGCGGCAAGTGAGCTTTTTGCGGCCCGACAAAACGCCCGTGTTTGATGTCCTGATTGTGCAAATTTGCTCATTGGCATGGGATGACTTGCTGATGACGGATAACGACCGGTCGCCGTTGCTCGATCATACGGATATCTTGCTCAAACGCTTCAATACCGCCACGTCGTACAGCGGCCCCGCGGCTATTCGGCTGCTGCGCTCTACCTGCGGCCAAACGTCCCATGACGCACTGTATGAGCCAACCACGGCGAATTGCTATTTGTTTAATCAGTTTGAGCAGGCCGGCTTTAGTAAGCACTTGCTGCTCAATCACGACGGCGTGTATGGCGACATGCTTGGTGAGATTCAGCAGTTTGGCGGCCTAAATATCTCGCCTGACGCCAACTCGCCGGCGAAAACGCAATGGCTCGGCTTTGATGGTTCAGCCATTAAAAACGACTTCGATGTGCTCAATGGCTGGCTGCAACGTCATCCGCATAACGCCGATGCACCACAGGCTCTGTACTACAACACCACCAGCCTGCATGACGGCAATCATCCGCCCGGCACAGCCTCTGCACACGGCTCAGCGAACCAATACGGGGAGCGAGTGCAGCGCTTGATGAGCGATCTTGACCAACTCATTAGCACCTTGGAAACCCAGCAACGCCCGACACTGCTGGTGATGATTCCCGAGCATGGCGCGGGGGCGCGCGGCGATCGCATGCAAATTCCGTTTATGCGTGAAAACCCAAGTCCGGCCATCACACTCGCGCCCGTGGCGCTGCGCTTTGTGGGTCTAGAGAAAACACCGCGCCCCATCACCATCGACCAACCCACCAGCTATATCGACCTGGCTGGCCTATTGGCGGATGTCATTGCGCAAGACCCTTACCGCAACCCCAGCGTCACAGCGGCCACATTAGCGGCCAGCATGACCAGCACGCCCTATGTATCAAGCAATGAAGCCGTGACGGTGGTGCGTTATAGCGATGCGTACTATTTGCGCTACCAGGGCGGTGCTTGGGCGAATTACCGCTACCAATAAGCCCTAGAAATCGGCATAGGTGCCTAGCAGCCGCGGCGGATATTCGACAGCGCCGCGTTTCGGTTTGATCTCATAGCGCAAGTAAAGCTGCAGCACATTGGGCGAATAAAACTCGGCGCGATCGATGCGAAAGCCACCACCCACAAACCAGTTCGGCGCCACGCGTTTTTCTAAGGCGCCCTGCAGACTGTAGCTAAACCCAGCACCACTGCTGCCGCCTGCATACACAGGTGTTGGCAACGTCACGCCCGCCGGCGGATTGGCGGCATTGGCCACCGCTTGCGCCTGCAATGCACCATCAGTCGGAAAGTAATCGCTGTCGGTGGAGCTCGCCCAACTCACGCCCACGCTCGGCTCTAGCAAATAGGCAAAATCACGCCAGCGCCCCGTCCAGCGCACCGGAAAGTCGACACTAAAATACTGCTGCGGGCTGTAATAGCCACCATGACCGAAGGTAAATTCACTCAGGTCTTTAGCAAAGCGCCAATAGGTTAGGGCCACGCCAGCATTGACCGTTGTATTGGGCCGATCGATGACATCGTGGCTTTGCGACACGCTTAAGCGCAGCTCATCATTGCGCGCGACTGACCGCCCGGTGAGCACGGCGGCGCGCCCACCAATAGCGCGCGTACGGCCATCCACGCTGTGACTCAAACGCCCGCCAATACCGGTGCGCACAACACCACCCCAGGTGCGCCCAGACACCGGATCGCGCGTACCGGCATACGATAAAACGCTGCTCTGCACGGGCCGCCGAAACAGCTCCAGACTTTGATAGCGCGTGGCGTCGGCGGCACTGTAGCGCAGACCACCAACCAACGAGGTGACAGCAAAGCCCAACGGCGTCGTGCCGATATCCGCGCGGTAATGATCCGTCTCAAACCCTAGTCCGAGCGCCACGCCATCGGCGGATTGGCTAATCGGCTGAATACCGCTGGGCGCCTTCGCCAACACCTGGCCAAACTGCGCCTGATCATTCGGGTCAGATGACAGCGTGCCAGCATCAATGCTGACCTGATCAATGCGCACCAGCGCGTGACCGTGGTAGCCCACTGGCCAATAAATCTCCGTGGGTAGCTCGCGCACGCGCGTAGTCGATAGGCCATCATCGCCGGATTTATCGCGGTAAATCAGTGCACTGTGCACGTAGCCATCGAGGCGTTTTTGGTTGCGCGTGAGGGCGCGCTCAGCCGCGGTTTGCGCGAACTCAGGCTCAACGCTTAAGGCATTGGCATCGGCCACGGGAAAACCTTCTCGCTCGCGGGCTTGGGCATGCCAGGTGAAGGCTTGCGCATGCTGACCGGCCGCCTCGGCACGCTCGCCTTGGGTAAGTGCCGCACCAATACGAACCGCTTGAAACTGACTGTATTGGGCATCGGTCAGGCGCTGTGGCGCTGCCGCGTAGGGCGCTAATAACGCATCGGCTGCTGCCGGCTGATCCGCCACCACTAAGACATCGGCCAAAGCAAACTGCCACTGAGTGTGGCGCTGCTGCGGATCCGCGCTGGCTGTACGCGCCTGCATCCATGCAAGGCCATTGGGGAGCGTGGCCTGCGGCTTCTGCAACAATGCTTTAGCAATAGCGGCACTGGCTTGCGGGTCAGCTTGGCTTAGACGCTCGGCCTCGGCAAAGGCCGCTGCTCGCTGCGCCGGCTGCGAGGATTGCGACAACACCTCAAGCTGCTGACGCAGTTGCAGATCATCGGCGTATTGCCGAATGCTGTCATCCTGCGCCGCTGTTGGTACCGCCGCCAGCGCGGCCTGGGCATCGGCTAAGCGACCCTGCGAGCTGGCAAACAGGGCATAGGCATAGGCGGAAGATGGCTCGGCGGTACGCGCAAAAGGCGCCATCACGGCATCTGCCTCGGCAAGACGCTGTTGGCTTTGCAAGAGCTTGGCCAAATCAAACGCCAGCCATGGGTCATCGCTCAACACAACGCGCGCCGCGCGCAGGCTGGCTTCAGCCGACGCCACATCACCGGCGGCAATAAACGCATCGGCTTCGTCACGACGCTGCCCCGCCCGCACCCGCGTTAACATCTCGCGCAATGCCGGCTGATCGTCGGCACCGGCCAAGAGCGCATTAGCTTCGTCGAGGCGGCCGGCATTGGCAAGCCAGCGCAAGTAGCCACTCAAGCTCGCCTCATGATTTGGCGTGTGCTCTAGGGCCAAGCGCCAAGCGGCCTCGGCTTCAACGTTATTGCCCTGATCGGCGAATGCTTGCGCGCGCAGATTGAGCGCATCGGCCTGATGCGGCTGAATCGCCAAAGCCTCAGCGGTGGCACCCAAGATCGCCTCGGCGCTCTCAGCGCGACGCGCGGCGGCAACGGCTGCCCAAAATTGCGACGTCCGTTTTAAGCTCGATAACTCATTGCGACGATCGGGGTTATTAGCGCGTAGGGCTCGCGAAAATAGTGGCACTGCCTCTTCATGGCGACCTTGGCGCATACGTAAGCGCCCAAGTCCTGCTAGCGTTGCCTCATCAGCTGGACGCTGACGCAATAACACCGCCAAGGCGGCCTCTGCACTATCAGGCGCGACATCGAGCTCGCTTAAGGCACGCTCACGCGCGATCACAAAGGGATCATTGCGGATAGCTTCCTCAGCGGCCGCCTGCGCACGCCGCTGCCCTTCGGGCGAGGCTAATTGAGCCGCCAATGCCTGTTGGTAGCGGGCGCGCTGAGGGTATTGCCGCGCCAGTTGGCGTAGGCCATCGGTCACCAGCGACCAATTCGCCGGCTCACTGGCCAGCACGTGAAAATAGCGCAACGAGAGGTCGCCGCCAGGCGGGCCATTGGGAAATACGCGCTTCACTATGGCCACCGCCGCGTCGCCACGCCCGGTGCGTGCCATCACTTCAGCGGTAGCAAAATCGCGACCATCACTACCGGCTAAACGCCGATACGCCTGCGCCTGCGCTAATGCCGACGAGCGCGGATGAGCTTCGGCCAGTAGCGCCAATGCCGCCTCTGCTTGGGTACGCTGGCCCGCTGCAAACGACAACTTGACGCGTAACAACAGTGCCTCAGCATGCGTCGGCGCAATCAGCAAGGCCTTGGTCAGGGCCGTCTCGGCTAAGTCGGTGCGATTTTTATCGAGCCAAAGCTGTACCGAGGCTAATTGCTGATCAACGGCCTCGGCGTGCGCACCCACACTGGCGCAAAGCATCAGGGCAATGAGGCTTTTGCGCATCACAAACACTCCGCGGCAAGTTGCAGGCGACCATCGCGCTGAAAATAGAAGCGTTGGCTGCGCCACAGCTCACTAAACAGCGACAGCACGGCGTTGTAATAACCCTCGCGCGGTTGTTTTGCGCGTGCCTCAATGGCGGCTAAACCGGCTACTTCATGGCGCTCCGCCTGTAGCTGCAAAAACGGCAATGCCGCTTGCGCAAAGCCCACTGGTTGATAGTCCGAGAGCACAGCGCCATCACGCACACTGAGGCGCTCAGGCACCGAGCCACGCGCCAAGGCACGCGTGGCCCATGGCGCAAAATGGCTACGCAAGCTCGCACTCAAGGGGTCAACGAGCGGCATCATGCCGAGCCATAAATACACACGAATGGCGTTATAGGCGCCTTCATTTGGGCTGTCGGTCGCGGGCCAGGTCAACGCCCCAGTGGCGCTATTGAGCACAAACCAATCGGGCGCCACCGCTTTCGGCGCACTCGCTCGCATCAGCGCTTCGCTGCTATGCACCATCGCCTGCCAAGCGGCATCGCCAGTGTATTCTGCCAAGCCGCGCAACACGCTAATTGGCCAATAGCTCGGGTTGAGACGCCAAGTGTTTTCGGTGGGATGAAAGCCGCTCGGCCCGGGCAATAAAACCCGCCCATAGTTCGCCAGCTCAACACTCTCGAGTGCCACAATGCGCGTCGCCAACGCCAAGCCCATGGCGCGATAACGCGCATCGGACCAGCGCTCAGCGGCAGCTAATAGGCTGTAGGCAATCCACACATCGGAGTCACTGGCGGCATTGCTATCGAGCACACGCCATTGGCCATTGGCGCTGCGCCCCCACGACCAGGCTGGTAGTCGTGCCAGCAAATCGCCGGCGGCCAAGTTGTTTTCTGTCCAGTCAATCAGCTGCTTAAAGCGCGCCCGATCGTCATTCACCAAAGCAAAAAACAAGGCATAGCTCTGGCCTTCCGAGGTGGTAATCATAGCCTCGGTGCTGGCATCGATGACGCGGCCATCGGCACTGATGAACTCACGCGCAAATGCCTGCCAGGCGGGGTGTGATGCGCATGGCGCTGGCGCTGATGCGATTGGCGCACCCGTTTCGGCCAACGCACAGCTAGTCAGCATCAATGCCAACACGCAAAAGCTCATCGCGCGCCAAGTCATAGCTCACTTCACCAAACGGCGCTTAGCGACGTAGTTCAGGCCAAAGAACATCAGCATGGCGACAAATAAACCCAGCGCCACAGATGCTATCGCTAAGACAATGGGCTGGTCGGAAAACGCCAGCCATAGGCGCGTAAGCACCGGCAAATGCCCCACGTGATAGACCTTTTGCGTCCGAAAGCTATCGACCTGTTGACCGTTAACCAGCACCACATCGCCAGACATCCGCTCCACAAGCTGAGGACGATCGAGCGCATCAAACAGCCCCTGCAAACTGGCGCTGTCGGTCGCATTCAGCGCCACGACCGTGCGCGCCTTGCCACGTGGCGCCTGATAGCTTGTGATGGCGCTGTGCGCGCCATTGGCGGTGAGCATGACGGAAATATCTCGGCGCGCTACTGGATCGCCTTGTGCCGTCAGCCAACCCGACTCGGCATCAGTTTGCGGCTGTGAGCTGCGCAACACGCGCATCACGCGCGTCACATAGGCCGGAGCCTGGGGCTGCCATTGCGCGCGTAATGCTCGAGCGGCCGTACTGCCAATAACCAAGAAGTCTTTGTTGGTCATCTGCTCAGCCGTGGCCACGCTGACCACCTGCAACCGCACACCAGGATAGCCAGTAGCTGCACTCAAGCGCGCAACGCTATTGAGCATGGCGGTTATGTCACCCGCACTGGGCTGATCGGCCAGCACCACAGCGGTTTGCGCCAAATCGGCATAGCGCGTGAAGGGAAAACCGGCCTGCGCAAAGGCACTGAGGCTGGGCATGGCGATATAATGCGGATAGCGGGAAAAGTCGATGGTGGAGTCGGGATCAATCGCCGCCACCAAACTGTCGCTGATTTGTGCGGTACAGAGATTTTCTTTAGTGACCTCAGGCTGATAGCGCAGCTGTAATTCATTGCGCACACCCACATAAAATGGCGGCGCGGAAAGTGTTTTCTTGGCTTGAATACTGGCCTCATCGAGCACCGGCATGCTGAGCTGTTGCGCATCGCTGTGCTGCCCGGGCAATAACGGATAGGCCGTGACGAGCTGATCGTTGAGATAGACGCCCAGCAGCGAATTATCACGACGCACGGGTGGCGTATACCGATAGCGAAGATCCATATCAATGCCGCGCACGCGCCACGTAAACAGATCAGGCGGCAGACGTAGATTCAGGCGGATGGGGTCGCGGTTGGCGTAACTGCGTTGCAACTCGTAAGGCTGCTTGATGAGCTCAGCAAACCGAATCGGGCCAGTAGTACGCACCCAGTTTGGCGCGTCATTGGCAAGTCGCGGCTGCCCCAAGTCTACCGAGCGAATGCGCGCTTGCGAGCCACTCATGAGCACCTTGCCAAGCGCCAAGGCTTGAGCGGCAATGCGTAGGTCATTGATGTTGCGACCACGAATCACCAGATACTTCACTGCAGGACGACGGTAAGCTGGTACGAGGTCGATAGTCGGGCCACTCACATCCGGCAGCGATAAGCCGTTAATGCTGTCGCCATTTGTCGCAAACACCACGGCATGGCCGGCCGGCAATCGATTCAGGCTGGCGGGAAAACGCGCCGTCCGATAGTCCGCCGACTGACCAAACCATGATGCCACAATGCCAGCAGCAGCCAGCGTATCTGTGCTCGGCTGCGCCGCAAAGACAAAGGGAATGGTCAGGCGTTGGTTATCGCGACGATCAAAAAATGGCGCGGGTAAACGCGCTAAATCATTAGGCAGTGTGATTGGGGCAACTTGCAATAATAAGCGGCTATTTTTGCTGATATTGGCCCACAAGCTAGTGTGCGCCGGATCCTCGCAACCTAGGGTGTAATGCCCCACCAGCGACAAGCGCAGCTGGTTAAAGTCACTAAAGTAACGAGGATCAATGCGCACGCGCGACACCACCGGCTCGGGTGAGGCCTGCTTGGGTAACGCCACGGTGCCAACAACTTCGTTATTTAAATACACCTTGATGTGCGACAGCCCCTCAAGCAGCGCGGGCGAATAGCTCATGCTGAGCTCGAGCGTGGCGCTTTGGACAATCTCATCGGCGCGCACGCCAACATTTAAATAGGCGTCGTTATTGAGGCCAACCAGCTCATAGTTGCCCGCGCCCATCTCGCTAAAACTGCGGGCATAGCTACGCTCCGATGGCGTAAAGCCTTGACTCGTTGCCGCATTGGCGAGGCCAGCAAAAGCCAGCAGCAGAAAAGATAAGGTCATGCGACGCGAGTAGCTCATGTGCGCTCCACAGCAGAGGAATGGTGACGCTCGCGGCGCAATCGCCAGAGGGTCGGAACAAGAGAAAAGAGCTGACTATAGGCTTGCCAGCACAAGGTATTGATGCGAACCAGACTTTGCCACGGCTTGTCATTGACCACCGGCGAGGTATACCAAGCGCCAGGCCGCGCAAACGTACAGCGCACCAAATTCGCCTCATCGCGTAGCGTCATATTTTCGAAACGTAAACCGACGCGACGTTCGCTACGCCACATGACCTGCGCGTTAAATGCCATCTCGTCGTCATCCGAGGGCAATAATATGCGCAAATGCTCACCATCGGCCAAATCAATGCCATCGGGCAATACCAAGCCAATACCTGTCATGGAGTAGTCTAATGACTGTGCGCGAATGGCTTGGCCATCGATACGATAGACCACCACCGGCATCTCGCCGTTGACGCGCGGCGATACGCGCAGCTGCATGCTCTCGCGCGAGGCCCCCATGGCCACGCCAAGCACCACAAGATTATAAAGCACCCAAAAGACGTTTAGCAGTACCGTGCCCACCTCGGGATTATCCGGCGCCAATAGCCGCACCACACCAAAGCCCAGTCCGGCTATGTTGATGACAATCAACAGCAAATACGGCTTGGCAATACCCCAGTCATAAAAGCTGCTATCGACTAAGCTGCCTTTCGAGGTCACATTAAACTTACCCAGCTTCGGGTTAATCAAGGCCATGGTCGTTGGCACGGCGATATACCACGCCAGCACGGTCTCATAGACCTCGGACCAAAAGGAGTGACGGTGATGCCCCTGCGCGCGCGAGTTCGCCAAATTGGCATGAATAAGCTGCGGCAAAATATAGGCAATGATGGCTGCCGCCGTGGTGGCGATTAAGTGCAGCCCAAAAAATAGATAGGCCATGGGGGCGAGCAAAAAAATCAGCCGCGGAATGCCATACAAAAAATGCAGCATTGAGCTCGTGTAGCACAGGCGCTGCGCCCAGCTTAAGCCCGGCCCACGCCAGGGATTATCGGTGCGAAAAATCTGAATCATGCCGCGCGCCCAGCGAATCCGTTGGCCTACATGATCGGCAATACTTTCGGTGGCTAAACCCGCCGCCTGCGGCATATTGATAAACGCGGTGGTGTAGCCGCGCCGGTGCAGCTTGAGCGCGGTATGGGCATCTTCGGTCACTGTCTCGACCGCAATACCGCCGACCTCGAGCAATGGCTCACGCTTGATGACCGCACAGGAGCCGCAAAAAAACGTCGCGTTCCAAAAGTCGTTGCCGTCTTGCAGCAGGCCGTGAAAAAGCATGTCTTCGGCGGGCTCGCCATCTTTCATGCCGAGGTTGCGGCGAAACGGGTCGGGCGAGAAAAAATGGTGCGGCGTTTGTACCACGGCGCATTTCGGGTCTTTTAAAAACCACCCCATGGTGGCGCGCAAAAATGGCCGCGTAGGAATGTGATCGCAGTCAAAAATAGCAATATAGTCGCCGGTACTATGTTGCAGCGCGTGGTTTAAGTTGCCTGCCTTCGCATGGAAGTTATTTGGGCGAATCAAATAATTCACGCCGGCCTCTTCAGAGAAGCGCTTGATGTCATCGCGGCGACCATCATCAAGCACCCAAATCGACAGCTTGTCGGCCGGCCAATCCATACCGAGCGCCGCCAGCACGGTGGGCCTGAGTACTTTCAAAGGCTCGTTGTAAGTCGGGATATAGACATCGACAGATGGCCATTCGTCGGTGTTCGCGGGCAGTGTTGCCACCTCACGGCCCAATGGCCACGCGGTTTGAAAATAGCCGAGCAGCAAAATAGTCACGGCGTAGAGTTCGGCAGCAAATAAGATCAGCGCAAAGGCTAGGTCGACCGGCTCGTTATAGGGCAGCGTGACAGTGACCCGCCACCACAGGTAACGCAAGGTGGCGACCAATGACAGGGTTAGCAAAAACACGCGCGCGGTTTTGCCCGGCATTTGTCGTGCAAAAACCGCCAAGCCAAGCATCAGCACGGCAAACAACGCCTGATCTAACGGCTGCAATGGCGTACTCACAATCACCCCGAGCAGGGGCAAACACACCACCGCAATGAGCAAGCGCCAACCCAGCGTCAAGGTCGGCAAAGCCAAGGCCGCGCTGTCCATGCGGTCGCCAATCGCTGCTCGATCGATCTGCAAATCTAGCCAGTGTTGAACGGGCCGCCAGGCACGCAGTAGGGTATAGATTGGCCACATCACCGCTTGGCGAATGATGCGCCAGAGGATTTTCGTATGCCGATACGCATAGCTATCGGGCAGCACAAACACGCGCCAGAGCCAGAGTCGCAGCGGCGCTGGCTGCTCTACGCCGAGCTCGCCGGCCACCCACGCACGTGCGCGCAGGGCCAAGCCATCAAGCAGCGCAATGGGGCGGCGCTGAGTGGCCGGCAGAATAAATAGCCACCACCAATGCCACGCGGGTCGTGCCCGCCAGCGATCAATCCAGCGCGGCTTGATGGTCGGCTCAGACATCGGCTAACCATTCCTGACGCAGCCATGTGGCAACACCCTGCAAATCATGCGCGGCTTGGCTGTAGTTCGCATACCAGGTCACGGTCGTGCCTTCATGCAAGGCGTCGGATACCAACTCATCTTGATGGACGGGCGTTGGCAATAACTCATCGCCAACGAGCTCACGCCAGCGCTTCATCAGCACGCGGCGGGAGCCTTTACTGGCATTAATTTGATTGATGATATGGCGGTGCGCACAGGCCACCGGCAACACGCGGCGCTCACTGCCAATAAAGGCTTTTTGCGAGGCGGCGTCGCATAGCCAAATCGACAGCGCGGCGCTGGCCACACGCTCAGCTTGGTCGCTATAAACGCTATAGCCGCCAGGGGTATCGATCAGCATCACATCGACATCGGCTAAAAATGGCGCCCGAATAAACTCCGCTAGCCTCTGTGGTTGCGCGGCCAATGCTTGCTCAACAATCAAGCGCTGGGCAGAGCCAATGCTGCCAAAAGGGATAATCATCAAGTTGTCGCGCGGCGACCAATGCACTGGCTCCGCGTGGCTATCGGGCAATAAGGTATGCGCCCAGCCACGCGTGTGCGCATCAAGGTCATCAAAATGTTGTGACAAGGTGTTTTGTGGGTCGCACTCGAGCACAGCTACACGCAGGCCTTGCTCGGCAAAAATTGCCGCCAAATTGACCGCAAATACCGTACGCCCCACCCCGCCTTTTCGCGAAAACAGCGACAACACATACATCCACATACTCCAACGCAACGTAGTCAATTAGACAACAGTCTATCGAGATGTTCACTATATACTGCTTCTAATCCGACATTGTTTGTCATTTTGAGGAGTTGTGATGGCCTTTGATATCTTTCGGCTGCTAAAGCCGCGCCGGCAAGACATATCGCCCGCCATCTTAGCGCCATTTTCGCCGTGCCTAATGGGCATTGAAGGCTTGCCGGCGGAAGCCGCTGAACTCCGGCCCGGCAGCCTCTATGTGGCCACCTTGCCCCGGGGCCACTCCACCAGTGCACTGGTGATCGACACACTCGCCAGCGGCCTGCAACAAGGCAGCCGCGTGACGATTTGTGCCGCCGCGCCGCAACACCTCGTGACGCCGCTGAATGCATTTCTCAATGAACATGGCCAGGTCAACAGCACCACCTTGTTGCGCATCGACCCACTCGCCATCAATCATCCATCGCGCACTATTTGGGATTTCTTGGAGAGCTTGGAGGCGCAAAAAGCGCATCGCAGCGACTGCATCATTTACGTTGGCGCCAGCAGTTTGTTGGCAACGCATCATCGCGCGGCCAATAAACGCCAGCTCGGCATTTTGCACGACTGGCACCGTCAGCACGGCTGCACTGGACTATTTATTGCAGAAGATGCAGACCAGCTGTGGCCAACGTTATTGCGCCACGCCAAACAGCTCGATGGTCTCGCCGGCTTGCTCATTGATGACAGCCGCCTAACGTGGCGCATTAACCACTGGCACAGCAGCAATGCGCAAATTAATGACGCGCGCTACGGCATGGGCTCGCGCCAA
This sequence comes from Paraperlucidibaca baekdonensis, assembly GCF_003387535.1. Classification (GTDB taxonomy): domain Bacteria; phylum Pseudomonadota; class Gammaproteobacteria; order Pseudomonadales; family Moraxellaceae; genus Perlucidibaca; species Perlucidibaca baekdonensis. The sequence continues at coordinate 772,811 of NZ_QUNR01000001.1, read as the reverse complement.
GATGGCCGCTTATTTACCCTCGGCCTGCATCAGCAGCCGGAAAATAACCTGCGCGGTGGCGAAGACGCACACCGGGTATTGAGCTGCTGGAACCCTGCACGCTTTGGCCAGAGTACGCCGGTGAACTGGGAGATTTTCGACGATATCGACGAGCTGATGACCGAGGTCACGCAGTCGGCGGTGGCGGCCACGGTCATTCTCGACCACCGCGTGGCACAACACTTCAGCACGCTCGCACGCCAAGTCCATAAGCTCCGCATTGCCTGCGGCCGGCGCCTGAAAATCGTTATTCACGAGGTCGATGCCAGCTTAAGTTATCAGCAGGAAATGCAGCTCTACCACACCGGCGCCACGCGATTATTACGCAAAGACCTGGAAGTCTCTGAGAGCTTCCGAGTGATCTCATCACTCAAAGGCCAGTGGTTTTGGCGCGCAATCGAGCCCGACTTTGACCAGTTTTTTGCCGAAGCACAGCCCAATGAAAGCGTCGGCTACATGACGCCGGTGGACTTTGCCATTACAGCCGATGAGTTTATGCGGGTGAGCGCCAATACCAATATTGATAGTGTGGTGGTGCGCCTGACACTGCGCTCCGAGTGCCCACACCTGACCGCGCTTGATGCATTTCGACCAGATCGTCCCGGCGTGTTTATCACCAACGATAACCAGTATCTGTATTTATTCCTGTTTGCCTGCCCCGCTTCGGATGTCGACGCCCTCATGGGCAAGCTCTTTCATATGGAAGTCGGCTCGCTATTTGCCTTCTATGAGATCATCGTGCTGCAAAACGAGATCGGTCAGGTACTCGAAAAAATTCGCTACAATGCCGAGTTTGTTGGCTACACTGATTACACAGATCATTTATTATCTGCGTCTCTACCACCGCCTGAAAGCCTTTAGGAGCCCATCATGAGCTATGATTATTTCTTGCTCTATTTGAGCGCAGGCGTTGGTGTTGGCGTTGTTTTAGGGCTGATACTGCTCGTACTTGCCTACAAAAATCGTATTGCATTGCGCTCGCTACTATCACCCATTCGTTATCGCCGTACACCCGCACTCGTGAAGCCTGTGGCCTTAGATGGCACGACGACAACACAAACTTGATGCGCGGCATTCTTTAATTCGGGCTGTTTGCTATTTGATGGCCCCATGAGTTCCATCAGATGCTCAAAGATATACTGGAAGAGATTACACGCGACCCTGAAACAGATGCTTTCCGCCCACTTGGGCGCCTTCTCAAGCAACTGCGGCCTGAACAAGCCGATGACAGCCTAAGCATTGATCGTAATTTTGAGGCCTTGCTGGGCCTGCTCTCGCGCCGCCCCGAGCTGCGCGCTGGCCTGCAACGCTATATTGACCATTTACTCGTTGGTCGCCGACAAATTCACCTCTACACCGACACCGGCATTTTAAGCAGCGAAGGGCTGGCGGCAGGCTTTTGGCGGCGTGTCGGCGAGCGTCTGCTGCCGCCCATTAGCGATGATCAATACCTAGACGAAGCCTTTTCGCGGCTTATTCGGCGCGGTAAAGATGCCGACTGGATCGAGGCCGTCCCCGATGAAACCTGGGCGCGCGTGTTTGAGGCGCTGCTATCCGGCGCTCGCCCGAAAGCGGTGCTACGCCACACGCATTTGGAGCAGCTCGACGCCCTCCGTGTGCTCGCTCACCGCGTCTGCGCCATGGGTCTAGAGCCTGAGCTGGTACGCAATTACCCCGCCGTGGAGGCCTTCGAGTCGCCTTTTATGGCGCTGAGCAATGAGACCGAGCGCTTTGTTCGGCATCAACGTGAGCTGCTGCAAGAGCTCCGCGAAGACGGCATTGATCATCGCCAAATGCAGGTGCTGATGGATCAATGCCATGAGCTCATTCGCAAGGTCAAACGCCTCTCGGCGCAATACGGCGTGAGCATTAGCCTGACCTACTTGATGGTCCGCATGAATCAAACGCTCGAGCGCATGGAGCTGCTGCTTGAGTTTATTGCCGGCGACAACACCTCGCATCCGCTGCGCTTGGCGCGCTTTCTCAAACAAATGAGTCGCAGCGAAGCCGATAGCCACAGCCTGCGCGCCCTGATGTCGCGCAATACCGAGCTGCTTGCGCGCAACGTCACCGAACACGCCAGCGAAACCGGCGATCACTACGTCACCACATCGCGAAGTGGTTTTTTTGATATGTGGCGCTCAGCCGCTCGTGCCGGGGTTATTGTCGCATTCATGGCGCTGCTGAAAATCATCTCCACGCGCCTAGCGCTTGCGCCATTGGGGCAGGCCCTCGTTTACAGCTTGAACTACTCGTTTGGCTTCATGCTGATTCATATTTTGCATGGCACCATTGCCACCAAGCAGCCAGCCATGACCGCCTCGCATCTTGCCGCGAGCGTTGAACAAATTGGCACACACCGGCCCGAGAAGCATTTAGGCGATCTAGCGCGCCTGTGTATTGATGTGTTCCGCAGCCAGTTCATCGCCATTTTAGGCAATGTCGGCATCGCCTTCCCTATCGCCATTGCGGTGGGTTTGATGTGGCAATGGCTGGGGCACTTCCCCGTCAGTGTCGACAAGGCCAACCACTTAATCCATGACCTCAGCCCGATCGATAGCCTGGCAATTTTTCATGCGGCCATTGCAGGCTTTTTCTTGTTTCTGTCCGGCATCATCTCAGGCTACTACGACAATAAAGCCATCTACTCGCGCATCCCCGAACGGATTATTGCCCATCGCGCGCTGTATTGGATTTCACGGCGGCGGCGCGAAAAAATCGCTAAATACCTGCGTCACAACCTCGGCGCACTGGCCGGCAATTTTTATTTCGGCGTGATGCTCGGCAGCATGGGCACGATTGGCTTTTTATTTGGCTTGCCGCTCGATATCCGCCACATCGCCTTTTCGACCGCCAACTTTGCTTACGCCTTGGTGACGTTTGACTTTGTGATGAGCTGGCAAGTCGTTGCCATCAGCAGCATAGGTATTGCCGCTATTGGCATGACCAACCTCGGCGTGAGCTTTTCACTGGCCTTAATGCTGGCCCTGAAGTCTCGTGGGGTGAAGTTCCGGCTCTGGTGGCCATTACTGCAAGAGATTTTTGCCCAGCTAAAACAGCGGCCACTGACGTTATTTTGGCCGCCAAAAGCAGTCGCTGAATCGGTGCCTACTAACTAATGTTTGGACCATAAAAAAGGCTGCCCGAGGGCAGCCTTTTTCTCAGCAGGAACTACTTAGTGAGCAACGGCAGTACCGGAGCCACGTGGCACACGAACACTCTCAACGAGCTCTTGAATGTGCACAGGTGGTGCCGATGTCGCGCTGGACACCACATAGGCCACAGCGAAGTTGATCAGCGCACCGATCACACCAAAGCCCGATGGTGAGATGCCGAAGAACCAGCCATCTAATGTGTCAGGGAACATGTTCGTGCCTTTCACGAAGAACCAGCCCTTAAACAAGAAGATGTAGATCACGGTGCTGAGCAGACCAGCCAACATACCGGCAATGGCGCCCTCTTTGTTCATGCGTGTGCTGAAAATACCCATCATCAACACGGGGAACAATGACGCCGCCGCCAAGCCGAAGGCCAATGCCACCACCTCCGCCGCAAAGCCCGGTGGGTTCAGACCCAAGTAGCCAGCCACAACAATGGCACCAACCATGCTAATGCGGCTTGCGCGCAACTCGGCTTTATCGCTGATTTTTGGCATAAAAATGCCTTTCAACAAGTCATGCGAAATAGCTGAGGAGATTGCCAGCAACAGACCTGCAGCCGTCGACAACGCAGCCGCCAAACCACCAGCAGCCACCAAGGCAATCACCCAGCCGGGTAGCTTGGCAATTTCTGGGTTTGCTAACACCATGATGTCTTTATCGATGGTGACTTCGTTGCCTTTCCAGCCCATGGCTTCTGCTTTCGCAGCAAACTCTGGGTTTTTCTCGTTGTAGTACTGCACACGACCATCGCCGTTTTTGTCGTCAAACGACAGCAGACCAGTACGCTCCCAGGTTTTCATCCACTCAGGACGCTCTTCTAGGACCATATTACCTGTTGGGCTACCGATCTCACCGGGCTGAATAGTTTTCACCAAGTTATAGATGGCCATCGCGCCCACAGCAGGTGCTGTAGTGTAAAGAATGGAGATAAAGATCAATGCCCAACCGGCTGAACGACGCGCATCACGTACTTTAGGCACAGTGAAGAAGCGCACGATCACGTGAGGCAGACCCGCGGTACCGATCATCAACGACATGGTCAGCAAGAACACATTTAATGTGGTCGCAGAGCCCATGCCCGTGTATTGCGCAAAACCGAGGTCTTGAACAATGTTATCAACGGCTTGCAGCAAGAAGACGTTGTCACTGCCTTGCAAAGTCGCACCCAAACCGATTTGTGGCAACGCCCAACCGGTTAACTGCAAGGAGATGAAAATCGCTGGCACAGTGTAGGCAAAAATCAGCACCACATACTGCGCGATCTGCGTATACGTAATGCCTTTCATGCCGCCGAGCACTGAGTAGCTAAACACCACCGCCATGCCAATGTAGAGGCCGGTTTCGATGTCGACTTCCAAGAAGCGCGAGAACGCCACACCGGCACCACGCATCTGACCGATCACATAGGTCAGCGAGATCACCAGCAAGCAGACCACGGCAACGATACGCGCGGTACGCGAATAGAAGCGGTCGCCAATGAACTCAGGCACGGTGAACTTACCGAACTTGCGCAGATACGGCGCCAACAGCAACGCCATCAACACATAGCCGCCGGTCCAGCCCATGAGGTAGGCCGAGCCACTATAGCCAGAGAAAGAGATGATGCCGGCCATGGAGATGAACGACGCGGCGCTCATCCAGTCGGCGGCTGTTGCCATGCCGTTGGCGATGGGGTGAATGCCGCCGCCAGCGACATAGTATTCGCTGGTTGAGCCCGCACGAGCCCACAGCGCAATACCGAAATAGAGCGCAAACGAGCCGCCCACCATTAAATAAATCCAGGTTTGAGTATCCATGAATGAGCTCCGATTAATCTTCGTGAACGTCGTATTTACGATCGAGCGCATTCATTTTTGCCGCGTAGACAAAAATCAAAATCACGAAAGTAAAAATCGAGCCTTGCTGGGCGAACCAGAAGCCCAGTTTGAAACCACCGAGGTTAATTTGGTTGAGGGCATCCACTAACAAAATGCCAAAACCAAACGACACCACGAACCACACCACAAGCAAACTAAGTAGGAGCCTTAGGTTGGCTTGCCAATAGGCTTTCGCCTGAGAGTTATTGGAACTCGCCATTTGTTTTCTCCGATACGAAAAGGCAAAGATGCCTAGTACCGACTGTAACGACCTGCCCTGATTGAGGAATCAGGACTTTGGTCGTATTCAGCACAAAAAGCGGATGCAGCGGGGAGGTTTAGTGACGGCGAGCGCCAGGACGTGAAGCGCCTGCACCACTTGGGCGCGGCTTACGAGGAGCAGGTTTGGCGCCGGATGCACCATGCACAACGTGTACTTTTGGCACCGCTGCTAACAGCTCGGCGGGTGGATAAAGACACTCTAATTTACGACCAATGGCGGACTCCAGCTCAGGAATCAGGTGACCATCGTCTTCGCAAGCGAAACTAATACTGGTGCCACTGGCACCGGCACGACCGGTTCGGCCAATCCGGTGCACATAGTCGTCGGGCTGCTCAGGCAGCGTGAAGTTCACCACGTGGCTAACGCCATCGATGTGAATGCCACGACCAGCCACATCGGTGGCAACTAGCACCTTGATTTTACCTTCACGGAAGTTTTCGAGCGTTTTGACGCGCTTCTCCTGAGGCACATCACCCGATAGCAGTGCGCAGGAAATATCATGTGCCTTCAATACATCGGTCAGCCGACGCGTCTGATCGCGACGGTTAGCAAACACCATGACACGCTCAAGTGACTGCGTGGTGATGAGGTTATAGAGCAGTGCTACTTTCTCATCGGCCGTGACGATATAAACCTTTTGCTCAACGGTTTCCGTGGCCACGGACTCAGGTTCAATTTCCACGGTGACCGGATAAAATGTCCATTGACTGGCAAGGTTGAGGACATCACGCGTGAACGTAGCTGAGAACATCAAGGTTTGTCGGTGAGACTTCGGTGGCGTGAGGCGGACAATGCGCTTCACATCGGGAATAAAGCCCATGTCGAGCATGCGGTCGGCTTCGTCTATAACCAAGAGTTCAACTTGATCGAGAAACAGCTCTTGTTTGTTGGCAAAGTCGATGAGGCGACCCGGTGTGGCCACGACAATATCGACTGGCGCACGATCGAGCTGGCGACGCTGCTTCTCGTAGTCCATGCCGCCGACTAAAGTCACCACGCTCAAGTTGGCGTACTTGCCTAAATCCTCGGCATCGCGCGCGATCTGCAGGGCAAGCTCGCGCGTTGGCGCCAGCACCAAGGCGCGGGGCTCACCTAAGCAACGCTCAGGACTTGGTGGATTTTTTAAGAAGTCGGCAATGACCGTGAGCAAGAACGCAGCGGTTTTACCTGTGCCGGTTTGCGCGCGACCAATGGCATCGTGGCCAGCTAGGGTAAAGCGCAGCACACGGCCTTGAATTGGCGTGCATTGCGAAAAGCCCAGATCGTCAACGGCGCGCAAAATCTCATTAGGTAGTGGTAGGTCTCGAAACAATGTGGGCGCGGCTGGCGCGCTCACGGTTTCAACATCTACGTCAATCGACTCGACGGAGTCATTGGCAGCAATGGCATCTGTCATGGCTTAGATCATCTGCACATCATCTGCCTGCAAACCTTTATCACCACGCTTGAGATAAAAGTCGACACGCTGACCTTCACGCAAAGTGCGATGACCCTCACCGCGAATCGCGCGGTAATGCACGAACACATCGTCGCCCATGTCGCGGGTGATAAAACCGAAACCTTTGTTGGCGTTAAACCATTTCACTTCACCCTGCTCACGCGGGCCTTTCACGCGAATGGTACGCGCCGGGAAGCTAAGAGCCAGCAAAACCAGCGCGGGCAACGCCATCAACACAATCGACGGCGCCAAGTTGAGCAATGGCACTGAGGCGGCGATCATGCTGATAATAGCGACCGCCGCTGAACCAGTGGTGATGATCGTCAAAGTCAGGCGCACGGTACGGCAACGCTTTAAGTTGCGAGCACACCAGAAAAATAACGGCGCTAAACCAATATCTACAGTGCCGAGCAGACGCACAGCAAATTCAGCATTGGCAGAGGGTTCAGCAAAAGCGAGGGGGAAAAAGGTCAGCCAGAGGTGTGGCAGGGCCAGCATAAACAGGCCATTGAGGGCGAAACTTAAACCTAAAATGGAATAGATCAGTGCAATAGTTTGCTTGCTACGCATAACGGGTACTCTCGACGCGGTTATCACCCGGTTGGGCATCGGGCCAACACGGTACCAATACCAAAGCCGAGCACGTCAGGAAATAAAACCCGGCTCCCGATGCGGTAACGAAAAATTTAAAAATGGCGGGGAATAAAAAACCCGCGCTAGATATGATTACGGGCCCGAAGGCCCGCTCTCACAACAGTCTTAGTCCAGCGGCAGGACGTCTTCGGCTTGGAAGCCCTTCTGACCTTTCACGACGCTGAATTCAACTTTTTGGCCATCGCGCAATGAGCGGTGACCATCGCCACGGATAGCGCGGAAGTGAACAAACACGTCCTCACCGGCCTGACGCTGAATAAAACCAAAACCTTTGGCATCGTTGAACCATTTCACGGTGCCTTCTTCACGTTGCGACATAATCAACCTCAAATAACGCTGTATCGGATGGCCGTGGTGCTGCCATCAAACGTTGGCGCAAATGGGTAAACATAGCGTTACGAGGTGACGATGCCCACGGGCTAACTGATTAGACACGGAAAGCACCGGCTTGGCAATAAGCAAAGTTGATTTCTTTGTCAAGCCAGCAGCACACTGATCACCCGATCGAGCAATAACGCGCCAAAAACGCCCAGCAAGTAGACAATCGAGAAGCCAAAGGTTTTCATGGCCTGGCCTTCCGTTGGCTGGAAACGCAACTTCCAAGCCTCGCGCATAAAGCCCAAGCCAAAGACAACGGCCGCGAGCAAATACACCGGCCCCATCATGCCAATCAAATACGGCAACAGGCTGACCACGAGCAATAAAATGGTGTAGTACCAAACCAGCGTTTTGGTCAGCGCAATGCCATGCGTCACTGGCAGCATAGGAATGCCCGCCTCGGCATATTCATCGCGACGATGAATGGCTAGCGCCCAAAAGTGCGGCGGCGTCCAGACAAAAATCAGCAGCACCAGCAGCCACGCCTCGGCAGACATTTGCCCGGTCACGGCGGCCCAGCCAAGCAGCGGTGGCAAGGCACCGGATAGCCCACCAATGACAATATTTTGTGGCGTGGCACGCTTTAAATAGCGCGTGTAAATGCCGGCATAGCCGACCATGCCTAGCGCTGTCAGCCAAGCCGTTAGCGGGTTCACCCAAACGCTCAGCAGAATCATTGACACCGCCGCCAGCAAGCCTGCCCAACCTAATGCCATCGCGGCGGTGACTTTTCCTTGCACCAATGGCCGGCCTTGGGTGCGCGCCATCACGGCGTCGTAATGCTGATCGACCCACTGGTTAATCACTGCGGCCGACGCCATGCCAGCCCATAGACCAACAATCGCCGCTGTGTACTGCCACACACCGAGCCATTCGTGCGGCGCCAAGACCATGCCCACCAAGGCAGTGACCATGAGCATGGCCACCACACGCGGCTTGGTCAGCGCCCAAAAGTCGCGCCAACTTGGATTCATGGTCACGGTGGAAATATGAGCTGTCATGAAAAGCCTCCTAAGCGTTTTTCGCGATGCATGGCATAGGCCAGTGCCACTAATACTTGCAGCAATAGCGCTGCCCATACGTTATGCGCCACCGCATTCCAGAGCGGCAAGCCGGCAACAACATTGGTAACACCCAAGCCAATCTGCACGAACAACCCTACGGCCAAGATCACGGCGAAGACGCGATAACGCCCCGCTTGCGTACGCAAGAGCAACAGCGCAATAAGCAGCACAAAAAGCCCGGTCACCACCATCGCGCCAATGCGATGTGTGGCGTGGATGGTAATTTTTTCAGCCGCACCTAAGTGTGGCGCGAACTCGAACGACTGATCATCAGCATGAAATAGGCTAAAGGCCTCCGCCGGTGACCACGCTTGCTGCCACCCAGATTGACAAATAGGCAGCTCGGTACACACCGTGGCGGCGTAGTTTGATGCCGTCCATCCGCCTAATAAGATTTGCACGACCAAAGCCACGATTGTCAGGCTTAATAACGGCCTGAGCCGCACCACATAGCGATCACCCGTGGGCGCGAAGGCACGCCGCATGCGCAGCAATAGCCAAAACAGGCCGGTGAGCGTGGAAAAGCCAAACAATAAATGCAGCGTGACCACCGGCGGATACAGCTTCTCGGTGACGGTTAGCGCACCGAAGGCGCCCTGCACACACACCAACACCAGCAAAGCGCCGGCATGACGCCACGGCATGTCAGCCAGACGGCGCTTGCGCCAGGTCACGGCGGCCAGCAGCAAAATCACCAAACCAATGCTAGCGGCAAAATACCGATGAATCGTCTCGGGCCAAGCTTTATCGGGCTCAACAACGTGGCCAGGGTAAAGCTGCTCGGCGCGCGCCAAGCTTTCAGGGCTCGATGGCACCGTGAGATGGCCATAGCACATGGGCCAGTCAGGGCAGCCCAAACCGGCATCACGCAAGCGTGTCCAGGCACCCAAAATAATCACCACCAGCGTCAGTACGACGGCAAACTGTGTGGCGCGATAAAGCCGCGGATAACGTGACTTAACCAATGCGAGATACCTTTAAAAGTTTCGTCAGATCATCGAGCAAATCTTGTGCGCGCAAAATAGCCGGCGCCTCGTCTGCTGGGATCACGTAACGCAACATCAGCCAGCCCATCGGATCCATGACATACCAACTGTCATCGGCTAGTGCTGCCGAGCCCTGTGGCGTTGCCGGCGCACTCACCCACTGTACAAAGGCTGCAGCGCTCAGGGTCTCGGGCAACCAGCTGGGCGGCGCCGTCTGGCCCGGCGCCAACACCAGCAAAATACCGAGACGCTCGCGTTCACGGCCAATGCTCTCGTGCAGCCGCGGCAAAGCCTGCAGACTTTGCTCGCAAGCGGCATCGCAACGCGCCGGCAAGGCATACACAACCCACCAGCGCGATGACAGCTCAGGCCCCTCGTCATGATGCTGCTGCCAGGCTAAGCCATCGCGCGACATAGGCGGCGTGAGCAAATCACCTTTATTGGTTTGACCACCACTGAACCAGGCGCCATCGTAGGCCATCTGGCCAATGACGATGGGCAAAATAAAACTGGCAAGAAAGCCCAGCAACAACCAGCGATTGCGACGTGCTGTGGGTTTATTCTGAGTACTCATTGTTTCACCAACCCCTTACGCCAAAATGCAAACCAACACCCGCACCACGCCAGCGCTAACGCCAACCATTGAAAGGCATAGGCACGATGTCGATCAGGACCAATTTGCTGTGCCTGCGTTGGCGCCCAGTCGCGAGCAAAACCGCCAGGCACGGTAGCATCTAAACGCAGCACCCATGGCACGAGCGGACGCTGCCAAGCCTTCGCCCAATAGTCAGTTTCCACACGCCCCACGCGCCAAACGCCATCATGCAGCTCAGGGCCACCCAAGGTGATGAAGCGCGAAGGCTGATGCACCACGCCGGTGATTTCGCCATCGCTGGGAACTGCTGTTGGTAGCGCTGAGCCGCCATTGCGATCGCTCACCACCCAGCCTAAATTGACCAGCACAAAATTCGCTGCACCCTCGGGCTGAAATAGCACCAAAAGCTCCATACCAACGCGACCCGCACGAATTTGATTATCTAGGGCAATGGTGAACTCAGGCAGAAAGCGACCGCGCAATCCCATCGGTCGATTCGCGATGACCTCTGGCGCTTGCTCCGCCTGCAGCCAACTGAGCTCAGCCGTTTGGCCGCGCTCGCGCTGCAAGGCCATAAATGCTGCCTTTTCATCGGCGCGCTGATATTGCCAGTACGCCAGCGACAGTAACGCTGAGGCCACCGCGATCAACAGCAGCCATGCCAGCCAAGAAGGCGCCGGCGATGTTGTCACTACAGACAAGAGGACAACTCCTCGTATACTGGGCAACTAACATTAGGGGGTAGAAGCATGCTGACCAAAATTGTTCTTCTCGTGGCATTGGGTTTAGTGGTGTGGCAGCTGGTCTCTGCGTTACGCGCGTTATCACGAGGCCAAACAGGTGACCCGCAACGACTTATGGAAGCGCTAAAACGGCGCGTGATTTTGTCGATTATTATTGTCACTGCGCTGTTTGTACTTGGCGCCATGGGCGTTATCACACCGCACGCGTTGTAAGTCAGCCGCGTCTCCAACGAGGCGCGACTTATTGCCTTAGAGCCAATACACCACGACAAACAAAAACAACCAGACCACGTCGACAAAGTGCCAATACCAAGCGGATGCCTCGAAGGCAAAATGATTATCAACGGTTAGATGGCCCTTCATCGAGCGCAGCGTCATCACTATTAGCATGATGGTGCCGATGGTCACATGCAGGCCGTGAAAACCGGTAAGCATGAAAAATGTTGAACCATAAATGCCAGAGTCAAGGGTCAGGCCCAGGTCGTTATAGGCGTGGTAATACTCGTAGACTTGGCAGCCCAAGAAAATCACGCCGAGCAGCGAGGTGATCGCCAAGAAGCTGATTTGGCGACCACGATCGCCGACCAGAAGCGCATGATGGGCAATGGTCAATGTCACCGATGACGCGAGCAGGATGACGGTGTTAATAAACGGCAGGCCCCATGGCCCCATGGCGGTGGTAGTGTCACCACTGGGCATGGAAACCAGCGGCCATAGCGCCTGAAATTGCGGCCACAAAACCTCGTGAGTCATCACCCCTTTACCCTCGCCGCCCAACCACGGCACGCTGAGCACGCGCGCATAAAATAGCGCGCCAAAAAAGGCAGCAAAAAACATCACTTCGGAGAAGATGAACCAGGTCATGCCTTGGCGATAGGAGCGATCCATTTGCAATGAGTTTTGATTACCCAAGCTTTCACGCACGGTGTCGCGAAACCAAAAATACATCAGCACAAAGACGCCGAGCAGACCAATCGGCAGTAAGGCGTTGAGCGTGCCTTCGTTGGGCGCAATCGTCGAACCGCTCATGCTCTGAATGACACTACCGGCACCGATCACCAAAATAAATAAAATAAACGACCCGAATATAGGCCACGGACTGCTGGCTGGCACAAAGTATTGCGCGGGCTTTTCGCCGGCGGGAGTCGCTTGCGGTGATGCACTCATGTGACGCTCCTGTTGTTATTTTTAGCGCGCGTTGCGTTTAGATTTTTGGTTCTTGGTGCCGATAAAATCGATACGCCAAGGTGATTGTCTTAATACTTTTCGGCAAGTCAGGGTCGATATAAAACACCACCGGCATATCGAGCGTTTGGCCTGCCTGCAAGGTTTGTTCACGGAAACAGAAGCATTCGGTTTTCTTTAAATGACTCGCGCCTTGCGCCGGCGATACCGACGGAATGGCGCGGCCAATGATGGCCTGACCGGCGTTATTGACTACCGCAAAGTTGACGGTATTGATTTGTCCGGGATGCACCTCAATGGCATTGCGCTCACCTGTGAACTGCCACGGCAGACCAGCATCTACCGACGTCAAAAACTCCACCGTAATGGTGCGCTCAAGATCGACCTCAGAGGTCGCCGCGGCAGCGGTATTATTGGTTTTGCCATTGAGGCCGGTGAGCTCACAAAAAGCGTCATATAGCGGCGGCATAAGAAACACAGCAAACACAAACATGCCCACCACACTGAGTGATAACACGCGCAGTTGACGTTTTTGGCTGGCGGGCATGGTCATCTTGGCACTCGCTTACTTGATCACGGGTGGCGTTTCGAAGGTGTGATAAGGCGCTGGGCTAGGCACAGTCCATTCCAAACCATCAACAGCTTCCCAGGGATTAGCGCTGGCCTTCGGTTGGCGCTTCAACGTGAACAACACGGCAATAAAGAACAGCTGGCTAGCACCAAACCAGAAGCCACCTATCGAGATCCAAAAGTTCAAATCAGCAAACTGCATGGAGTAGTCGGCATAACGGCGTGGCATGCCGGCGAGGCCAACAAAATGCATGGGGAAGAACAGCAAGTTCACCGACAGCAATGAGCTCCAAAAATGCAGCTTAGCTAGCGATGTACTAAACATATGACCCGACCATTTCGGTAGCCAATAGTAAGCCCCTGCGAAGATCGCAAACAGCGAACCGGTCACCAGCACATAGTGGAAATGCGCGACCACAAAGTAGGTGTCTTGGTACTGATAGTCTGCCGGGGTGATGGCCAACATGAGGCCCGAAAAGCCGCCGATGGTAAACAGCACCACAAAGGCCAAGGCGAACAGCATGGGCACTTCAAAGGTCATCGAGCCGCGCCACATAGTGGCCACCCAGTTGAAGACCTTCACGCCCGTGGGCACGGAAATCAGCATGGTCATGTACATGTAAAACAGTGACCCGGCCAGCGGCAGACCGGTGGTGAACATGTGGTGCGCCCAGACCACAAATGACAGCAGCGCGATCGATGCGGTGGCATAGACCATGGAGGGGTAGCCAAACAGCGGCTTGCGCGCAAAGACCGGAATAATCGCGGAGATAATGCCAAACGACGGCAGAATCATGATGTAGACCTCGGGGTGCCCGAAGAACCAGAAAATATGCTGGAACATGACCGGATCACCACCGCCAGCGGCATCGAAAAAGCTGGTGCCAAAATGGCGATCGGTGAGCATCATGGTAACCGCACCGGCTAAGACCGGCATCACGGCGATCAGCAAGAAGGCTGTAATGAGCCAGGTCCAGACAAATAGCGGCATTTTCATCATGGTCATGCCGGGAGCACGCAAGTTGAAAATGGTGACCACCACGTTGATGGCGCCAAGGATCGACGAAATGCCCATGAGATGGACAGAGAAAATAAAGAAGTCGGTGCTGGCCGGGCCATACGTAGTCGACAGCGGCGCATAGAACGTCCAACCGAAGTTGGGCGCGGCACCATAGCCAAGAATCGACATGATCACCGAGCCAATCAAAATAGCAAAGGCGAATGGCAGCAACCAAAACGAGAAGTTATTAAGACGCGGCAAGGCCATGTCGGGCGCGCCGATCATCATCGGCACCATCCAGTTCGCGAAGCCAGTAAAGGCCGGCATGATGGCGCCAAAGACCATGAGCAGGCCGTGCACCGTGGTCATTTGGTTGAAGAAGTCCGGCTGCACCAGCTGCATGCCTGGGTACATTAACTCGGCACGAATAACCATTGCCGCCAAGCCGCCACAAAGCAGCATGAGGAAGGCAAACACCAAATACATGGTGCCAATATCTTTGTGATTGGTGGTGGTAAACATGCGCAGCAAAAACGGCTTGAGCTGATGATGTTCGCCGTGATGATCGGCGTGTGTCGCTGTGGTGCTCATTTGGCAAACTCCGAAGGCTGGACGAGGTCGCCGGTGTCATTACCCCAGGCGTTGCGCTCATACGTGGTTACTGCCGCCATTTCGCGCGCTGTTAGCAGGCTGCTCCACGCAGGCATGGCATTTTTGCCGTGCAAAATAATATTGATGTGATCTTGCAGCCCGCTTTTTTCGATGGCCATTTTGCTGCCTTTCAAGGCAGGGAACATGGGCGGTAAGCCAGCGCCATTGACTTGGTGGCAAGCAGCACAACGCGCCACATATACACCCTCGCCTTCAGTCATCGCGGCCGCCAATGACGGGAACTTGTAATCGACTGAAGCGGCAGCAGCTTTCGCATCAGCGATGGCTTGCACCTTGGCATCGGCCAGCCAGACTTTAAAGTCAGCGGGTGATTTAGCCTCCACAACAATGGGCATAAAGGCGTGATCTTTGCCACACAGCTCGGCGCAACGGCCACGGTAAATACCTTCTTGGCCGACCGGCACATTCGCCCATACTTCATTGATAAAGCCCGGCACAGCATCACGTTTCAGCGCAAAATCAGGCACCCACCACGCATGAATAACGTCATCTGAAGTAATTAAGAAGCGAACCTTTTGGCCTGTTGGAATAACCAGTGGCTTATCGACTTCAATTAAGTAGTTGGGGTGTTTTTCAAAGTCAGGAATGTTGGATGCGTCCCAGCCCTTGCCCTGGCGCTCGTATTGCTCGCGCGGCGTAGATAACGCTGATAAGAAGCTAACGCCTACGTCTTTGTCTTCGTTGTAGGTGAGGTACTCGTAGTGCCATTTCCATTGCGAGCCGGTGACGCGAATGGTCATGGTCGACTCGCTGGTATCGCTCATGGCCACCAGCACTTTCGTCGCCGGAATAGCCATACCAATCAAGATGATGAATGGCACAACGGTCCAAATAATCTCGACAGTGGTGCTTTCGTGAAAATTCGCGGCCACCGCACCTTTGGATTTGCGGTGATGCAAAATAGACCAAAACATCAGGCCAAAAACGCCCAGGCCAATGACAATACATATATAGAGAATAGTGCGATGCAAGCCGTGCACTTGCTGACTGATGTCAGTGACACCGGGGGTCATATCCCAGTTAGTTGAAGCCATAAGCCATGGCGAAAAAAGTAAAACAGCAGCGCCAAAAACAGCGCCAAATAATGTGGTTTTCCGCATGCAACGGACCCCTCAAGTGTGATGCAACATAAACACTGATGGATTTATTGCGCAGGTTGGCTGGGTGACTGGCCGTTCTACGCGTCCACCTCTTCTTATCGAGTCCGAGATTAAGTGCATCGGCGACGAGTGTCTAGCCAGTCACTGTATTTTCTCTGTGAACAAACCATAGTCGTGTTGAAACTCAGTGACCGCTCAGTCATAGTCGCCGCCCATTGATCAGCAAACCGCATCCATTGATTGCCGGAAGCCGACGCATTCGGTATTGTGCGAATACTTTGTGCATGACAGTTCAGCGACATTCGCCGACGTTAGCCGAACTTACTTTAGGATATCGTTTATGCCCGCCATTTTAGTTGTGCATGGCCCCAACCTGAATTTACTCGGTCAACGCGAGCCCAGCATTTATGGCGCCGAAACATTGGCGGCTATTGATGCCCGATTAACGCAGCAAGCCAGTCAAGCAGGGGCAACACTCGCCACCACGCAAAGCAATCACGAAGGCGTTTTAGTCGACCGCATTCATCAAGCCGCCCAAGAAGGCATTGATTTTATTATCATTAATCCAGCGGCGTTTACGCATACCTCGGTGGCGTTGCGTGATGCGTTGTTGGCGGTCTCTGTCCCATTTATTGAAGTGCATATTTCCAATGTCCACAGCCGTGAGCATTTTCGTCAACAATCATACTTTTCGGATCGCGCCGTTGGCGTGATCTGTGGGCTTGGGCCGCAAGGCTACGAGCTCGCACTGAACTATGCGTTACGCCATTTGGCCGTAACGACAACATAAAAACTTTCAGGCCGCGCTCCGTGAGCCCTGCCACACTTTAGGAGTACACATATGGACATTCGTAAGATTAAAAAGCTTATTGAGCTGGTGGAAGAATCCGGCATTGATGAGCTGGAAATTACCGAGGGTGAAGAGTCTGTTCGCATTGCGCGTAATCGCCCACCCACCGCCATGAGCTACTCGTTGCCGCCGGCCGCCGCGCCAGCGCCTGCTGCATATGCCGCACCGGCGCCAGCGCCAGCCGCCGCTGACGCATCAAAAGGCACGGCACCGGCTGCCGATGAGCCCGCTACCCATGGTTTTGTGCAACGCTCACCAATGGTCGGTACGTTTTATCGCTCGCCCTCGCCGACCTCGCCACGCTTTGTTGAAGTTGGCGCCACGGTGCAAGCCGGCGACGTGCTGTGCATCATTGAGGCGATGAAAATGATGAACCAAATCCAAGCCGATAAAGCCGGCGTGGTGGAAAGCATTCTCATCGAAGATGGCCAGCCGGTTGAGTTTGACCAGCCGCTCTTTACCATCGTTTAAGCGGAGATCACCTCTATGTTGGACAAGGTGGTCATCGCCAATCGAGGCGAAATCGCGCTGCGCATTTTGCGCGCCTGCAAAGAACTTGGCATTAAAACCGTAGCGGTCTATTCAAAAGCCGATCGCGACCTGCTGCATGTGCGCTTAGCCGACCAAGCCGTGTGCATTGGTCCGGCGCCGAGCAAAGCCTCCTACTTGAATATTCCGGCGCTCATTTCCGCGGCAGAAGTCACTGATTCGCAAGCCATTCATCCGGGCTATGGGTTTTTGGCGGAAAACGCCGACTTTGCCGAATGCGTGGAAAAGTCAGGCTTTATTTTCATCGGCCCGCGCGCGGAAACCATTCGCATGATGGGCAATAAAGTCTCCGCCATTGTCGCCATGAAAGCCGCCGGCGTGCCCACCGTTCCCGGCTCCGATGGCGCCGTCAGTGAAGAAAATGCCGAAGCCATGGCCGAGAAAATCGGCCTGCCGGTGATCATCAAAGCCGCCTCCGGTGGCGGTGGTCGCGGCATGCGCGTGGTGCACAAGATGAGCGACGTAAAAAGTGCGCTAGCGGTAACGCGCTCAGAAGCCGGCGCGGCCTTTGGCGATGACACCGTGTATATGGAAAAGTTTTTGGTGCACCCGCGCCACGTCGAAATCCAAGTTATTGGCGACGGCGAAGGCAAGGCCATCCACCTGTATGATCGCGACTGCTCCTTGCAGCGCCGCCATCAAAAAGTGGTCGAGGAGGCCCCCGCCCCGCACATTCCCATGAAGCTGCGCGAAGACGTCTACGCCGCCTGCATCAAAGCTTGCGAACAAATGAAATATCGCGGCGCCGGCACCTTCGAGTTTCTCTACGAAAACGAGCGCTTCTATTTCATTGAGATGAATACGCGCGTGCAGGTTGAGCATCCGGTAACCGAGATGGTCACTGGCGTCGACATCATTAAAGAGCAACTGCGCGTCGCCGCCGGTCTCGGCTTATCGGTCACGCAAGATCAAATATCCCTGCACGGCCATGCCGTGGAAAGCCGCATCAATGCCGAAGACCCGAAAACCTTTATGCCCTGCCCCGGCAAGGTCAACTACTACCACGCACCCGGCGGCCCCGGCATTCGTATGGACTCGCATTTATATTCCGGCTACAGCGTGCCACCGCACTATGATTCGCTGATTGGCAAACTCATTGCTTTTGGTGAAAGCCGCGAGATTGCACTGAAGCGTCTGCAAAATGCGCTCGACGAAATCGTCATTGATGGCATTCGCAGCAATATCACGTTGCATCGCGACATCATCCTGCAAGACCCTGGCTTTTTGGCTGGCGGCGTCGACATCCATCACCTCGAAAACAAGCTGGGCCTGACGTAAAACCGGCCTGCGCGACAACAAAAAAGGGCCCAAGCGGCCCTTTTTGACTATAAAATCGCCAGCTTCCCGACTACACTGCGCGTCCTGTTTTTTTGGAGCACATCATGTCTTGGCTGCAACTGACCATCAGCACAACGAAAGCGGCTGTTGACCAACTCGATGAGCTCCTCGAACTCGCTGGCGCCAGTGCCGTGCTCATGCAAGATGCCGGCGATCAACCGCTGCTCGAACCACCGCCCGGCGCGCAACCCTTATGGGATGCCACGAAAATCACTGGGTTGTTTGTCGTCGACTCCGAGATGGATGCCGTGGTGGAGTTTCTTGAGCGCCAACTTGGCCATGCCCTGCCCGAGCACCGCATCGAGGTCTTAGAAGACAAAGACTGGGAGCGCGCGTGGATGGATAACTACCACCCCATGTGCTTTGGCGAGCGCCTGTGGGTGGTGCCGAGCTGGACACCGCCGCCCCGCCCCGATGCCATCAACCTGCTGCTTGATCCAGGCTTGGCCTTTGGCACCGGCACGCACCAAACCACGGCACTGTGCATGGAGTGGCTCGATAGCCTCGATCTCAGCGATAAAGTCGTGGTCGATTATGGCTGCGGCTCCGGCATTTTGGCCGTCGCGGCCCTGCTGCTCGGCGCGCGCGAGGCTTGGTGTGTCGACCTCGATCCGCAAGCGCTGACCGCCACGCAGAGCAATGCCGAGCGCAACGGCGTGGCGGACCGCCTGCGCGTGTTTATGCCCGATGATATGCCTGCCGATTTCAATGGCGGCGAAGGTGCTGATGTGGTGGTTGCCAACATCCTCGCCGGCCCCCTAGGCCAGCTCGCGCCGCTGCTCGCCGGCTATTGCAAGCCCGGCGGTGAGATCGCCTTATCGGGCATCATCCGCTCACAAACCGATGAACTACGCTCAATTTATGAGCAATGGTTTACCATGGATGGCCTTGCCACCCGCGATGAAGACTGGTGCCGACTCTCAGGCCGCAAGCACGAGGCATAACATGAGCGAGCCACGCGACAACGCGCGCAGCAACCCCATTGCCGACCTCTACCGCGTTGATGTGCCGGTGGAGCTGGAGGCCTTGCCCGCGCACACCCGCCAATGGCCATGGCTCGTGCTGGCGTTGTTGGCCGCGCTAACCATCATTGTTGAAGGCGCTTGGCTGAGCCAAAACTTTTGGCTGCAACAACCGCTGGTGCGTAGCGTGCTGAGCCCAGCCTTGGACCGTGTCGGCTACCGCCTCATACGCCCCGTACTGACTAATGCTTGGGAAGTCACCGGCCTCAACTTGAGCGCCGAGCCTGGCAGCACCACCATTTGGCATCTCGATGCCGTGCTCAATAATCGCGCCCGCATTTTGCAACCGTGGCCCACGCTGCAAGTCAACTTACGCGACTGGCAAAATAGCCTCGTTGGTCGCCGCAATGTCCAAGCCAGCGACTACTTGCCCGCCGGCCTACCGCCGCGCTTTGCGCCAACGGCATTAATTGCCTATGGCCAGCCTGTGCGCATTCGCGTCTCCGTGGCGCTCGAGCCCGGCCCCGATGGTCGCTATCCGGCATTTGAGCAGGCCGAACTAAAAGTGCTGCCATGACGGACTTTTTACGCCCCCTGCAGATTGGCCCCTATCGCCTCGATGTGCCATTGGCCTTAGCGCCCATGGCCGGCGTTACCGATCGCCCCTTTCGCCAGCTCTGCCGCGCGCAAGGCGCCGGCCATGTGGTCTCGGAAATGGTCACCTCCGAATCGCGCCTATGGGACTCGCAAAAGTCACGATTTCGCCTCGACCACACCGGCGAGCCCGGCCCCATTACTGTGCAAATCGTGGGCTATGATCCCGCCATGATGGCCGAGGCCGCTGCGCTCAATGTCGCTAATGGCGCGCAAATCATTGACATCAATATGGGCTGCCCCGCCAAGAAAGTCTGCAATCGACTCGCCGGCTCCGCGCTCATGCAAGATGAGCCCTTGGTTGCTGAGATTTTGCAGGCCGTGGTCGCCGCGGTGGATGTGCCGGTGACCCTGAAAATTCGTACCGGCTGGGCGCGCAACGCCCGCAATGGCGTGAGCATCGCGCGCATCGCCGAAGAGGCTGGCATCGCCCTGCTCTCGGTGCATGGCCGCACCCGCGAAGACAAATACCTAGGCGATGCCGAATACGACACCATTGCCGAGATAAAAGCCGCCGTGAGCCTACCTATTTTGGCTAATGGCGACATCTGCACGCCAGAAAAGGCGCGCTTCGTCTTTGAGCACACCGGATGCGATGGTATAATGATCGGCCGAGGCGCTCATGGGCGCCCGTGGTTATTTCGCGAGATCCAGCACTACCTCAGCACAGGTCAGCAACTGCCGCCCATCCCGTGGGCGGAGCGGGAAGCTATTGTGTTGCACCATCTGGATAGCCTGCATGAGTTTTATGGGCCGGGTCTCGGCGTGCGCTTTGCACGCAAACACATGTCTTGGTACGCCGAGCATATGCCCAACGGTCGCGCCTTGAGCCGACCATTTAATGCCCTAACGGATGCCGACCAGCAGCGACGCTTGGTCAGTGAATTTTTTTCGCACTTGCGCACGCAGCCCAGCTCGGGTTGTGCGGCCTAATGTGCATTTGCCACTTGTGAGAGTTTTGCATGGACATGTCTGTCATTAAAAAACCGTTAACCAGCACCAGCACCCGCCCAAACCAAACGTTGCGCGATCACGTTGAGCTGGCCATGCGTAACTACTTCGCCCATCTCGACGGTGAGCGCGCCAGCGACGTCTATGAAATGGTCTTGGCCGAAGTCGAAACCCCGCTCTTAGAAGTGGTGCTCGAATACACCCGCGGCAACCAAACCCGCGCCTCGGAAATCCTCGGCTTAAACCGCGGCACGCTGCGTAAAAAGCTCAAGCAACACGGCTTAATGAACTAAGCCCCACGCCACGGCCTGTCCGTGGCTTTTTTATGCCTCACCATTTGTCTTAAGAGCCTGTTTTTATGAGCCAATCCACGACCCATCGCGTGCAGCGCGCCTTATTAAGCGTATCCGATAAATCTGGCCTGGTGCCGTTTGCCCGCGGCCTGGCTGAGGCTGGCGTGGCCTTGTTGTCGACCGGCGGCACGTATCAGCTGCTGCGTCGCGAAGGCATTGCCGTCACCGAGGTCTCGGACTACACCGGCTTTCCCGAGATGATGGATGGTCGCGTAAAAACATTGCATCCGAAAATTCATGGCGGCATTTTGGCCCGTCGCGGCCAAGACGACGCAGTGATGAGCGAGCACGCCATTGGCGGCATCGACCTCGTGGTGGTCAATCTTTACCCGTTTGCAGCGACCGTGGCCAAGCCTGACTGCACGCTGCCCGATGCCATCGAAAATATCGATATTGGCGGCCCCACCATGGTGCGCTCGGCGGCAAAAAATCACGCCCACGTCGGCATTGTTGTCAACACAGTTGACTACGATCGCGTGCTCGCCGAGATCCAAACCGATGGCG
The DNA here is from genome assembly GCF_003387535.1 of Paraperlucidibaca baekdonensis. Classification (GTDB taxonomy): domain Bacteria; phylum Pseudomonadota; class Gammaproteobacteria; order Pseudomonadales; family Moraxellaceae; genus Perlucidibaca; species Perlucidibaca baekdonensis. The sequence goes on along the minus strand of NZ_QUNR01000001.1, from coordinate 750,926 downwards.
GCCTGTCACACGCCACGCGCTTTGACCTAGCCGTGAAAGCCTTTGAACACACCGCCGGCTACGACGGCATGATCGCTAATTACTTAGGTGCATTAGTGGGTGAAAAGCCAGCCGATTTGAGCGCGCGCGACACCTTCCCGCGCACGTTCAATAGTCAGTTTGTTAAAGCTCAAGAGCTGCGTTACGGCGAAAACCCGCATCAGCGCGCGGCCTTTTATGTCGAATCGAGCAGCCGCGAAGCGAGCGTGGCCAGCGCCACTCAGCTGCAAGGCAAAGAGCTGTCGTACAATAATATCGCCGACACCGACGCCGCGCTGGAGTGCGTGAAAAGCTTCGCGAAACCGGCGTGCGTCATTGTCAAACACGCCAATCCTTGCGGCGTCTCAGTCTCAACTGATGGCATTTTGGCAGCCTACGAGCTCGCCTACGCCACCGATACCGAATCGGCATTCGGCGGCATCATTGCCTTTAACCGTGAGCTCGATGCCGCCACTGCCCAGGCCATTGTTTCGCGTCAATTTGTTGAAGTGATTATTGCGCCGAGCATCACGCCAGAGGCTTTGGCGGTGACTGCCACTAAGCAAAATGTGCGCGTGATGGCCTGCGGCGAACTGCCTGCCATTGATGCTCGCGCCAGCCAGTGGGACTTTAAGCGCGTCAATGGCGGCTTGCTCGTGCAAGATCAAGACATGGGCATGATCGGCAGCGATGACCTGAAAATCGTCAGCCAACGCGCGCCAACTGAGGCCGAAATTCATGATCTCATTTTTGCTTGGAAAGTCGCCAAATACGTAAAGTCCAATGCCATTGTTTATGCGAAAAACCGTCAGACCATCGGCATTGGTGCTGGACAGATGAGCCGCGTCAACTCCGCGCGCATCGCCGCCATTAAGGCCGAACATGCCGGCCTGCCCGTGCCCGGCGCGGTGATGGCCTCCGACGCCTTTTTCCCGTTCCGCGATGGCATCGATAACGCCGCCAAAGCTGGCATTGTCGCCATCATTCAGCCCGGCGGCTCCATGCGCGACGCCGAGACCATTGCTGCCGCCGATGAAGCGGGTATCGCCATGGTCTTCACCGGCATGCGTCATTTCCGTCACTAATTAAGCGAGTTTTGCGATGAATATTTTACTCTTAGGCTCCGGTGGTCGTGAGCACGCGTTGGCGTGGAAACTGGCCCAAGATGCCCGCGTCAACACCGTGTTTGTCGCCCCGGGCAACGCCGGCACAGCAACCGAGCCTAAGTGTGAAAATGTCGCGTTAGATATTCTCGACAACGCCGCGCTGCTGGCCTTCGCGCAGCGCAGTGACATTGCGCTGACCGTGGTTGGCCCCGAAGCTCCGTTGGTCAATGGCGTGGTCGATGCCTTTCGTGGTGCCGGCTTACGCATTTGGGGGCCAACCCAACACGCGGCCCAGCTCGAAGGCTCGAAAGCCTTTGCCAAAGACTTTTTAGCGCGCCACGACATCCCCACCGCGTTTTACCAAGTCTTCACCGAGACCGATGCCGCACTCGCCTATGTTCGCGAAAAGGGTGCGCCCATTGTCATCAAGGCCGATGGCTTGGCGGCCGGCAAAGGCGTCATTGTCGCGATGACCTTAGCCGAGGCCGAAGATGCCATCACCGACATGCTCGCCGGCAATAAATTCGGCAGCGCCGGCTCGCGCGTGGTCGTGGAAGAGTTCCTCGACGGCGAAGAGGCCTCGTTTATTGTCATGGTCGATGGCAACCATGCCCTGGCCATGGCCACCAGCCAAGACCATAAGCGCATTGGCGATGGCGACACGGGCCCCAACACCGGCGGCATGGGCGCCTACTCGCCAGCGCCCGTGGTCACGCCCGAGGTGCATGCCCGCGTCATGCGCGACGTCATCGAGCCGACTGTCGCGGGCATGAAAGCCGAAGGTCACGACTACACCGGCTTTCTCTATGCCGGCCTGATGATCGATGCCGATGGCACGCCAAAAGTCATCGAGTTTAATTGCCGCTTTGGCGACCCCGAAACCCAGCCCATCATGATGCGCCTGCAAAGCTCATTGCTTGAGCTCATTGAAGCCGGTCTCGATGGCAAGCTGGCCAGCACGACAGCGCAGTGGGATTCGCGGGCCGCGCTCGGCGTGGTAATGGCCGCTGCCGGCTATCCCGGCGACATTCGGACCGGCGATGCTATCGAAGGCCTAGGCCAAGAGGCTGCTGGTGCGAAAGTCTTCCAGGCCGGCACCAAACTCATCAATGATCAGATTTGCACCAGCGGCGGTCGCGTGCTTTGCGCCACGGGCCTTGGCGAGACCGTGAAAGCGGCGCAGCAAGCGGCCTATGCAGAGGTGGCAAAAATCCAGTGGGCCGGCGAAATTCATCGCCACGATATTGGCTACCGAGCCATTGCGCGCGAGACTGAAGGGTCACGCACAAGCGACTAAACGCGCACACGATCTCGCTTTTGCGGTGCTATAATCGCGCGCTATTACTAGGCACGGCACAAGCGAGTATCACTATGGATGAGGCACTGCGTAAAGCGGCTCTGGATTATCACGAATTTCCCCAGCCCGGCAAAATCAACGTCACACCCAGCAAGCAGCTAGTCAATCAACGCGATTTGGCACTGGCTTACTCGCCCGGTGTCGCCGCGCCATGTGAAGAAATCCAACGCGACCCCTCCACCGCCTCACGCTACACCGCGCGCGGCAACTTAGTGGCCGTGATTACCAACGGTACTGCCGTGCTCGGTCTTGGCGATATTGGCCCACTGGCCTCCAAGCCGGTCATGGAAGGCAAAGGCGTGCTGTTTAAAAAGTTCGCCGGCATCGATGTCTTCGACATCGAGATCAATGAGCGCGATCCAGAAAAACTTGTCGATATTATTGCTGCGCTGGAGCCAACCTTTGGCGGGATCAACCTCGAAGACATCAAAGCGCCCGAATGCTTTTATGTGGAGAAAAAACTCCGCGAGCGCTGCAAAATTCCGGTCTTCCATGATGACCAACACGGCACCTCAATAATTGTCGGCGCGGGCTTATTAAACGCACTGCTGTTGTCGAAGAAAAAAATCGAAGACATCAAAATCATCTGCTCCGGTGCCGGTGCGGCGGCGATTTCTTGCCTGAATCTCTTGGTGTCGCTCGGCGCTACGCGCAGCAACATTTTTGTCACCGACTCCAAAGGTGTGATTCACAGCGGCCGTGACAATCTCGACGCCAGCAAGCAGCTCTACGCGCAAGACACCGACGCACGCACATTGGCCGACCTATTTCCCGGTGCCGACATGTTCCTCGGCTTGTCCACTGCCGGCATCGTTTCGCAAGACATGGTCAAGGCCATGGCCGATGACCCGATCATCTTCGCGCTCGCCAACCCCACGCCGGAAATTCTCCCCGAGCTGGCGAAAGCCGTGCGCCCAGACGCCATCATTGCCACGGGCCGCTCGGACTACCCGAACCAGGTCAACAACGCCCTGTGCTTCCCGTATATTTTCCGCGGTGCGCTCGACTCCGGTGCCACCACGGTCAATGAAGAAATGAAGATCGCATGTGTCTATGCCATCGCAAAAATGGCACACGTGGAGTCATCAGACGCGGCGGCCTATAGCGGGTCACCGAGCAGCTTCGGCCGCGAATACCTGATCCCCGGCCCACTCGACCCACGCTTGATTATGGCGATTGCGCCAGCCGTTGCGCAGGCCGCGATGGACTCCGGCATTGCCACGCGCCCAATCACCGACTTCCCTGCCTATCGTCAGCGCCTGTCCGAATTTGTCTACAACTCGGCCTTCCTGATGAAGCCCGTGTTTGCCGCCGCCAAAGCCGCGCCAAAGCGCATTGCCTATTGCGAAGGTGAAGATCCACGCGTGCTGCGCGCCGCTCAAATCGCCGTCGATGAAGGCATTGCCTTCCCCGTGCTGATTGGCCGCACCAGCGATATCAATGAACAAATCAAGAGCCTAGGCCTGCGTATTCGTCCCGGACACGATGTTGAAATCGTCGACCAAGACAATATTGCGCGCTACGAAGAGTTCTGGAAGCACTACTTATCGCTGATGGAGCGTCGCGGTATTGGCCAAGAGCTGGCCATGCGCGAAGTCCGTCGTCGCACCACGCTCATCGGCTCCATGCTCGTGCATTTTGGCGATGTCGACGGCATGATCTGCGGCACCTTCGCCAACTACGATTTGCATTTGCGCTATGTCAGCCGTGTCGTTGGCCTGTCGCATGACACACAAAACTATGCCGCCTTAAACGTGCTGATGCTGCAAGACATGACCTTGTTCATCACCGATACGTATGTGAACCCAGACCCCACCGCTGAACAGCTCGCCGACATCACACTGAAAGCCGCGGAAGTGGTGCGTAACTTCGGCCTAACACCGAAAGTGGCGCTACTGTCGCACTCGAATTTTGGCACCGATGACAACCCCAGCGCGCGTAAAATGCGCGAGACGTTTGCCTTGCTGCAAGCGCAGGCTCCAGATCTGGAAGTCGATGGCGAGATGCATGGTGACGCCGCACTCAATGAGCACGTTCGTAATAAAGTGTTCCCGAATGCGCGCCTGAAAGGCCCCGCCAACCTGCTCATCATGCCGAACTTAGATGCCGCCAATATCGCCTTTAACCTGCTGAAAACATCCAGCGGCAATGGCGTGACGATTGGCCCGATTCTGCTCGGCGCCAAACGCCCCGTGCACATCCTCACGCCCACGGCGACGGTACGCCGTATCGTCAATATGACTGCCGTGACCGTTGCCGAGGCTATTGCGCACTCGTAAGGGCAGCGCACATGAAAAAGGGCTCGGCAGGCAACTGCCGGGCCTTTTTTATGCCCATTGATTTAGTCCGGCAGCACGGTCTGCAATAAGCAGTTTTCGCTACGCAGATCAATATACGCCTGATCGCTACCGCGCGGATAAATGCGCAACCGCAAACTGGCAAAGGGGGTGACGCGCAAGGTCCGCGCCAGCCAGCGATTGCGCGTGTCGGGCAGAGCCAACCACGGCGTGATGCGCGGATTGCCGCCATCGGCATGAATGTGCAGGCGAAACTCATCGTTGACGAGCGTCGCCAGCCAGCGGTAATCACCAAACTCCGGCGCATCGGTAGTGGCATTGGGCAGCCAGCGATCGAAGCAATACTGTCGGCCGCCGACACTGACTTGTGCCTGCGCAATGGTCAACGGCGCGCGACGACCCAGCGCCGGCGCCAGCCACTGCCCCATGGCCAGCACATTGGCCTTGGTTTGGCCAGCAAAACTCACGCACTGTAGCTGGGCGCTGCCCATGGCGGCGAGGCGGCTATAGCACTGCCATTGGCCGCCGTCGCTGCGACCGTCGAGTGTCATCGCTGCTTGGCCGAGGCGCGCGGGCGGAGTGAACTGCCAGAGGCCATCGCGGCAATGTGGTTGAGCCTTGAGCGCGCCCAATGGACTGCGCAAGGTGACGCGATGCTCGGGCAATGACAGCGCTTGACTGCTGATTTGGGCCTGGCCATTGGCGCCGAAAAAGCGCGCGCGCAGCAGGCCATCACGCTCGCTTAAGAAGCTGCCCGACGGCCACGTATGCTCGACTGCCGCCCAGTCGCCGCGCTCACGCCAGCGCGCTAAATCGGCAGCGCCTAAGGCATACTCATCGTGCAATGTGTGCAAACGCGGGCCATCGTGGCGGGAAAATAGCGCCATGGCCACACGCCGCTGAGCGTGGCGGCGCAGTGGGTGCATGACCGTGTCGTGTTGCAGCCAATAAGCGCTGTCGCCATTTAGGCCCCAACGCACATGCTCATCGAAGCCACCTAGCCAATGCGGCTGCTTGGCGGGAAGTGTTGTCATTACCGCTCATCTTGATCAGGAAAAAATGCCACACGCGCAGGCTTTTCGCGGCGCTGATGGCCAAAGTGCACCTCAAGGCGCAAGGTAAAAGACGGTAGCGTATCCCAATCGCGGGCACGCGTCTGCGTCAGGCGTGGCTCGATTTCATAAAATAGCCAGTCCCGTAAAAACTGCTGCCGATAGCGCAGCCAAACATAGCGCGAACGCTCCTGCCATGCATCACTCACACCCTCCTGCGCGGCGCCAATGGCCGCGCTGCTATTGGCGCTCAGCGCGCGACCGAACACCGCGCCACGCGACCAAAATGCACCGTCGTCTTGATTGTCTTGCTGGTAGTCGAGTTGATGATACAGCGTAAAGACACTGTCATTTTGCAAGGCATGACTGTAGTCAATGGTATTGATGGCGCGCAGTCTTTCTTTCGCGCCATACCGTAGGCTTTGCGCAACGCGCAGCTGATCATCGGCACTGAGCGCCACCGAGTTGGCAAAGCGCCCGCGCACAAACAGGTCTGGGCCTGAGCGCACGCCGGCATCAGTCTCAATGCGCATACGCTCTAGATTTAGCACCAACCAGCGCAGGGCTAGTGCAGACTCATTAACGCTGGGAATGCTGCGCAGCGTGCCAGACTCACGGCTTTCATCTTCCAGAATCAGCGATAGGCGTTTATTGATGCGCGGCAGGGCTACTTGAGCGCGCAGACGCAAGGACGCGGTGAGGTCGCCATGGTCATCGATAATAAACTCAGACACCGCACGCAGGGCAACCGAGGCGTTGTCATCGAGTTCAGGATGGCCGAGCCATTCATCGAACCAACGCACGCTGGATTGCGCGCGCAACTCGATTAAACAATGCGGATAGTCTGCCCAGCCGAGTAAATCGCCAGCATTATCGCGGGCAATACACGGCTCAGCAGTTGGTGAGAAATCTGATGCCATGAGTGGCGTGCATAGGGCAAGCAGCACGACGGCTAGGTATTTGCGACACATGACTGCCCCTCCCCGAGGCCGACCTAGTCTCAGGCTGGCACAACGAGGAAGGCTTAGCTAGCGCCAAGCATGGCTGTTTTGTGGCGAAACAGTGGCTAAAAAGTAGCCAGCCGTTTAGAAGCCCTCAGCACTCAACGCCATCAATGGTGCGGCGCCACCGCGAATAAATGCGAGGCGCATGTCGAGCTCCGGTAACATTCGGCTAAAGAAAAAGCCGGCCACGCGACGTTTGTCGGCGTAGAAATCACCGTCTTTCCCTTGCGCCGCTTGCAGCATCAGCAGCCACATGTGGGCGTAAGTAAACAGGCCAAAGGCATGCAGGAAGTCGACTGCGGCGGCATTGATTTCATCGGCATCTTGCGCGCTCGCGGCAACCAAATCATCGGTAGCTTGAGCAATGGCATCGGCGGCAGCGGCGGTGGCTTGCGCAGCACTGGCCAGCGCGCTGTCACCCTGCACGCGAGCAATGAGCTCACGCACTTCAGTGACATAGTTGTGCACATAGGCGCCGCGATTTTTCACGAGTTTGCGGCCAACCAAATCCTGGGCTTGCACGCCATTGGTGCCTTCATAGATTTGCGCAATGCGAGTGTCGCGGACCAGCTGCTCCATGCCCCATTCGCGCACATAACCGTGACCGCCAAAGACTTGCTGGGCTTCCACACAGGCTTCAAAGGCTTTGTCGGTGAGGAAGGCTTTCGCCACCGGCGTCATCAAGGCCACGCGGTCGGCGGCTTGCGCGCGCTCATCGGCGTCATCGCTGTATTTGGCAAGGTCTAGGTATTTCGAGACGTACATGGCGAAGCAACGGCCGGCTTCGTTGTGCGCGCGCACATTGAGCAACATACGACGCACATCAGGATGCACCAGTAAGCTATCGGCGGCTTTTTCGGGCTGCGCCGCGCCTTTGGCCGAGCGGCCTTGCAAACGGTCTTTGGCGTAAGCGGCGGCATTTTGGTAGGCCACTTCCGAAGCGCCAATGCCCTGCAAGCCCATCGACAAACGCTCGTAGTTCATCATGACAAACATGGCGGCCAGGCCTTGGTTGATCTCACCCACGAGCCAGCCTTTGGCGGCGTCGAAGTTCATCACGCAGGTGGCCGAGCCTTTGATGCCCATTTTGTGCTCGATATTGCCGGCCGATACCGGGTTGCGCGCACCAACGCTGCCGTCTTCATTGACCAAAAATTTCGGTACCACAAACAGCGAAATACCTTTTGAGCCAGCTGGTGCATCAGGCAGCTTAGCAAGCACCAAGTGGATGATATTGCTGGCGAGGTCGTGCTCGCCGCCGGTGATGAAAATCTTCGTGCCGGTCAGCTCATAGGAGCCATCGGCCTGTGGCACCGCTTTGGTTTTGATGATGCCCAAATCGGTACCGGCATGTGGCTCGGTCAAGCACATGGTGCCGGACCATTCGCCGCTATAGATTTTCGGCAAATAGCGTTCGTTGAGCTCATCGCTGGCGTGTTGCGACATCGATAGTGCCGCACCAATGCCCAGCAAAGGGTAAAGCGCAAAAGATGGGTTGGCGCCAAAGAGAATTTCTTCGGTCATTACCGTGACCATTTTCGGCATGCCTTGGCCGCCCCAGCGCGGGTCAGCACCGAGACCGATCCAACCGCCCTCGCCGTATTGCGTGAAAGCATCTTTGAAGCCGGCCGGTGTGGTGACCTCACCCGCGTTAAACACGGCGCCCTCTTCATCGCCACTGCGATTGAGCGGGAACACCACGTTTTCATTGAACTTAGCGGCTTCTTCTAGAATGGCATCGACGGTATCGCGGTCAACAACATCGGCCAAGGCTGGCAGGCGCGCCCACAAATCGGTGGCTTGAAACACATCATCGAGAACAAAACGCATATCGCGCAGGGGGGCTTTAAATACAGGCATGAGGTATTCCTTCAATCATGTCAGTGATGCAAAACGCGCATCAACACAGGGACAAAAGCCCGCATGCGCGGGCTCTCGTTCACTTACAACAGCACAGACGCTTTAGAAAGCAAAGGCTTCAGCTTCCATTTGCATCAGCACATCGCCACCATTTTCAATCACTGCGGCATGCGATTTGGTGCGTGGCAACAACTTTTGGAAATAGAACTGCGCGGTTTTGATTTTGGCTTGGTAGAAAGCCGCATCACCCTCGCCTGAAGCGATTTTCGCCTGCGCGACCTGAGCCATCCAAGCCCACAGATAAGCCAAGGTGGCATAGCCCGAATACATCATGTAATCGACGGCAGCTGCACCGGCTTCGTTGGGATTTTGCATAGCTTTCATGCCGATCTTCATGGTCAGATCGCCCCACTCTTTATTTACTGCGGCCAATGGTTCAATGAACTGCGCCATGTCGGCGTTATCTTTGTTGGCTTCGCAAAACTTGTGCACGATCTTCGTGAAGTTACGCAGCATGGCGCCTTGAGTTTGTAGCACTTTACGGCCCAATAAATCCAACGCTTGGATTTCGGTGGTGCCCTCATAGAGCAAGGCAATGCGCGTATCGCGAACAATTTGCTCCATACCCCATTCGCGTACGAAACCATGGCCGCCATAAACCTGCACACCGTGGTTAGCGGCTTCATAGCCGGTCTCGGTCAAGAAGGCTTTGGCGATTGGCGTCAAGAACGACATGAGTTCGTCGGCTTGCTTTTTCGCCGCTTCATCATCGGAGCCATTGAGCAAATCGGTTTGTGTCGACAGCCAGTAGCAAAGCAGACGACCGCCTTCGGCAAACGCTTTTTGCGTCAGCAGCATTTGGCGCACGGCAGGATGCACGATGATGGGATCGGCTTCTTTCTCAGGAGCCACCGGGCCGGTCAACGCACGCATGGCCAGACGATCTCGAGCGTACTCTAAAGCGCCTTGGAATGAGCCTTCAGCAGCCGCCAAACCTTGCACCGCGGTGCCGATACGCGCCACGTTCATGAAGGTGAACATGCAGTTTAGACCACGGTTGGGTGGACCAATCAAGAAACCTTTAGCGCCATCAAAATTCATCACGCAGGTAGCTGACGCTTTGATACCCATTTTGTGCTCGATCGAGCCGCAAGCCACGGTGTTGCGCGAGCCATCGGGCATGAATTTCGGCACGATGAACAGCGAAATACCTTTGGTGCCTTTCGGGGCATCGGGGAGACGTGCGAGCACAATGTGTACGATATTTTCCGACAAGTCGTGTTCACCCGCGGAGATAAAAATCTTCGTGCCGGTCACGCTGTAGCTGCCATCAGCATTGGGTTCAGCTTTAGTACGGATAGTGCCCAAGTCGGAACCAGCGTGCGATTCAGTCAAGCACATGGTGCCCGTCCATTCGCCCGATACTAGCTTGGTCAGATACGTCTCTTTTTGCTCGGGTGTGCCGTGCGCTTCCACGGTATTGATAGCACCGTGTGATAAGCCCGGATACATGCCAAACGACCAGTTCGCGGTACCCATCATCTCGCTCATGGCGATACCGATGGTGGGCGGCAAGCCTTGACCACCGTGGCCTTCTTCGGCCGCCAACGAACCAAAGCCAAGCTCGACGTATTTGGCATAAGCTTCTTTGAAGCCTTTTGGTGTGGTCACCACGCCATTGTCGAAATGACAGCCTTCTTCGTCGCCCGAGCGGTTGATGGGGGCCAGCTCGCCTTCGCAGAACTGTGCACCCGCTTCAACGATGCTGTCGATGAGTTCGCGATTGGTGTCGCTGAATTTCGGCAGGCCGGCATAGAATTGTTCTAAGCCCAGCACATCGTGCATGACAAACTGCATGTCGCGCAGCGGCGCTTTATATTGAAATGCCATGAGTAAATCCTCGCTAAATGCTGCACACCATGCGCAGCGTTGGGTTCGTAGACAGACACTGGAGCGATGTATCGCGCATAAAACCACGCTGGCTCGGATCTGTGATAGCCACAGTGTAGTGAAGAAACCGACAATGACACAGTGCGAAATGTGACCGACCATTCACGGTTATGTCATTCACTGTAGTAATTGAATGTTGAGTGTAGCCATTAGCTTGTCCCGCTTTCGCTAGGACAAACTGCGGTCATTTCGACGATATCTGACTGCTTGGTCGCGCTTTTAGGCTCAACGCACTGAGATCCAGATGACTCGCGGCATCTAACGCATCGCCCTCCGGCGCCCACGGCAATACGCCCAAACACGGTGCCGGCAGCCAGCGTTTCAGCGTGTCGATATTCTCCTCGAGCTTGAGCATGTCGGGGTCGATGACATTAGCAACCCAGCCGACCAAGCGCAGGCCATCTTTCAAAATCGCCTCGGTGCTGAGAAACGCCGCGTTGAGCGCACCTAGCCGCATGCCCACCACCAAAATCACCGGCGTGCCCAAGGCTTTTGGCAGGGCGCTGAGCATCTCGCGGTCATTGAGCGGCACGCGCCAGCCACCGGCACCTTCTATTAGGGCGAAGTCGACGCGCCGACTCAAGCTGCCGCGGCAGTAGCCCGCGAGCTGATTGATGGTAATGCGCCGACCGGCCTCGCTCGCGGCCAAGTGCGGCGAGCAGGGTGCGGGCAAGGCCACGGCATTGACCTCCTCGTAGCTGAGCTTAACGCTGCTGGCCTGCATCAGCGCTAAGGCGTCGCTATTGCGCAGGCCATCTGCCGTGCGCTCGCAACCGGCGGCAATGGGCTTCAGCCCGAGCGAGCTATAACCGGCATTTTGTGCGGCCTGTAAAAGCGCCACCGCCACATAGGTTTTGCCAATATCGGTGTCGGTGCCGGTGATGAAAAATGCCGCCATGAGGAATGCCTATTGCTCAGACCGCTCGAAGGCGAGCGTGCCAAACCTGAAATGTAAAAGGAATGCCGGCAGGCTCTGCTGCCTGCTCAATGCCTGCGAGTAGTTCGCGCACATGGCGCCGGCTCGCTGGCGCGGCTTGTGGCGTGGCGGTCACGCCCATGGCGCGCAAATATGCCAGCCAGTCTCTCGCGCTCGTGAAGTGCCGCGTGTAGGTTTTCACGTCACTGGCTTCCAGTTGCCAGTCCTGCGCAAAAGCTGCCTGCCATTGCGCCAGTGGCAATAACAGCGCGCCATCGCCACCGTCACCATGCAGCGGGGCGAGACTGCCCGCCAGCGGGATGGCCAGCTGCGCATGGCCTTGAGCGCGCACCACCCGCCGCAACTCTGCCGCTACCGCTCGCGGCGACAAGCACCAATGCAGGGCAAAATGACTCATGACCGTATCGACACACTGATCGCGTAGCGGAATGGCCAAGGCCGAGCCGACCACGCGCTGCACCTTCGGGCCGATCGGTGCCTGACGCAACATGGCCTCGCTGATATCCAGCGCCAGCACCGTACTCACCGCAGTGCATTCACTGATCAATTGCGCGATGGCGCCATGACCGGCACCGAGTTCAAGCACCAGCCCTCGCGCCTGCGTGCACGCGAAAAAATCCTGCGCCGAGGCCTGCTGTAGCGCGGAAGTATCGGCATAGCTCATGGCGGCGCGCTGAAAGTGGCGCGCCACATTCGCTTGCCAGGGGCCAGTGGCCGGCTGCTCGGTAGCGCACACCACGTGAGCCTCCAGCGCTGCAGCGCCGCTCACCGATTCATCTCGCCCAAGAGCTCAGCCAGCGCCTGCTGAAAGGCCTCCGGTTGCGCGAGAAATGGCGCATGGCCGGCCCCGTCAATGAGGCGAATGGCGAGGGTTGAGCGCAGCGCGAGCAAGTCCTCTGCCAGTAGCGCCGGCACGAGCTGATCGTGACGCCCCAAGATCATCGCGATGGGTATCGGCAGCTGAGCAAAGGCCTCACGCTGGTCCATGTCCTGCAGCAGCTGCAGGCTTTCGCGTAAGGCCCGCGGCGCCGGCAAGCCGTGGAAATACATGATCTCTTGCAAAAAGCGGATGTCGGCTTTCGCGCGCGCCGAGCCCATGCATTGCAGCGATAAAAAGCGAATCAGCGTGGCTTCGGGGTCTTCATCGAAGAACTCGCTAAAACCGGTGAAGGTCGCCTCCGGCATGGCGTGCGACCAGTCTGGGCGCTGCACAAAGCAGGGATTACTGGCAATCAGCATCAGCGCGGAGACGCGGGCCGGATGAGCTTGCGCATAGGCCAAGGCAAGCTCACCGCCGAGCGACCAGCCCAGCCACAGGGCGCGCTCGGGGGCCACTTCAGCAAGTTGCGCCACGACAGACTCGACGCTCAGCGGCGCATTTGGCAGAGGGCTGCGGCCCATGCCCGGTAAGTCAATCACGGTGACGCAATAGCGCTCCAGCAAAAATGGCACGATGGGATCGAAGACGATCGAATGCAGGCCCCAGCCATGCAGCAAGACTAGATCGGGAGCGGCGCTGCCGAGTGGGCCGGTGCTGTGATAGGTGTCGTGATAGAGCATTAACGCAGGCATAAAAACTCAAGCTCTCGGTGCGGTCATTGAAAAGAAAATCACGGCGAACTCACGCAGGCATAATCCATCGCTAAGTCCGCCAGCGCATCAAGCAAGCGCGCGATGGCCTCCGGCGTGTGCGCACTGCTGAGCGTTACGCGCAGGCGCGCGCTGCCATTGGGCACGGTCGGCGGACGGATGCTGCTGACCCAAAAGCCGCGCGCCAGCAGCGCCGCGCTCAACGCATTGGTGCGCGCCGTATCGCCAATAAGCAGCGGCTGGATGGCGGTGTCGCTGGCCATCACGTCCCAGCCCTGCGCCAATGCGCCGGCGCGAAACTGAATGATATTGGCCTGCAAATTAGCGCGCCGCCAATGATCATCGCGAACATGCGTGAGCGCCACACGGGTGACCGCCGCTAGCGCCGGTGGCAAGGCGGTGGTGTAAATGGCTGGGCGCGCGAGCTGCTGCAAGGTATCGATGAGCACCTTCGGGCCGGCGGCAAACGCGCCATACACACCAAAGGCCTTGCCGAGCGTGCCGATGCGCAGCGCCACGGCGTCATCGCGCAGGCCGGCATGACTGACGCTGCCGCGCCCGGCCTCGCCAATAACGCCAAAGGCATGGGCTTCATCGAGCACCAACAAGGCCTGCTGACGCTCGGCGACGGCGACCAGTTCGGCCACCGGGGCGATATCGCCATCCATGCTAAACACGCCATCGCTGACCAGCAGGCGCTTATGAATGTTCTCGGGCAAGCTCATCAGGCGCTGCTCAGCGGCTAGCGCCTCGGCGTGGGCATAGCGCAGATGCTTGGCGCCCGAGGCGATGGCACCATCGATCAGCGAGGCGTGGTTTAGGCGATCTTGCACAATGGCATCCCCGCGCCCCGCGAGGCCGGCGAGCACGCCGAGATTGGCCAAATAACCATTGCCAAAGAGCAGCACCGTCTCCACGCCCAGCCAGTCGGCCAGCGCCTCAGCTAACGCAGCGTGCTCGTGGTGATGACCGCAAACCAAGCTTGCCGAGCCAGCACCGACACCAACGCGGCGCACCGCATCGATGAGCGCCGCTTGCAACGCGGGTTCAGCAGCGAGGCCTAAGTAGTCATTGCTGCAAAAATTATCGAGCCAGCGCCCGTCGCGCTGCACGCGCACCGCCTGAGGCGAGTCCAGATGCACGGGCTGACGGCGCAGACCATCGCGATCTCGCGCGGCAAGCGTGTCGCTCAGCCAGGCCTGCCAGCTAGTCGGGACGGCAGACATCAGCGCATGCGTCGTCGTTTAAACACGGGTCGCCATGGCATCGTGCCAGAGTGGCGCGGCGGCTGGCGCATAAAGCGTTGGCTCAATGACCGCATCGCGCGCAATTTCCGACTCGACCATGGGCTTCAAACCCAAACGCTTAAATAGCAGCATGTCTGACTCGGCTTCCGGGTTAGCAGTGGTGAGCAATTTATCGCCATAAAAAATCGAGTTGGCGCCGGCCAAAAAGCACAGCGCCTGCTGCGACTCGGGCATCTCCTCGCGGCCAGCCGACAAGCGCACCATGCTTTTCGGCATGATGATACGCGCCACCGCGATGGTGCGAATAAACTCGAACGGGTCGAGGTCATCAACATCGCCCAAAGGCGTGCCGGGGATTTTCACCAGCTGGTTAATCGGCACCGACTCCGGATGCGCCGGCAACGTAGCCAGCTGCGTCAATAAACCAATGCGGTCTTCGCGGCGCTCGCCCAAGCCAACAATGCCACCCGCGCAGACTTTCATGCCGGCATCGCGCACATGCGAGAGCGTATCGAGGCGATCTTGGTAGCTACGCGTGGTGATGATTTGCGCGTAATGCTCGGGGCTGGTGTCGAGGTTGTGGTTGTAATAATCCAAGCCGGCGGTGGCCAATTCCGAGGCCTGTGCGCCGTCGAGCATGCCTAAGGTCATGCAGGTCTCAAGCCCCAAGGCCTTCACGCGTTTGACCATCTCCACCACATAGGGCATGTCTTTTTCGCGCGGACTGCGCCAGGCCGCACCCATGCAAAACCGCGAGGCGCCTTTGTCCCTAGCATTTCGCGCCTCCTCGACTACCTTTTCTATAGCCAGCAGTTTTTCTTTGTCGAGGCCGGTGTCGTAATGCCCCGACTGCGAACAGTATTTGCAGTCTTCCGGGCAGGCGCCGGTTTTGATCGACAACAGCGTGCTGACTTGCACGGCATTGGCATCGAAGTGCTGACGATGCACGGTCTGCGCGCGAAACAGCAGGTCATTAAAAGGTAAGTCAAATAAGGCAGCAACGTCGGCGCGCGTCCAGTCGTGGCGCGGCGCAGTTGAATCGGCAAAGGAGTGCATATGAATCTCGACAGTCAGTTCAGGGTCGCACAGGGCATGTGTCGCCAGCTAGCGGGCGTGTTGGCGGCTATTGTGGCGAGACTGAGCAGTCATCGTCAACTTATCTTGAGTCGAATGGTTGACGTAGTGCGCGCCAATCGTTGCGTGCTCTGCCATGGCCGAGGGCATCACGACTGCTTGTGTGTGGCCTGCTCGGCCGATCTGCCGTGGCTGACCAGCGCCTGTCAGCGTTGCGCACGGCCATTAAGTACACCCGCTGAGCAGTGCTCAGACTGCGCCGATGCACCGCCACCGTGGCAGCGTGCGCAGGCTTTATTTACGTTTCGCTTTCCCATCGATCGGCTAGTGGCAGCGCTGAAATACCACAGCCGCCTGGTGCTCGCCGATTACTTTGGTCAGCGTTTGGCCGACTGCATCGATCCCGATGCGCTACCGGATGTCATTGTGCCTGTGCCCATTCATGGCAAACGTTTGCGCCAGCGCGGCTACAACCAAACGCTTCTATTAGCTCGCATCATGGCCAAGCGTCTGCAGCGGCCAGTGGCGGTGCATGATCTTGTGCGCGTGCGCGACACACGCATGCAAAAGTCGCTGCATGCCGATGAGCGCCGCGCGAATTTAGTCGGCGCGTTTATCTGGCATGGCCCGCCGCTGCATCATCAGCATGTGCTATTGGTCGATGATGTGCTGACCAGCGGCGCCACCGCCGAGGCGATTAGCCAGTGCCTGCTCGCCGCCGGTGCGCAGCGCGTCGATCTGGTGGTCATCGCACGCACACTGGCCTAAACACGCCAGCGGCGAAATGAGCCGGCGAAATGCTAGCTGCCAAGCGCTCGGCATTGTTAGAATGCTGGAAAATTGGGAGATGCCACGCATGCTGATGGCCTTCACCCTGAATAAGGGTTTGCTCGAACCAGTCGCCATTAATGCGGCCGAAGATCTGATCGCTGACATCCTGTGGGTTGACCTAATCAACCCCACCGATGAAGAGCGCGAATGGGTGCGCACGGCCTATAGCCAAGAGCTGCCGAGCATCGATGATCTCTACGAAATCGAGGCCACCTCGCGCTTTTACGAAAACGATGACGGCCTGCACATCAGCTCGTATTTCCTCAATTACGCCGACCAGTCATCGACCAATATTTCCGCCGCCTTTGTGTTTAATGGCGATCGACTATTTACGCTGCGTGAAGAAGAGCTCGCGGCATTTCGCCTGTTCCGCCTGCGCGCACGCAAAGGCCTGGTCAATATCAACAACCCCAAATCGATCTTGATTGGCTTGTTTGAAACCAAAGTGGAAAACCTCGCCGATATGATCGAGCGCATCGCCGCCGATCTTGAAGTCACCGGCTCGCAAGTGCTTGGCAATGCCGAAACCGATGACATGGAATCGCTGCTCACCGAGATCGCGCAGCAAGAAGACATCATTGGCAAAGTGCGGATTTCCATGGTCGATTTGCAGCGCATGCTGTACTTGCTATTGCGCTCCGGCATGCTCAACGCCGAGCTCAGCGAGCGCCTGCGCGATATCATCCGTGACTCGGAGTCACTGATCGCGCACACCTCATTTTTGTTCGATAAAATTAAGTTCTTGCTCGACACCACGCTCGGCTTTATCAACGTTAATCAGAACAAAATCATCAAAATCTTCTCGGTGGCCTCCGTGGTGTTTCTACCACCGACCATGATCGCCAGCGTCTACGGCATGAACTTCCGCGTCATGCCCGAGCTTGGCTGGGACTTCGGCTACCCTTTTGGTATCGGCATGATGATCCTCTCCGCGGTGGCGCCCTACTTCTACTTCAAGCGCCGCAACTGGCTCTAGGTCATTAGGCAGGGCGGCTTTCACCCTCACCTAAAACGCCAAAATGAGCGGCATCAACACCGGCCGCCTGAAGCGCCTCAGTCAAGCGCTCAACCGGCGCCTCCATGGCCTCATCGGTGAGCTGAAACGTATTGAAATGAATGCCCAGCGAGTACACCGCTTGCAAATCTTGATGCGCACGTACGGCATCGGCGGGGTCCATGTGCACCGGCCCCATAAACCAGCGTGGCGCATAAGCACCGATCGGCAATAGCGCCAAACGTGGCGCACCAAACTGCTCAGCAATCGCCTGAAAATGTGGTCCATAGCCGGTGTCGCCGGCAAAATACAAGCAACCCGCCGATGACTGCACCAGCAAACTGCCCCACAACGTGCGATTGCGGTCACGCACCCCACGACCGGAAAAATGCTGTGCCGGCAAAAAAAACACCGTTAGCGGGCCCAGTGCTAGCGACTGCCACCAATCCATGGCGGCGACATTGTCGATACCGTGGGCATGCAGCACCGCATCAACGCCCAAACCTGTCACGATCAATGGCCGATCACGCGCATGCAGCCACATCAGCGTGCGAATATCGAGGTGGTCGTAATGATCGTGACTGAGCAATACCGCATGAATCGGCGGCAAGTCATCGAGCGCAATACCGACACTGCGCACGCGCTGCGGGCCGGCAAACGTCACCGGACTCACGCGGTCAGACCAGACCGGATCGGTGAGCACATTCCACGGCCCTATTTGCACGAGCACTGTGGCGTGATTGACATAGGTCACGCGCCAGTCGGCTAATTGCTCGCTATGGCAGGCGGCAGGCTTTTCAGGGCTCGGCGCCGAGTCTACCCACGTTGGCCATGCCGCCGGCTGGCGCGACTTCAGCCAGCGCAGCGCTGCCCACGAGCTGTGTTTGGTGTCCGTACCGAGGTTACGAAAACGCTGCCCATCCCAATGCCGTGCTGGCGCGCGAACAATCTCGGGCTTGCTAAAGAGCTGCAACTTCGCGCGAAAACGCGAGAGCAGCGACTCGGCTGAATGGCGCTCAGTGGTGGTCATGGGCGTGACCAGATGCTGGCTGTGTGGCGCGCACCGTGGCGTTAACTGAAAGCACGCGCCCTGTATCTAGCGTGATCTCAACTGGCACCTGATCACCAATATGCAACGGCTCGCGCAGACCCAATAGCATCAAATGACTGCCACCGGGTGCCAATACTGTTGCGCCGGGCATCAGCAGCAGTTGCTCGCGCGCGCGCATGCTCATATGACCCTCATTCATGATCATGTCATGCCATTCCACGCGCTCCGCCACTGCACTTCGCATCTGACGAATAGCAACCGCCTCGCTGCCAGTATTTTCCAATGCCACAAACAATGCCGCCACGCGTGACGCCGGCGGCACTTCACGGATCCATGCATCGTGCACATGGACCGCGGCTAAAGCCGACGTTGCGCAAACACTGAGCAGGCCCGCCAACACGCCAACGATCCGCTTCATACGCCCTCCCGAGGTTCAATCATCAGCGCGCGTGCCTCTTGCACAATGGCTTGCACGCCCGCCTGCTGATCAAATAGTCGCCGCACACGACCATCGCGATCGATCAAATATAAATAATCTGAATGACTCACGTCGTCGCCTGAAACCGAGACATAGGCGCCGTATTGTTTGGCGACCTGCGCAATCGCCTCCGTTGAGCCCGTCAGGCCAATGATATTGGGGCTAAAATAAGCCACGTAGTCGGCCAATACCGCGGGCGTATCGCGTGCCGGGTCGACACTAATCATGATCGGCTGCAGCTGCGCCGCGTCATTGCCCAATGCCTCCAAGACAGCACGGTAGCGCGCTAATGTCATCGGGCAGATGTCTGGGCAGTGTGTGAAGCCAAAACTCAGCAAGCGCACGCGGCCGGTGCTGTCGGCCAATGAAAATGGCGTGCCAGTGGCATTCACGAGCGCAAAATCACCGCCCAATTTCAGCACCGGCAAGCCCGAGTACTGCGGGCGCTGCAGCCACGCCCACGCCGCCAGGCCGACACTGACCATCAGCGCAGTGACTAAACTTATTCGCAATTTTTGTCGTCGCGACATCTGTTAAGACCCCTCAATCGTCATGGCCCATAGGCAGCGCGCCTATACGCCCACTCAGTTAAGCCCAAACCCGCACGCTTATGCGCGACATGGACACCTGCATAAAGCCGTTTTCGCGAGCGCACAGCATAGCTGTATACTGCGCGCGTTTAATAGGACGGAATAACGCGCTCATGGCTCGCAAGCTTTACATCGAAACCCAAGGTTGCCAAATGAACGAGTACGACTCCTCGCGGATGCTCGACTTGCTCAGCGACTCGCATCAGCTGGTGCGCACTGACATCGCCGAAGAGGCCGATGTGCTGCTGCTGAATACCTGCTCGATCCGCGAAAAGGCGCAGGAGAAGGTGTTTTCGCAGCTTGGCCGCTGGCAGCGCCTGAAGCTTGAGCGGCCCAATGTCATTATTGGGGTCGGTGGCTGTGTGGCCTCGCAAGAAGGCGAAGGCATTTTGCAGCGCGCGCCCTATGTCGACATGGTATTCGGTCCGCAAACCCTGCATCGTCTGCCTCAAATGCTCACCGACTTATCGGTGCAGCCAGTCGATCGCGAGCGCATCGCGCAGGTCGACGTGAGTTTTCCCGAGAATGAAAAATTCGACTTTCTGCCCGAGCCAAAAATTGACGGCCACAAAGCCTTTGTCTCGATCATGGAAGGCTGCTCGAAATACTGCAGCTTCTGCGTGGTGCCCTACACGCGCGGCGAAGAAGTCTCACGACCCTTCGATGATGTGATTGCCGAAGTCGCTCATGTCGCGCGCCAAGGCGTACGCGAAGTCACGCTGCTCGGGCAAAACGTCAATGGCTATTATGGCGAGCATCATGATGGCCATATTTGCGGTTTCGCTGAGCTCTTGCGCGCCGTGGCAGCGATCCCTGGCATCGGCCGCATTCGCTACACCACCTCGCATCCGCTGGAATTCAACGACGCCTTAATTCAGGCCCATGCTGAGGTGCCTGAGTTGGCCGCGCATGTGCATTTGCCCGTGCAAAGTGGCTCCAATGCGATCTTGGCGGCGATGAAACGCAACCACGAAATCGCCACCTACAAAGACATCATCACGCGCTTAAAAGCCGCCAAACCCGGCATCGAGATTGCGTCGGATTTCATCATCGGTTTCCCCAATGAGACCGAGCGAGATTTCCAAGACACGCTCGATTTGATTGAGTTTGTTAACTACGACCACTCGTATAGTTTTATTTACTCAAAGCGCCCCGGCACGCCAGCGGCAGAGCTGCCCGATAGCGTCTCGCACGCCGAGAAAAAGCAGCGCCTGCAACGTGTACAAACGCTGATTGCGCGCAACACCGGCCATAAAACCGATGCCATGATGGGCACCGAGCAGCGCGTGCTGATTGATCGCGAATCGAAGCGTTACCCGGGCTACTTGGTGGGCATTGCCGAGAATACGCGCTGGATCCATTTCCCCGGTGATGCCAGTTTGATCGGCCGTTTTGCCACGCTGAAAATCAGCGGTATTGAATCGATCAATGCCTTGCGCGCTGAGGCGCCACTGTGGGTGGAGAGCCCTGAGGCGGCGAGCGTTGGCATCATGCCCATCCCAGGGCGTATTCCGCTCTGGCATGCCGCGCTATAGCTGGACCCCAGCGCTTACCTCATCGCGCGACTTAAGCCTGCTGTAAAAGCAGGCCTAAGTAGACGCCATAGACCGCCAGCAAGATCGCCCCCTCGACGCGGTTGACGCGCCAGCCGGTGCGCATCAGCGGGAAAAGCAGCAGAGTGGCGGCTAACATCCAGAGCATATCGCTGGTAAAGAGGTCGGCGGCAACCGGCAGCGGCGCAATGCCGGCGGTGATACCAACGACCATCAGTGTGTTAAACAAGTTCGAGCCGATGACATTGCCAATGGCCATGTCGCTGCGTCCACGCAAGCTCGACACCAGTGAGGCCACCACCTCCGGCAAACCCGTACCCATAGAAACAATGGTCAGGCCAATCAATCGCTCCGACCAGCCCCATAAGCGCGCCAAATCGGAAGCACCCTGCACCGTGAGCTGCGCGCCCACCGCCAATAGTGCCGCGCCCGCACCAACCAATGCCAAACTCGGCAGCAGTGTGGGCGGCGACTCCAAGGCCAGCAGCTCGCGGGTTTCTTCATCTAAATGTTCCAGCTCATTGCTGGTGGCCTGGCCGCGCACCAGATGCACAACGTAGGCTGTAAAGCCGCAATAAAACGCCACACACAGCAGCGCATCTAAGCGGCTGATCATCAAATCTTGGGCAATCACCAGACCAAATAACGTCATCAGCACGAGCACAGGGTATTCGAGCCGCAGGGTGTTGCCGGTCACGGCAAATGGCCGCACCAAGGCACATAAGCCCAAAATCACGGTGATGTTAAACAGATTCGAGCCAACGACATTGGCCATGGCGATATCGACATTGCCGCGTGCCACGGCCATGCCGCTGACCGCCAACTCGGGGATAGACGTGCCGGCGGCAACCACGGTGAGGCCAATCACTGCCGGCGACAAACGCCAGAGGGTGGCCAAACGCACGGCACCGCGCAACATCACTTCACCGCCGGCCACTAGCACGGCAATACCCAAGGCCACCAAGATCAGCGCCATCAGCATGACTTAACCCTCTGTTGGCGCATCACGGCGCCATTGATCCAATAAAATACCAGTCGCCACACCCACATTGAGCGATTCGGCACCACCAAAACGCGGAATGCTAATGCGCTGGCTCACGTGCTCCGCCGTGGCCGCGCTCAAGCCATTGGACTCGTTGCCAATCACCAACACACCCGGCTGCTGCGCTGAAAATAGCGGCCCACGTAGCGCGTGTGTGCTGTCGCCATTCATTACCGCACCACAGACCACGGCTTGCTGACGCGCGGCGGCCAGCCATTCAGGCAAATCCACCACGTGAAATGGCACCCGCAAAAATGAACCCATACTCGCGGCAATGACTTTCGGATTAAAGATTTCGGCAGTGGTTTTCGAGGCGACGATTTGACTGACACCATACCAATCGGCGAGGCGCAAAATGGTGCCTAAATTGCCTGGATCGCGCAGGTCATCGAGCGCTAGCGTTAGCTGACCATCGCGCAATGGCATGGCGCGCCAGGCACGCACACCGGCAACCGCCAGCGCGGCGTCATTGTGCGCGTAGTTACCTAAGCTGCTGAGCAGGCTCGCGCTCACCTCAATCAAACGCAAGCCGCGACGACTGGTGGCCTCACGAAAGTCATCGGCCTGTTCATGGCTGGCGTAAACCGCCACCACTGGCCAGTCGGAGGCGAGCAGCTCCTGCACGCTTTTTGCGCCTTCGACCAAAAATGCGGATTGTTCACGGCGCCCCGCTTTTTGCTGCAAAGCGCGCACACGCTTGTGCTCGGCCTTGGTGATTTCTGGACTGGATTTATCGTCTGCGCGGGGGCGCGAAGGTGAAGTCATGACAAGCTACCGTGACGACGACGAGAGATCCGTCGTCTACGGGGGCGATGCTACCTGCCTTAGGCAACTAACGACAATGCTGATGCCTCAACACGCGCTAAAAATTCGCGCATATGGCGAAACGCTAAGCGGCCTTCCGGCAGTACCGCGGCCATGATCGGAAAGACATGCGGCATGCGGTGCCATTCTTCGTAGGCCACATCGACACCGGCAGCGCGAGCTCGGGCGACCATGCAGCGCGCATCATCACGCAACACTTCGGTGGAGCCGACCATGACATAAAGTGGGGGCAGGCCGCGGAAATCACCATGCACGGGCGACACCAAGGCATCAAATGGGCTGCGGTTGCGCGTCAGAAAGCGACTAATAAAACCCAACCTCGCAGATGGAATAAACGGATCACGGCGCGGATGCGCTTTCAAGGCCAGCGAGTCGGCACTGAGATCGGTCCATGGTGAAATGCATATGGCCGCACGTGGCCGACTGATGCCGCGATCGCGCAAGGTTTGCAACAGCACTAAGGTGAGATGCCCACCCGCCGAGTCGCCGGCCACTGTGATGTCTGCGCCCCGATAGCCTTGCTTCAATAAGTACTGATACGCCGACACCGCATCATCGCGCCAAGCTTCAAAACTGTGCCGTGGCGCTAACCGATAATCAATAGCCAACACCGGCCGCGCGAGCGCGTGCGAGAGCCGCCACGTGACTTGCCGATGCAGCGAGCCGGCACCAAAAAAATAGCCGCCGCCGTGCAAATACAAGACCACCGATTTTGCGCTTTTGGCTGGCACCGCCTGCACCCATTCGCCACGCACGTCAGGCTGATGGACTGCGCGAATGCTGACCGACTTCGGCGTGTGCTCAAGCACCGAGCCCAATACACGAAAGCCTTTACGCAGCGCTAATAAGCCCTCGGGCGAACGCAAACAAGTGGTGGCAATCGGCCGAACGGTCGCCGCCATCAGCCAGCCAAGGGCATGCGCGCGTTTACTGGCCGATGCGTAGGGTTGATAAGCAGCGTGATGGGTCATGGTGTGGGCCTTTTAGGCAGTCATTATTATTATCGGCTGCAGCTCAAAACTCTTGAGTCGCGGCGTGTTTAGTTGTTGACCACGGCTTCGACCATATCAGACAGAAGTCTGACTCGCCAAGGTATTTCATGTCGGTCAATACAGGCTTTAGTCGACGCCTGACTAGCGCGCAGCGCCGGCTCATGGTCAGTGCACGCCAGCAACTATTTCAGGTATTCTCAAGCCACATTTATACTGAGGCCACTGCCCTTTTGAATACGCACACCCGCGCCGCCAGCGCACTCGCCTTAAACCCGCAAGACCCGCGCCGTCTCGCTCTTCTCTGTGGTCAATTTAACGAACACATCAAGCTCATTGAGCAGCGTTTGGGCGTGCGTATCTTGCATCGCGGCTATGACCTTGAAGTCGATGGCGACATGGCCATGCGCACACTCGCGCTCGATGTACTTGCTCGGCTTTATGCCGAGACCGAAGACAGCGAACTGCTGGCGCCAGAGACCGTGCATTTGGTGCTGCAAATTGCCCTGGGCGAGCTCTCCAGCAACCCCGTGGCCAGCGGCGATGGCCCGGTGCTGATGACCAAGAAAGGCACGATCCGCCCACGCGGGCAAAATCAGCAGCGCTATGTTGAGCAAATTTTGAGCCATGACATCAGCTTTGGTGTCGGGCCGGCGGGCACCGGCAAAACGTATTTGGCAGTGGCGTGCGCGGTCGATCAGCTCGAAAAAGATCAAATTAAACGGATTTTATTGGTGCGCCCAGCGGTGGAAGCCGGCGAGAAGCTGGGCTTTTTACCCGGCGACTTATCGGAAAAAATCAATCCGTATTTGCGCCCGCTCTACGACGCGCTCTACGAAATGCTCGGTGTTGATCGCGTGGCCAAACTCATTGAGCGCCAAGTCATTGAGGTCGCGCCCCTCGCCTATATGCGCGGGCGCACACTTAATCACGCCTTTATCATTTTAGATGAAGCGCAAAACACCACGCCGGAACAGATGAAGATGTTTCTAACCCGCCTCGGCTATGGCTCTCGCGCGGTAATCACCGGCGATGGCAGTCAAGTCGACTTGCCGCGCGGCACCGACTCCGGCTTGGCGCAAGCGCTGACGATTTTGCAGGATGTCAAAGGCATTCATGTCACCCGCTTTGCCTCGCGCGATGTCGTGCGCCATCCGCTGGTGATGCGCATTGTCGACGCGTATGAGGCCTGGGATGCCAAACAACCGGCCCCACGAGGTAATCATGGCCGCTAATGTTTGGCTGGATATCGATGACGATGTCAGCGCCGCTGGCCTGCCCACGCAGGCCGACTGCCAGCGCTCTATCGACGCCGTATTAGCGGCACTGAGCATCACGCAGCCTTGCTCGGTAGACATCCGCGTGGTCGGCATCAATGAGGGCCGCGCGCTCAATGCCCAGTATCGCGACAAAGATTACGCCACCAATGTGCTGTCGTTTGCCGCCGAATTGCCCGAGGCATTGCTCGCCGAGCTTGATGAACGACCATTGGGCGATTTAGCGATTTGTGCCGAAGTGGTGACGCGCGAGGCGGATGAGCAGGGCAAAGCGTTGGCGGCACATTGGACCCATATGATTGTGCACGGGGCCTTGCATCTGCTCGGTTATGACCATATTGCGCCTGAAGATGCGGCGCGCATGGAGCCCTTGGAGCGCGAGATATTATCGGCGCTGGGCGTCGATAACCCGTATGATGACGAGACTTTGGAAGAGGGGAATATAGCGCCATGAGCGAGGGTCGATCGTCGACAGACACATCGAAATCGTGGTTAAGCCGCCTGGCTGATGCCTGGAGTGGTGAGATCAATACGCGCGAGGAATTGCTGGAGATTATCCGCGAGTCTGCCAAGCGCGGCCTGATGGACGTTGAGGCGCAGCGCATTATTGAGTCGACACTAAAAGTCTCTGAACGCCAAGTCCGCGAGATTATGATTCCGCGCGCGCAAATGGTGGCATTGCGCGCCGACGACACCGTTAGCGAGTCCATGGCCGGCCTCATTGAGTCCGCGCACTCACGTTTCCCTGTCATCGCCACCGACAATCCCGATGAAGTCGTCGGCATTTTATTTGCCAAAGACTTGCTGAAACTGGTCAATGACCATCGCGCTGATGTCACCGTCATGGACTTTTTGCGACCGGCGTTTTTCGTGCCCGAGTCCACGCACTTGGACAAACTGATTCGCGAGTTTCGTAGCAAAAAAAGCCATATGGCCATTGTCGTCAATGAATACGGCGGTATTGCTGGTCTCGTCACGCTCGAAGATGCGCTGGAGCAAATCGTCGGCGAAATTGACGACGAGCACGACGAAGCCGAAAGCGACGAAGATTTAGATATCCGCGAGATGCATCCCGGCGAATGGCTGGTGCAGGCCTTCACGCCGATCGCTGAGTTCAACGAATACTTCGACAGCAATTTCAGCAACGACGATTTCGACACCATGGCCGGCATCATTCTCAATGCCTTTGAGCGCCTGCCCGAACAAGGTGAAGTCATTGAGCTCGATCGCTGGCGCTTCACCGTGCTGCAAGCCGACAACCGCACCATCCGCCTGTTAAAAGTCGAAGCGCGTTAGGTCATGAGCCGTTTTTTTAAGCTCCTCGATGGGCTGCGCGACAGCCCCGCCCGGCCAGTCATCGCGCTGCTGCTTGGCGCCTTGATGCCCCTTGGTCTAGCGCCTTACAACGCGTGGCCGGTGGCACTGCTGGCCTTAGCGCTATTTGCCCATCTACTCGACGGCAGCAGCGCGCGCCACAGCGCAAAGCTCAACTACCTATTTGGCGTTGGCCTCTGGCTGCATGGCGGCAGCTGGCTCTTGGTCTCCATGCACGATTACGGCAACACCAGCTGGCCCGTCTCACTGCTCATGCTCGGCGTGGTGGCGCTCGTCATGGCGCTGCTGTTTGTGCCCGGCGGCTGGCTCTATGGCCGCCTAAAACTCTGGCGCTTGAGCTGGCTGGCGCTACCGGCGCTGCTGGTCATTGGCGAATGGCTGCGCTCGTGGGTGCTCACCGGCTTTCCATGGCTGATGACCGGCTACGGCTTCATCGACACGCCGCTGGCCGGCTGGGCACCGCTGCTCGGCATCTATGGCGTGAGCTTGGCCGCCGGCATCAGCGCGGTGGCCTTGCTGGCTATTTTGCGCCACGGCAAAGCCGCACCGGGCGCAATTATCGCGCTGGCGCTGACGTGGTTGGTGGGTGGCCTGCTGGCGCCCATTCAGTGGACACAGATCAACCGTGACGCGCCCATGAGCGTGAGTTTGGTGCAAGGCGACATCCCGCAAGAGTCGAAATGGGCGCTGGAATGGCGCGACAAAACCACGGCGATTTATCAGGAGTTATCAGCTAGCGAATGGGGTCGCGATCTGGTCATTTGGCCGGAAGCGGCGATTCCACAATTTGCTCATGAGGCCCGCGATCTGCTCACCGAGCTGGATTATCAGGCCCTGAAAAGTGGCAGCGCCTTTGTCACGGGCATCCCCTATGCCACCTGGAATGGCGACCGCAGCAGCGTGCTGTTCTACAACAGCATCATGGCCTCGGGTGATGGCTTGGGCATTTATCACAAGCAGCAGCTGGTGCCGATTGGCGAATACATTCCCTACGAGCAATGGCTGCGCGGCGCGATCCCATTTTTCAATTTACCGATGTCGAGCTTTAGCTGGGGACCCGCAGTGCAGGGCCCATTGCTGGTGAAAGGCCGCACGCTGGCACCATTTATTTGCTATGAAATTGCCTACCCGTCGCTAGTCGCGCGCTTATCGAAGGTCGACTTTCTTGTCACCGTTAGCAATGACGGCTGGTTTGGCCACTCCATTGGCCCGGCCCAGCATTTTCAAATGGTGCGCATGCGCGCGAAAGAGACGGGCCGCTATATTGTCCGCGCCACCAATAACGGCGTGACGGCGATCATTGATCCGCAAGGTCAGGTGATCGACCGCGCGCCATCGTTTACGCGCACTGTCTTGCGCGGTGAGATATATCCCGCGCAAGGCCTTACGCCGTGGCAGCGTACCGGCGTCTGGCCGGTGTTATTGCTGAGTTTATTGCTCGTGGTGATGAGCGGGCTGCGCAGTCGACGCCTCGGCAAGGCAGGCCAATAAACACTGCTCACGCGCGGCCCAGTCGGTATCGGCCGCGCTAATCACCTCGACACGATTGTCGCTCCGGTACTCACTCGAGCGCACCGCCAAATCCACGGCGGTGGCGTTGAAAAACACCCAGCCTTTGTCGGTATGAAACACGCCTTTCACGCGCTCGGCATCGCGCCAGCTCATCAGCTCGGTGAGTAGATCATCGTGGCGAAATAGCCAATCGGCCGGCAGTATCCAGCCGCCAATGAAGTGCCCTTGCGCTGCTTCATGATAATGATAGGGCGGGACTTTTGCGTGCGCAGCGGCTTGCGCACGAGTCTCTGCCGCCGACTCGCTATCCGCTACCGAAAGCGCTGCCAATGGCCGGTGCAATAAACTCCGGCGCTGCTGGCGCGGCGCTCGCGGCGCCATCTTCAGCGCCTCAATACCACTGTGCTCCGGCCCGACAAACGCCACCATCGCTTTCGGCTCAACCAGCCCAGAGGCATACGCCTCGGCCGTCGCCCGTTCGCTCGCCGTCAACACATCGGCCTTGCTAAACAACAGCGCATCAGCCACCGCCACCTGCGCCATAAAAGTCTCATGCGCGCGCACCCGCGCATCGCTCAGCATGCGCGCATCGAGCACACACACCGTGGCCGCCAATGCCAAATACGCCTGCCAATGCGGTGCTTGCAGCGTCTCGATAATTTGCGTGGGATGCCCCAAGCCGGTGGGCTCAATTATCAGCCGGTCGATATCGCCACGGCTGGTGATCGCGCCCAACGCCAGTTGCAGGGGCATATTTTGCAGGCAACAAATGCAGCCACCAGCCACCTCCTGAATCATCACCTCGCTACCCGCCCACGCGGCGTGGTCAATGCCGATCTGGCCAAACTCATTCACCACGATAGCCCAGCGCTCGTGGCGCGGCTTCTCCGCCAGCCAGCGCGAGATCACCGTGGTTTTGCCTGCGCCTAAAAAGCCCGTAATGACATGCACGCTCACGCGCTTCTCGGCGCTGGGCGTTATCCCAAATACGCGTGATGGCGCGGCGCTATCGCTCGGTAAAGTCATGTAAAGTTCACTCACTGTTGCGGGGTGGCGCTTCTGTTCAGCAGACGCCATAGGCACAATGCCTGCTGCCGCACTAGACTGAAAAATCGATGATGACACAGGGATGCCTGCAATGAATATTCTGATTACCGGCGGCACTGGATTTATTGGCGCACAGTTGGTGCCGGTACTCGCCGGCGCTGCCGACCAAGCCCAAGGCGACCACCTAACACTGCTCACTCGCCGCCCGGAAAAAATGCGCGAGCACTACAACGCATGGGCGGAGACCGGCCGCCTACGCTTTATTGCCTCACTCGATGAATTAAGCCGTGATGAAGCCTTTGATGCGGTCATCAACCTCGCCGGTGAAGGCATTGCCGATAAACCCTGGACTAGTCAGCGCCGCCGCGAATTACACGCCAGCCGCGCGCTACTCACCGAGTCATTGGGCGACTGGCTGCGACGCGCTAAGCACGCACCACAGGTGTTGATTTCAGGCTCAGCCGTGGGTTGGTATGGCAATCAAGGCGAGCGCATTTTAGAAGAGGATGCGCCCGCTGAAACCGGCGACTACACGCATCAGCTGTGTCGCGACTGGGAGGCCGCCGCACTCGCTGCTGCGCCGCCCAGCACGCGCGTATGCATTTTGCGCTTGGGCGTCGTTATCGGCCCAGGCGGCGGCATGCTGCGGCGTTTATTACCAGTCTTTGGCTTAGGCCTCGGGGGCGAATTGGGCAATGGTCAGCAGTATTTATCATGGGTCTCGCGCAGCGACGTGGTGCAGGTAATCTTGCGCCTGCTCACCGATCGCGCCATGAACGGCGTGTTTAACCTCACCGCGCCGGCGCCTGTGACCAATGCCGAATTTACCCGTACGCTGGCGCGGCTATTGCGTCGGCCCGCCTTTTTCCGCGTGCCCGCCAGCATCTTAAAGCTTGGCCTCGGCGAGATGTCTACCCTCTTACTCGATGGCCAACGCGTGATGCCCAGCCGTCTGCTCGGCGCCGACTATCGCTTTGTGCACGCCAGCCTCGAAGAGGCCATTCGCGCCGCCCTCAACCGCGAGTCGGCGGCATGAGATCAGGTCCTTGGCGATGCATCATCGGCTGCTTGGCGCTAATTAACGCCAACGCCTTCGCCATGGACCATGCCGTTCATCAAAAGCCAGCGGCTGAAGCGACCTGCCCCGATATCCGCACAGATGCCACACTCAGCTTGGCGCGTTATATTGACCGTAGCCTATGCGCCAACCTCAGTACGCGCGCGGCGTGGCAGCGCGTACAAATACAGCAGGCGCAGGTCGGCGTATCTCAAGCAGGCTACTACCCGAGTCTCTCGGCAAGCGCCACGAGCAGTCGCGACTTTGGCGACCGGCTGCCCGGTAGCGACCCCGACAATCGCAATTTTTCCGCCAATGCCAGCTGGCTACTCTATGACTTTGGTGGCCGAGAGGCCGGTGTTGCCCAGGCCAAAAACACTCTCGCCAGCTTACAAGCCAGCGCCGATGCCAGCCTTCACGACCTCGCGGCGCAGGCCGTGGCCGCGTGGTTTAACCAGCTCGCCAATAGCGCCAGTGTCGATAGCGCCAAAGCCTCATTGGCTGCCGCCCGCGAAACCGCCGAGGCCGCGCAAAAGCGCATTAGCGTGGGTGTTGGTACGCGTGAAGACACTTTGCAGGCGCAAACAGCCCTAGCGCAGGCGCAACTGCTGCTCATTCAACGCGAAGGTGAACTTGCCAGTAGCAATGGTCAGCTCGCCGTCATCGCCAACTATCCAGCCAATACCGCGTTAGCGCCGCTCAGCACATTGCCTGATCCGCAGCAGCTCAGCGCGCCGCCAGCACTCGCTCAGCTCATGCACATCGCCGATCAACGCCGGCCCGAGCGTATCGCGCAGCAGCAACAACTGGCAGCGGCAGAGTCCACGCTCGACCAACTCGCCGCTCAACGACTCCCGCGCATCAGCCTCAATGCCAACGCCGGAGATAGCCGCAATAGCCTCGGCCAACGCGATGCTGGCCAGATCGCCCTGAGCGCTACCGTGCCGCTGTTTACGGGTTTCCAGCAGCGCTACCAAGAGCGCGCCGCTAATAGCCAAATTGACCAACAAACACTTGAGCTCGCGCGCATACGTCAGCAAGTCGGCCTCGATGTCTGGCTGGCTTGGCAACAGCTCACTACCGCCCGCCAGCGCATCGACGCCACCGACACCCTGCTGGCCTCGGCCAGTGAATCCAGTCGCGCCGCGCTGGCGCGTTATCGCGCAGGATTAGGCAATGTGCTCAATGTCTTAAATGCACAAAGCACCCTCGCCGATGCCCGCCAACAGCAGGCGCGTGCGCGCTTCGACTGGGCCAGTGCACGCGTGCAATTGGCGCGCGCCGCTGGCTTACTCGCCGCCGCTCCCGATGCCGCCTTTCAGGAAATCACTCAATGACCGCCTCCCGTCTTCGCTGGCTCGCCGGCTTCGGCCTTGTCATTCTCATCGCGCTGGTTTTGCGCAGCTGCTTTAGCACCAGCGATGCGCCGCGCTATGCCATCGCCCGCGTGGACCGCGGCGACATCGCCCAAACCGTCTCCGCCAATGGCCAGCTCAGCCCCGTCACGCTGGTCTCCGTGGGCACGCAGGTCTCGGGGATCGTGACCAGCTATACCGCCGACTTCAACGACAAAGTCAGCGCCGGCCAAGTCCTCATGCGCCTCGATGACTCCTTGCTGCAAGCCCAGCTCACGCAGTCGCGCGCCAACCGCTCAAGCGCACAGGCGACACTGACGCTGGCGCAGGCGAATTGGCGGCGCATCGGGCCACTCGCCAGCGAAGGCTTCGCCTCCACCCAAGAGGTCGACCAGGCGCGCCAAGCCCTAGCCGATGCCAAGGCACGCTTGGCGCAAGCCAACGCCCAAGTGCAACGCGACGAGGTCAATTTGAGCTACGCCGTGATTCGCTCGCCGGTCTCCGGCGTAGTGGTCTCGCGCGCGGTCGATGTTGGCCAAACCGTGACCGCGAGTTTTCAAACGCCCGAGCTTTATAAAATCGCCCAAGATCTTCGCCAAATGGACATCAACGCCTACTTCACCGAGTCCGATATTGGCGGCATACGTGTTGGTCAGGCCGCCTCATTTCGTGTCGATGCCTACCCCAATCAACGCTTTCAAGGCGAGGTTGAGCAAGTCCGCTTAAACCCGTTGACCGAGCAAAATGTGGTGACTTATGCGGTGATTATTCGCGTTGATAACGCCGATGGCTTATTGCTCCCGGGCATGACCGCCTATGTCAGCATCGACACCGAAAAGCGCCAAGACGTGCTGCGCGTGCCCACCGCCGCGCTGCGCTTTCGACCACCCGAGGATGCCCAGCTGGCTCCCGGCATTCGCCTCGATGGCAGCTCGAGCACCAGCAAAAAGACTGCCGCCGGCAAGCGCAACGGCCAAAAAGGCATGCTCTGGCAGCAAACACCCGACGGTCTAAAACCCGTCAGTGTCGCGCTGGGCATTACCGATCGACGCTTCACCGAGGTGCTCGTCGGCAACGGTCTCACGGTCAATGATGAGGTCATTACCGAGCACATATTAAGTGCCGAGGAAGTCGCTCAAAAAGGCATGAAATTTCGGATGCGCGACTAATGCCAGCCGTCATTGCGCTTAGCCAAATCGTCAAGGACTACCCCAGCGGTGTTGGCCCCGTGCGCATTTTGCATGGCATCGATTTGCTTATTGAGCGCGGTGAGTTTGTAGCCATTATGGGCCCTTCAGGCTCAGGCAAATCCACCCTAATGAACCTCTTGGGCGCACTCGATAGCGCCAGCGGCGGCGACTATGTGCTGGCCGGCGAGCGCGTCAATGACTTAAACGAAAATCAGCTGGCCGATCTGCGCAACCGCACCATCGGTTTTGTCTTTCAAGGCTTTAATTTGCTGCCGCGTTCAAGCCTGCTCGATAACGTCGCGCTACCGCTGACCTATGCCGGCGTTGCCAAAGCCGAACGTGAACAGCGCGCCAAAGACATGCTCACACGCGTCGGCCTGGGGGCGCGAACCGATGCGCTACCGAGTGAGATCTCCGGTGGTCAGCAGCAGCGCGTGGCCATTGCGCGCGCCTTAGTCAACCGGCCCGCGCTGATTTTGGCCGATGAGCCCACCGGCAACCTCGACACGCACACCAGCGCCGAGATCATGGCGCTGTTTGGCGAGCTCAATCGCGATGCCGGCATCACCTTGGTGCTGGTCACTCACGAACCCGATATTGCCGCTCATGCGCAGCGCTTGGTGCGTTTGGTCGATGGCCATAAAGCCTATGACGGCCCCGCGCGTGAAGGCCTTGCCAGCGAAGCGCATGAAGGCCTCAGCTCAGCCGGAGCTTCGTCATGTGGTGGCTAATGCTGCGCGAAGCCTTGCTGGCGCTAAAGGCCAATCGGCTGCGCAGCTTTCTGACCATGCTCGGCATGATCATTGGGGTAGGCGCGGTGATTGCCATGCTCGCCATTGGCCAGGGCGTGCAAACGCGAGTCAATGATTCGATCAAGTCCATGGGCTCCAACCTGTTTATTATTTTGCCCGGCGCCACCAGTGCCAATGGCGTGCGCAGCGGCTATGGCAGCGCGCCCAACCTAACGGTCGATGACGCCACCGCGCTGCGCGACATTGCCGGCGTTGTCGCCGCCGCGCCGGTGGTGCAATCAAGTGCGCAGGTTATTTACGGCGCGCAAAATTGGAACACCTATACTGTGGGCTCCAACGCCGACTATTTTGGTTTGCGCGACTGGACCATCGCCGCCGGCTATGCCTTTGATCGCCCGGAAATTCAATCGGCCGCGCAAGTCGCCGTGATCGGCAAAAAAGTCGCCGGCAATTTATTTGGCAATGATGACCCCTTGGGCCAGACCATCCGCATTCGTAATCTGCCCTTCCAAGTCATTGGTGTGCTCGGCAGCAAGGGCCAAAGTCTCGATGGCCGCGACCAAGATGACACAATCGTGATCCCCATCACAACGGCGCAGCGCAAACTATTTGGTAATCGCTTTCGCAACTCGGTGCGGCTGATTATGGTGCAGGCCGCCAGCGAACAGGCCATGCCGCAAGTCGAGCGTGACCTGCGCATCAGCCTGCGCCAACGTCACCGCTTAAGCGACGAGGCCGAGGATGATTTCACGCTGCAAAATCTCACCGCGCTGGCCAATACCGCGGCAGAAACCACGGCGATTTTATCGCTACTGCTCGGTGCCATTGCCGGCATATCACTGCTGGTCGGCGGCATTGGCATCATGAACATTATGTTGGTGTCGGTTACTGAGCGTACCCGGGAAATCGGTATTCGCATGGCGATTGGCGCGCGGCCCAATGCCATCCGCCTGCAGTTTTTGCTGGAGGCCATGATGATCTCGATTGTCGGCTGCATCATTGGGGTCGGTGTCGGCATGGGCATCGCACTGGCGGTGGCGCTGATCTTTGATTTGCTGGTGATCGTCACGCTGAGCTCGCTGCTGCTGGCGCTGGGCGTGGCCGGCGCCATTGGCATTTTTTTCGGCTATTACCCCGCCAATCGCGCCGCCAAGCTCAAGCCCATTGAGGCCCTACGCTTCCAATGAGCTGCGTCGCGTTTAGTGCGGCAAGGTCATATTCAATGTATCGCGCACCCGCGCCTCCATGCCCTCGGGCATCTCGCGCAATTTATAGCCTTCGAGCATCAGCTCTTTGATATATAGCTTATTGTAAATAAACATAAAAACGATGTTGGTCAGGCCCGCGCTAAACAGCCAAAACAGCAGGATAATCACGCCCCATTTGATGTCACCGCGAAATAGCGGCGGCAGAAAACCAAAGATCAATACCGTCCATGACAGCCCCACCGGCGCGGATTTGCGGGCGCCGGTGTGCGGGTTTTCCATGAGCAATTGCGTAAACGCCATCATCGTTATCCTATCGTTGATCAATTCGCCGGCAGTATAGCAGCGCCGGTTTATGGCCACACCAAGGCATCACGCGCCAGCCCCAGCCACTCGTGCAGCGCCCGACGCGACTCGAGCAATGCGCCATGCTGCGGCGTGTAGCAGATGATAGGCCGGCAATGCACGCCCTCGGTGGTAAAGCCGGTGGGCGCCGCTACTACCTGAAAGCCCGCCGCCTCAAACAGCGCCTGCGCGCGCAGCAAATGCGAGGCATGACTGACCAAAACAATGCGTTTGATGCCCAACGGCGCCAGCATGGCCCAACTCAGCTCGGCATTTTCCTCCGTGGTGCGCGAGAGCCGTTCCTGCCAGCGCACCGGCACCTGAAAATCCTCGCGCAAGGTCTGCGCCATCAGGCTGGCTTCATCGCGTGTTTTGCCCAATGGCGAGCCGCCGGTGACCAGCAGCGGCAGCTGGGTGGCGCGCTGCACGCGTGCGGCGTAGCGCAGACGCATGAGCATTTCGGCGTTCATGGTGTCTTGCCCAGCAAACTCCGGCGCGGCGTCGTAGCGGCCGCCACCGAGCACGATAATGGCTTGATAGCCGGCGCTGGGAATTTGCGCCAAGTCATTGAGCGCGGTGACCCGGCGCTCCAGCGGCGCGCTGATGGCATAGGCGCCCACCGGCGTCATCAGCGCGTAATTGCCGATGATCGCCACTAGCGCCAGCAGCGTGGCCGTGATGCGCCAACCACGCCAGGCCAGCAATAGCGCCATCAAGCCCAGCCAGCACAGCAGCGCCGGCGGCAGTAGCAGCAGATGAATAATTTGCGTCAATGGCATTGAGCCTCTCCGTGCGCGCCACTATACCGCGACCTCGGCGCATAGCGTATCCTATGGCGCATTTCGCGTAATTCGATGAGCTAGTATTTTATGCAAGAACAGTATGTGCCGCAGACCGTTGAAGCCGCCGCCCAAAGCGAGTGGCACGCCAGCAATGCCCATCTCGCCAATGACGCCGATGCGCGCCCGAAATACTACTGCTTATCGATGTTTCCCTACCCCAGCGGCAAGCTGCACATGGGTCATGTGCGTAACTACACCATTGGCGATGTGCTTAGCCGCTACAAGCGCTTAAACGGCTTCAATGTTCTGCAACCGATGGGCTGGGATGCCTTTGGCCTGCCCGCTGAAAATGCTGCGATGAACAACCAAGTGGCACCAGCCGAATGGACGTACGCCAATATTGAGTACATGAAAACTCAGCTGAAATCGCTGGGGCTGGCCATCGATTGGACGCGCGAAATCGCCACCTGCAAGCCCGATTATTACCGCTGGGAACAATGGCTGTTTACTCGCCTGTTCGAGAAAGGCGTGATTTATAAAAAGACTGGCAGCGTGAATTGGGATCCGGTCGATCAAACCGTGCTCGCCAACGAGCAGGTCATTGATGGTCGTGGCTGGCGCTCCGGCGCGGTCGTGGAAAAGCGCGATATCCCCATGTATTACTTCGGCATTACGCAATACGCCGAGCAGTTGCTTGCCGACCTTGATCAGCTCGATGGCTGGCCTGAGCAAGTCAAAACCATGCAGCGCAACTGGATCGGCAAAAGCTTTGGTGCCGACATTAGCTTCGATTATGACCTTGCAAGCACTGGCATTAATGGCCAGCTCACGGTCTACACCACCCGCCCCGACACCCTAATGGGCGCGACTTATGTGGCTGTGGCCGGCGAACACCCCTTAGCCCAACGCGCAGCCGCCAACAATCCAAAGCTTGCCGCGTTTATTGCTGAATGCAAAGCCGGCTCGGTGGCCGAAGCCGACATGGCCACAATGGAGAAAAAGGGCATGGCCACCGGCCAGTTCGTCATCCATCCGCTCAATGGCCGCCAGCTGCCCGTGTACGTGGCCAACTACGTGCTCTGGGGCTATGGCGAAGGCGCGGTGATGGCCGTGCCCGCGCACGACGAGCGCGACTTTGCCTTTGCCACGAAATACGCACTGCCTATTGAGCCGGTCTACGTCGGCCCCGACGCCTTTAACGCCCTCGAATGGCAGGACTGGTATGGCCAAAAAACTGGCCTGAGCGCTATCGCCGATGGCCGCGACTTCAATGAGCACTTCGATGCCATCATCGCCGCCTTGGAGGCCAATGGCCACGGCGCGCGCAAAACCCAGTTCCGCCTGCGCGACTGGGGCATCTCGCGGCAACGCTATTGGGGCTGCCCCATTCCCATCATTCATTGCCCTGCCTGCGGCGATGTGCCGGTGCCCGAAGATCAGCTGCCGGTGGTGCTGCCCGAGCATGTCGTGCCCGATGGCGCTGGCTCGCCGCTGGCGCGCATGCCCGAATTCTACGAGACCAACTGCCCCACCTGCGGCGGT
Source organism: Paraperlucidibaca baekdonensis (assembly GCF_003387535.1). GTDB lineage: Bacteria > Pseudomonadota > Gammaproteobacteria > Pseudomonadales > Moraxellaceae > Perlucidibaca > Perlucidibaca baekdonensis. The sequence goes on along the minus strand of NZ_QUNR01000001.1, from coordinate 713,682 downwards.
CATGCCAAGCGCGAAACCGACACCATGGACACCTTCGTGGAGTCATCGTGGTACTACGCGCGCTATGCCTCGCCGCAAAGCACACGCGCCATGGTCGAGCCCGCGGCCGCCCAGCATTGGCTGCCGGTCGATCAATACATCGGCGGCATCGAACACGCGATTTTGCATCTGCTCTATGCGCGCTTTTTCCACAAGCTCATGCGCGATGAAGGTCTGCTCAGCGGCGATGAGCCATTCAAGCGCTTGCTCACGCAAGGCATGGTCATTGCCGAGACGTTTTATCGCGAGGCCGAGGGCGGCAAAAAACAGTGGATCAACCCGGCCGATGTGCAGCTCACGCGCGACGACAAAGGCCGCATCACCGGCGCCATACTCACCGCCGATGGCCAGCCGGTGATTCACGGTGGCATGGAAAAAATGTCGAAGTCGAAAAATAACGGCGTCGACCCGCAGGCCATGATTGAGCGCTTTGGCGCCGATACCTCGCGCGTGTTTATGATGTTTGCGGCGCCGCCCGATCAGTCGCTGGAATGGTCCGATACCGGCGTGGAGGGCGCTAATCGCTTCCTCAAACGCCTCTGGCGCATCGTCCATGAGCATGTTGCGCAAGGCCCAACGGCAACGCTCGACCTCGCCAGCTTAAGCCGCGATGACAAAGCCCTGCGCCGCAAACTGCACGAGACCATCGCCAAAGTTAGTGATGACTACGAGCGCCGGCAGACCTTCAATACCGCCATCGCGGCGATTATGGAGCTGCTCAACGCGCTACCGAAAACCATCAGCACGCCAACCACACAGGCGCTGGTGCGCGAAGCCTTGCTCGCCGCCGTGACCTTGCTCTCACCGATTGCCCCGCACATTGGCCACGCGCTGTTGCAAGCCCTGGGCTTGCCTGGCGGCCTCGCTGATGCCCAATGGCCGGCAGTCGATGCCAGCGCACTAACGCGTGATAGTCTGACGCTGATGATTCAGGTCAATGGCAAATTGCGCGGTCAGATTGAGGTCGCGCCCGATGCCAGCAACGCCGATATTGAAGCCGCCGCCCTCGCCAATGACGAAGCGCAACGCGCCATGGCTGGCGCGGCGGTGAAAAAAGTCATTGTGGTGAAGCAAAAATTGGTCAATATCGTTGTCTAAATTACGCAGGAGTTTCGCCATGCCCCGTTTGGCACAAATCGCCGTTGTGGCATTTATTGCACTTGGCCTCAGCGCCTGCGGCTTCGCCTTGCGCGGCAGCTACACGCTGCCTGGCGTCCTCAACCCCATTGCCGTGATTGGCGACGATAGCGCCACCCGCAAAGACTTAAGCGCCAGTATTATTCGCGCCGGCGGGGTGATTAGCGACGCCGCACCGCTGCGCCTCCACCTCACCGCCGAACGCATCACGCGGCAAACCACGAGCATCGACTCGCGCGCGAAAGCTGCCGAATACACGCTCTTTTTCGAACTCGAATACCAATTGCGCTACCCCAGCGGCCTACCCGCCACGCCCGAGCGCATCATTCGTCTGCGCCGCACCTATCAGTTCGATAACACCCGCATTGTCGGTAAATTTGAGGAAGAAAATACCCTCATCGATGATCTGCGCCAGCAAGCTGTGGCGCAAATCATGACCCAGCTCACACGCCTCAACGCCGATGATCTAACACCCGAGCTCGATACGCCAACCGACGCTCCCAGCGCCGCGCCAAGCACCCGCTCAGCTGCCGATGCAACTCCGCGCTGAGCAGCTCGCGCGGGCGCTTGAAGCACCGCTAGCAGCGCTGTATTTAATCAATGGCGATGAGCCCTTGCTGGTGCAAGAGGCTACCGACGCCATTCGCGCCGCCGCCCTCAAACAAGGCTTTGATGAGCGTGTGCGCCACGATGTTGAGCGCAGCTTTAGCTGGGATCATGTCCTCGCCGATGCGCAAGCGCTATCGCTGTTTGCCCAGCGCCGGCTCATGGAAATCCGCTTCAACAACAAGCCCGATAGCGCCGCACAGCAAGCACTCTGCGCCCTCGCCGCACAGCCGCCGGAAGACACCGTTGTGCTTATTGTGCTGCCAAAAATCGACGCCAAAAGCCAAAAAGCCAAATGGTTTAGCCAGGTCGAGAGCGCCGGTGTCGGTGTCTCGATTTACAGCGTTGATGCCCATGAGTTGCCGAAATGGCTCACAGCCCGCGCCAGCCGACTCGCTCTTAGCCTGCCCGCCGATGCCCTGCAGCTCATCGTTGACCGGACCGAAGGCAATTTGCTGGCCGCCGCGCAAACCATCGAAAAACTCAAGCTGTTACACCCCGATGCGCCGCCCAGCGTTGAAGATGTGGCGGCCGTGGTCAGCGACAGCGCGCGCTACTCGGTGTTTGATTTAGCCGATGCCGTACTCAATGGCGACGCTGCGCGCACGGCACGTCTCGTGCTGGGCCTGCAAGCCGAAGGCGTGGCGGAGTCCATCGTGCTGTGGGCCTTACAAAAAGATTTACGCGCCCTAACGATCATTGCCGAACAACTGCATAGCAGCGGCCAGCGCCAAGCCTCGCCACAACTACTCTCGCAGCATGGCTTCTGGTCGCGCCGCCAAGGCCCAGCGCAAGCGGCCCTACGGCGACTCAAGCTGCCCCGCTTGCAACGCATGAGCAGCGGCGTCATCGACATTGATCGCGCCATCAAAGGCCAATCTGCTGAGCGCGCTTGGGATGGCCTCTTGCGACTCGCCATGGCCATGGCCGGTCGGCCATTATTTACCGGCCAATAAGCCGATCATCATCTGCGTACAATAGGATAACGCCATGAAATTAGTTGATATTTTAGCCACCGTTGACGATGCCAGCGCGCACGTACCCGAGGGCTGGGGCCAAGGTCGTGCGACCTACGGCGGGCTGGTCGCCGCGCTCATGCAAACGCACCTTGAACGCAGCACGCTGCAAGGTCGGCCTTTGCGCAGCGCTAGCATTCATTTTATTGGGCCCGTCGCGCCCGGCGAGGTGCAGTTTAGTAGCGAGCTTATTCGTAGCGGCAAGTCGTCATTGCAGGCGCAGTGCCGTTTGCTGCAAGGCGGCAAAACGCTGGCCATGCTGACGGCCACCTGTGGCGAGTCACGCGCCTCGGAAATCATCGTGCCGGCCTCGCTAGCACCCACCAGCATTGGCCCCGATGAAGGCCAGGCGATGCCCGACCTGCCCGGCTTAGTGCCAGACTTTATGCAGCGCTTTGATATCCGCTGGGGCGTCGGAGGCCTGCCATTTACCGGTGCGGCGAGTGCCGATATCAGTGGCTGGGTGCGACTGCGCGAGGCGATGCCTGCCAACACCTTGCTGACACCCGCCATCATCATGGCGTATGTCGATGCGTGGCCGCCAACCACGCTGCAAATGTTTAGCCGCCCAGCGCCGGTCAGCACCATGACGTGGACACTCGATTGCGAGGTGTTAGCAGAGCCCATCACGGCGGATGGTTGGTGGCAATATGAGGCGCAAACGCTCAGCTCGGGTGATGGCTACACGGTGGCGCGCTCACAGCTGTGGTCGGCATCTGGGCAACTCGTGGCGAGCTCGCAGCAGCATGTGGCCGGCTTTTTATAAGCCGCAAGCACTAGTGCATTTCGTTGGCGATTAGCCGCGCCAGCACGCGATCGCCGGCGAGCAATTCCAAATAGCTGCCCACCACTCGGTAGGCAGCGGTTTGCTGCAAAACCTGTAGCCAGGCGCGCTCAAGTGCTTGCTGCGACGGGCCTATGCAAGCGCGTCGGGTCGTGCTCACGGCATCGAAACTGAGCGCGTTGTCATCGGCCCGATACGCGCTACGCAAGGTATTGCAACCGCTGTGGCCGCTGACGTGACCGTCATCGTGCAAGCGCAGCGCTAAGGGCGGCGCTAACGGGTCGGCGGGAATAGGCTCATTGCCAATGGCCAATACGCGCCACGGCGTATCGCGCAATGGCAGGCTCGCCGCCCCAGCGCCAATGGCGCATGTCTCGCCCGGCCAAAAGCGTTTCACACGCTGAATATCTAACTGCCACACCGGGCCTGCTGCTGACTCATTGGCCGAGGCCAGACGCGCGCTAAAACTACCCAGCACACTGGTCAATACCGGCGTCTCGGCGTCTGCATCTAGCAACTTCTGCGCTACGCGGTACTGCTTGCTCACGCTCACGGGTAGCGCCTCAATGACCTGCATGTCGCGGCCTGTTAGGCACTCTTGAAAGCGCACGGCATCAGCATGGATGCTGAGCTGGCCAAGCAGCCGCATGGGCCCCGCTATGGGGTCAAGACCCGTCTCACGGTTCAACACATAATCGCGAATGGAGCGAATGTCGCTGCCCGATGGGTCGAGCTGGCGCAAATGGCCATCGGCCTGGAGGCGAAACTGCCGCACCGCCTCACTGCCGCCGCGCAAAATCAGGCGTGACTCATCACCACTTAAGCGCGACCAGCGGCCAACATCGAAAAATACCTCGCTACCACGGCGACGCTTAGACGCCGGGTACTCATCACGCAAATGAAAACTGCCGTCGGCAAAAAGCGTGAGCGCCTGTTGGTGTGGCACGCAACCCGGGCACGTCACATCGCCAGACCACGTGGCTGGTAGATTGGCAATCGGAGGCGGCGCTGGATAAAACGGCCACAGGCTGCAAGCGCCTAAGGTCATTGACAGCGCGAGCAATCCTGAGCGCGACCAGCCGCGTAGGTGAGCAGGACGTATCATGGCTGTGAAAATCCCACGCGCCTGCGCTATTGTAAAGCCCGAATGCCGGTCGCCGACTAACTTCGCTATACTCGCGGCATTACAGGAGACAACAACTCGATGGATATTTCCGCTTATATGCTGCAACTCGGCGCGCAAGCCCGCAGCGCCTCGCGTGTGATTGCCCGCGCCAACACGCACGCGAAAAATGCCGCGCTGCAAGCCATTCACGATGCCCTGCTCGCGCATCGCAGCAAAATCATTGCCGCCAACACCACCGATGTCGATGCTGGCCGCGCCAATGACCTAGACCCCGCCTTGCTCGATCGCCTACAGCTCGATGACGCGCGCTTCGACGGCATGCTCGAAGGCTTGCGCCAAGTCATCGCGCTGCCTGATCCTATCGGCGAGATGAGCGATTTCACCTATAGGCCCTCGGGCATTCAGCTCGGCAAAATGCGCGTGCCGCTGGGCGTCATTGGCATCATTTATGAGTCGCGCCCGAATGTCACGCTGGAGGCCGCCTCGCTGTGCCTAAAGTCGGGCAATGCCGTGATTTTGCGCGGCGGCAGCGAAGCCCTGCACAGCAATCAGGCCATCGCCATGGCCATCAGTGTGGGCTTGGTCAATGCCGGCCTGCCCGCCAGCGTCGTGCAGGTGGTAGAGACCGCCGATCGTGCCGCCGTGGGTGCGTTGATTACCGACAGCGAACACATCGATGTCATCGTGCCACGCGGCGGCAAAGGCCTCATCGAGCGCATCATGCGTGAAGCGCGGGTGCCGGTGATCAAGCACCTCGATGGCAACTGCCACGTGTTCATTGATCGCGATGCCGATCAAGCGAAAGCCGGGCGCATTGCGCTGAATGCGAAAACCCATCGCTATGGCGTTTGTAATGCTATGGAGTCGCTGCTGGTTGACGCGCCAATTGCCGCGAAATTGCTGCCGATTTTGGCTGAGGCTTATCGCGCTAAGGGCGTCGAATTGCGCGGCTGCGAGCAGACTTGCGCGATCTTGCCCGATGCCCTGGAGGCCAGCGAGGCCGATTGGTACACCGAATACTTAGCGCCGGTGCTGGCCATTAAAGTGGTGAGCGGCCTCGATGAAGCCATCGAGCACATCAACCAATACGGCTCGCACCACACCGACGCCATTGTCACCGAACATTACGCACGCGCGCGGCGTTTCCTCGCCGAGGTCGACTCGAGCTCGGTCATGGTCAATGCCTCGACGCGCTTTGCTGATGGCTTTGAGTATGGCTTAGGCGCTGAAATTGGCATCTCCACGGATAAAATTCATGCCCGCGGCCCGGTTGGCTTAAATGGCCTGACCTCGCAGAAATGGGTGGTGTTTGGCGACGGCCAAATCCGTCAATAAGCGCATGGACTTGCTCTTTGGCGGCTCGTTTGACCCGGTGCATCGCGGCCATGTTGATACCGCCCGCGCGGCACAAGCGCTGCTCGGCGCTGACACAGTGCATTGGCTGCCAACGCCGGGCTCGCCGCTGAAGTCGGCCTCGCACGCGAGCGCCGCACAACGCGCCGACATGCTCAGCCTGCAGCTCGCGCACTGCCGCGAGAGCAGCTGGCGGCTTAGCGATGATGAGCTCAGTCTGCCGCCGCCGGTCTATACCATCGATACATTGAGGCGCTGGCGTGCACACGGCGGCGCCGATCGCCCACTGGCCTTTTTGATCGGCGCCGATAGCCTGCATAGCTTGCCGAAATGGCATGATTGGCAGCAGCTGACCGATATCGCCCACCTGATCATTGCAACGCGCCCTGGTGTCACCGATGACTGGCCCGATGCTGTGAAAATATGGCTAAAAAGTCGCCGTATTGGCGAGGCCAAGCTGTTACAATCGCGCCCCTTCGGCGCTGTGCTTGAACTCAACACGCCCGCCCGGGATATCTCAAGCACTGAGCTTCGCCAGCGCATCAGACAACACATACCGTTAGACAACTGGCTTGCCACGCCGGTTCGCGACTATATTGACAGCCACGGCCTTTACCGTGCCACGGAGACAGCAGCAAGCTCATGAATGTTCTTGACGACGATACCCAACGCTTAAAAGACGCCGCCCTCAACGCGCTGGCCGACATGAAAGCTCAGCAAGTGACCACGCTCGATGTGCGCGAGCTGACCAGCATGACCGATGTCATGATCATTGCCAGCGGTACCTCCACGCGCCATGTGCGTGCCCTCGCCGAAGAGGTGCAAGTGAAATCGAAAGCCGCCGGCTTCCCGCCCATTGGCGTGGAAGGTGAGCGCGAAGGCGAATGGGTGCTGATCGATCTGGCGGGCGTCATTGTTCACGTGATGCTGCCGGCCACCCGCGTATTCTATGACCTTGAGCGTCTATGGACGGCTCAAGGCGCCACCACGCCTAGCGCTTAAGGCGCGCCTGCTGCGATGAAAATTCGTCTCATCGCAATCGGCACGCGCATGCCCGACTGGGTCACCGCCGGCTACCACGAGTTTGCCAAACGCCTCAACGACGATGTGCGTTTGGAGCTCGTCGAGATCGCCGCCGGCAAGCGCGGCAAAGCCGCCGACATTGCCCGTCTGACTCAAAAAGAAGGCGAAGCGCAGTTGGCGGCCATTGGCAGTCAAGATCGTGTGGTTGCCCTCGAAGTCCTCGGCAAACCCTGGCGCACCGAGGATTTATCGCAAAAACTCCGGCAATGGTTAGCCGAAGGTCGTAATATCAGTTTGCTTATTGGCGGCCCCGAAGGCTTGTCGAGTGAGGCTTCCGCGCGCGCCGACGAACACTGGTCGTTATCGCCATTAACGTTGCCGCACCCCTTGGTGCGCGTCTTGTTGGCCGAACAGATCTACCGTGCCTGGACGCTGCTCAAAGGCCATCCTTATCACCGCTAGACAAATTACGTTGTGCCCATGAAGCCTGACCAAAATGCCCCGCGCGATCGCATGACCATGAAAAATAAGCTCTCCGAAGTGAGCTTATTTAAGCAGCGCGCAGCATTTGCAGGGGGCTTTATTGTCTTTGCGTTTTCCTTGCTGATCATACGTTATGGCTGGCTGCAACTGATGCAGCATGAGGTCTACGCCACGCAGTCGGAAAACAATCGCATCCACCTCGAAGCCATCGCCCCACCGCGCGGATTTATATACGATCGCAATGGCGTCTTACTCGCCGACAACCGCCCAACGTTTGCCTTGGTCGTCAACCGCCAGCAAGCCGGCGACCTCGACGAGATGATCAGGCAATTAACACCGATCATTAACCTCATGCCGGAAGAAGTGGAGCGCTTCAAAAAGCGTCTACGCGTGTCACGCCGCTATGAGTCAGTGCCCATCCGCTCGCGCATGAGCGAAGAGGATTTGGCGAGTTTTTCGGAGCGCCGCTATTTATTCCCCGGTGTCAGTGCGGAAAATGATATTTCTCGGTACTACCCGCAAGGCGAGCTCTTTGCTCACGTGCTCGGCTATGTCGCACGGATCTCAGAAAAAGAGCAAAAAAGCCTCGATAGCGCGGCGTATGCCGGCACCAACCTGATTGGCAAGCTCGGCATTGAGCGCTACTACGAATCGGCACTGCATGGCCGAGTCGGCTATCAGCACGTAGAGACCAATGCCTTTGGCCGGCAAATTCGGGTACTGAAACGGACCCCGCCTGAGCGCGGCACTGACCTCACCTTAAGCCTCGATATTCAGCTCCAACAAATTGCCCACGAGCAACTTGCTGGCCGACGCGGCGCGATTGTCGCCCTGGATCCGCGCGATGGTGCCGTGCTGGCCTTTGTCAGCAACCCCGGCTTCGATCCCAACCTGTTTGTCGGCGGCATTCCCTCTTCACTCTACAATGGCCTGCGCGACCACCTCGACCGGCCGCTCTATAACCGTGCCTTACAGGGCGTCTACCCACCCGGCTCAACCATCAAGCCCTTTGAGGGGCTGGGCGGCATTCATTACGGTTTGGTGGACTGGGACTACCGCATCAGCGACCCGGGGTATTTCATGCTGCCGGGCGTCAACCACCGCTTTCGTGACTGGAAAAAGCAAGGCCATGGCATCGTCAATCTCACCAGCGCCATCGAAGAGTCTTGCGACACCTACTTTTATCAGCTCTCCGACCGCATGGGCGTTGACCGCTTCCACGACTGGATGGCCGAGTTTGGCTTCGGCAAAGACACCGGCATTGATTTAGTCAATGAGAAAACCGGCACGCTACCGTCCGTGGCGTGGAAACGTCAGCGCCTCAACGCGCCGTGGTATCGCGGCGAAATGATGTCGGTGGGCATTGGTCAGGGCTACTTCACCGCCACGCCATTGCAAATCGCATTGGCCACGGCCATTGTCGCCAATCGTGGCCATAAAATTCGCCCGCACCTGCTGCTCAGTAGCAGCGATCCATTGGTCAAGGCTGAGCTGCCAGCGCCGGAACCCATTGCCTTTAATGGCACGCCCGAGGATTGGGACAAAATGCATTTTGCTATGCGTGAGGTTGTGCACGGAGCGCACGGCACCGCTGGGCGCTTGCGCATTGGCCTTGAGGGCTATGACATTGCAGGCAAAACCGGTACAGCGCAGGTCAAAGGCATCAAGCAAGGGGAAACATACGATGAATCCAAGCTCGATGAACGCCATTATGACCACGCCTGGTTTATGGGCTTTGCGCCGGTCGATGACCCGGTGATTGCCGTCGCCGTGCTGGTGGAAAATGGCAAACACGGCAGCAGTACCGCCGCACCGATTGCGCGCTCGCTTTTTGACTATGAGATCAATCGCGTGATGGCCGCGCCGCCAGTGCTTGACACCGACGAGGACAGCGGCGAATGAATAATCAACAACGCTACGCCCGCAACGCACCCAATACCGGCGCTGACTTTCAGCGTAAAACCGACACCTGGAGCATGCTGCGGCTTGACCCCACGCTCACCTCGTTGCTTATTGCCGCAGCTATTTTGGGCTTGATTGCGCTCTACAGCGCCAGCGGTGCCGATGCTGCCATGACCTTTAAGCAAGGCACTAGCTTCGCGCTCGGCTTTGTCGTCATGCTCGTTTTTGCACGCATCACACCCAGCAGCTACGCCTATATTTCGCCGTGGTTTTACGGCGCCGGCGTCATCATGCTGGTGGCCGTGGCCGTGTTTGGTGAAATTCGTATGGGCGCGCAACGCTGGCTGACCATCCCCGGCATTACCAGTGTGCAGCCCTCCGAGTTTCTCAAGTTAGCCATGCCAATGATGACCGCTTGGTATCTGTCATCGCGCCCTATGCCGTTGCGCTTTCGCGACCTCTGCGTCTGCATCGTGATGATCCTCACGCCGGTCGCGCTAGTCGCTGAGCAGCCCGATTTAGGCACGTCTATTTTGGTGTTTATGAGCGGTTTTTTTGTGCTGTTTTTCGCTGGACTGTCGTGGCGCCTGATGGGCTCGATGCTGGCGATCGCCTGCGCCATTGCACCGATTGCCTGGAACTTCTTGCACGACTACCAGCGCCGCCGCGTACTGACACTCTTTGATCCCGAGTCGGACCCGCTCGGTAATGGCTGGAATATCATCCAATCGAAAACCGCCATTGGCTCCGGTGGTCTGGTCGGTAAAGGCTGGCTCGATGGCACGCAGTCGCATTTGCACTTTTTGCCCGAGGGCCACACCGACTTCATCATTGCCGCCTACTCGGAAGAGTTTGGCTTTATTGGCGTGATGATTTTGATCACGCTGTATTTGGCCATCCTCACCCGCGCGATTCAAATTGCCAGCAACGCCCAAACTTCGTATGGTCGGCTGCTGGCTGGCGCGATCACCATGTCGTTTTTTGTTTATGTCTTTGTCAACGTTGGCATGGTCAGCGGCATTTTACCTGTGGTGGGCGTACCTCTGCCTTTCATCAGCTACGGCGGCACGGCCATCATCACCTTGATGTCGGGCTTTGGCGTGCTGATGTCCATTCAAGCTCATCGCAAACTGATGGGCTAAACCATGCACATGGAGCAAGCAGTATGACTTTAGGATTTTCATGGCGCGCAATAGTGGCTGCCGTTGCCCTCGCCACCGGCGGCCAAGCAGCTGCCGGCGACTTTTCCAACTACGACGAGCTCAATGACATGATTGAGCAGCTCGAAGCTCAAAATATTTATGCGCCGGGCGAGCTCGCGAAAATTTTTCAGCAGGTTGAACGCAAAGACCGCATCTTGGAGCTGATTGCGCGCCCCGCAGAAAAAAGCCGCGAATGGAAAGACTATCGTCCCATCTTCATTCAAGACTCGCGCGTGCAGGCTGGCCTCGATTTTTGGCAGCAATATCAAGAGCCACTGGCCCGCGCCGAAGCAGAATACGGCGTGCCCGCCAGCATGATTTTGGCGATCTTGGGTGTAGAAACCAAATTTGGCGGCAATAAAGGCGGCTACCGCGTTATTGATGCACTCGCCACGTTGGGCTTTGACTACCCGCGCCGCGCGAAGTTTTTCCGCAAAGAGTTGCGTGAGTTCTTAATTTTATCCAAGCAAAATGGCATTGACCCCTTAGAGGCCAAAGGCTCGTATGCCGGCGCCATGGGCTTTCCGCAGTTCATGCCATCGAGCTGGCGCCGCCTCGCCATCGACTTCGACGGTGATAACCGTATCGACTTAATCAACAACCCCGTGGATGCCATCGGCTCCATCGCCAACTACTTCAAGGCCAATGGCTGGAAGCCCGGCGAGCCCGTGACTGTGCGTGCGAGCATCCATGGAGATGACTACGACGATGCCACCAGCGATGACCTGAAAACCACCAGCACCATCGCAGCCTTAGCGAAGGCAGGCATCACCCCACGCGTCAAAATGCGCTTCCCAGACAACCTACCAGTCTCCGGCCTGCGCTTACAGGGCGATAACGGCGGTGAGTTCTGGATCGCATTCCACAACTTCTTCGTCATCACGCGCTACAACCGCAGCATTCTCTATGCCATGGCAGCGCATCAACTCGCGGAAGAAATCCAAGCCGCACACGACAGCCAACTCGCCGGTACTACTGCCCGCGCGCGTGCTGTGAGCGTGCAGCCCTAGGCGGCGCCCTCGACCCCGCCTGTCGCCTGTCGCGATGGGCGGGGACTTAGCGCTTAATACGACGCGGCAAATACGCTTGGGCTTCGCCAGTCTGCACGGTCTTCACCGCCACCCGCTGATTTTTGCCAAACAATAAGCGCAGCTGATACCAACGCTCTAGCCAAAAAGCTTTCCCCGGCGATGCCGGCCAAGCCCGTTGAAACAGAAACTTGGTCGATGCCACCGCGTCTGGTGAGCGTGTAGCAATGCTCGCCGCTAGTGCCCGCGCCGCCGCCAATGGCTCATCGTGCGTTGAAGTCACTAAGCCCCACTGCTGGCCTTGCTCGGCGGTGAACACTTCGGCCGTCATCGACAAGCGCTTGGCAATGTCCATTGGCACGAGTTCACGCAAGCTGACCGTGCCCGACATATCCGGCACCAAGCCCCATTTTGCTTCCATGATCGATAACTCGCAGTCTGGTGTGGCCAGACGAAAATCTGCGGCTAGGGCGATCTGCATGCCTGCGCCATAGCAGCGCCCATGTAGCACGGCAATCACCGGCACCGCCAAGCGCCGCCAGACCCAAGCCACTTCCTGAAAGTTATTGGTTTGGCGCCACAATGGCCGCCAAAAATGCCGCGCCATATTGCTTGGTTTAGCCATGAAGCTGGGAATGTTTAAACCGCTGCAAAAGCTCGGCCCTTCGCCGTGAATAATTACTGCGCGCAAGCTACGGTCGTTGGCCAAATCGCGACCTGCAGCAATCAGCGCTGTCAGCGTATCGACGCTCACGGCGTTGTGCTTTTCTGCGCGCGTTAAAATCACTTCCGCAATGTCACCGTGTCGTTCGACTCGAATAGCTGCCATGCGCATTACCTCAACGGGTTGTGTTTAGCAGACAAGATTAGCAGATGGCTGCCACCGAGCGGGCATCCTGAAGTAAACTAGGCGCGCTCACGTTCAGCCCGTGCACGGCACTGGCTCGAACATGCCTTATACCGATTTAGGATTTGTTATGAATTTGCGTTTTGCCCTGACCTTGGCGTTGAGCTTGATCTCCGCCCCCGCGCTGGCGTTTGTCGTGCCCTCGGCGCCAACTCTCGACAACCGATCATCGATTTTGATCGACTTTGCCTCCGGCCAAGTGCTCACCGACAACAACCCACACATGCCGGTTGAGCCTGCGTCATTAACGAAAATGATGACCAGCTACATTGTTGAGCGCGCCCTCGAATCTGGCCGCCTCAAAGAAACCGATCTCGTTGGCGTCAGCGAACACGCGTGGTGTCGCGGCTCAAGCAATGAGTCCTGCATGTTTTTGCCGCTCAATGGCCAAGCCACGGTCATCGACATGTTGCGCGGTGTGATCATTCAGTCCGGCAATGACGCCTCGAAAGCCTTGGCCGAGCACATGGCCGGCTCAGAGCCCGCCTTTGCCGAAATCATGAATGCCGAAGCCAAGCGCTTAGGCATGAAAGACACTCAGTTTAAAAATGCCACCGGCCTGCCCAGCCCCGGCCACATCACCACCGCTTATGACATGGCCATTTTGGCGCGTGCCATCATTAAAGACAGCAATAAGTACTACCCGATTTATGCTGAAAAATCCTTCACCTACAACAACATCAAGCAAGGTAATCGCAACGCCCTGCTGTACACCGACCCCACCGTTGATGGCCTAAAAACCGGCCACACAAACGCCGCGGGCTATTGCTTGGTGGCCTCCAGCGAGCGCCGTAATATGCGTCTGATTGCTGCGGTCATGGGCACCAACAGCATGCAAGCACGCGCTGACCAAGTCCGTGCCTTGTTGAACTGGGGTTTTAGCAGCTACGAAAATGTGACCCCCATGAAAGCCGGCACCGAGCTGGCCAATGCCCCGGTATGGTTCGGCGTCAATGACACGATCTCGGTCGGCCTGGCCAATGACCTGTCGCTGACCATTCCGCGCGGCAAAAAAGATGACGTGGAGGCGAAAACTCGCCTGCAACCTGAGCTCGAAGCGCCGATCGCCAAGGGCCAAGTGGTTGGCGAGGTGGTGGTGAGCATTGGCGATAAAGTGCTTTCTACGCAGCCATTGGTTGCCTTGACCGATGTAGAAGAGGCCAATGTGGTGGTGCGCCTATGGCATTACCTCAAGCGCTTTTTGTCGCAGCTGTTTTAAGCCCACTGAACCCACACGCGAGGATGGCCATGACTGAGCGCCCCACCGACATTAAAAACGAAGAACTTTGGGAATTTCCCATGGACTACCCGTTGAAAGTGATGGGTGAGGCGCGCCACCCCATGGCGCAAATTGTTGCTGACTTAATTTGCACTTATGTGCCGAGCTTTGACCCCTCAACGATCGACATGCAAACCTCATCGAAAGGTAAATACGTGTCGATTCGCGCCACCTTTCATGCCGAGCGCAAAGAGCAGATAAACGATATTTACGCGGCGCTCGCCGCGGAGCCAGCTATTCGTTTGGTGCTCTAAGCAATGACACGCGCCTGCACGGTCTGGCATTTAGGCGTGCGTGATTACGCCGACTGCTACCGCGACATGAAGGCGTTTACCGAGGCCCGCACCGAAACCTGCAACGATCAGCTCTGGCTACTCCAGCACACGCCGGTCTACACCCAGGGGCAAGCGGGCAAGCCGGAGCACGTACTACTACCCGGCAGTATTCCGCTGGTGCAAAGCGATCGAGGCGGGCAAGTCACCTATCACGGGCCAGGCCAGCTTGTGGGCTATTTATTGCTCGATATTGATCGCTTGACACTCTCCACGCGCGCCTTTGTCGAGCGCGTTGAGGATGCCTTAGCCGCTGCCATTCAGCACTTTGGCATTGCCGCCGAAGCAAACCGCGAAGCTCATGGCGTCTATGTGCACGGTCGCAAAATGGCCTCGCTGGGCCTGCGCATTCGCCGTGGCCGCAGCTATCACGGCTTCTCGCTCAATGTCGCCATGGATATGCAGCCGTTTTTGGGCATCAACCCCTGCGGCTATGTCGGCCTAGAAATGTGTCAACTGCGCGATGAGCTCGGCCCCGATCATCCCGCACGCGCGCTCAGCGATGCCGACTTAATGAGCGCCGTAGAAGCGGCCTGCCTCACCGCCTTGAGCCAATACTTCCCCGAGCTCGACCTTAGTCGTAGCGAGCAGCGCTAGACAGTCCTGCGCACATATACCATAGTCTCAGATCGACTTTTTTCTGACGGAATGGCGCCATGCCTCAATGGCTTTTGCCCCTGGTGTCGGTGCTCTATGTCTCCCTGCTGTTTGCGGTCGCGTATTGGGGTGACCATCACAGCCCACGCCTGAGCCCACGCCAACAAGGCATCATCTACAGCCTCACGCTGGCGGTGTACTGCACCTCATGGACATTTTATGGTGCGGTTGGCGCTACGGTGACCAGCGGCTGGGGCTATCTGCCCATTTATCTCGGCCCGCTGCTGTTTATTGTCTTTGCCCGCGGCTTGATGGAACGCTTGGTGCTGATTAGCAAAGCCCAGTCCATCACCAGCATCGCCGACTTTATTTCTGCACGCTATGGCAAGGCCCAGCATCTCGCCGCCGCTGTCGCGCTCATCGCCGTTATTGGCGCGCTGCCCTATATCGCCCTGCAACTGAAAGCCGTGGCCATGAGCGTCAATGTGCTCAGCGACGCCGGCCTCAGCAGCCCCTTCCCCACCAGCGACACGGCGCTATGGATTAGCTTTGTGCTCGCCGCGCTAGCGATTTTATTTGGCACCCGCCAGATCGATGCCACCGAGCATCATCAAGGCTTAATGCTCGCCGTAGCGCTGGAGTCGGTGGTGAAGTTATTTGCCCTGCTAGCGGTCGGCGTATTCGCACTCGTTCAGCTCGATGCCCTGCCGAGCGGTTGGCTCAACGACCCCGCACTCGATCAACTGGCCCGGCCAAGCGCGTTACCACAAGGCTTTTTAGCGCAAGTGCTATTGGCATTTTTGGCCATGGTCTGCCTGCCGCGGCAATTTCATGTCGGCGTGGTCGAATGTAATGATGTCAGTCACGTGCGCCAGTCGCACGGCTGGTTTGGCGGCTACTTACTGCTGATCTCGGTGGCGGTGCTGCCCATTGCCGCGATGGCCATGCTCGACCCTGGCTTAGCCGCGATTCATCCCGACATTGCCGTGCTGGCTTTACCGCTGGCAAGTAACAACGAAGCACTCGCGGTACTGGCGTTTTTGGGCGGCTTCTCGGCGGCGGCTGGCATGGTCATTGTCGCCAGTGTTGCGCTCTCAACCATGGTCACCAATGACCTGATCGTGCCGCTGTTGCTGCGCTCGCGGCGCTTCGGCCAACGCTTGGCCTTGCGCCTGCTACTGATTCGACGCCTATCGATTGTTGGCTTAAGCCTATTGGGCTATGGCTACTACCGTGTCATCGAGGAATTCTCGCAGCTCGCCGCAGTGGGCTTATTGGCGTTTTCCGCCGTGGCGCAATTTGCACCGGCGTTATTGGCCGGACTGTTTTGGCGCGGCGGCAGCCGTCAAGGCGTGATGGTAGGTCTGATTGCCGGCACCGGCGTGTGGGCCTACACCTTAATGATTCCAGCACTCTTGCCGGCCATGGGCTTCGACTCTAGCTGGCTCAGTGACGGTCCTTTTGGCCTGAGCTGGCTACAGCCGCAAGCATTATTTTATTTGGCAGGATGGGATCCGCTCACCCATGGTGTGTTTTGGTCGCTGCTGGTCAATATCAGCTGCTTTGTGGTGGTGTCGTTGCGCTTTCGCCCGGGCATCAGTGAACAGCTTGAAAGCAGCTATTTCCTGGATCCTTTTACCTCGCCCAGCCAACAGCTCCCTACCGAAGAATGGCAGCGCCTGCCGCTGCGCGAGCTGCACGCGCTGGCCTCACGCATCATGGGCGAAGACAGCACCAACCAAGCCTTTGAGCAATTTGCCCGAGGTCGCGGCCAAGTGTTGGATTTGCGGCGTTCGGCCAGTCGCGCCTGGGTGCAATTTACTGAGCGCCTGCTCGCCGGCGCTATGGGCGCGGCATCATCTCGCGCTATTTTGACCACAGCGCTGCGCGGCAGTGGCTTGGAAATTGGCCAGGTGGTGGCACTCCTCGATCAAAGCTCGCAGCTGCAGCGTTTCAACCGCGGCGTGCTCACCACCATGATGGAGCATATTGAGCAGGGCATTAGCGTGGTCGATGCCGATATGCGCTTAATGGCGTGGAACCGGCGCTACCTGGAGCTCTTTGATTACCCCGAAGGCATGGTTTATGCCGGCTGCCCAGTGGCCAATCTCATTCGCTATAACGCCGAGCAAGGCGAGTGCGGGCCGGGCGTGGTTGATGCGCACGTTGAGCGGCGCATACGCCACATGCGCGAAGGCAGCCCACATGTCTTTGAACGCGTGCGCGCCGATGGTCAAGTGCTTGAAATGCGTGGACGTCCAGTGCCCGGCGGTGGTTTTGTGACCACCTTCGCCGACATCACCCATTTCAAGCGAGCCGAGCGCACCTTGGCCGATGCCAAAATTGAGTTGGAGGCGCGCGTTGCGCTGCGCACAGCCGAGTTGCAAACGGCGCTCGCCGCACAAGAGCAGGCGAAGCGCTTGGCCATCGAGGCGAATCAATCAAAAACACGCTTTTTGGCCGCCGCCAGCCACGACATTTTGCAGCCCATGAACGCCGCCCGGCTATTTTCTTCGGCGCTCAACCAACACCCCGCGCTGACCGGCGAAGTCGGCACATTGGCGCAGCAGCTCGATAGCTCCTTGCGCGGTGCCGAAGAGCTACTCTCGGCATTACTAGATATTTCTCGCCTAGATGCCGGCGCCCTGCTACCCCATCCTGAGGCGATTGCCCTCGATACGCTGCTGCGCGAACTCGTGGAGCAGGTGCAACCATTGGCGGCGCAGCGCGGCTTGAATCTGCGATTGCGATTGCCGCAGCAGGCCGTTTGGGTCAGCAGCGATCGGCAGTGGCTGCGACGCATCATTCAAAACTTACTCAGCAATGCCTTGCGCTACACCCGCAACGGTGGCGTGCTGGTCGGCCTTCGTTCGTGCGATGACGGCAGCGGCTGGCGACTCGATGTGCGCGATACCGGCCCCGGCGTGCCGATTGGCAAGCAGGCGAGCATTTTTGAGGAGTTCCAACGCGGTGGCGAAGCCTCACCGTGGGGCGAAAAAGGCCTCGGCCTGGGTCTCGCGATTGTCGACCGCATGGTGCGTCTGCTGGGTCACCGCATTGGCCTGCGCTCCAAAGATGGCCGCGGCGCCTGCTTTAGCGTTTGGATGAGCCGCTGCGATCCGAAGCAGCGCGCCTCAACGCCGACACAACTCCCCACCACCAGTGCCGGCAGCCTAGAGCAGCTCGTCGTACTCTGTATCGATAACGAGCCTGATATTTTAGCGGGTATGCAAGCATTGCTCGGACGCTGGGGTTGCACCGTGGTGGTGGCGAGCAACGGCATCGACGCGCACGCGCAGCTGCTGCAACATCAGCCGCAGGTGATTTTAGCGGACTACCATCTAGCCGATGGCGAAGATGGTTTAGACTTGCTGCTTACGTTGGTACCTGGCCGCGTGGGGGCGCTAGTCACCGCCGATCATAGCGACGAGACGGCCAATGCCGTGCGTGCGGCGGGACTGGGGCTGCTGCGTAAGCCACTGAAACCGGCTGCGTTACGGGCATTTTTGGCGGCCAGCGTCCAAGCGCTATAACAGCATGCGCGGCGTATTTTCTGCGAAATCAACGACTCAGGCCTGAGCTGGCGGCCTGCACAAGGCGAAGCGTTTATGCAGCAACACATTGCGATTATTGGCAGCGGCATGGCCGGCTTGGCGAGCGCGCATTATTTGGCGCGCGCAGGCCATCGCATCAGTATTTTCGAAGCGCAATCAGGTCATGGCATGGATGCGCACAGCCTGCATTGGCAAGGTGGTCTCGTGGATGTGCCTTTGCGCGTCATGAGTCCACAGGTCTGGGGCAGCGTCATCGATTTAGCTGCCGCGGTGGGCATCTCCACCTTTCCGGTCGATACATTCGCCGCCTGCAGCTGGCTCGATGATGGTGATACGTGGTTTCGCAGCAGCCGCCTGCTCGGCTTGCCCAGCGTGGGCTCATGGCATCACCTCGGCCTCAGCAGCGCACGCCTGGCGCGTGGCCTCTGGCAACTCAAGCAGCGCACCCATGCACTAAGCGCCGATGACCCACGCCGCTTAGCTGAGTTCTTGGCCGAGCAACCGTTTGATCCGCTGTTTTGGCGAGGACTGGTGCTGCCCTTGCTAACCACAATTTGCACCTGCGATGAACAGCATCTGATGGCCTGGCCCGCGCAGCAATTGCTGACATTGCTCAATACGATTATTCACGGCGACACCCTCGTGCGCCTGCATGGCGGCACGCCAGCCTTGGTGGCGGCTTTAGCGCGAGACGTAGTGCGCATCAGTGGCAGTCCGGTGCAATCGGTTCGCGAAATCGCCGGTGGCATTGAGGTGCGTAATGCGCGCGGTGAAGGCGGTGTCTTTGACCGGGTGGTGGTGGCCACGCAAGCCAATCAGCTGAGCTTCCTTGATGCGCCGTGGCAGCGCGAACGCGCCCTACTAGACGGTATCCGCTTCGATCATGGTGAGCTTTGGGTGCACCGAGATCAGCGTTTCTTGCCCGCGCAGCGGCGTGACTGGTCGGCGCTCAACTACCGCATATCACGGGATTTATCGCAGGCTATGTTTAGCGTTTGGGTCAATGCCGTGGAGCCCAGCCTGGCGCAGGCCGAGCCCATTTTACAAACCTGGAATCCGCTCTTTGAGCCCGCCAGCGAGCATGTCATTGCCCGTGTGCCCTTGGCGCGCGCGGTGGTACATAGCGGCACGCAAAGTATTCAGGCCAAGCTGCAAGCACTGCATGCCGAGCCCCAGCGACGCGTATTTTTTGCCGGTTCATGGGCGTACTCCGGCGTGCCATTGCTCGAGTCTGCGGTGCGCTCAGCGCAGGCGGTGGCGGCACATATTGCCCGCACGGCACACTAACGATGGACACCCAAAGTCGTCTATTGGGTGCGCAGGGCCCTGGGCCGTATTGGGGTAATTTAGGCGACTGGCGCGCATCGTTTGATACGCCACAGCTCGACGTCACACAAGCGTATGCAGAGGCCGCCCGTCGCTTGGCCTATCAGCATGCGCGGGCAATCGACTTGGCGGCGCCTGACCAGTTACTCGAACTGGGTGCCGGCCAAGGGGCCAGCTTGGCGCTTTGGGCGGAGCTCGGCATTGACTCGGTCATCACGATGGATCGCCAACGCGCCCGCCACGCAGGGTCTCGCCATATCGCTTGTGCGTTTGATGCACCGTGGCCAGCACTGCCATTAGTCGATGCGGTGATTGCGGTCGATGCGCTCTATCATGCCCGCGACTTCGCCGCTGTGCTGCAACGCATTGGCCAACACCTGATGCCATCAGGGCGTTGGGCGATGACGACGCTGGAGATCAACCCGGCACTCTCAGGCACGGAAAAACGCGCCTTAGCGCTGCAGCTGCGGGCCTGCCGTATTGCCTGGGCAGGCGTTTGGCACGGATCGACCGATATTTTTCACGCCGCAGGGCTGCAAATATCGGGCGTTGAGGACCTCAGCGAAGCGGTGCTGAGCGGCTTTGCCGAGGCCATTGGCCATCGCGCTAAAGCTGTGCGTTGGATCGACACATGCCATCCGGCCTGGGTGAAACTCAGCCTGACGGCGCGCCTGTGTCGGCACTTGGTCAACAGCGGCAAGGTGCGCTATGTATTGATATCGGGGAACGCAGCGCGGCGCTAAGCAGCACCTGCGCCCACAGGGCTCAGTCCTCTTCCACCACCTGCGCCAGCCGCATGCTCGGGTCGAGCTGCAGTTTTGCTGCGGCTACCACTGCTTGTGTGCGGTTCGAGGCACCGAGCTTTTTCAAGATAGCGGTCATGTGCGCCTTAATGGTCGCCTCAGAAACACCCAGCTCATAGGCAATTTGCTTATTGAGTAGGCCGTCGGCGAGCATCATCAGCACGCGAAATTGCTGCGGCGTGAGGTCACGCAAGCGCTTGGCAATATCGGCTTCATCGGGGGCGAGATGCGTGGGTTGCGACGTGGCGGCGCTGGCCGGCAACCAGACATCGCCATCGAGCACTTGCGCGATGGCTTTCGCCATGTCATCGAGGCTGGTCGATTTCGGAATATAACCACTGGCACCATGCGCCACCGCACGGCGCATGACACCCGGCTCTTCGTTGCCAGAGACCACAATCACCGGCAACGCAGGAAAGCGCGCACGCACGTGAATCAGGCCTGAGAATCCTGAGGCACCGGGCATGTGCAAATCCAAGAGCAGCAAATCGGGCTCTTCGCCGCGCTCCAACAAGGTTTGCAACGACGCCGTGGTATCGGCCTCGGCGATCGTTGCGTCGGGGTATAGGCGTGCCACCGCACCTTTGAGGGCATCTCGAAACAGCGGATGATCATCAGCAATGACAAAATACATGGCACACCTCGTGAGTTTTAAGAACCGGCTTGTCGGCCGCGCACCAAGCTGTCGACCACACTTGGGTCGGCGAGCGTGGACGTATCGCCTAGGCCATCGAATTCGTTGGCAGCGATCTTACGCAGAATACGACGCATGATCTTACCCGAACGCGTTTTCGGCAAGCCCGGCGCCCATTGGATTTGATCGGGCGCGGCAATCGGACCGATCTCAGCACGCACATGCGTGACCAAGGCTTTGCACAGTTCATCGCTAGGCTCATGGCCTTCTTGCAGCGTTACATAGGCAAAAATACCTTGGCCTTTAATGTCGTGCGGAAAACCTACCACCGCGGCTTCGGCCACGGCTTTGTGAGAGACCAGCGCGCTTTCGACTTCGGCGGTGCCCATGCGATGACCGGACACATTGAGCACGTCATCGACGCGACCGGTGATCCAGTAGTAGTCATCGGCATCGCGGCGAGCGCCATCGCCGGTAGTGTAGACGCCATTGAAGGTTTTGAAATAGGTGTCAACAAAGCGCTGATGGTCGCCGTAAACCGAGCGCATCTGACCCGGCCACGAATCGGTGATGACCAAGTTGCCTTCGCAAGCGCCGGTCAACTCCACGCCTTCATTGTCCAAAATGGCCGGCTTAATACCGAAATACGGACGGCTCGCCGAACCCGGCTTCATGTCCACCGCACCGGGCAATGGCGTAATCAGCACGCCGCCGGTCTCGGTTTGCCACCAGGTATCGATGACCGGGCAGCGCGAATCGCCAACCACGCGGTGGTACCAATTCCATGCTTCCGGATTGATGGGCTCGCCCACCGAACCTAGCAAGCGCAGCGATTTGCGGCTGCTGGCGAGCGTTGGGCCATCGCCTTCGCGCATCAGCGCACGAATGGCCGTGGGCGCGGTGTAGAGAATGGTCGCCGAATGCTTATCGACGACCTGGCCAATGCGGCTCCAGTCGGGATACTGCGGCACACCTTCAAACATGATGGTGGTGGCGCCATTGGCCAATGGGCCATAGAGCAGATAGCTGTGGCCGGTGACCCAGCCGACATCAGCGGTGCACCAAAACACGTCGTCTTCGCGCAGATCAAACATATTGGCGAAGGTGCTGGTGACATAGACCAAATAGCCGCCGGTGGTGTGCAGCACACCCTTAGGCTTGCCGGTCGAGCCGGAGGTGTAGAGG
Source organism: Paraperlucidibaca baekdonensis (assembly GCF_003387535.1). Classification (GTDB taxonomy): domain Bacteria; phylum Pseudomonadota; class Gammaproteobacteria; order Pseudomonadales; family Moraxellaceae; genus Perlucidibaca; species Perlucidibaca baekdonensis. The sequence goes on along the minus strand of NZ_QUNR01000001.1, from coordinate 691,366 downwards.
ATAAACAGCGGATCTTCGGCGTTCATGGCTTCGGCGGTGTGCTCAGCGGAGGCACCGGTCATCAGGTCGTGATACCAGAAGTCACGGTTGTTATCCCAGTTCACCGAGCCGCCGGTGCGACGCACAACAATCACAGTCTCCACGCCAGCACCGGCCGGTGTGCGAATGGCGTTGTCGACGTTGGCTTTCAGCGGAATGGCTTTGCCGCCGCGCAGACCTTCATCGGCGGTGATGACCACGGTGGAGCCGCAATCTTCAATACGACCGGCCAATGAATCGGGCGAGAAGCCGCCAAACACCACCGAATGCGGCGCGCCGATGCGCGTGCAAGCGAGCATGGCCACCGCCGCTTCAGGGATCATCGGCATATAAATGGTGATGCGATCGCCCTTTTTCACGCCCTTGGCGGTGAGCACATTGGCGAATTGGCAAACCTCTTTGTGCAGCTCACGATAGCTAATGTGGCGCGACTCGGCGGGGTTATCGCCCTCCCAAATGATCGCGGTTTTATCGCCGCGCTTAGCGAGCTGGCGATCGAGGCAGTTGGCCGCGACATTGAGCGCGCCATCGGCAAACCATTTGATGTGCAAGTCATCGGCATTGAAGGAGACATCTTTGACTTGCGTGAATGGCGTCATCCAGTCCACAACCTGCGCTTCTTTCGCCCAAAACGCGTCGGGATTGGCAATCGACTCGGCATAACGCGTGGCGTATTCATCGGCGGTGTTGCGCGTACCCGCGGCTAAGTAGTGGGCCGGTACGGGAATGACGGTGGCTTCGCTCATGGTGCGACTCCTTATGTTTAGAATTATTTGCTCAACACCGAGTATGCCTCGGCAATGTCTAAGCCTGCATTAGCCTTTCGTATCACTGACCCCGTGAGCGCCTAAAAAATCGCCATAGACCTAAGCACTACAGACCAAGGGCTAATACAGATTGTGTCAACCGGCGGGTATACAAGATTTGACCACTTTGCGTCGGAGAATAAAAAACATGAAACGTTTGACCAAACTTGCTCTACTCACCCCACTCGCCGCTGCCCTGCTTCCTGGTGTTGCATTCGCCGATGCCAGCAGCGAAATTTCCGCCCTGCGCGATCGCCTAGAACAGCTTGAAGCGCAAGTTGCTCAGCAAAAATCCGCTGCACCCGCTGCGGTAGCCAAGCCAGGTTCAGCCAGCTCACTACAAATTGGCAATACTAGCTTCAGTTTTGGTGGCTATATTCGTATCGATGCCTTGTACTCGAGTTACTCAGATGGTGAGCAGGCCAATGTTGTAGCACGCGATATCCACCTGCCATCACAAACACCTGTATTTAATACCACAGCAGGTGCAACCAATGCAGCCAATGTCACTGGTAAACGTAGCAGCGTTTTAGATGCACATGCGAAAACCACGCGCTTTAATGTCAAAACTAGTACCGATGCCGGCAATGGCCAAAAGATCGGTGGTTTTATTGAGTTCGATTTTTTAACAGGCGGATCTGGCACCGAAGTTGCCACCAACCGCTATGAGCCAACCTTGCGTCATGCTTTCATTACCTATGACAAATGGTTAATTGGTCAAACGTGGACTACGTTCCAAGACTTGGGCGCCTTCCCAGATACGGTTGAGTTTGTGGGAGCAACCGATGGCACTGTGTTTGGTCGCCAACCTCAAGTACGCTACACCAACGGTAGCTTCCAAGTAGCTCTGGAAAACCCACAATCGTTCTTAGGTGCCGCTGGCCCTGCCACTAACAACGACAGCAGCTTGCCTGATGTCGTTGCACGCTACACCCATAAAGCCGACTTCGGTCATGTGTCGGTGGCAGCTCTAGGGCGCCAATTAAAAGATAAAAATGCCGCAAGTGGCGCTGACACAGCTTTCGGTGGCGGCATAAGCGTATCGGGTAAAGTCAAACTCAGCAGCCATGACGATATTCGCTTCATGGCAACTCATGGCACCGGTATTGGTCGCTATGTCGCGCTTGGCCTCATTGGCGACGCCAAACTAGATGCCAATGGTGAGATCGAGACTAATGATGTTACAGCGGCCTATGTGACTTACCACCACATGTGGAATGACAAATGGCGCTCGAACCTTCAAGTCTCTGGCCTCACAGCCGACTATGAAAACGGGCTCGAATCACCCACCGACACTGAAAGCAATGTCTCAGGTCTTGTGAACGTCATTTACACAGTGGCACCAAAGTTCGACATTGGCTTTGAGTATCTGCGCAGCGAGCGCAAACTCAACAATGGCGACAAAGGTAGCTTAGATCGCGTCCAAGGCATGGCCAAATACAGCTTCTAAACGATCGCCAACCTGTGATGCACAAAGCCCCGGCTTCGGTCGGGGCTTTTTTATGCGTGACAAAGCCACAACATATTTCGCACGAAAGCCTTGCAGACCCCCTGAAACGCCCTATTCTATAGTGAAGTTGTCCTAGCCCACTGAGTACATGCTCATGAGTCATTGGCAGATAGCTAGTCGCAGTTTGCGCGCTCTTGAGGCCATTACCGATGGCCTACCCGCCGGCAAAGCCCCGCGCTTTGATACGCGCGGCCCCACCGAACGACTTCACGAAATCTCATCCAACACATCAAACACCCTCTCCGATGGCGACAGCTACGTGGCCACCGGTGCCTGGCCAATTGCCGCGTTTTGGGGCACCCACAGTGCCTTAGCAATGGCTGGCGTATTGGCCGGCGGCGGCGGTGGCTGGTTGCTGTGGATGGCCATTGGCCTATTTGGCGTGCTGCGCCAGACCAGCAATGTCGTGCGCGTCAATCCGCGCCGAATTTTGGTGCGCGAAGGCTTAGCCGGACGCGCCGAGCGTCATATTGCACTGACGCAACTCAGCGCCGTGTGGGTGCAGCAGGGGCGCTTTGGTCGCAGCCTAAATATTGGCCGTGTGGGCATGCAGCTGACCACTGGCGAAGTGGTCTGGGGCCCGGTCATTGCCCACCCCACGCAAACCAAACGCGCCATTGCCAATGCCGTGGGACGGCGCGCATTTCGCTAGTTTACATATTTGAAATTTAAGGCTTGAGCCTAGCGCTGGCCTCACGCATGATCGAGGCATAACAATAATCTAGGTTCATGCCATGAGCGACAGCGTTTTCATCTTAGTGCTTCTGCCCATCTCACTTTTCGTGATTTTATTTAGCCTCGGCTTAGCCCTCACGCTCGATGATTTTCGCCGCGTGGTGGTCTACCCGCGCGGCGTTGCCATCGGCATGGCCAATTTATTGGTCATCTCACCCTTGCTCGCGGTTGGCCTGGCGCTACTCTTTAAACTGCCACCGGAACTCGCGGTCGGCATGGTCTTGCTCGGCGCATCGCCCGGTGGCACCACCGCCAATATGCTCACGCATTTGGCTAAAGGCGATACCGCGCTGTCGCTGACCATGACCGCCATCAGCAGCGTGGCTGCCGTATTTACTGTGCCGCTGCTGCTCGATCTCGCCACACAATGGTTTATGGCCGGCGACGCGCAATACACCGTGGCCATGGGCCCGATTGTGGTGAAAATCCTGCTCATCACCTTGCTGCCGCTGAGCATCGGCATGTGGGTGCGCAGCCGCGCGCAGGCGTGGTCGCTGCGCAATGAGCCCTTGGTGAAAAAGATCGCCATGGTGTTTTTTGTGCTGGTGGTGTTTGCCGCACTCTGGGCCGAACGCGAACACATCTTCGGCAATCTCGCCAGCGTTGGTCTCGCGGTACTCAGCCTCAATGTGCTGGCGATGGGCGTGAGCTTTGGCATTGCCAAGCTCGCCGGCCTCGATGGCCCGCAATCCACCGCCATCAGCATTGAGCTGGGCGTGCATAACACCACGCTAGCGATGGCCGTGGGCGCCATGGTGTCGGCGACCATGATCATCCCGGCCGCGGTCTATGGCGTGTTTATGTTCTTCACCGCGGGCGCGTTTGCCAAATGGATGCACGCGCGCAATAGCTAACGACTAAAAAGCCGCCCAAATGAGGCGGCTTTATATATAGCGTGGCGGGACTAGTAAACAGCTGCTCGCCGCTGCTTAGAACAACCGGTTCATGCCATTGAGCGCGGCCACGCGATACGCCTCGGCCATGGTCGGGTAATTAAACGTGGTATTGGCAAAGTACTCGATGGAGTTATTTGGCTGATTCATCACCGCCTGACCAATGTGGACAATCTCGGCGGCGTTATTGCCAAAGCAATGAATACCCAAAATCTCGCGTGTGTCGCGATGAAATAAGACCTTCAACATGCCCACCACATCGCCAGAGATTTGCGCGCGCGCCAAGTGCCGGAAAAACGACTGGCCCACTTCGTAAGGCACTTTGTCTTCGGTGAGCTGCCGCTCGGTGCGACCAATGCAGGAGATTTCCGGGATGGTGTAAATGCCGGTCGGCACCTCCTCCACATAGGGTACATCTTGGCTGCCAGTGATGTGCGCTGCGGCGCAACGGCCTTGATCATAAGCCGCTGATGCCAATGCCGGCGGGCCAATGACATCGCCTGCCGCGTAGATATTGGCTGCGGCAGTGTTGTAGCGCTCATCAATGGCAATCTGCCCGCGGCTATTGGCACTGAGGCCCACGGCTTGCAAATTCAGCGTCTCGGTATTGCCGGCGCGACCATTGCACCACAGGATGGCATCGGCCTTAATTTTCTTGCCCGATTTCAGGTGTAAGACCACGCAATCATCCTGCGTTTCAACTTGGCTATATTCTTCTTGATTGCGAATCAGCACGCCTAAATCACGCAAATAATGCGACAGCGCATCGGCAATTTCGGCATCTAAAAATGACAATAACTGCGGCTGCGTGTTGACCAAATCGACCTTGTAGCCCAAGCCGACAAAGATCGATGCGTATTCGCAGCCAATCACGCCGGCACCATAAATAATCAGCTTATTGACTGGATAATCGAGCTTCAAAATCTTGTCACTATCGAACACGCGCGGATGATTGAAGTCGATATCGGCCGGCTGATACGGCCGACTGCCCGTGGCAATCACCGCCGACTCAAAGCCAATACGCTCGACAACGCCCTCACTAGTCAGCACGCTGAGCGTGTGGGCATCCTCAAAGCGCGCCTCGCCGAAATATAAATCGACGTCATTACGCTCAAAAAATCGATGGTGGGTGCTGACTTGCGTGTCGATGACTTTGTGCGCGCGCGCCAGCACTTGCGACAATGGTAATGTGCGGATTTCAGACATGCGCGAGAGCAACGGGTCGCGGCGAAAACGCATGAGGTTATAGACGGTTTGGCGCAGCGCTTTTGAAGGGATGGTGCCGACATGCGCACAGTTGCCGCCGACCTCGCCAAGCTGGTCGATGACCGCCACCCGCTGGCCCTCTTTGACTAGCTTCATGGCCGCGCCCTCACCCGCAGGCCCCGCCCCAATAACCACCACGTCATAACGCGCTAACATGCTCTATTGCCTCATGTGCTGTCTTTTAATCTGACCTTTAGAGTAGTGTTTTTGGCAGCATTTGTCTGGCTTATTCAACCAAAGAACGGCTTTTCGCGGCGTGCTGAAAAAGCGCAAGCGCATGCAATTTAGGCTACACTCAAGCCCTCATTTTGTTACGCGATGGCCCGTCATGAGCAACACCAGCCAGCCCCAATCCGCTACCACCGTGCCTAGCCCCAACCCGGTGCGCATTGAGCCCGGTGTGAAGCTGCGTGGCGCGGAAAAAATGGCGCGTATTCCGGTGAAAATCATCCCCACCGAGGAGATGCCGCGCAAGCCCGACTGGATTCGTGTGCGCATTAAAAACCCCGCTGAGGTTAGCCGCATCAAAGGCTTGCTGCGCGAACAAAAGCTGCACACGGTCTGCGAAGAAGCGGCCTGCCCGAATCTCGCGGAATGCTTTGGTGGCGGCACCGCGACGTTTATGATCATGGGCGATATCTGCACACGGCGCTGCCCATTTTGCGATGTTGCGCACGGTCGCCCGAACCAGCTCGATGCCGATGAGCCGCGCAATTTGGCCGAAACAGTGGCCAACTTAAAACTCAAATACGTGGTGGTGACCTCGGTCGATCGCGACGACTTAAAAGATGGTGGCGCGCAACATTTTGTCGACTGCATCACCGCCGTGCGTGAGCTCAACCCAGCCACCAAAATGGAAATCCTCGTGCCGGATTTTCGCGGCCGAATGGACATTGCGCTGCGCCTGATTAGCGAATGCCCGCCTGATGTTTTCAATCACAACATCGAAACCGTGCCGCGCCTGTACAAGGCCATTCGCCCCGGCTCCGACTACCAACACTCGCTGCAACTGCTCAAGCGCTTCAAGCAGGAGCGCCCCGACATCGCCACCAAGTGCGGCCTCATGGTCGGCATTGGCGAGACCGAAGAGGAAGTCTTGACATTGCTCGATGATCTGAAGGCGCACGATGTTGATTTGGTGACCATCGGCCAGTATTTGCAGCCGTCGAAAACGCACGCGCCGGTCGATCGCTTTGTGCATCCCGACGAGTTCGCACGCTACGCTGCCTATGGCCGACAGCTCGGTTTCCGCAACATTGCCAGTGGGCCCATGGTGCGCTCAAGCTATCATGCCGACCTGCAATTTGCCGGCGTCGATGTCACAACGCTCGGTGCCAACGCATCAGCGGCGCAGGCTAACTAATGCGGCTTTCGCGCTTACGGACTGTCACCGCATGACCGACTTGTTTCACCGCTTAACGATCAACCACCCGCACGGCGACATTCCGGGCGCACGGATCGATGTGGGCTGGCGCGCGTGGGCATCGCGCGCACCGCAAGCACGCGCCGGACGCTGGCAGCGCTGGTTATTTTGGCGCGCACTCTGGCGCTTTTTTGGCCAGCCGCGTTACCTCGTACAGGTCGACGACCGCTACCTCATGGCCACCAGCGTCAGCATTAGCAACGATGATGATGGCCGCATTCGCGTGGCGTTGATGCAGCGCACCGGCATCATTGGGCATTTTCTGCGCTTTGCGCTGTGGCGTCGCAGCAACCCATTGCATCTGCAATTTGCTGGCAACGCGGTGCGCATCAGCCAGGCTCAGCCATCGCTCTTAATTCCCGCGGCGCTTAAGCATTGCCCCGAGGCTTTGCTCGATAGCGAATACGCACTGAGCTTGCCGCTGATCATCACACGCTATAGCGGCGACAAAGCGCTAGCTTAGCCGCGCCGATCGGCGACAAAGGGGTTGGTGCGGCGCTCATGGCCAATGGTCGACATCGGCCCATGGCCGGGCACAAAACGCATGTCATCGGGCAGCGGCCAGAGTTCACGCTTGATGGCATCGAGCAAGTCCTGATGATTGCCCATGGGGAAATCGGTGCGGCCAATCGAGCCGGCAAATAGCACATCGCCAACAAAACTCACGCCAGCACTTTCCGAAATAAACACCACATGACCGGGCGTATGACCGGGGCAATGACGCACCAGCAGCGTCTCAGCGCCCACGGTGACCTCATTGCCCTGCTCCAGCCAGCGCGACGGCGTAAAAGGTCGCGCGCTGGGGAATTGAAACATGCGCGACTGGTCATCGAGGCGGTCTATCCAAAACTGGTCGCCGGTGTGCGGCCCCTCAATGGGCAGGTGCAAATGCTCGGCCAAATCCGCTACCGCGCCGGCATGATCGATGTGCGCGTGGGTGACGAGCAGCTTCGTTAGCGTCACGCCTTCGGCTTTCACCAAAGCCAAAAGCTGGTCGGCATCACCGCCGGCATCAATCAGCGCGGCTTCATTAGTGGCGTCACACCAGATCAGGCTGCAATTTTGCTCAAACGGTGTCACGGGGTGGATGCGAAAGCGTAAAGCCATTAGTTCAGCTCCTGATTCGGGCGGCTAATCTCAGCCGCCGCCGGTGGGCGATGCTCGGGTTTCAGGCGCACGTAAAGCGTCTTGTGCGCGCGTGCGATGATCTCGCCCGTGCCGCCGACTATGTCGATATTTAGCTCAGGACGCACGGCATCGCCAAGGGCAGCCTGGCTTTTGATATCCGCCAACAGGCCATCGGGCAAACGAAAATGCGCCTGCACTTTGCCACGGCCGGGTTTCAAGAAATCGATGCGCGCGGCTTGATCCCAGACGATGTAACGCGAGCCCAAAGTCTCCATAAGGATGAGCATGTAAAACGGGTCGACCATGCTGTAGAGGCTGCCGCCAAAGTGCGTGCCAACGTAGTTTTTATTCCAGCGCGTGAGCTTCATGGAAACATCGATTTCGCTGAAATCATCACTGATGCGATCAACGCGAACACCCGCCCCTAAATACGGCGGATAGAAGTTAAACAACCAGCGCAGGCGACTCGCCTTCATACAGACATCCTCGGATAAATGATCGCTTTCGGCTACACTCGAGCGAATTTTGCGAAAGGAGCACTTTACCATGCCATCAATGGATGTCGTTTCAGAACTCGAAGTCTATGAGGTCAATCACGCCGTACAAAACACCACCAAAGAGATCGCCACGCGCTTCGATTTTCGCGGCTCGCAAGTCGACGTGACTTTCAACGAGAAGAATAAAGAAATCAAACTCAGCGCCGAGTCAGACTTTCAAGTTGAACAAGTCTTGGCGATGCTCGAAGCGCATATGCTCAAGCGCAAAGTCGACCCGCAAGTGCTCGACCCGCAAAAAATGGAAGCCTCGGGCAAGTTCATTCATCAAATCGTCAAACTCAAAGATGGTTTAGACAGCGACACCGCGAAAAAAATCGTCAAATTGCTGAAAGAAAATGGCTATAAAGTGCAGGCCAGCATTCAGGGCGACAAAGTCCGCGTGAGTGATAAAAAACGCGATGCGCTGCAAGCCGTGATGGCCTTTTTGCGCGAGCAACAGCTCGGGTTACCGCTGCAATTTAACAACTTCAAGGACTAAGCTCGATGGCCTTTAGCAATAACATTACGCGTGCCATGAAGCCGTTTCAGGCGCTGCCCAAGGGCTTGCGCCAACGCGCGTTGTCGTTGATTTTTGGCCGTGTTGTGCCGTATGTGGGCACCTCCGGTCTGCTCTACGAAGAGATCACCGAGACCCGCGTGGTGGTCAGCGTGAAAAATCGTCGCAAGGTGCAAAACCACATTCATAGCGTGCATGCCGCCGCCATGGCGCTACTGGCCGAGACCGCCTCGGGCTTCGTGGTGGGCGTGAACCTGCCCGATGACAAACTGCCGTTGATTAAAACCCTGAAGGTCGATTATACGCGGCGCTCATCGGGCGATTTGCGCGCGGTGGCGACACTCTCGCAGCACGACATTAATCGCATCCGCAACGAGCCCAAGGGCGAGGTGCTGGTGCCGGTGGTGCTCACCGATGCCACCGGCGAACAGCCGGTGAATTGCGAAATGCTTTGGGCCTGGACCAGCAAAAAACGCAGCTAAGCTCTTTCAGGCGCGGCCAACGTGTAGCGCCACAAAGCCCACGTCAATAATGCGGGGGCGGCTCATTGTCTGAGCTGCCCTGCCCCGGTGGCTGCATGGTTTTCATCTGCTCATATAAATGGCGCAGGTCATCCTGCAAACGCGCGATGTGGTCTTGCTGCGTAGCCACCACGCGATTCAGCGCATCGAGCAAATCATCTTGATAAGCGACTTTTACTTCCAAGTCGGTGAGCCGCGACTCCATCACGCTTTCCTACTAAAACCCAGTCGCGCGCAGTATGGCAGAGGCCTCCCGAGCGCGCATCTGTTAGACTACGCGGCATTCAAACTACTGCTGTTGTTAGTCCATGGCCCTGCTTTCCCTGCGTGATGTATCCATTGCTTTTGGCGGCCCCGCGCTGCTCTCAAAAGTCTCCTTTAGCCTAGATCGCGGTGAGCGCGTCTGCGTCATTGGCCGCAATGGCGAGGGCAAATCCACCCTGCTGAAAATCATTGCCGGTGAGCTCACACAAGACAGCGGCGAGATCATGCGCACGCAAGGCTCGCGCATCGCTTCCATGCGTCAGGAAGTACCGCAGGGCTGGACGGGCACGGTAGAAGATATCGTCAATGGCGGCTTTGATGACCTGCCCGAGGGCGACGCGGCGCTGGAGGATTGGGAAATCCAAATCCGCATGAATAAAATCACGACGCGCTTAAACCTCGACCCCTATGCCGACTTCAACTCGCTATCGGGCGGCCGCAAACGCCGCGTATTATTGGCCCGCGCCTTGGTCACCGAGCCCGATATTTTGCTGCTCGATGAGCCCACCAACCACCTCGATGTGCGCTCAATCAGCTGGATTGAGGACTTCTTATTAGGCTGGAATGGCACGCTCTTGTTTATTAGCCACGATCGCCGCTTTTTGGGCAATCTAGCCACGCGCTTGGTCGAGGTTGATCGCGGCCAGCTGCGCAGCTACCCCGGTAATTACGACGAATATCTGGCGCGCAAAGCCGAGCAGCTCAGTGCCGAAGGCCATCAAAACGCCGTCTTTGATAAAAAACTCGCGCAAGAAGAAGTCTGGATACGCCAAGGCATTAAAGCCCGTCGCACCCGCAACGAGGGCCGCGTACGCGAGCTTGAACAGCTGCGCCGCGAGCGTGCTGAACGCCGTAATCGTCAAGGCAACGCGCGCATGGTGATGGCTGAGGCTGAGCGCTCCGGCAAGCTCGTGCTCACCGCCGAAAACCTCTCGCTGACGCTGGGCGGACTGAATCTGGTGCAAGACTTTTCCACCGTGGTCATGCGCGGCGATAAGATCGGCCTCATTGGCGATAACGGCGTCGGCAAAACCACACTGATCCGCCTGCTGCTCGGCGACCAAGCGCCCGATGCCGGCAAGGTCACGCACGGCACCCAGCTCTCGGTGAACTACTTTGACCAACTGCGCAGCGCCTTGGATTTAGAGGCCACCGTGGTCGACAACGTTGGCCAAGGCTCGGATTACATCGAGATCAATGGCCAACGCAAACATATTTTGGGCTATCTGCAAGACTTCCTGTTTTCACCGCAACGCGCACGCACACCGGTGAAGGCATTGTCAGGAGGCGAGCGCAATCGCCTGCTTTTGGCTAAGCTTTTTACGCGGCCAAGCAATGTGCTCATCCTCGACGAACCCACCAACGACCTCGACGTGGAAACGCTAGAGCTGCTAGAGGAGTTGCTGGTGAGCTACCCCGGCACGCTCTTGCTCATCAGCCACGACCGCGCCTTTTTGGACGCGGTGGTGACCAGCACCTGGGTCTTCGAGGGCGATGGCCAAATCAATGAGTACGTCGGTGGTTATGCCGACTGGCTGCGGCAACGGCCTGCGCCCATCGCCACGGTGAGCGAGGTGCCAACGGCCAAGCCCGTAGCTGCGGCCAAGCCGGCGAAACGCAAGCTCAGCTTTAAAGAGCAGCGCGAGCTCGACGCCATCCCTAAAACCATCGAGACGCTCGAAAAAGAGCAGGCCGAGTTGCAAGCCGCCCTCGCCGATGGCCAACTCTTTGTCAGCGATATCGACAAAGCCACCGCCATGGCGCAGCGCCTACCGCTCATTGATGATGAACTACTGGAACTACTGACGCGCTGGGAAGCCTTAGGCGGCGAGGACTAAACCATGAATGATCGTGACTACCCCGAAGACTTAGCGCCGGCGCCATGGACGCTCACCGGCCAAGGCTATGTGATTGCCTTGCGCATGCCCGAGTCGGTGCTGGCCAACTGCCCATTCACGCCGACTGCCCTGCAGCGCTCGCGTCGTAGCGCCATGAGTTTCGCCATGTTGGTGAACTATGACCAAAGCCCAGCGGGGCCCTATGGCGAGCTACTGTTTATTCCCGGCAGCTTTCGTTTCTCCGATGCGCGACGCGCCAGCATCAGCCGCATTTATGTGTCTACCAATGCCTCGGTGGTCAATGGCCGACGCAATTGGGGCATCCCCAAAGATCGCTGCGACTTCGCGCTGGACTTTAATGACAGCGGAGTCGATCACGCGCGTTTAATCGCCGACAACGGCGACCTGATTGCTGAGATGCTGCTGAGCCAGTCAGGCCCGACACTGCCGCTGCCCACGTCATTGGTACCGAAAGCGCTACGCACATTGGCGCAGCAGTGGGAGGGGCGCGAATACACGCTGACGCCCGAGACGCGCGGCCATGGCAAATGGGCTAAGGTCATTGATTGGCAGTTTAATGCCGACTACTTTCCGGATTTGGCGCAGGGCCGTGTAGTCGCGGCGATGAAAATCACCGACTTCACCATGGTCTTTCCCGAGCCGCGCGTGCGCAGCGCGGTGGGTTAAGCGCTGACCAGCGAGCCGATCAGCGTGATGCCCCTAGCTCGGCTGATGATACTTGCCCGACTTCGCCACCACCGCCTCAATAAACGCACCGGCATGCACGGGGTCAACAAACTGCTCAATGCCATGGCCTAGGTTAAAGACATGGCCGCTGCCGGCGCTGACACCGAGCTCAGGCGTCCACGCCGAGGCATAGCTCGCCAACAGCTGCTCGACTTCCTGCTCGATGCGCGGCAATGGCGCATAGAGCATCGATGGGTCCATATTGCCCTGCAGCGCCACACGATGACCGACACGCGCCCGCGCCTCACCCAAGTCAGTGGTCCAGTCCAACCCCAGCGCATCGGCGCCGGTGTCGGCCATGGCTTCTAACCATTGCCCGCCGCCTTTGGTAAACAGCGTGATGGGCACACGGCGACCGTCATTTTCACGCATTAAGCCATCAACAATTTGCTGCATATAGCGCAAGGAAAATTCGCGATAGGCGCCGTGCGAGAGCGCCCCGCCCCACGAGTCAAAAATCTGAATCGCCTGCGCGCCGGCACGAATTTGCGCGTTTAAGTAGAGCGTCACTGATTGCGCGAGCTTATCGAGCAGCGCGTGCAGCACGTCAGGATTAGTCGCCATCAGCGTTTTTGACTCGCGGAAATCGCGCGATGAACCACCCTGAATCATGTACGTCGCCAGCGTCCACGGGCTGCCGGCAAAGCCGATTAGCGGGACTTGGCCCTTGAGCTCACGGCGAATGGTCCGCACCGCATCCATCACATAGCCGGTGTCTTGCTCGGGGTCTGGGATCGGCAGCGCGGCGACATCGGCCATGGTGCGCACGGTGCGCTGAAAGCGCGGGCCCTCGCCAGTTTCAAAATACAGCCCCAAGCCCATGGCATCGGGAATGGTGAGAATGTCGGAAAATAAAATCGCGGCATCGAGCGGGAAGCGGCGCAATGGCTGCAAGGTGACTTCGCAGGCCAACTCGGGATTTTTCATGAGCTTAATAAAGTCGCCAGCTTGCGCACGCGTGGCGCGATACTCGGGCAGGTAGCGGCCAGCTTGGCGCATCATCCAGATTGGTGTGCGGTCGGTGGGCTGGCGCAATAGCGCGCGTAAGTAGCGATCGTTATGCAGCTCAGACATCAACTCTCTCCATCAGTTTCGCGGCGCGGTTGCAGTCAGCGCCAAGGCCGGCGTATTGTAGCAGCGAATCTTCGAGGACTTTGCTATGACACGATTATTGCTCGTCACGATAGCGGCCCTGTGGCTATCGGCCTGCGCGACCCGCGAGGCTTATGAGGCACGCATCGCCACTTATGTCGGCAAACCCATCAGCGTGGTAATGGACGATTGGGGCTACCCGACTGGCAGCTTTGAAGCACCGAATGGCAACACCGTCTATACCTGGGACAAGCAATCGAGCTATAGCCGCGCACCGAGCGTGCAAACTGGCATTTTTACCGGCACCGGCAGTGGGGGTTTTTTCACTGGCTTCGGCTTTGGTAGCGACACGGTCACACGCCGCTGCCAGACCTATTTTGAAGTCGATAAGACCAAAACTATTTTACGCTGGCGCACCCAAGGCAATGATTGTCGAGAGTAAAACCTCCGAGCCGCACTCATAAAAAAGGCCAGCAATTGCTGGCCTTTTCGTTTAGCGCATCTCACACACCGAGGAAATCCATGATGCCCTCGGCAGCCTGACGGCCTTCCCAAATCGCTGTCACCACGAGGTCTGAGCCGCGAACCATATCGCCACCGGCAAACACTTTCGGGTTGCTGGTTTGGAATTTATAGGTGGCCGATTCGGGCGCGGTGACACGACCGGCGCTATCGGTATCGATGTTTTGTGGCGCAAACCAATCGGCCGGGCTGGGGCGGAAGCCAAAGGCCAAAATCACCGCATCGGCGGGCAAAATTTGCTCCGAACCCGGCACTGGCTCTGGGCTCCGGCGACCACGCGCATCCGGCTCACCGAGCTGAGTTTCGACAACTTTCACGCCGGTGACTTTGTGGCCATCGCCCACGATTTCCACGGGCTGGCGATTAAACATAAACTGCACGCCCTCTTCACGGGCGTTGCGCACTTCACGACGCGAACCGGGCATATTTTCTTCATCGCGACGATAAGCACAGGTCACACTCGCCGCGCCTTGGCGCACTGAGGTACGGTTGCAATCCATGGCGGTATCTCCACCACCGAGCACAACGACTTTTTTGCCAGCCATGTCGATGTAATCGGCGGGGTCTTTTTCAAAGCCTAGGTTGCGATTGACATTGGCAATCAAGAAGTCCAGTGCATCAAACACACCGGGCAGCTCCTCGCCGGGGAAACCACCTTTCATATAGGTGTATGTGCCCATGCCCATGAACACGGCATCGTAGTCGCGCATCAATTCATCAATGCTGATATCCGTACCCACGTCGGTATTGAGGCGGAACTCGATGCCCATGTCAGTGAAGATTTCACGACGCTGACTCATCACCGCCTTTTCCATCTTGAACTCAGGGATGCCAAAGGTCAGCAGGCCACCAATTTCAGGATTTTTATCGAAAACGACCGCCTTCACACCGGCGCGCGTGAGCACATCGGCGCAGCCTAGGCCGGCAGGGCCTGCACCAATAATCGCGACTTTTTTGCCGGTGGCGACCACGCCGGACAGGTCTGGACGCCAGCCCATGGCAAAGGCGGTATCGACAATATATTTCTCCGTATTGCCAATAGTGACCGCGCCGAAGCCATCGTTGAGCGTGCAAGCACCCTCGCACAGGCGATCCTGCGGACACACACGACCACACACTTCTGGCAGCGTGTTGGTCTGATGACAGAGCTCGGCAGCCTCAAACAAACGACCGTCGGAGATCAGCTGCAACCAGTTCGGAATGTAATTGTGCACCGGGCACTTCCATTCGCAATAAGGGTTGCCGCAGCTCAAACAGCGATGCGACTGACCTTCCACTTCCGGCTTGGTAAATGGCTTATAAATCTCGACAAACTCCGCGCGGCGGACATCAAGGGCTTTCTTGGCCGGGTCGTGGCGCGCCACATCCAAGAATTGAAAATCGTTATTTAGGCGTTCTGCCATGATCTTGCCTCTTATTGCCGTACGGGCTTACTGCGGATTAGACACGGTGCTTTTCAGCAATTCTTTAATATTGGCGGCCTTCGGTTTCACCAGCCAGAACTTGCGCTGATAGTCATCGAACTCCTCCAATACGGTGCGGCCCCATGCACTGTCGGTGGCTTTCACGTAGTCGCGTAACACCGATTTTAAGTGCGAGCGATGCGGACCCATGGGCTCAGTACTGATGCGATGGATCTCGATCAATTCATGGTTGCAGCGATCGAAGAAGTTATTCTCCTGATCCAGCACATAGGCGAAGCCGCCGGTCATGCCAGCACCAAAGTTCAGGCCGGTCGGGCCGAGCACAGTGACCAAACCGCCGGTCATGTATTCGCAGCAATGGTCGCCAGCGCCCTCAATGACCGCATGGCAGCCAGAGTTACGCACGGCGAAGCGCTCGCCCGCGGTGCCAGCGGCATACAGCGTGCCACCGGTGGCGCCATACAAGCAGGTATTGCCAATAATGGCAGTGTCTTGCGAGCTAAACGCAGTACCTTGCGGTGGACGAATCACCAGCTGACCGCCCGCCATGCCTTTGCCGACATAGTCGTTGGCATCGCCTTCGAGGTGCAGGTTCAAGCCGCCAGCATTCCACACACCAAAGCTCTGACCGGCCGTACCGGTGAACTTCAGCGTGATGGGCGCATCGCTCATGCCTTGGTCGCCGTGGCGTTGAGCAATCTCACCCGACACACGTGCGCCAATGGAGCGATCGCAGTTACCAATCGCATAGCTAAACTCACCACCTGTTTTGCCTTCAATGGCCGGTAAAATCTCGGCAACGATCTGCTCAGCAAGCACGCCTTTATCGAAGGGCTCATTGCGACTATCGAGGCAATACTGCGGCTTATCAGCGGCAATATGGTCGTTTTTCAGCAGCGGCATTAGGTCTAAACGCTTTTGCTTCGGCGTGGTACCGGGCAAGCATTCGAGCAAATCCGTGCGGCCAATGAGCTCAGCTAATGAGGCCACACCGAGCACAGAGAGCCATTGGCGAGTTTCTTCTGCGATGAACTTAAAGAAGTTCATGAGCATTTCTGGCTCGCCAATAAAGTGATCTTGACGAAGCTTATCTTGCTGCGTCGCAACGCCCGTGGCGCAGTTGTTCAAATGGCAAATGCGCAGGTATTTGCAGCCCAACGCGATCATTGGCGTGGAGCCAAAACCAAAACTCTCAGCACCCAAAATCGCGGCTTTCACTACGTCGAGGCCGGTTTTTAAGCCACCGTCGGTTTGCACACGCACTTTGCCGCGCAGATCATTGGCGCGCAGCGCTTGCTGAGCCTCGGCCAAGCCCAGCTCCCACGGCGAACCGGCGTGATGGATCGAGCTCAATGGCGAGGCTGCTGTGCCACCGTCATAACCCGAAATGGTGATGAGGTCGGCATAGGCCTTGGCGACACCGGCCGCGATGGTGCCCACGCCCGGCTCGGAGACCAGTTTCACTGACACCAACGCCTTTGGGTTGACCTGCTTTAAGTCATAAATCAACTGCGACAAATCTTCAATCGAATAAATGTCGTGATGGGGCGGCGGCGAAATCAAGGTCACGCCCGGCACCGAGTGACGCAAACGCGCGATCAAGGCATTGACCTTACCGCCGGGCAGCTGACCGCCCTCACCGGGCTTCGCACCTTGTGCCACTTTAATTTGCAGCACTTCAGCACTGGCCAAATACGCCGGCGTAACGCCAAAGCGACCCGAAGCAATTTGCTTAATTTTCGAGTTTTTCAGTGTGCCAAAACGTGCTTGATCCTCACCACCCTCACCGGAGTTGGAGCGGCCACCGAGCGTATTCATGGCAATGGCAATCGATTCATGCGCCTCAGGCGACAGTGCGCCCAATGACATGCCCGCCGAGTCAAAGCGCTTGAGAATCGCCTCCAGTGGCTCAACCGACTCCATCGGCAGTGGCGTTGCCGCCTTTTTCAGCTGCAACAAATCACGAATGGTGGCCACGGGGCGCAAGTTAACCAAGTCAGCATAGGCTTGATAATCGCTGAACTGACCAGAACGCACGGCGGTGTGTAAGGTATTAATAACGTCAGGATTGAAGGCGTGATATTCCTTGCCATAAACAAACTTCAGCAAGCCGCCTTGGTCAATTTGCTTACGCGCACGCCAAGCATCTTCGCTGAGCAGGCGCTGATCCATTTCCAGCTCAACAAAACCGGCACCCTGAATACGGCTTTGCACGCCTTTAAAGCACAAATCAACGACCTCAGCATTGAGACCGACTGCTTCAAACAGCTGCGCACCCCGGTAAGAAGCGACCGTGGAGATGCCCATTTTCGAGAGGATTTTCAATAAGCCTTTGTCGATGCCCTTGCGGAAATGACTTTGTGCTTCCAGCGGATCGCCCAAGACCTCACCGCTACGCGCCATATCAGCAATGATGTCGTAGGCCAAATACGGGTAGACCGCCGTAGCACCGAAACCCAATAGCGTGGCGAAATGATGCGGGTCACGCGCCATACCAGTTTCAATGATGAGGTTGGCTTCGCAACGCAAACCAACGGCGATCAGGTGATGATGCACGGCGCCAGTGGCCATTAAAGCACTGATAGGCAAGTAGCCTTGGCGAATCGCGCGATCGCTCAGAATCAGCTGCGAGCGACCATCACGCACAGCGGCTTCGGCCTCAGCACAAATGCGCTGCAGCGCTGTTTGCAGGCCTTCATCTTGGGCGTAATTAAGATCCAGCGTGGCGACCTCAAAGCCTTTGAGGTCAATGCTTTGCATCTGGCGGAATTTGCTGTGCGAGAGTACAGGACTGGAGACAATGGCGCGGCGTGCGTGCTCAGGGGTCTCCTCAAACATATTTAGCTCAGGACCAAACGCGGTTTCCAGCGACATCACAATCGCTTCGCGCAGCGGATCGATGGGCGGGTTGGTGACCTGTGCAAACTGCTGACGGAAATAATCAGCGACATGGCGCACACGTGTCGACAGCACCGCCATGGGCGTGTCATCGCCCATCGAACCAACAGCCTCTTGGCCCGCCTCAGCGAGGGGCCGAATAATTTGATCGCGCTCTTCGTAGCTCACCAAAAATAGCTTTTGGTACACGTTGAGTTGCTCACGCGAGACCTGTCCCAACAACTCTTTCTCTAAGCTGCTATCACTTTCGATGCGACGCGCTTCATTACGCAGCCATTTTTTGTAGGGCTGGGCACTTTTCAGCAGATCATCGATGGCTTTGGTATCGAGCAACTCGCCAGTTTTGGTGTCCACGGCAATCAGCTTGCCGGGACCAACGCGGCCTTTCGATACGACATCTTCCGGTGCGTAATTCCACACGCCGATCTCGGACGCCAGGGTGATGTAACCATTTTTGGTGATGACATAACGCGCTGGACGCAGGCCATTACGGTCGAGCATACACACGGCATAACGACCGTCGGTGATGACCAGACCGGCAGGACCGTCCCAGGCTTCCATGTGCTTAGCGTTGTACTCGTAAAACGCGCGCAAATCGGTGTCCATGGACTCGACATTCTGCCAAGCGGGCGGCACCAACGTGCGCAGTGCACGGAACAAATTCATGCCGCCAGCCAGCAAAATCTCCAACATATTGTCGAGGCTTGATGAGTCTGAACCGGTCAAGTTAATGATCGGTGTGAGCTCGGTCAGGCCAGGCAGGTCGGGGTGCGTGAACTTAGGCGTGCGCGCCAATGCCCATTGACGGTTACCGCTCACGGTATTGATTTCACCGTTGTGCGCCAAGTAACGGAACGGCTGCGCGAGCGGCCAACGTGGCAAGGTATTGGTCGAGAAGCGTTGGTGGAACACACAGATATGTGTGGCCATGCGCGGGTCATCGAGGTCGGTAAAGAAGCTCGGTAAATCGGCCGGCATGACCAAGCCTTTGTAGGAAATAACCTGCGTTGATAGCGTGGTGATATAGAACAGCGGGTCATCACGCAGCGCTTGTTCGGTGCGGCGGCGCGCTAAAAACAGTTTGCGATTGGCGCTGACTTCATCGACGTTGTCGGCCTGCACAAAGACCTGCTCAAACACCGGCAATGACTGCAGGGCGATCTCACCGAGAATGGTTTTATCGGTGGGCACCACGCGCCAGCCGGCAACGTTTAAACCTTCTGATTCGATCTCAGCGGTGAGTACATCGCGCGCGTGCTGCGCTTTGGCTGGATCGGTGTTGAGAAAAACCAAGCCGGCGGCGAATTGCTCATCGAGGCTGACGCCCAGATCGTCTTGCACCACCGTCTTGAAGAATTCGCGCGGCATGGCCAGCAGGAGGCCGCAGCCATCGCCGGTTTTGCCATCGGCCGCAATCGCGCCGCGGTGCGTCATACAGCTCAGTGATTCAATAGCGGTTTGCACCAGATGATGGCTGGCATCACCTGTCATGTGAGCGATGAGGCCAAAACCGCAGTTATCGCGGAACTCATCGGGATGGTATAGACCAGCGTTCACGACCGAATGTTTTTCCATCAATAAATCACCAAGTAAAACAAAGGTTTAAAAATCATTCGCGCACGCATAAGTGGCGCAGAACGCAAAAAATGGACGCGCATAGTACGTTAAAAGCCCATTTAGCTCAATGCGCAGGCACTTCTACAGACGCTAACAGGTGTTATGCAATGAGCGCGTAATCGCTACTCATCTAACGGCTCAGCCAATAACTCAACCGGATCGACGCCTTGGAAGGCTTGATCACGTAACTTGTCGGATGCTGTCATGCGCGCTTGCGCTTCTTGCTTGGCAATAAAGTTGCGCGCCAGCACCGCCTTCACCGACGTAATTGATAGCTGATAACTCTGCCATGGCCGCACCAAATATTGGTCACCATAGCCGGTCAAAATACCTGCCACACCGGCGGCGTGCTCGCTGGTGAAAAACTCGGCAAAGCTGACGATAAACCGTGACTGCGCCGAGGTGACATAGCCCAAGGCAGGGTCAGGCATTTGTGGAATGGCAAAATAGCGTAAATCCGCGCTATTGCCATTGCTACGAATAAAGTCAGCGGCGGCGCGCTCGCTGGAAAACACACCGAGCTGAATAGTGTAATGGCTGGGCGGCTGCTCCAGCAGCCAGGCCTCAGAGCGAAACTGTGCGAGTCGCTGCGGCGTGGCATCATCAAACGCCACCGGCTCTTCGCCGCCGTTATCGGGAACTAAATACTGCAGCTCACCAAAGCCCGCCTCAAACTGCTCACCCTCATTGGCGCGAACGATATTGCCCAGCGAGGCCTCCGTCATAGCGGCGCGCTCAGGCTCATTGGCGTTTGTTGTGACCATGACCGCAACAAAGATCGCGATCAAGGCCAGACCTATACCGAGCTGCAATCTTGATGCATTCATGCACTCACTCCAAAGGCCGCCAAGGTGTCACGCACTGGCGCCAGATCATCGACATTAACGACCACGGCATCCCCTACTGCGCGCAACAACACCAAGCGTAGTCGGCCATCGACATTCTTTTTATCCACTGCCATGGCCGCCAAAAAATCAGCCGCTGAGATGGCCGGCGCGTCAACAGGCAAGCCTGCAGCCAGCAGCAAAGTGCGCAACGCAGCTACCGCAGCAGCGTCGATCCAACCGAAACGCTGCGAAAGGTCAGCCGCCATGAGCATGCCCACAGCGACCGCCTCGCCATGAAGCCACTGCCCATAACCCATATTGGTCTCAATGGCATGGCCAAAGGTGTGGCCTAAATTCAGTAGCGCACGCACATCGTGCTGCTCTAGCTCATCGGCTGCCACCACCTCAGCTTTGTGGTGACATGAGCGCGCAACGGCCTCGGCTAGCAGCGCGGGGTCACGCGCCATCAGGCCGGGCATGTGATCGTGTAACCAGTGCAAAAAGCCAGGATCACGAATTAAACCGTATTTGATAATTTCCGCCAGCCCCGCCGATAGCTCCCGATCGGGCAAGGTACGCAGCACGGCGGTATCGGCCAACACCACCTGCGGCTGCATAAATGCACCAATCATATTTTTACCGAGCGTATGATTAATGCCGGTTTTGCCGCCCACCGAGGAGTCGACTTGCGCCAACAAGGTGGTGGGAATTTGAATAAAATGCACACCGCGCTGATAGGTCGCTGCCGCAAAGCCGGTCATATCGCCGATCACGCCGCCACCCAAGGCAATCAGCGTGGCTTTGCGACCAAAGCGCGCCTGCAATAACGCATCAAAAATATGCTGCAAATGCTGCCAGTCTTTAAACTGTTCGCCATCGGGCAAAATCACCTCGGCGACTGTTAGGCCGGCGGCCTCTAAAACGCCACGCAAAGGCGCTAAATACAGTGGTGCTACCGTGGTGTTGCTAACCAACATGACCTGCCGACCATGAATATGCGGCAGCAGCAAGTCGGCGTTGGCAAACACCTGCTCATCGATGTGAATGGGGTAGCTGCGCTGCCCCAGCGCCACAGTTAACACTGGCATGGACTTCTCGTGCGAATAAACAAACGGCCCTAGCGTAAGCCCAAGACCTGCAAAATATGAAACGCCACATCACGCGCGCTGCTGCGCTCGGTGGGCATAATATGGTGCGCCACTTCACGATAAAGCGGGTCACGCTCCGCCAGCAGCGACGTGAGTTTAGCGCGAGGATCGGGTGTTTGCAGCAATGGCCGATTGTGATCGCGCGCGGTGCGCTCAAGCTGTCGCTCCACGGGCGTCTCTAAATAAATCACCGTGCCGCGCGCATGCAGTGCCGCCCGGTTCTCAGCGCGCATGATCGCCCCGCCGCCGGTCGCCAAAACAATATGCTGGCGTTGCGTTAGCGCCTCAATAACCAGCGTTTCGCGCTGACGAAACCCGGTCTCGCCTTCAATGTCGAAAATCCACGGAATATTGGCGCCGGTGCGCGCTTCAATTTCATGGTCTGAGTCAACAAACTCCCAGCGCAGCAATTCTGCGAGCTGACGGCCAATCGTGGTCTTACCCGCGCCCATCGGCCCCACTAAGAAAATATTGCTCACCCTGACCTGAGGCATCGTGTGTTCCTATCCCAATGGCTGGGGTTGTCGCTGGATAAACGCCGTCGTCTATCAATCGCGGGGTGACAAAAATAAGGAGCTCTTGCTCATCTTGGCGAGTTGTTTGCCGGCGAAACAACGCACCCAATACCGGTATTTTGCCTAAAAAAGGCACCGCACTGGTGGCTTTTACGGCCTGCTGGCGAAAGATACCGCCAAGCACTAGGGTCTGACCATCCCGTAAACGCACTTGAGTGGCTAGGCGATTGGTATCAATGGCCCGAGAACCATTCGGTTGTAGCTCGCCAGGGCTATCGTGACTGAGCTTTAAATCGAGCTGAATATCGCCGTTGGGCGCAATCGCCGGCAAAATATCCAAGCTCAGCTCGGCATTGATAAAACGTGTGGTGCTGGCGCCACTTTGCGTAGTTTCTTGATAGGGAATTTGCTGGCCAGAGGCGATGCGCGCGGCTTGTTGCTCAGCGGTCATGACACTGGGTCGCGCCAAGATTTTACCATCGCCCTGACTTTCTAGCGCCGACAGCGTGAGGTCGAGCGTGGTGCCATCAATGCCCAGCAAGCCGTAGGTAATAGCCGAGACATCGGCACCGTTTGCCGCTAATGGGATTAAGCCGCTGCCATCCATTCGGTTATAAGCCCAACGCGCACCGTATGCGCTGGCTTCGTTGCGCGACATAGAGGCCAGGCGCGTCTCAATCAAGACCTGTCGACTGGGCCGATCGAGCACGCGCAACCACTGTTTAATTTGCGTCAAACGCGCCGCATGATCGGTCAATAACAAGGTGTTTGTGCGGCTATCGGCATCGGCGCGGCCACGCGGCCCCATCAAGCGCTCGCCCTTATTTGCACTCGCCAGCAAGCGCACCAACTCCGCCGCCTTGGCATGATGCAGCGCAATCAGCTCGGTCACGAGTGGCTCGCGCGACTCTTGCGCCAAGGCCTTAGCGCGCGCCTGCGTATCGCGCTGGGTGATCTCTTCCAATGGCGCTACCCAGTAAACCTCACCGACACGCTCACGTGCTAGCCCACGCGCATGCAAGACCGCATCGAGCAGGGCTTGGCGATCTTGCGCACGCGCCTCTATAGTTAGTTGCCCCTGCACACGGTCGCTGAGCAAGACATTCAGGCCGGCTGCCCGCGCCAAGTCGACAATTACCGCTCGACTGTCCGCATTGCTTAAGGCCAGACGCAGACTCGCCGCCATCGCCAGCGGTGACTGACACGCGCAGCACAGCATCATCAGCCCAATAAACGTTTTCATACAGCCCTCCATAGCAGCAGCGAGCAACACGTGCCCAGGCATTTATTCAGGTGTAGCAAGGCCACGGAGACAATGCCAATGCGCGTGGATGTTCGTCACCGCTTTGCAGGCGTATACTGCGCGCCACAAACGCGTTGGGCGTCATGTGTGTAGGGTGGTTTATGGCTGAGCAGGGTGTGTCATTTCGCTGGTTGCGCTGGATAGGCTTAGGCTTAGCGGGCATTACGCTCAGTGCGAGCGGCTCTTGGCTGACCTTAACGCCCGACCTGCCCGACATTTCCATGCTCAAAGAAGTGCGCTATGAAACGCCGCTGCAAGTGCTCACGCGAGATGGCAAAGTCATCACCGAGTTTGGCGTCAAGCACACCATTCCGCTGACTTATGCGCAAATCCCCAAGCCGCTCGTGCAGGCTTTTTTAGCGGCTGAAGATGATCAGTTTTTTGAGCACGATGGCATCGACTATGCCGGTCTCGGCCGCGCCCTCGGCGAGCTGGTGACCAGTGGCAGCATTCGCTCTGGCGGCTCGACCATTACCATGCAGTTGGCGAAAAACTATTTTCTTAGCAATGCCCGCACGTTTGACCGTAAGTTCACCGAGATTTTGCTCGCCAAGCGCATCGAAGACTCGCTCAGCAAAGAGCAAATCCTTGAGCTCTACCTCAATAAAATCTACCTCGGCCAACGTGCCTATGGCATTGGTGCGGCGGCGAAAATTTATTATGGCAAACGTATCGATGAGCTGACCCTGGCGGAAATGGCGATGATTGCCGGCTTGCCGAAAGCACCATCGCGCTATAACCCCGTCAGCAACCCCGAGCGCGCCTTGATTCGCCGCGACTGGATTATCGGTCGCATGCTCAAGCTCGGCTACATCACCGCCGCGCAGCACGCGAAAGCCCTGAAAGCGCCGGTCGGCCTCAGCCATAGCATTGCCATCGAAGATGTTCGTGGCCCGTATTTAGCTGAAATGGTGCGCGAAGAGCTGCTCAACCGGTTTGGCGAAGACATCTATGGCTCCGGCTACACGGTCTACACCACGGTCGCGGCCGCCAATCAAGAGGCCGCCACCGAGGCCGTCATCGCCGGCCTGCTGGCCTATGATCGTCGCCACGGCTGGCGTGGCGCAGAAGCGCGCAGCGACACCACGCCGCTGAAAAGCTTAGGTCGCATCGGCGGTCTTGAGCCCGCCGTGGTGACCAACGTAGAACAACGCACAGCCGCCCTCACGCTGCGCTCTGGTGAGCGCGTTTCGCTGGCATGGGAAGGCATGCGCTGGGCGCGCCGCTACATCGATGTGAACCGCTATGGCCCATTGCCTGAGCGCGCCAGCGAGATCCTTAAGGTGGGCGATATTGTTCGCCTAGAGCGCCAAGGCAAGACCTGGCAGCTGGCGCAAATCCCGGAAGTTCAGGGCCAGCTGGTGGCGGTCAATCCCAACACAGGCGCCATTGAGGCGCTGGTTGGCGGCTTTGATTATTCGCGCAGTAAATTCAACCGCTCCGTGCAAGGTTGGCGGCAAGCGGGCTCAATCATTAAGCCATTTATTTATGCGAAAGCACTGGAGCGCGGCTTCACGCCGGCGAGCCTAATTGATGATGCGCCGCTCGATCTCGACGGCTGGAATCCAAACAACTCTGACAATCGCTTTATGGGCCCCATCACGCTACGGCGCGCGCTGTATTTATCGCGCAACTTGGTGTCGATTCGGCTACTGCAAAGCGTTGGCGTGGCATCGGCGCGGAATTATTTGAGCCAGTTTGGCTTGGATGCCAAACGCATGCCCAACAACTTAACACTCGCCCTAGGCACCGGCGATGTGCTGCCAATTCAAATGGCGACGGCGTTCTCTGCCATTGCCAATGGCGGCTTGCGGGTGAATCCCTACTTCATTGAAAAAGTACTGGACCGCTCCGGCAAGGTGATTTTTCAGGCCAAGCCACGCCGCGTTTGTCGCGCCTGCGAAATGCCTGAATTGGCTGCGCCCGAGAGTAGCCCAGCCATCGCCGATGCCATGACAATGGATGGCTTAGCCACGCCACCCATACCCGCCGACAATCCTGCGCTACGCATCATGCGACCGCGCGCGGCATGGCAGATGTACAACATTTTGCAGGATGTCATTGTGCGCGGCACGGGGCGCGGCGCGCTGAGCCTGGGCCGTAGCGACCTCGCTGGCAAAACCGGCACCACCGATGAGGCCCGCGATGCCTGGTTTGCCGGCTTTAATGGCGCAATGGTTGCAGTCAGTTGGGTCGGCTTCGATCAGCCCACGAGCTTAGGCAGACGCGAGTACGGCGGCATTGCGGCGCTACCGATTTGGCGCCAATACATGGCCGCCGCGCTGCAAGGCGTTGCCGACACCACGCCACCATTGCCACCGGGCATGACGTCGGTCGCCGTCGATCGCCTCACGGGTCAGCGTACCTTCGCCGACGACCCCAATGCGGTGACCGAATGGTTTACCGATGAGCGCCTACCCGCCGAGCCAATTCCAGAGCCCGTTGAGGATCTGCTGCCACCGGCTGAGCTCGATGAGCAGGGCCAGCCCGTCGCACCAAAATCCAATGGTTTTACCGATGCCATTAAGCGCCTGCTCAATAGCGTGCCCTAACTAGCCCAGCTCCTGCGGGTCGATGTCGATAGACCATCGTACCCGCCGCGCCTCGGGCTCGGCCTCAAGCCACGCCACCACACGCGCCAAGGCCAAATGCAGTGGTTTGCGCTCGGCGCTTTTCAGCAATAAGTGCCAGCGATGCATGCCCGCCTTGCGCGCCATCGGCGCCGGCATGGGGCCCCAGGCTTGCACCAGCGGCTCATCCTCGCGCAACCAGTGTGCCAAATCGCTGAGCAGGCGCAGCGGTGCTTCCGTGTGTGGCGCCTCGGCACGCAGCAGCGCCATGCTCGCCACCGGCGGCAAACCCATGAGCTGGCGTTCATGCAACAAAGTCTGCGCGCACGCGTCATAGCCCTGGCTAAATAATTGCTGCAGTAGCGGATGCTCGGGCTGATGCGTTTGGACCAATACCGTGCCCGGCTTCTCGGCTCGTCCAGCGCGCCCCGACACCTGCACCAACTGCTGCGCCAAGCGCTCGGGGCCGCGAAAATCCGCGCTAAATAAGCCGCCATCGCTGTCGGGAATCACCACCAGCGTGACATTGGGAAAATGATGACCTTTGGCGAGCATCTGTGTGCCCACCAAAATCGCCGGCCCCGGCTGCGCAATGGCGGTCATCAAGGCATCAAAGCTGCCTTTACGACGTGTGCTATCACGATCCACACGGTGCACCGGTGTGTCGGCGAAATGCTGGCTGAGCGCATCAGCCAGGCGCTCGGTACCAACCCCCGCGGGTCGCAAATCGCTGCTCCCGCAGTCCGGGCAATGACGCGGTGGCGCTGACTCACTGCCGCAATGATGGCACTGCAAGCGCATGGGGGCACGATGCAGCGTTGGCTTGGCATCACAGCGCGCGCAACCGGCCTGCCAGCCGCAGGCGTGGCACAACATGATCGGCGCAAAGCCGCGACGATTGAGAAACACCAATACTTGCTCACCGCGCGCGAGCGTTTCAGTCATTGCTGCGCGGGCGGCTGCACACAGGCCATCGAGCAATACCTGACCACGCAAATCGACACAGCGCACGCGCGGCGCCCTCGCGCCACCGGCACGCTGCTTCAATTCTAAGCGCCGATAACGCCCAGCCTGCGCATTGGCCAAGGTCTCTAATGACGGCGTTGCCGAGCCCAAGACGATGGGAATATTTTCCAGCTGCGCGCGCCGCACGGCCACATCACGGCCGTGGTAACGAAAGCCTTCCTGCTGCTTAAACGACAAGTCATGCTCTTCGTCAATTACCATCAGCCCTGGCCGAGCCAGCGGCGTAAACACCGCAGAACGCGTGCCAATGACAATGCCCGCGCGCCCTTCGCGCGCTTGCCGCCAAGCATTCAGTCGCTCGCGGTCACTGAGACCCGAATGCAGCGCCAACACGGGGCAACGAAAACGCGCCTGAAAGCGCGCCACGGTTTGCGGCGTTAGACCAATCTCAGGCACCAGCACCAAGACTTGCCGGCCGCTGCGCAGCACATGGGCTATATGCTGCAAATACACTTCGGTTTTACCGCTGCCCGTGACCCCTTGCAGCAACCAGACGCAAAAGCCTGCCGGCGCCTGCGTTAAGGCCTGAAGCGCCACGGCTTGTTCGTCATTGAGGGATAATTCTGGCTGCGCCAAGCCCAAGTTCGGCCAACTCGGCGCTGTCATCTCATCGCGCGTGGTGGGCTGCAGGCAGTGCGCGAGACCTTTGTCATTGAGCGCCTTTAAGGCGTCGCGCGTGATTGCTAAGGCGCGGCATGTGGTCTCCGTCAGGCCCTGCTCATGCGCTTTCAGTACCTGCCACGCCGCCAGTTGCTTGGGCGCTCGGCTCAAGCCATCCGCCGCCAAGGCTATGCCACGCGCAGTCAGCTGCCAAAGCGGCTCGGGCGCGGCACGCAAGGGCTCACCCTGACGAATCAGCGCCGGCACCATTTGCGTGAGGGCATCACCAAGGGCGTGCTGATAATAACGCGCGGTCCATAACGCCAGCTGCCAGAGCGCCGGATTAAGCGCTGGCTGCTCGTCGAGCACCGCCAATACCGCGCGCAGCTTCGCTACCGGCACCGTGGTTTGCGCTGACTCATGCAATAACCAGCCAATCACCTCACGCCGGCCAAATGGCGCCCGCACGCGTACGCCCGCCGGCAGCTCGCCGCCGCCCTCGGGTAGTCGGTAATCGAAGCCATGACGCAATGGCGATGGCAGGGCAAGATGAGCAATGGACATGGCGCGCAGACTAGCACTGCGGCTGCATTTGCCGCTAGCGCGCGCGTTGCCATGCCAGCCTTTTGGCAGACAGCACTTGGCGAAATCCTGATCATCGCCTAGAATGCGCGTCCTTGTTGAGCTTGGCCGCATCGAAGTGATGTGTGCGGTGAGCCAAGAGAATGGCCTGTAGTCGTACCTGTGCGTTTGCTTACCTGCTTGTTATGGCAGAGAAAAAGCCCGCCAGGAGCGCGACACATCCTTACCCCGTTCCTTGATTTAGGTGAACACCATGCGTGCTGATATCCATCCAAAATATGAAATGATCAAAGCCACTTGCTCTTGCGGCAATGTCTTTGAAACCCGCTCCACCCTGTGCAAAGACATCCTCATCGACGTTTGCTCGGCTTGCCATCCGTTCTACACCGGCAAACAGAAAAACATCGAAACCGGCGGTCGTATCGATAAGTTCAAGCAACGCTTTGGCGGCGCTCGCAGCTTCAAGAAGTAAGCGCAGGCCACCACGCCCCGCGTGGACCAGAAAAAGGCGGGCACCTTTCCAGGGCTCGCCTTTTTTATTGCTACAATCGCCACGATTTTAAGACTCGGATGCCTCAATGAAGCACGCGCTCGATACGCTACTTGCTACCGCCCTCGACCAACTTCGCCAGGACGGCATGCTGCCGGCTGATTTTCAACCGACGCTGCAATTTGAACGCACCCGCGACCCCGCCCATGGCGATTGGGCCAGTAACATCGCGCTGATGTCGGCGAAGGCCGCGGCTAAGCCACCGCGCGTCATTGCGCAGGCCATCATTGATGCGCTGCCCGCCAGCGAAGTCATTAGTCGTGTCGAGCTGGCCGGCCCCGGCTTCATTAATTTCTTCCTCAATGCCGGCAGCCGCTTCCAAGCCATCCAGCAAATTCTCAATGATGCACAGGCGTTCGGCTCGCCCAACATCGGCAATGGCCAACGCGTCTTGCTCGAATACGTCTCTGCCAACCCCACCGGCCCCATGCACGTGGGTCATGGTCGCGGCGCCGCCTATGGCTCGGCACTCGCCAGCCTGCTGCGCGCCACCGGCTATGCCGTGGACACCGAGTACTACATCAATGATGCCGGCCGGCAAACCGATGTGCTCGCGGTGTCGGTGTATTTGCGCTACCTCGAAGCATTGGGCGAGACCGTGGCGATCCCGTCGCGGGCGTATCCGGCCGACTACATCATCGACTGCGCGAAGGCCTTAGTCGCCCGCGATGACCGTGCGTATTTCACACCGTATGTCGAGCTCATGGCCGGCGTCTTGCCCGACAGCTTCGATGAGGGCGATGCCGCAAAAGCCATCAAAGAAGCACATATCGACTCGCTGATTGCGCGTGTGCAAAGCGTTTTAGGCGACGACTATCGCACGCTGCAAGATTTTGCGCTGGACACACAGCTGGCCACCATCCAGCACACCTTGGCGGCGTTTAATGTGTCGTTTGATGCCTGGTTTTCCGAGCGCAGCTTGTCTGAGAGCGGCGCCATTGAGCGGGCCATTGAGCGCCTGCGCGAACGCGGCCATGTCTACGATAAAAATGGCGCGCTGTGGTTGCGCACCAGCGCCCTAGGTGATGAAAAAGACCGCTGCATGGTGCGTGATAACGGCGTGCATACCTATTTCGCCGCCGATGTCGCCTACCACTTAAACAAACTCGATCGTGGCTACGACCAGCTCATTGATGTATGGGGCGCTGACCATCACGGCTATATTGCTCGCGTGCGCGCGGCCATTGAGGCGCTGACTGGCGAGGGCGATAAATTCGTGGTGGCGTTGATTCAGTTCGTTACGCTGTCATCGGGCCGCATGGGCAAACGCTCAGGTAATTTTGTCACGCTCGCGCAGCTCATCGATGAAGCCGGCAACGACGCGACGCGGTTTTTTTACCTCTCGCGCGCGCCTGAACAGCACTTGGAATTCGATATCGATTTGGCGCGCTCGCAGTCGGCGGAAAACCCCGTGTATTACTTGCAATACGCGCACGCCCGCATCGCCAGTATTTTCCGTGAGTGCGACACACGAAGCTTAAGTTTCGATGCCAGCGCGGGCATGCAGGCACTGCCATCACTCGAGGATGCCGGCCTCACCGAGCTGGTCAAACGCCTCGATGCTTGGCCCGATGCCGTGGCCAATGCCGCTCGCCAGCACGCGCCGCATTTGCTCGCCTTCGCGCTGCGTGAGCTGGCGCAAGAGTTCCACAGTTATTACAACACCCACAAAATGCTCGTCGATGATGCCACTCAGCGCCATGGCCGCCTGACCGTGAGCTTGGCCGTGCAAAAAGTCTTGGCGCATGGCCTTGGTCTGCTCGGCGTGGCCGCACCGGAGCGCATGTAAGCGTGGCCAGTTCGAGCAAACGGCCAGCCGGTAGCGCTAGCCGCAAGCCGGCAGCAAAGCCGAAAGCCGCGCCAAAAAAGCGCCAGCAAGGCGCCTCGCGCGCGAAAAAACCCACGCAAAAAGCGCCCCTGCCCATTGTGCGCCTGGCAGTATTTGCGGCGCTCGCCAGCCTCCTGGCTTTTGCTGTGTGGTGGCTCAGCGGGCGCCCTGACACGCCCATTGAGCGCGTACCTGCAGCACTGAGCGTCGACACCAATGAGCCGACACCGCCAGTCAAGCCGGCTGAGCGTTTTGAGTTCTATGACATTTTGCCGAATCAGCGCGTATTGCCTTCGCGCACGCCTGATGCACGCAGCTCGCCGCGACCCGCTCGCACGGCACCATCCATCAACAATACTGACCAGCCGGCCGCCACACGCTGGCTGCAGGTGGGCGCTTTTCGTCAAGCTGAACAAGCCGAGCAGCGCCTCCAAGCACTTCGCCGCTTGAGCGTGCCAGCACAGCGCCAAAGCGGTTTTGATGCGCAAGGTCAGCCTTTATTTCGCATCGTTGCCGGCCCATTTGATAGCGCGCGTCATCTTGCCGAGGCGCGTACGCGTTTAGCCGGTGCTGGCCTCGATGCCATTCCCCTAAGCAGTCTGGGAGATAGTCAATGACAACGATTTTATGTGTGCGCCGCGGCAATACCGTGGTGCTCGGTGGCGACGGCCAAGTGTCACTCGGTAACACCGTGATGAAAGGCAACGCCCGCAAAGTTCGCCGGCTCTATAAAGACCAAGTGCTAGCCGGTTTCGCCGGCGGCACCGCTGATGCCTTTACATTGTTTGAGTACTTCGAGGCGAAGCTGGAAAAACACAGTGGCCATTTGGTGCGTGCCGCCGTGGAGATGGCCAAAGACTGGCGCACTGACCGTACGCTGCGACGCCTGGAGGCCCTGCTCGCGGTGGCCGACCACAGCGCCTCACTCATCATCACCGGCAATGGCGATGTGCTGGAGCCCGAGCACGGCATCATCAGCATTGGTTCCGGCGGCAACTTTGCCTTCGCTGCCGCACGCGCTTTGATGGATCACAGCGAACTCGACGCCGAGGCTATCGTGCGTTATGGCCTGCAAACCGCCGGTGATATCTGCGTGTTCACCAACCATTCGCACACGCTCGAACGCCTGGATTACTGATCATGACATCAATGACTCCGCGTGAGATTGTTCACGAACTCGACCAGCATATTGTTGGCCAGCAAGCTGCTAAACGCGCCGTGGCACTGGCCTTGCGCAATCGCTGGCGACGCCTACAGCTGCCCGAGACCATGCGCGCTGAAGTGACGCCAAAAAACATCCTGATGATTGGCCCGACCGGCGTTGGTAAAACTGAAATTGCACGACGTTTGGCGCGCTTGGCGCAGGCACCGTTCATTAAAGTTGAGGCCACGAAATTTACCGAAGTTGGCTATGTTGGCCGCGATGTCGAAACGATTATTCGTGACCTCGCCGATATGGCACTGAAGCTGCAACGCGAGATCGCCATTGAGGCGGTTGGCCAGCGCGCCGACGAGGCCGCTGAAGAGCGTATTCTCGATGCGCTGCTGCCCGCACCACGCGGCAATGATTGGCAAAAAGACGCCACGCCAGCACCCGACAGCGCCACCCGCCAACTGTTTCGCCGCCGCCTGCGCGCCGGCGAGCTCGATGAGCAGACTATTGAGCTCGAGCTCAGCCAAGCCGCGCCCAGTGTCGACATGATGACGCCGCCGGGCATGGAAGAGATGGGCAATCAGCTGCAGAAAATGTTCTCCGGCCTGAGCGGCGGCAAAAAGAAAACCCAGCGCTTGAGCATTGCCCAAGCCTATAAGCGCGTGCGTGAAGAAGAAGCCGGCAAGCTTGTCAACGAAGACGATCTAAAGGCCAAGGCCCTGCACGCCGTCGAGCAGCAAGGCATTGTTTTTATTGATGAAATAGACAAGGTCTGCCGCCGCGGTGACGCTCAAGGTGCCGATGTCTCGCGTGATGGCGTGCAGCGCGATCTGCTGCCGCTCATTGAAGGCTGCACGGTCAACACCAAATACGGCATGGTGAAAACCGACCATATTTTGTTTATTTGCTCGGGCGCGTTTCATCTCGCCAAACCATCCGATTTGATTCCAGAGCTGCAAGGTCGTTTACCCGTGCGTGTTGAGCTTAGCGCGCTGACACCGGCGGACTTCGAGCGTATTTTGACCGAGCCGCATTGCTCGCTAACTGAGCAATACGTTGCGCTGTTGGGCACCGAAGGGCTGACCTTGGCTTTTGCGCCCGAGGCCATTGCTGAGCTCGCGACAGTCGCTTGGCAGGTCAATGAGCGCACTGAGAATATCGGCGCGCGTCGTCTGCACACGGTGCTTGAGCGCCTGCTTGAAAGCATCGCGTTTGATGCCGCTGACTTAGCGCTGAAACAAGCCGGTGCGACACTGACCATTGGCGCGGCGGATGTGCAACAGCACCTCGGTGCGCTGGTCGAAGATGACGATTTAAGCCGCTTTATTTTGTGAGGCCATGAAGGCCGCCCACGCCGCATCAAGCGGCCGAGACGAGAGACTTGCCATGAATGCCGTTGTGAAATTACCGACTCAGGATGAGCCCACCACCAACGCGCGCATTCGTGCTGGACTCAGCCGTTATCGCGCCTGGGGTCGTCACGCCGATGTCTCCTTGGCGAGCGCCGTGCTCGTCGTGCAAGCACTGCAAACAGCCCGCCTGCGCCGCACCCACGCGAGCTTATTGGCCGACAAACGCTACGCGCCGATCACCGAATTTTTCTTAAACGACATCTACACCGGTCTTGAGCTCGATGAGCTCGCCCGCGAAATCGAAAAAGCCTTGCCGGTGGCCACGCGTCTGTTGCCCGATTCGGTGATGCGCACCGCCGCCATCGCCGTGGAAGCCAATGCCTTAACCGGCGAGCTCGATGAAGCCGTGGCGCTCGACCTATTCGCCCACGGCATTGACGCGCCAAGCGATGCCGACTTGATTGCCAGCTATCGCCGCCTCGACCAATACCCCGCGCGCCATACGCAAATGCAGTTGCTGCGCGAGCTGGGGCTGGGGCTCGATCGCTACGTGCGCTCACGACTCATTACCGCGACCTTTAAGATGTCCAAAGGCCCGGCACATATGGCCGGCCTCGCCGGTCTCTACGACTTCATGGCCACCGGCTTTGCGGTCATGAAACCGATGAAATCCGTGGCCGACTTCTTAGATGTGTTCTTGGGCCGCGAACAGCGTATCCTCGACCAGCTAGCGCAAGGCGCCAGCGACCCCTTTGCAATCGATGATGAGTCTTTGGCATGACACGACCCAATTTACCGCCGGTCAACGGCCCACTCGTTGGCGGCGCCGCCACCGGCGAGCAAACGCACTTTGGCTATCAGACCGTGGCCGCCAGCGAAAAAGCCGGCAAAGTCGCCGAGGTATTTCACTCGGTCGCCGCCAAATACGACATCATGAATGACCTCATGTCGCTGGGCATTCATCGGCTCTGGAAGCGCTTTGCCATCGAGCTCTCGGGCGTACGCCCCGGCCAGCGCGTGCTCGATATTGCCGGCGGCACCGGCGATTTGGCGAAAGCCTTTTCGCGCGAAGTCGGGCCCAGCGGCCATGTGATTTTGGCCGACATCAACTCCTCTATGCTGCAGGTTGGTCGTGACCGCCTGCTCGACCAAGGCGTGCACGGCAATATGGGCTTTGTGCAAGCCAACGCCGAATGCTTGCCGTTTGAGCCGGGTAGCTTTGACCTCATCACCATCGCCTTTGGTCTGCGCAATGTCACCGATAAAAATGCCGCCTTACGCTCGATGTATCAGAGCTTAAAGCCCGGCGGTCGCTTATTGATTTTGGAGTTCTCCAAACCAATTTTTGAGCCCTTGGCGAAAATCTACGATGCCTATTCGTTTAGTCTGCTGCCGGCCATGGGCAAGCTTGTCGCCAATGACGCCGACAGCTACCGCTACCTGGCCGAAAGCATCCGCATGCATCCCGACCAAGACACGCTGAAAGACATGATGACCGACGCCGGTTTTGAGCGCTGCGATTATCACAACCTCACCGGCGGCATCGTCGCGCTGCATCGCGGCTTCCGCTTTTAAGACCCCGCACAGGACTGCCCATGGCCTCGCTTCCCCTTGTCTTAGCCATTCGCGGCGTGGAAACGCTGATCAATCAGGCCCTGCAATACGATCCGGCGACGCGCCTGCGCCTTCGCGAACTGAGCGGCAAATCCATTTATGTGGAGACGGAGGCACCGCGCTTTAGCGTCATGTTGCGCATTCAAGATGAGCGCATTCGCTTACTGCCAGAGAGCAGCGAACGCCCGCACGCGACCATCGAGGCGCAAACCGGCGCACTGCTAAAACTCGCCCTCTCGCGTGAACTGCAACTCATTGGCGGGCCCTTGCGCGTGCATGGTCAGGTGCAGCTCATTGAGCAGTTGCACGGCATTGCTAAGCAGCTCGATATCGACTGGGAAGAACCCTTAAGCCTGCTTTTTGGCGATAGCGCCGCGCATGAAGTTGGCCGTCAAGTGCGTGGCTTATTTGGCTTTGCGCAAAAGGCCGCGAAAACCTTTTTGCTCAATAGCCGCGAGTATTTGCAAGAAGAGCGTGAGGTGCTGCCGGTGCGCTGGGAAATCGACGAATTTGTTAGCGATTGCGATGACTTA
Source organism: Paraperlucidibaca baekdonensis (assembly GCF_003387535.1). Taxonomy (GTDB): domain Bacteria; phylum Pseudomonadota; class Gammaproteobacteria; order Pseudomonadales; family Moraxellaceae; genus Perlucidibaca; species Perlucidibaca baekdonensis. The sequence goes on along the minus strand of NZ_QUNR01000001.1, from coordinate 655,989 downwards.
CGCGCCGACAGCGAACGCTTAGAGGCCCGCCTCAAACGCGCCGCGCAACGCCTGCATAAACTGGAAAGCTCAACATGATGCAACACCTCCCGCGCCTGCTGGTGCTCTGGCGCGTGTTTGCGCGCTACCGTCTCGATACGCTGCTGCCACCGCCGCCCAATGCCCTAGCACGCGTGGTGTTGCTCGCGTTTCGCCTGCATCCGGCCTGGTGGTTTGCCGGCGCCAATGCACACGGCCCTGAGCGTATTCGCCTAGCCTTTGAGGAGCTCGGCCCGCTGTTTATCAAACTAGGCCAGCTCATTGCCACGCGCCGTGATTTATTGCCACCGGCCATGCTCGATGAGCTGGTGAAGCTGCAAGAAAATGTGCCGCCATTTGCGGTCAGCGACGCTAAAGCTATTGTTGAGCGCGAGCTGAAACTGCCGCTCAGCGAGGCATTTTCACGCTTCGATGACGCACCGCTGGCCGCCGCCTCCATTGCCCAAGTGCATACCGGTGCACTCCGTGATGGTCGCGAAGTCATCATCAAAGTGCTGCGCCCCGGCGTGGCCGAGCGCATTCGCACCGATATGGCACTGCTGAAATCCTTGGCGGAAGTCATTGAACAGCGCCTCGATCTGCGTGTGATTCCGCTGACGCGCATCGTCAACGATTATGAGCGCACCCTGCTCGATGAGACGGATTTGGCGCTCGAGGCCGACAACACGCGTCAGCTGCGCGCCAACTTTGTCGGCTCGCCGCTGTTTTATGTGCCCGAGGTCTATCAAGGCAGCCGCGAGGTGATGATCGCTGAACGCATCGAAGGCGTGCCAATCAATGATCACGCCACCTTTGACCGACTCGGCATCGACCGCGAACGCCTTGCCGAAAAAGGCCTGACCATCTTCTTCACGCAGGTTTTTCGCGATAACTTTTTTCATGCCGACATGCATCCCGGCAATGTTTATGTGGAAACCGGCAACCCCAGCGACCCGCGCTTTATTGGCCTTGATTGCGCCATTGTTGGCACGCTGCCGAGCGAAGATCAGCTCACCATTGCGCAGATTTTGCTGAGTTTGATTCAACGCGACTTTGGCCAACTGGTGCGCGTCGCCGCCACCGCCGGATGGATTCCCGCCGGCGCGCCGCTCGATGTCATCAGCCGTGAAGTCCGGCGTTTAGTGGAGCCGGTGCTGAGCAAATCCATCGATGACGTGCAGCTCGCGCCCATTTTGGCCGGCCTGCTCGATATGTCGCGCACGCATGGCCTGCACATTCCGCCGCAATTGGTGCTGCTGCTGAAGACATTGATTCACATTGAAGGTTTGGGTCGCGAGCTCTACCCCGCGCTGGATATCTGGTCGCTGGCCAAACCATTACTGACGCAATGGATGAACGACCGCATTGGCCCCAAAGCCCTGCTCAAGCGCATCAAAGAAGACACACCGATCTTGCTCGCCGGCCTGCCCGAATTGCCACAGCTGATTTTCGATGCGCTCAGCCAGCAGCGCTTGCAAGGCCAATGGCAGCGCCGCCAGCTCGATGCCCTCGTGCATCTGCAGGCCGATTTGCGCCGTGGCCGCCAGCACGACTTTATCGCCTGGCTCGGTATTCTAAGTGGCGGCGTGATGGCGCTAGCCAGCACCCATGCGCTACCGTGGAATGCGCCACCGGCACTGCTGGGCTGGGGCATTGCGCTGGCGGCAGTGAGTGCGTTTTGGCGCATCACGCGGCGTTAAACTGACGCGTATGCCGTATGCTCTATATCGCCAACTTGCTACGAGGCCATTATGTCTTGGCTAGATGACATCAAATTTGACCGCGATGGCCTGATTCCTGCCATCGCCCAAGACCATCTCAGCGGCCGCATTCTCATGGTTGCTTGGATGAATCGCGAGTCGCTGGCGCTCACCGTCAGCGAGCAGCGCGCGGCGTATTGGTCACGCTCGCGTGGCAAACTCTGGCGTAAAGGCGAAGAGTCTGGCCATGTGCAAAAACTCATTGAACTGCGCCTCGATTGCGACGCCGATGTCATCACGCTACAGGTCGAGCAAGTCGGCGGCATGGCCTGCCACACTGGCCGCGCGTCGTGCTTTTATCGGCGCCTAGTCGATGGTCAATGGCAAACCGTCGACCCCGTATTAAAATCACCCGATGAGATTTACTCATGACTGATCTGCCGAAAAATCAGGTGCTGGCCGAGCTCGCGGTAGTGCTGGCGAAACGCAAAGCCGCCAGTCCCGAGACCTCCTATGTGGCGAGTTTGCACCACAAAGGCCTGAATAAAATCCTCGAAAAAGTCGGTGAAGAATGCACTGAGACCATCATTGCCGCGAAAGATGCCGAGCACAGCGGTGAACTCAACGACGTGGTCAATGAAACGGCGGACTTGTGGTTTCACTCACTCGTCATGCTCAGCCATTTAGGCGGCCATCCTGACCAGATTTTAGCCGAGCTGGCACGGCGTTTTGGCCTCTCCGGCCACGATGAAAAAGCCAGCCGAGACACCCCTTAACAGAGCAGGAGAACACCATGTTATCTGGACTATCGCTACCGCATATTTTGCTGCTGCTGGTTGTTATTGTGCTGTTGTTTGGCACCAGCAAGCTGAAGAACTTAGGCAAAGACTTAGGCGGCGCCATCAAGGGATTTAAACAGTCCATGAACGATGATGACGACAGCCAAGCGCCGGCCCAAAAGGTCACGCACAAACCGCAGGATCACGTGCCGCCGAGCGACATAAAAGCAAATGAGCCGAGCACACACGAGCGCAAAGACAGCTAAGGTCTAACCCATGTTTGATGTCGGCTTCAGCGAATTATTGGTGTTGGGCATCATCGCCTTGGTGGTGCTCGGGCCTGAAAAACTGCCGCATGCCGCGCGCATGGCCGGGGCTTGGATAGGCCGCATCCGCCGCACATTAATCAATGTGCAAGCCGACATTGAAAACGAAGTCGCCAGCGCCGAGATGCGCGAGCGCATTCGCAAAGAAATGGCAAAAGCCGAAGCCGCCAAACAGCAAATGAGCGCTGACATTATGCAGAGCGTGAGCTCAAGCACGCCCGATGCGCCGCGCGCTGAAAACGCAGCAGGCCACAACGCGAGCAAACCTCATGACTGAGCCAGAGTTGCCGCCCACCGCGGAAATGCCACTGGTCAATCATTTGCTTGAACTGCGCACACGTTTGGTGCGCGTCTTGATCGTGCTGGTGGTGGTGTTTTTCAGCCTCGTGTATTTTGCCAATGACCTCTACGCAGGCCTCTCCGCGCCATTGCGCGCGCTGCTTCCCGCTGGCAGCACCATGATCGCCACCGATGTGACCTCGCCGTTTATGGCACCGTTTAAGCTGACGTTTTTCGTCGCACTATTTGCCAGCGTGCCCTATATTTTGTTTCAACTCTGGGGCTTTATCGCGCCGGCGCTCTACCAGCGCGAACGCCGCATCGCCATCCCGCTGGTGTTTACCAGTGCCTTGCTATTTTACGCCGGCATCGCCTTTGCCTACTTCATCACGCTGCCGGCCATCCTCGGCTTTTTCACGCGCATCGGCCCCACCGACGTCGCCATCATGACCGACATCAATCTCTATTTAGACTTCGCCCTGAAGCTGTTCTTAGTCTTCGGCATGACCTTTGAAATACCAATCGCCGTGCTCGTGCTCATCGCTGCCGGCGTGGTCAGCAGCGCCTCGCTCGCCGAAAAACGCCGCTACATCATCGTTGGCTGTTTTGCCGTGTCGATGTTTCTGACCCCACCCGATGCGCTATCGATGAGCATGCTCGCCATTCCCATGTGGCTGCTGTTTGAAGCCGGCCTGTTTTTCGGCGCCATGCTTGAGCGCCAGCGCCGCACGTAGTTCGCCATTGCGGCGCCTAAAAACTCCGCCAACTGAAAGCCACTTCCGCCGCTATTTTCGTCCCAATGCTGTCGACTGGCTTGAGGGGCCATCCACGCTCATTCTTAGCAAATGAAAACCATCGTCTGGTTCAAACGCGATCTTCGCCTGCACGACCACGCGCCGCTCATGAGCGCGCGTGGCGATGTTCTGCCACTGGCGATTATTGAGCCGAGCTGGTTAGGCGCGGCTGATGCCAGCGCGCGCCATCGGCGCTTTTATTTGGAAAGCCTGGCCGACCTTGATCGCACCCTACGGGCTAAGGGCAGCCGACTGCATTTGGCGTTTGGCGAGGTCACCGATGTGCTCAGCGAACTGCACGCGCGCTGGCCATTTGCCGAGATTCATAGCCACGAAGAAACCGGCAATGGCCTGAGTTTTGCCCGCGACCAAGCGGTGGCGCAGTGGGCCTTGGCGCACCGTGTGCACTGGCACGAGCATCGGCAATTTGGCGTGTTGCGCGGCCTGAAAAAGCGCGGGCGCTGGGCCAGTGCCTGGGAGATGACCATGGCCTTAGGTGTGCATCACACACCTGCCACGCTTAGCTATCCAGCCCATGCGCCGCAGGGCTTAAGCTGGCCCGAGCTCATGCGCAAGGTCGATGCACTGTGGCCCCTCGACGCCCGCGATGATGCGCCCGAGCGTCAACGCGGCGGTCGTCAAGCTGGCCTCGCCGTGCTCGAAGACTTTCTGCTGCATCGGGCGTATCGCTTTCGAGGCGGCATTTCCAGCCCGCTCACCGCAGCGCAGGCAGGCTCGCGCCTGAGTCCGTATTTAACCTGGGGCTGCTTGTCGATGCGCGAAGTCGTGCAAGCCATCAGCACGCGGCGCGAGCAGCTCAATGACATCGCGCCTGAGCATCAGGCACGCTGGCGTGCCTCACTGGCGGCTGTATTGTCGCGGCTGCATTGGCACTGCCATTTTATTCAGAAGCTGGAGTCGGAGCCGGCCATTGAGCGGCGCAATGTCAATGCCGCCTTCGATGGCCTGCGTAACGAAGGCGCCCTCAGCCCCGATGAGCAGCAGCGGCTTCAGGCGTGGGCCAATGGCCACACCGGCTACCCATTGATCGATGCCTGTATGCGCCAGCTTATTCACACCGGCTGGCTGAATTTTCGCATGCGCGCCATGCTCGTGAGTTTCGCCACGCACCACCTGTGGCTGCATTGGCGCGAGCCCGGCCTGCATTTGGCGCGACTGTTTCTCGATTACGAGCCCGGCATTCATTACCCGCAATTACACATGCAAGCCGGGGTCACCGGCATCAATACCGTGCGCCTCTACAACCCCATCAAGCAGCAGCAAGACCAAGACCCCACCGGTGCATATGTGCGGCGCTGGCTACCGGAACTGCGTGATGTGCCGTTGAGCTTTCTGGCGGAGCCGTGGCGCATGCCGACCTCTATGCAAGCACGCGCTGGCTGCGTGCTCGGTGAGGATTATCCGATGCCCATCGTCGATGCCGTGCAGGCCGCGCGCGAGGCGAAAGTTCGTCTGCACAGCTGGCGCAATCAACCCGATGCGCGGGCGGCGGCTAAAGTGGTTTTTGAGCGCCACGGTAGCCGTGCCGGCGGCAAAAACCATCGCAGCAACGCCACGCGCACGGCCGTCCACGCGCCACGCGCCTCTCGCGAAAAAGTCGAACCGCTCAGCGCTCTGCAGACCGAGCTCAATGGCCTCACCTCCGCCCCTAGCGCACAAGCCAGCTTCGACTGGTAGCGCGCGGCATTTGCCCAGTAGAGCGCCGCTGCGTTCCGGTGTATGGTGTGGTGCTTCGTTAAGCCAATGCGTTGCCCGCTATGATTTCCGCTGCTCTACGCTCACAACTCGACACGCTCATTGCCACGCCTAGTGTGAGCTCCACCGACGCCTCGATAGACCAAGGCAATCGTTCGGTGATCGATCACATTGCCGAATGGGCCACCGACTTAGGCTTTCGCTGCGAGATCATGCCGGTGTCGCCGGGTAAGGCCAACTTGCTCGCGACCCTCGGCGAAGGCCCCGGCGGCTTGGTGTTTTCCGGCCACACCGACACCGTGCCTTACGACTTAACTGGCTGGCACAGCGACCCGTTCACGCTCACCGAGCGCGATGGCCGACTCTACGGCCTCGGCAGCGCCGACATGAAAGGCTTTTTCCCGCTCGCCCTCGCCGCCGCCGATGACGCCGTGGCGCAGATGCGCGCCGGCAAAGCCTTGAAAGCGCCACTGATCATCCTCGCCACCTGCGATGAAGAAACCAGCATGGCCGGCGCCCGCGCCTTAGTCGATGCCGGCAAGCCGAAAGCGCGTTATGCGGTGATTGGCGAGCCCACCAGCATGCGCCCGCTGCGCATGCACAAGGGCGCGATGATGGAGCGTATTTTCATTGAAGGTCAAAGCGGGCACTCGAGCGACCCCAGCCTCGGCCGCAATGCCCTCGATGCCATGCACGCGGTCATCAGCGAGCTCATCAGCTACCGCGAGCAGCTCGCCAGCCGCTACCACAATGCGCTATTTACCGTGCCCACGCCGACGCTCAACCTAGGCTGCATTCATGGCGGCGATAACCCCAATCGCATCTGCGCGCGCTGCGAGCTGCAATACGATTTGCGCCCGCTTCCGGGCATGTCGATGGCCGAATTGCGCGCCGACATCAACACACGTTTGCTGCCACTGGCCGAGCGCTTTCGCGTGAGTATTCGCAATGAGCCACTGTTTGAAGGCACGCCCGCGCTCAACACGCCCGCCGACTCGCCCTTAGTGCAGGCTCTAGAGCAGCTCACCGAACATACCGCCGGCGCCGCCGGATTTGGTACCGAAGGCCCGTATTTGCAAGCCTTGGGCATGGATGCGCTGATCTTTGGCCCCGGCCATATTGACGTTGCGCATCAGCCTAATGAGTATGTGGAACTGGCCAATTTGAACCCAACGATCAGCATTTTGCGTGGGCTAGTAAAACGCTTTTGCCTCGCAGACTAATCGGCTTATACAATCACTCGTCAAACTCACATTTCATAGGCAATCCTTTGAGCAGCCCAGCGCCCTTTCAAGACACCATGTCGGACCAGTATGTGCATTGGTTTCGCAACTCTGCGCCCTACATCAATGCCCATCGCGGCAAAACTTTTGTGCTGTTGTTTGGCGGCGAAGCGGTCAACCACGAGAATTTCCGCAATATTGTGCATGACATCGCGCTGCTGCATTCGCTCGGCATCAAGCTGGTGTTGGTGCATGGCGCGCGTCCGCAAATCGATGAAAATCTCGTCGAATACGGCCTCAGCACGCCCTATCACAATGGTCTGCGCGTGACCACGCGCGAAGCCCTGCGCTGCGTCATGGACGCCGTCGGTGCCATTCGCCTAGAAATCGAAGCGTTGTTGTCCATGGGCTTGGCCAACTCGCCCATGTTTGGCGCCAAAATCGATGCCGTCTCCGGCAACTTCATCACCGCCAAACCCTATGGCGTGCGTGATGGCGTGGACTTCGGGCTGACCGGCGAGGTGCGCTCGGTCGACACCGATGTCATTAATAAAAACCTGGCCAATCATCATATTGTGATTATTGGCCCCACCGGCTACTCGACCACCGGCGAGGTCTTTAACCTGCGCGCCGAAGATGTCGCGGTCAATGTCGCCACCGCGCTGCAAGCTAATAAGCTTATCTGCCTCGGCGAGCGCGAAGGCATTTTGGGCGATGACGACGAGCGCCTATTGCGCGAAATGATCCCCAATGAAGTCGATCAGTACCTGCGCAATCGCGATATCGATTCCGAATTATTACGTCACATGAATGCGGCGCGCGATGCCTGCCGCGAAGGCGTCAAGCGTGTGCACATCATTTCTTATGCGCGCGACGGTGCCATGCTGCAAGAGCTGTTCACGCGCGATGGCTCCGGCACGCTGATCACCCACGACCCCTACGAAGAAATTCGCACCGCCGAAATCGAAGACGTTGGCGGCCTCATCGAAATGCTTGAGCCGCTCGAAGAACAAGGCATTTTGGTGCGGCGCTCACGGCGCAAATTGGAAAATGAAATCTCGCATTTTGCTGTGGTCGAACGCGACGGCATGATCATCGGCTGCGCGGCACTCTACCCGCTGCCCACCAGCCCCGGCGAAGTGCCAGCCGGCGAGATCGCCTGTGTCGCCATCCACCCGAATTACCGCAAAAGTTCGCGCGGCTCCGAGCTCATGGCATTCTTAGAAAACCGTGCCATGAGCAAAGGCCTGCGGCAATTATTTGTGCTCACCACGCGCACCGCGCTGTGGTTCCAAGAGCAAGGCTTTAAGCCATCCACGGTCGATGCCCTACCGAAACAACGCCTCTCTCTCTATAACTTCCAGCGCAATTCGCTGGTCTTTAGCAAAACGCTTTAAGGACGCCGAACATGACGAAAATCACCGACAATATGCGCAAGTATTCCTCGCAAGTGGTTGATGGCGTGGAGGCCGCACCCGGCCGCGCCATGCTGCGCGCGGTAGGCTTCACCGACGAAGACTTCAAGAAACCACAGATCGGCATCGCTTCCACCTGGGCCAATGTCACGCCCTGCAATATGCACATCGACAAGCTCGCTGAAGAGGCCGAAAAAGGCGCCAACGCCGCCGGTGGCAAAGGCGTGATTTTCAACACCATCACCATTTCCGATGGCATCGCTAACGGCACCGAGGGCATGAAATATTCGCTGGTGTCGCGCGAAGTCATCGCCGACTCCATTGAAACCGTGGTCGGTTGCGAAGGCTTCGATGGCGTCGTGGCCGTCGGTGGTTGTGACAAAAACATGCCTGGCTGCTTGATCGCCTTGGCGCGTTTGAATCGCCCCGCGATTTTTGTCTATGGCGGGACCATCAAACCCGGCTATGGCCATACCGACATCATCTCGGTATTTGAAGCGGTCGGTCAGCACGCCAAAGGCGATATCGACCTCATTCAAGTGAAGCAAATCGAAGACACCGCCATTCCCGGCGCGGGCTCCTGTGGCGGCATGTACACCGCCAACACCATGGCCTCGGCCATTGAGGCGCTGGGTATGTCGCTGCCCGGCTCAAGCGCGCAAGATGCCACCGGCACCGACAAAGCGCTGGACTGCTTCCGCGCCGGCGAGCAAGTGCTGGAGCTCTTGGCGCGCGACATCAAACCCACCGACATCATGACCCGCAAGGCGTTTGAGAACGCCATCCGCGTGGTCATCGCGCTCGCTGGCTCCACCAACGCCGTGCTGCATTTGCTCGCCATGGCGCACGCCGTGAACGTGCCACTCACGCTCGATGACTTCACCGAGATCGGCAAAACCACGCCGGTGCTGGCCGACCTGCGGCCATCGGGCCAATACATGATGAGCGAATTAGTCGCCATCGGTGGCATCCAGCCGCTGATGAAGCGCCTGCTCAACGCCGGCTTGCTGCATGGCGATGTGCTCACCGTGACCGGCAAAACGCTGGCAGAAAACCTCGAATACGTCGCCGACTATCCGGCCGATCAAGACATCATTCGCGACTTTGATCACCCCATCAAAAAAGATTCGCACTTGGTGATTTTACACGGCAACTTATCGCCAACGGGCGCGGTGGCGAAAATCACCGGCAAAGAAGGCCTGCGCTTTGAGGGCCGTGCCCGTGTTTATCATGGCGAAGAGGCCGCACTCGCCGGCATTCTCAATGGCGAAGTGGTCGCCGGTGATGTCATCGTGATTCGCTACGAAGGCCCGAAAGGTGGTCCTGGCATGCGCGAAATGCTGTCACCCACATCCGCCGTGATGGGCAAAGGCCTTGGCAAAGAAGTCGCGCTGATTACCGATGGCCGCTTCTCCGGCGGCTCGCACGGCTTCGTGGTCGGCCACATCACACCCGAAGCGCAAGATGGCGGCCCGATTGCCCTGCTCGAAGATGGCGACGCCATTACCATCGATGCCGAAACCCGCGAAATCAGCGTGGCAGTAACCGATGCGGTTCTGGCTGAGCGCCGTGCGCGCTGGGTCGCACCGAAGTCGGCCTACACCCGTGGCGTGTTGGCGAAATACGCCAAGCTGGTGTCGAGCGCCTCCGAAGGCGCGGTGACCGACGCCTAAAAGCACTGATAAACGCACGTGTGACCACGCCAGAGATGAGCCTGCCATGAGCCGATTGCAACGCCTGCTTCAACCGCGCCTCAGCGCCGCCCTCACCAGCACTCGGCTGCGTGATTTGCGGCGCACAGGTCTGGAAGCGTGGCGGCGGCTCGGGCGCTACCCGCATCAGCTCACCGTGTGGCTGCGCGTCGATGACCCCTACGCCTATTTGCTGCTGCAAGCATTGCCCACGCTCGAGGCCGATTTCGGTGTGCGCATTGGCCTGCGCGTGCTTGGCGACGGCGGTGCCGACACCACGCCTGAGCCCGAGCGTCTGCAGCAATTTGCCTGTGATGATGCCACTCGCCTAGCGCGTTGGCATGGCCTCGATGCACCGCCGCAATGGCAAGCGAGCGCGCAAGCCATCGCGCAGGCACAACGCCAGCTGCTTGACTTAGCAGCTACTGAGACCTCGGTAATGGAGCCCGCGCGAGATATTTTGCGCGCTTTATGGCAGCCCACCGATGCGGCGCCCAGCCCGAATGCCATCGTGCCCAGCCTGGATGCCCATGCCGCACAGCTCAAAGCCAACAACGACGCGCAACGCCAGCTCGGCCACTACGCCAGCGCCATGCTGCATTACGCCGGCGAATGGTATTGGGGCCTCGACCGCCTCGACCATCTCACGCGGCGCTTGAGCAACTTACAGCTGGGCACCAGCAGCGCGCAGTGGAGCACCCATCTCGATGGCCATTTCCTTGTTGGCGAGCCCGAACGCCTTGCCGACTTGCGCGCCCTCGACACCACGCTTGATGTGTATTTTTCCTATCGCAGCCCCTACTCCTACCTCGCCTTAGCCCGTGTGCGCGCGCTCGCCGAGCATTACGGATTGGCGCTGCGCTTCAAGCCGGTGCTGCCCATGGTCATGCGCGGCCTGCCCGTGCCGACCATCAAGCGCCTGTATATTTTGCTCGATAGCAAGCGCGAGGCCGACGTACTTGAGCTGCCCTTTGGCCGCATTTGCGACCCCGTGGGGCTGGGCGTGGAGCACTGCCTCGCCGTCACGCAGACGCTGGCTTCGCCTGCTCAGGCCATGGATTTTGCCGAGTCAGCCTGCGCGGCGATTTGGCATGAGGGCCGCGATTTAAGTCAGCTGCCCGAGATCTATGCCTGCGCGCTGCGCGCTGGCATCACCGCCGATGTTGTCGATGCTGCACTGGCCAACGCGCACTGGCGAGCCGCCATTGAGGCCAATCGTGAGGACTTATTTGCGCAAAATCTGTGGGGCGTGCCGAGCTTTGTGTTACACCTCAACGGCCAGCGCCTGTGTCACACCTGGGGCCAAGATCGCCTCTGGGTTTTAGAAGACGCCCTCAATGACGCGCTCGCCACAACCGGAGTCTGAGCATGGAAACCGTTGCTGTTTTAGGCGCCAGCCCCAAGCGCGAGCGCTATAGCCATCAGGCCATCATGCTGCTGCAAAAACATGGCCATCGTGTGATTCCGGTCAACCCCGGTCACGACATGATCGATGGCATTGCCGTGGCGCGCAGCCTTTCGATGATTAGCGAAGCGGTCGATACCGTCACCGTGTATGTCGCACCTGCCCATCTCGACAGCCAACTCGGGGCGCTGAAAACGCTGCAACCCCGGCGAGTGATTTTCAATCCCGGCGCTGAGCATCCGGAAGCCATGCGGGCATTAGCAGCCCAAGGCATTGCTGTGGAGGCCGCCTGCACATTGGTGATGCTGCGCACCGGCCAATACGACCAAGACTAGGACATCGGCAGCTCATTGCCGCGCGTGCGCATCCAACCCGCAATGCTGCGACGCGCCTGCTGCGCCGGCAATACCTCATGGACAATGGTGTCGCTCCAAAAAATCACCACTGAGCCGCCGGCGGGTCGAATGCGCACCGCCGGCTGATCGGGCGGGTATAACACGAGCTCACCACCGGCCTGATCGGGCCAATCGGCATCATTCAAATACGTCACCGTGGAAACGATACGCCGACCCGCACCGGGCACGCCGACTTCAATATGCTGATCGGTATGCGCGCGATAAAAGCTGCCGGCATCGTAGATCGCATAGTGCGCCTCGAAGTCGGCTAGGCCCAAAAAGCCGGCTTCATTGAGATGCGCTTGCAGCTGCGCCATCCATGCCAAATACGCCGCCGCTGCTGGCCAATCCGGCTCTAGCCAAGCAATGCGATCGCCGCGCACTTGCCGAGTTATTTGATGCGTGACACCGCGACCAATGCCGGCGCGATAAAACTCACCGGCACCATCGCGCGCCTGCATTTCCTGCTGCAAAGCCGCCAGCAATGACGGTGGAATCGCCGCCTGCAACAACACCCAACCGCTGGCAAAGAGCTGCTCACAGGCCTCACGAATCAGCTCGGGCCACACCACCCGCGCCGCATTAGCAGGTATCATTGTTGGCTCACCATCAGATCTTGTTGCCATGAATTATCGTCACCACTTTCACGCCGGCAATTTTGCCGATGTCATGAAGCACAGTCTGCAAATGGGCCTGATGGCGTATTTGAAAAAGAAAGACAGCGCATTTTGCTATATTGATACCCATGCCGGCGCCGGCATCTATGACTTGCACGGCACGCAGGCGCAAAAAACTGGCGAATATCAACAAGGCATCGACCGGCTCGACGATCATCGTGGCGCACCGGTCTGGGTGGCTGATTATCTGCAAGGCGTGCTGGCTTGCCAAGCGGCCGGTGCACGCAGTCATTATCCGGGCTCGCCATGGCTCGGCCAGCGCCAATTGCGCGCGCAAGATAGCGCCATTTTAATCGATGTGCAGCACGCCGAGGTCGCCAGCTTACGGCATTATTTTCACGCCGATGCGCGGATCGCCGTGCATCAGCGCAATGCCTATGAAGGCCTGATTGCGCTGATTCCGCCGAAAGAGAAACGCGGCCTCGTGCTCATTGATCCACCGTATGAGTTGGAGCGCGACAGCTTTCCACAGCTGGTCAAACTGATTGTTGCGGCCCACAAAAAATGGCCCACCGGCGTCTATGGCATCTGGTTCCCGATCAAGCAGCGCGCATCGATTGTGAAGTTTTATCGCGAACTGATGAATAGCGGCATCAATAAAATGCTCGCTTGCGAACTGCTCATGCAGCCCGATGACAACGCCCTCGGCCTCAATGGCAGCGGCTTAATCGTCATCAATCCGCCCTGGGGCTTTTACGAAGAGGCGCAGAAAACGCTGAGCTGGCTGGTCGATCGCTTGTCGGATCACCCGCAGCGCGCTAGCAAGGTACGCTGGCTAGTCAATATAGAGTAATTGCTCTAAACTCGTCGGCTGCCTAATTCCGCGGATGACTCAGAATGAACAAGGAAACCTTAAGCGTTCAGGCTCAAAAAGCCTATGTCGCCACCATGATGAAAGTGGTCGGCGGCGGCTTAGCGGCAGCTAGCCGCGTCGACGACACTGTACAAAAAGAGCTTGCGGCATTGCCCGAAGGCTTTCAGGTCTGCATGACCGTGCACCCCAATGGTCCCAGCTTCTTTTTACGCATTGGCAAAAATGGCGTCTCCGAAGTCATCGACACGCCAGTCGGCAAGCCCGAACTGACCATTCGTTTTAAGCACCTAGCGCATGCGTTTTTGGTATTTTCTTTCCAAGAAGGTACAGCACAAGCCTTTGCCAACGACCGCATGATTGCCGATGGCAGCGTTAGTCATGCCATCCGTTTGGTGCGCTGCTTAAACAAAATGGAAACATTGATTTTGCCGCGCTTAGTCGCCGAACGCGCCGTGAAGCGCTACGACGCCGTGCCGCTCACCGAAAAACTCACCAAAGCCGCGCGCATTTACGGCTTAGTCGCCAAATCGCTGATTGCAGGAAACTGATATGAGCAAGTCTTACTACGAATTTTTTTGCCCCGTTAAAGTCATCGCCGGCAATGCCGCGCTCGAGCACATCCCGTTTGAGCTAGATATTCTTGGCGCCAAACGCCCGATGATCATCACTGATAAAGGCGTGCGTGGCGTAGGCCTGCTAAAGCACATCGAGGCCGCCTTTGCCGCCGCCGATGCTGACATCAGCACGGTGTTTGATGACGTGCCACCCGACAGCTCGATTGAAACCGTGCACGCCGCCGCCAAGGTCTATAACGATAATGGCTGCGATGCCATCATCGCGGTCGGCGGTGGCTCGGTCATCGACACCTGCAAAGCCGTCAACATCTTGGTCTCAGAAGGCGGCGATGATCTGCGCGCCTACTCCGGCGCACATGTCTTAAAGCGCCCATTAAAGCCCTTATTTGTTGTGCCCACGACCTCCGGCACCGGCTCCGAGACTACCGCCATCGCGGTGATTTCCGACAACCAAGCCGGCGTGAAAATGCCCTTTGTGTCGTACTTTTTAATGCCCAATGCCGCCGTGCTCGACCCGCGCATGACGCTAACCTTGCCGCCACACATCACCGCCATGACCGGCATGGATGCGATGACGCACGCGCTCGAAGCCTACACCTGCATGGCGCATAACCCGATCAGCGACGCCTACGCCACCGCCGCTATCCGCAAGATCAGCGACAACCTGCTGGCCGTGCTCGACAACCCCAGCGACAGTGATGGCCGCCTAGAGCTCGCGCAAGCGTCAACGATGGCGGGCGTGGCATTTTCCAATGCCATGGTCGGCCTCGTACACGCGCTTGGCCATTCGCTCGGCGCGGTCTGCCACTTGCCGCATGGCCTGTGCATGAACTTATTTTTGCCCTATGTGCTGGAGTTCAACAAAGACACCAACGGCGATCGCATTGCCGAGCTGCTGCTGCCGCTCGCGGGCGCCGATGTCTACGCCAGCACACCGGTGGCGCAACGCGCCGACCGTGCCATCGCTGAAGTCCGCCGTCTGCGCGATGACATCTTTGCGCGCTGCAAACTGCCACGCACATTGCAAGAGACCGGCAAGGTCACGCGCGAGCAGTTTGAGCACATTGCTGACCTCACGCTCGATGACGGCGCGATCATCATCAACCCGAAAGAGGTTGATCGTAAGCAGGTGATGGCGCTGCTGGAGAAAGCTTGGGGCTAAGGCTTTGGCCAGTGCGCTAACCACGGCGCACTGGTTCCGGCCACGGCTATAAAATCGCCATTGAGCAGCGTGTTGCGGGCGTTGTAGCAAAAGCGGCGGCCACGGCTGTCGACTAGCTCACCGCCGGCCTCCTCGAGCACAATTTGCGCAGCCGCCGTGTCCCATTCGCTAGTCGGGCCAAAACGCGGATACGCCTGCGCACGGCCTTCCGCTACCGCGCAAATCTTGAATGCCGAACCGGCCGCGATGGAGTCGATCTGCCAACCCTGCGCGACTAAATTTTGCTCAAATGTTGCTAGTCGTACCAAGCCATGTCGGCGACTCACGGTCAATGTCAGCGCGCTCGGCGCGAACTGCCAGTCGGGCGCCACAGCCTGTAAGCGCTGCCAGTCAGATGGCATCGAGTCATCCACCCGAAAGCTCCCCAGCCCACGCGCGGCCACATAGCCAACGCCGCTGGCCGGCCCATAGACCACGCCCAGCACAGCCTCTTGGTCCACCACCAAGGCGATATTGACGCTGAACTCGCCATTACGCGCGATGAACTCCTTGGTGCCATCGAGCGGATCGACCAACCAATACGCCGGCCAGTCGCGACGCGCCTGCACCGCCAAGGCGCTCGACTCCTCCGACAGCACCGGCAAGCGCGCCAGCGTGGTATCAGCGAGCGCACTTAAGCCGTGCACGATACACTCATGCGCCGCCACATCCGCCGCTGTCAGCGGCGAGGCATCGGACTTTTCCGTCACCGCCCAGCGCTCAGGCGCGTTGTAGATTGCCATAATGGCGCGGCCGGCTTGTTCGGCCACTGTCAGCACCGCCGCCAGCGCATCTCGCGTTACACTGCTCAACACCGAGGCAGACGCTTGCATTTCACCCGACATGTTTGACCTCAGATTCAAAACGGCGCCCCGCGCCAAGGCCACAGGATACGCGAATGACCGCTTCACCCAACACCGCACTGGACTGGGCGCACATCGACACCGTGATTTTAGACATGGATGGCACCGTGCTCGACCTGCATTTCGACAATATTTTTTGGATGCAACACCTGCCCGCGCTGTTTGCTGAGCACAATGGCCTGCCGCGCGAGCAAGGCCTCTGCGAATTGCTCATGCGCTTTCAAAAACACCAGGGCCAGCTCAACTGGTATTGCACCGATTTTTGGAGTGAGCAAGTCGGCTTCGACATCGTGCCGCATAAGCACACGCTGAAGCATTTAATCCGCGAGCGCGCCGATGCCTTTGCCTTTTTGGCGGCGGTAAAAGCCAGTGGTCGTCGCCTGATTTTAGCCACCAATGCGCATCGCTCAAGTCTTGAGCTCAAGCTCGCCGTGCAAGCCTTTGGCGACTATTTCGATGCCATGGTGAGTTCGCACGACTACGGCCATGCCAAAGAGGCGCAAGCATTTTGGCAGCAACTATGCACGCAGCAGCGCATTGATCCGGCGCGCAGTGTCTTTGTCGATGACAGCGAGGCCGTGCTCGACAGCGCCGCCGAGTTTGGCATTGCCGCGTGTATTTGCGTGAGCACGCCCGATAGCGAAAAGCCGATGCGTAAACGCCTGCGCTACTCGGCCATTGATCAGTTTGCCGAACTCGGCGAGGTGCCGGCCTTAACACAGGGCCAGCGCATGTTATCGGCGACCGCCGCGTATTCAGAGCATTCCTAGCAATGACCACGAAAAAAGACAGCACTGAGGACACACGCACCCGCATCGATAAATGGCTGTGGGCGGCGCGCTTTTACAAGACGCGCTCGCTGGCAAAAGCCGCGATCGACAGCGGCCATGTGCATTGCGAGGGGCAGCGTGTGAAAGTCAGCCGTGAAGTCTTGGTCAATATGACGCTGACCTTGCGCCAGGGCAACGATGAGAAAACCGTCATCGTCGATGCGCTTTCCAGCGTGCGCGGGCCGGCCCCGGTGGCGCAGCAGCTTTATCATGAGACCGAGGAAAGTGTGGCCAAACGCGCCGCCCTTAGCGAGCAGCGTAAGGCGCAAAATCTAGCGCATCCGGAGCATAAGCCGAATAAAAAAGAGCGCCGCCAGATTCACAAATTTCAGCGTGGTTTTGGCGAATAGGTCGCTTCACGAAGCGACTCGCTCCCTCGCGCTCATCTGTTCAAGCCGGCTAGCGTACCCGCGTGTGCCAGCTCGCCTGCTCACTCAGCTGTAAGTTGAGTTCATCGCCTGTGTGCAAGGCCGCCACGCCGGCCGGCGTACCGGTCATCACCACATCACCCGGTAACAGCGTGATATAGCGCGTGATGAACTGCAGCAGCGCGATCATGTCGGCGATCATATCGGCGCTGTTGCCGCTTTGCCGGCGCTGGCCATTGATATCCAAACTAAACGTCAGCGCTGCCAAATCGGTATCGGCGGCGATAGGCAAAAACGGACTCAACGGCGCGGCGCCATCGAAAGCTTTCGCCAACTCCCAGGGCTGGCCCTTGGCCTTCAGCTGATTTTGCAGGTCGCGCAAGGTCAAATCTAAGCCCAAACCGATGCCGGCAATGGCCTCGCGCGCTTGCAGAGCGCTCACCGGCGAGGCGTCATGACCATCCGTTGCCGATAACCGCTGGCCCATCAGCAGCGTAATTTCCGTCTCGTAATGGCACTCGCCACGCCCGACTGGCAGCGCAAACTCAGGCATCAACGCCACCGCCGCCGTGCTCGGCTTGAGGAAAATAATCGGTGCATCCGGCACGTCATTGCCGAGCTCACGGGCATGCGCGGCGTAATTGCGCCCCACGCAGACCAGCTTGCCCACGGGCATATCGACTGCGCCACCGGCTTGCCATTGATAGCTCATGTCATCTCCCTAAAAAACGCGCAAAACGCCAATGCCCTTAAGCCGGGTCGAAAATCTTGCCCGGATTCATCACGCCATTGGGGTCAAATACCTGCTTAATGGCGCGCAAATACTCCACCTCAACGGCTGAGCGCGTGTAGGTCAAATAGGCTTTTTTGGTCATGCCAACGCCATGTTCTGCCGATACCGAGCCATTGTATTTCTGCACGGTCTCAAAAACCTGCACATTGACGGCTTTGCATTTGGCGAAGAAATCGGCCTTCTCCATGGCATCGGGCTTGAGAATGTTTAAGTGCAAATTGCCATCGCCAATATGGCCAAACCAGACCACGCGGAAGTCCGGATATTGCGCGCCCACAATGGCGTCGATGTCTGCAATAAACGCCGGCACGCGCGCGATCATCACCGAGATATCATTTTTGTAGGGCGTGTACGGCGCGATGGTCTCGGAAATATCTTCGCGCAAACGCCAGAGATTTTTCGCCTGCGTCTCCGACTGACCGAGCACGCCATCGACCACCCAGCCCTGCTCCACGCATTGCTCAAAAATCGCCATCGCCTCATCGCTCATGGCGTCCGACAAGGCCTCAAACTCGAGCAGCGCATAGAACGGCGTGGCCGACTCAAATGGCCGCGCGATACCCGAATGCGCGGTGACCAATTGCACCGACAACTCCGAGAAAAATTCAAAGGCGGTGAGATCGAGCCGCGCTTGAAACTCGCGCAGAACATGCATAACCGATGGAAAATCCGGCGTGCCCAAGACCATCACCTGCAGATTACGCGGCGCACGATCGAGCTTCATGGTCGCCTCCACCACCAAGCCCAGCGTGCCTTCGGCGCCAATAAACAAATGCCGCAGGTCGTAGCCGGTGGCATTTTTGATCATGTCTTTGTTGAGCTCGAGGATATCGCCCTTGCCCGTCACCACTTTCAGGCCCAGCACCCAGTTGCGCGTCATGCCGTATTTGATGACCTTAATACCGCCCGCATTGGTGCCAATATTGCCGCCGAGTTGCGAGGAACCCGCCGAGGCAAAATCGACGGGATAATACAGGCCGTTTTCTTCAGCAAAATTTTGCAGCTGCTCGGTAACTACACCAGCCTGAATGCGCACGGCACGATCTTCAGCAATGAACTCGGTGATTTTATTGAGGTAGTCAAAGCTCACCACCACCTCGCCATTGGCCGCGACAGCGCCTGCCGACAGCCCCGTGCGGCCGCCCGATGGCACGATGGCAAAACCGGCATCATTGGCCAAACGCACCACCGCTTGCACCTGCTCAATGCTCGACGGAAAGACAATCGCCGAGGGTGCTGGCGTATACATTTTCGTCCAGTCCACGCCCCACGTGGCCAAACTTTGCTCGTCCACGCGCACGCGCGAATCACCCACGATGTCCATCAAGGATTGAAGTGTTGCTGCCGCCAGTGCCATGTCAGCGCCCTATCACAGATTTGAAGACGATCATTCTACCTAATGCAGGGCCTGTGCTACTATGCGCGCCTTAAATTTCCTGCCGTGAGTCCACGCCATGAGCCAGCTCTCCCTCGATAAAGCCAAAATCCGTTTTTTGTTATTAGAAGGCGTGCACAAAAATGCCCTCGATGTGCTGGCCAATAATGGCTACACCAACATCGAGTACATTCGCGGCGCACTCGACGAAGACGCGCTGATCGAGAAAATTAAAGATGCGCATTTTGTTGGCCTGCGCTCACGCACACAACTCACGGAAAAAGTCATTGCTGCCGCCGATAAGCTCGTGGCCATTGGCTGTTTCTGCATCGGCACCAACCAAGTTGACCTGCAGGCAGCATTAAAGCGCGGCATTCCGGTGTTTAACGCACCGTTTTCCAACACCCGCTCAGTCGCCGAGCTCGTGCTCGGTCAGTTGATTTTATTGCTGCGCGGCATCCCTGAAAAAAATGCCATGGTGCACGCCGGCGGCTGGTCAAAATCGGCTGAAGGCTCCTATGAAGCGCGCGGCAAAACGCTGGGCATCGTGGGCTATGGTTCGATTGGCTCACAACTCTCGGTGCTCGCTGAGTCGCTGGGCATGCACGTGATTTATTTCGACACGCTCACCAAACTGCCGCTGGGTAATGCACGCCAAGTCACCAGCATGGACGAGTTATTAAACACCGCCGATGTGGTGTCGCTGCACGTGCCTGATGTGCCATCGACGCGCAATATGATGCGCGCAGAGCATTTTGCGCAAATGAAAAAAGGCGCGATCTTTATTAATGCCGCGCGTGGCACCTGTGTCGATATCGATGCGCTGGCCGCCGCTATTAGCAGCAAATACTTAAGCGGCGCGGCCATCGACGTGTTCCCGAAAGAGCCAAAATCTAACGATGAGGAATTTGTCTCGCCGTTGCGTGGTCACCACAACGTCATTTTAACGCCGCACATCGGTGGCTCGACCATTGAGGCGCAGGCCAATATTGGTCTTGAAGTGGCAGAAAAATTCGCGCGTTATTCGGACACCGGCGCCACCACCACCTCGGTCAACTTTCCCGAGGTGTCATTACCGATGACACCCGGCAAGCACCGCTTATTACACATCCACGCCAATGTGCCGGGCGTGCTGTCGGCCATCAACTTAGTGTTTGCGGAAAATGGCATTAACATTAGCGCGCAATCGCTGATGACCAACGAAAGTATCGGCTACTTGGTGATGGATGTTGACGCGGCCTATTCCGAAGTGGCGCTGGAGAAGCTCCAGCAAATCAACGGCACGATACGCACCCGCGTGCTGTTTTAAGCCGCTCTCGCCGTGATGCCCTTGGCCGCCGTCGCTGCTCCTGCGTCTGGCGGCCAAGTCGTTTTTAGCCTCCGCCCCAATGACCAGGTGGCACTCGGGGCTGACCCGCAGGGCATCACGATTTATGTTGCCGCGCTGGCACAATCGACGCAGCAATCGGTGCCACAGCGCAAGCAAATCCTGGCGTGGTTGCAAGCGCATGATCGGCTCAGCGATGCCCATTCGGCGAGCTCACCGAGCCTACAGACCACGACGCTCGGCAAGCCCTACTGGCCAGGCAGTCACTGGCAATTCAATTGGTCGCATAGCCAACATATGCTGGCGCTGGCCATTGCGCCACGCACGCTGTTTGCACCACACCGCCTAGATGAGGCCGGCTCGCTCGGCATTGATATTGAATGCTTAGGCCGGCAACGCGCGCGCCCGACCCTCGTGCAGCGCTACTTTCACCCCGACGAACATGCACACGCAGACGATGAAAACGGCTTTCTACGCATCTGGACGCGCAAAGAGTCTCTCGTAAAAGCCCATGGCCTCGGCTTGCGCATCGACTTAAAAAGTCTCAACAGTGCCGCCTCGCCGGTAACGCACCCTGTCATTGGCAACTGGCATTGCCACAGCTTCGCGCTGCACGGGCCACCTGACGCGACCGGACTGGTGGTTAGCCTCAGCTGGCCGGCCCAACGCTAATCGCCGTCACAAAAGCTTTATGCCAGTCGCGCGCTGCATTACCATCGCGCCTTATTGCTTACTTAAGGAATTCATCGACATGGCTTTTTCCGTCGACCGTCTGCGCACCGCGTTTCAATATGTCTTGCCACAACATGCGTTGTCGCGCGTGGTCGGCAAGCTCGCCGCCAGCACCACGCCGTGGATTAAAGACACGTTTATTTCACGCTTTGCTGAGCGCTACCAAGTCGACATGAGCGAGGCACTGGAACCGGATTTATCGCGATACGCCTGCTTTAACGACTTTTTCACACGCGCCTTAAAACCGGGCGCACGCAGCCTATGCACTGAAGCTGACAGCATTTTATGCCCGGCCGATGGTGCGATTTCACAGCTCGGTCCGATCACCGCCGATCGCGTATTTCAAGCCAAAGGTCATGACTACAGCCTCGGCGACTTACTGGCCGATGAGCAGGCTGCCAAGGCCTTTGTTGGCGGCCAATTCGCCACCGTGTATTTGTCACCGCGCGACTACCATCGCGTACACATGCCACTCTCTGGCCGCCTCACACGCAGTGTATACGTGCCCGGCGACCTGTTTTCGGTCAACACCCTGACCGCGCAAACCGTGCCGAATTTATTCGCTCGCAATGAGCGTCTCGTGGCGCACTTCGACACCGAGGCCGGCCCCATGGTGGTGATTTTAGTGGGCGCCATGATCGTTGCCAGCATCGAAACCGTGTGGGGCGGCGTGGAGGCTATTGGCTCACGCATTCGCACCACCGACTTTACCGCCGACCAAGCCATCACGCTCAACAGTGGTGATGAGCTGGGTCGCTTTCGCCTAGGCTCAACAGCCATTGTGCTGTTTGGACCCGACGTGATGGCGTGGGAGGCGAGTTTTGTAAGTGGCTCTCCAACGCGCATGGGCCAGCGTTTAGGCCATCTCCACGACAAAAAATAGTGTTTTTTTGTATGTGACTGAGCAGTCTTGTACGGTTTTTTACAAAAGATCTACAAATTACTGTGCAAGCTGCGTTTACAATCCGCTCCGTTAATACACAGACACACTTTTGTTGTTCAGCGTGTCGTTGAGCAACCACAGCAATGCAGAGGTTTATATGAATGTATCAAAACTGACACGGCTGGCCGCGAGCTGCACGCTTGCACTAGGCCTGGCGGCTTGTGGCGCCGACGGCAATAGCGGCAGCACTGGCGGTGGCGGCGCAGGTGGCGGTGGCGGTGGTGGCAACCCAACACCTCCACGCCTCATCCTAGATGACACACAAACACAACTGAGCGGCACGCTCACCGGCTTAGGTAATGCCATTGGCACCGATAACCCACTGGGTGCGTTGGTTTTTTGCTTAGACCCCACAGTTAATGACTTGGTTGATGGCCCAGATGCCCTGCTAACCAATCTGCTCGGCAGCCTCAACACCACGCTCGGCACACAAGATCCAGCCGCGCTTCAGGCCGCCCTGCTCGCCAGTGGCGACAGCTTAGCCACGGCACTGCAGTCACTCACTGTAAACCTGCCCAATGCCTTAATGGCATTAGCTGACCCATCCGCTGCTGCTAACTGTGGCTCGCAAGCTAATGCTGGTGGCAACGGCGGCGCTAGCGGCCCAACTGGCACACCACTCGACGCACTGCTTGGCCTATTTAGCGGCGGCAATAACCCATTTGCTGGCACGCCATTAGAAGCACTCGGCACCTTAGGTGGCGACGGTACACCAGCTAACGGCCCAACCGGTACTCCGTTAGACGTCATTCTTGGCCCACTCTTGGCCATCCAAAATGGCGACAACAGCGGTGAGCTCGTTGATCAACTCGGCATGGGCGTGCAAATGCTCGGCGCCACGCTGACCAGCAACCTGCCTGACCAAGTTGTTACCGCACCGATTGTTGGTGGTGTGCTAACACTGCTCGGCGACACCCTCAATGACTTGGGTGGCGTGCTCAATCAGGTGGAAAACCCCAGCACATCGCAAGAAGTGCAAAACACACTGAACAACCTGCTCAGCAACTTAACCGGCACGCTGATTGGCCTCGACCCTACCGGTCAATTGGCTGGTACTGTTGGCCCACAAATTCAAGGCGGCATTGACCAACTCGTTGGCTCATTAGGCGCAATCCTTGACCCAGTCGCTGGCAACGGTGGCTTGGTGCCAACACTGACCGACGTGCTCGCCCCGCTAACCTGTGGCTTACAGCTCACCGGCAACTGCGATGGCGCCAATGCAGGCTTGCCTGGTCTGCCTACTGGTGGCGACAACCCACTGGCCGGCATCCCGCTCTTAGGTGATTTGATCGGTGGCGGCCTGCCAACCGGCGGTGCTGGTGGCTTGCCATCATTGCCCGGCCTGCCCACTGGTGGCGCTGGCGGCGCTGGCCCCATTTCGGGCGCCCTAGCCGGCACACCATTGGCACCAATTGGTGGCCTGTTGGGTCTACTCGGCCTATAAGCCTCGGTGACCCATTCGCCTTAGCGCGATAAGTAACAACAAACACCCCGCCTTCGTGCGGGGTGTTTTGTTTTTGGCTGACAGATCACGCTAAGCTAGTGACCTCTTTTTAGCAGTGGCTCGCTCATGCGTATTACCCTAAAACAACTCGATGTGTTTGCCGCTGTTGCCCGCGAAGGTAGCGTGACCCGAGCCTCCGAATGGCTCAACCTCACACAAAGTGCGACCAGCATGGCACTCTCAGACCTCGAAAATCAGCTGGGCGAGAAGGTCTTCGACCGCGTGGGCCGTCGCTTGCAAATCAACGACCTCGGTCATCGTCTCCTGCCATTAGCGCTCGAGGCCGTAGCGCGCGTGCGTGAAATTGAGGATATTTGCAAAGGCGATTTGCCCGGCAGTGGCCGGCTGCGCATTGGTGCGAGCTTGAGTGTCGGCAACTATCTCATGCCGCAGCGCATTGGCGACTACCTACAGCTGCATCCTGAGGCAGAAATCAGCCTCGATGTCGGCAACACGCGCCATGTCATTGAGTCGGTGCGGCAGTTCACCTGCGATATTGGCTTTATTGAGGGCTTCTGCCACGACCCCGATATCGATGTGCTGCCCTGGGTCGATGATGAGCTGGTGATATTTGCCAGCCCTGAACACCCATTGGCACAGAAGCCATCATTGTCGGCAGAGGATTTAGGACTGGCGCAATGGATTTTGCGCGAGCCCGGCTCTGGCACCCGCGAGGTCTTTGATAACGCGGTGGCGGGCAAGCTCGTGGGCCTCAATGTGCGGCTGGAGCTCAGTCACACCGAGGCGATTCGTCGCGCAGTGGAGGCTAATATTGGTCTCGGTTGCGCTTCGCGCATGACCTTACAAGAGGTCCATGATGCCGGGCGTATTGTGATTTTAGACACGCCCTTTTTAGATTTGCGCCGCTCACTGTTTGTGTTGCGCCACAAAAATAAATACACCACGCGCGGGCTGCGACGCTTTCTGGCCGCCTGCGGGGTGAACTTGCCGGAATAAAAAAACCACTACCGAGGTAGTGGTTTTTCGTGAACGGAGCTTAGTTTAGCGATCAACCAAAGCCTGGGAACTCAAAGCCACCTTCGGCTTCAGGGCAAGGCACAAACGCCAAAAGCGGATTGCTGGGAATCATGCTCAGCGCATCAAGAAGTCCCGAACCCAACACTGGCACCAAGCACAGACCACTGCTCAGTGGGTCAGTCAGTACCGAGAGTAATGCCCCACCATCGCCCGCTGGCAGACCGGGGAAGCTTGGCAGGGGTGAGTCGCCGCCAGCGCCGGCATCACCCATGCCGGGTAAACCCGGCAGACCAGGAATGCTTGGGAACTCAAAGCCACCATCACCGGCCTCTGGGCACACTAAGTTATCAAAACCAGGGATGGGTAGCGGCAGTGGCCCAAATAATGTGGCTAAGACCTGCTCGACTAAGATCTCACCTAACACTGGGATATTGCAGAGCACGGTTGGGCTTAAGAAGTCCGCTGGATCGAAGCCACCCATATCGCCATTGTCGGGAGGCGTTGTGCCGCCGCCGTTATCGCCATCACCGTTACCATCACCGGGGTTGCTGGGATCCATGGGGTTGGGATTAGTGGCTAACGCATTGAGATAGCTGTTTTGCTCCATGCCGATGGCCGAAGTACTAGCCGCCATTTGCACCGCTCGGTTTGCGCTTGCCAATCGCGTAATTTGCGCCGCGCTGGGTGCAACGTTACTGCCCGAAGTTAAGACGTTACGCACTTGCATTTCGTCAGCCAAATTCGCTGGTTGATTTGCGCTCATCTGTGCGGTGATTAAAGCCAAAATCGTGTTGAATTTTTTCGCTTGGCCGGCAGCGGACTTGTCATTATCGAGCGCCATGCTAGTGAGCACGGTATTCGCCACTTGCACACCAGCACGATGCACATTTAAAGCGGCTGAGCGCTGATCGGCAGTGGCAGAGCTAGCATTGGCACCAGCAATGGGGTCATCACGAAATAAATCAAAGCCGTTGGCTAAACCAAAACCTTGCTTAACAAAACTTGCCAACGCCACGGCGTCTTGCGGATTATCTCCAATACTAGCGAGCGTGGTTAACGGGGTAATTTGGCGAGTATTGCTAGAGTTCGCCGCTAAGGTATTGGGCGCTAATAAAATTAGCTCATTCGGTGACATGGTGTCGGTGTTTGTGCCACCAGTAGCCAATACTTTTCCGTCACCGCTCATGGGTAAGGTGTATGAGCCGTCTAGCGCGCTAAGTGTTTGAATTTCGTTGAGGTTACAAATAGCGTTGGCGTTGGCATCGAAGCACACCGTGGCGCCGCTAACGTAGCCATCAATCACGCGACCACTTGTGGTGTTGCGTGTGTCGGCTTGTGAGTCATTAAATCCGAAGCTGCCGCTATCGCTGCCGCCACAGGCAGAAAGCAAACACGCAACAGATAATGCGGTCAGCGAGGTTCTAAGGGGAGTTGAGAGTAGGCGCATGAGTAAGAAACCATGTTGTTATTATGTTGTGTTTTATAGCGACTTTGTGGCCTAACTGCAATCGCTGGAAGCAACTTAGGCCTCGTCCAAATCCCGATCGCGGACGCCGAGCAAATACAAGATGCCATCGAGGCCGAGCGTGGAGATGGCCTGTTTGGCGTTGGCGCGCACCAGCGGTTTGGCGCGGAAGGCGATGCCGAGGCCGGCGATGCTGAGCATGGGCAGGTCGTTGGCACCATCGCCCACGGCAATGACCTGCTCGAGGTTCACGCCCTCCTTCTTGGCAATCATGCGCAGTAGGTCGGCCTTGCGATTGCCATCGACGACTTGCCCCGTGACACGGCCGGTGACTTGGCCGTGCTCGATTTCGAGCTGGTTGGCATAGACATAATCGATGCCGAGTTTGCGCTGCAGGTATTCGCCAAAATAGTTAAAGCCGCCCGAGAGAATGGCGGTTTTATAGCCTAGGGCTTTTAGCGTGAGCATGAGGTGCTCAGCGCCTTCGGTGAGTTTCAGCGACTGCGCGATAGACTCTAGCACGGTAGCATCGAGGCCCTTTAAGAGCGCTACGCGCGCCTCAAAGCTCTGCGTGAAATCGAGCTCACCGAGCATGGCGCGCTCGGTGATCGCGGCAACCTGCTCGCCGACGCCCGCGGCTTTGGCGAGCTCATCGATGACTTCATGCTCAATAAGCGTGGAGTCCATGTCGAAACACACGAGCCGGCGGTTGCGTCGGAAGGCATTGTCTTTTTGGAAGGCGATGTCGATGCCGTGCTCGCCGGCCAGCCGCAGCAGTTCGGCGCGCAAGGCATCGGGCGAGGATGGCTCGCCGCGCACCGAGAACTCCACGCAGGCCTTGGCGTGCGCACTGCCGCCCTCGCCTTCGAGCGCGACACGGCCTGAAAGACGCTGCAGGCCATCGATGTTTAAGCCTTGCTCGGCAATGAGTTTGGTCATGGCCGCTAAGTGTTCGGCGGTGACTTTGCGTGCCAGCACGGTGAGGATATAGCGCGCCTTGCCGTGCCCGGAGACCCACTGGTGATAGCTGTCGGCACTGATCGGCGTGAAACGCGCTTGCAGCCCCAAGGCATGCGCCTCAAAGAGCACTGCGCGCATGAGTATCGCCGAGTCTTGCTCGCCGCCGGTTTCAATCACCAGCCCTAGCGTGAGCTGGTCGTGGATAACCGCCTGACTAACATCGAGCACATTGACTTTATGTGCGGCCAAGGCACGCGTGAGCACTGCGCTGATGCCGGGTCGATCGGGACCGGCAATGGAGACTAGTAAAATTTCACGCATTGCTTACTCCACCCGCAGACCATCGACTTTTTGGAAACCACGCGGCAATTTCTGGCCGCGCCGGCCGCGCTCACCCACGTAATGCCCGAGGTCTTTGTCATTGAGCGTGACGTGTCGTGCACCGGCAATAACGGTGAGTTTTTGGCCCTCGGCAATCGGCAAGACTTGTACGATTTTCTCGCCCTCACTGGCGCTTAAATTCATCAGCTTATTACCTTTACCTTTGGCCAGTCGCGGCAAATCGGCAATCGGGAAGACCAATAAGCGCCCGCCCGTGCTAAGCACCGCGAGCTGATCTTTGTCGCTACCTTTAAGCAGTACTGGCGCCACCACCTCGGAGCCGGCGGGTAAGGTCAGCAAGGCTTTGCCATTGCGATTGCCGGCTTCCATGTCGGCGAGTGTGCCAATAAAGCCGTAACCGCCGCTGCTGCTGAGCAACACACGCTGCGCGGTGTCGCCCATGATGACGCAGACAAAGCGTGCGCCCGCGGGTGGGTTGAGCTTAGTGGTCAGCGGCTCGCCCTGCCCGCGCGCACTGGGCAGGGTATTGGCCAGCAACGAATAACTGCGCCCGGTACTATCCATGAAAATAGCCTGCTGATTGGACTTGCCCGCCGCTTGCGCCAAATAGCCATCGCCGGCTTTGTAGCTGAGTGCATTGCCATCAACATCGTGACCCTTGGCCGCGCGCACCCAGCCTTTATCAGAAAGCACCACGGTAACGGGCTCGGCGGGCGTTAAATCACTTTCTTTTAAGGCTTCGGATTCGCGGCGCTCCACCAACGGCGAGCGCCTTGTGTCGCCATATTTGGCGGCATCGGCCTCGATTTCTTTGATGATCAATCGCTTTAGCAGCAAGTGCGAGCCCAAGGTTTTTTGCAGCTGATCGCGCTCTTTGGCGAGCTCATCTTGCTCGCCTTTAATGCGCATCTCTTCGAGCTTGGCCAAATGCCGCAGCTTCAACTCCAAGATGGCCTCGGCCTGCATATCGCTGAGACCAAAACGCAGCATCAGCTCCGCCTTCGGCTCTTCCTCATAGCGGATGATGCGAATGACTTCGTCGATATTTAAGAAGGCGATGAGTAAGCCATCGAGGATGTGCAGACGCGCCAAGACTTTATCGAGGCGATGCTGCAAGCGTCGGCGCACGGTCAGCGTGCGGAACTCCAGCCACTCGCTGAGCATCTCACGCAAACCCATGACGCACGGGCGGCCATCGAGACCAATGACATTCATATTGACGCGATAGCTAGTCTCAAGCTCGGTGGTGGCAAATAAATGCCCCATGAGCTGCTCAACATCGACTCGGTTGGAGCGCGGCACCACGACTAAGCGTGTGGGATTTTCGTGATCGGATTCATCGCGCAGATCAGCCACCCACGGCAGTTTTTTCGCCTGCATTTGATCGGCAATTTGCGTGAGGATTTTCGCGCCCGAGACCTGATGCGGCAATGCCGTGATGATGATATCGCCATCGTCGATCTCATAGACCGCGCGCATTTTGAAGCCGCCGCGACCGCTGGCATACATCTGCACCAGCTCATGGCGCGGCGTGATGATCTCAGCGGCGGTGGCCAGGTCTGGCCCCTGCACGAACTCGCAGAGGTCATCGAGCGACAGGCCGGGATCATTGAGCAGCGCGATGGTGGCTTGCGCGATCTCGCGCAGGTTGTGCGCGGGGATATCGGTGGCCATGCCGACCGCGATGCCGGTGGTGCCATTGAGCAATAAATTCGGCAGGCGCGCGGGCAATACGCAGGGCTCATCGAGCGAGCCATCGAAATTAGGCTGCCAATCCACCGTGCCCTGCTCGAGCTCGGCGAGCAGCGTGTCGGCGTAGGGCGAAAGCTTGGCCTCGGTGTAGCGCATGGCGGCGAAAGATTTCGGGTCATCCGGCGAACCCCAGTTGCCTTGGCCATCGACTAAGGGGTAACGGTAGCTAAACGGTTGCGCCATCAAAACCATGGCCTCGTAGCAGGCCGAGTCACCGTGCGGATGGTATTTGCCGAGTACATCACCGACCGTGCGCGCAGACTTTTTATGCTTGGCGGTGTTTTTCAGGCCGAGCTCACTCATGGCATAGACAATGCGGCGCTGCACCGGCTTCAAGCCATCGCCGATATGCGGCAGCGCGCGGTCTTTAATGACATACATCGAGTAGTTCAGATAAGCCTGCTCGGTGTAGGTGCGCATGGGCACGAGTTCGGTGCCGTCGCTCGGCAGCATCAGCTCATCGGTCATTCATCAAATCCGTTGTTGTTGTCTGTTGGTGCGCAAGCACTGCGCCATTAGTACACCACCGCGAGGTCGGCAAGCTCACGAAACTGCGCATCGGCGCTGAGTAATTGCGCCTGATGCACTCGCGCCGTGGCGGCAATCAGGCGGTCGGCCGGATCGCCCTGTTTAATATCCGTCGCTTGCGAGGCCTCAGCAATCGCCGGCGTAATGGGCAATACCGTGAGCCGCAAAGCCGCCAAAAGATCCGCCATATAGACACTCGCCGCCACCGGCAACTGCAGGCGCCCGCGCGCGGTGAGCATGGCCACTTCCCATAGCGTGATGTCGGCAATGACCAACTCGCCCGCGGCACTCGCCTTCTCCATCGCCTCGCGCGCACGCGCACTGAGCTTGGGCGAGTCCACCGACCACCAAATCAGCATATGGGTGTCACAAATGCTCAGCATCGCCCGTCCAGTCATCATTGGCTGAGTTCAACACATCGCCGACAATAATCTCGCTCGCGATAGCATGCAGACGCTCACGCGCGGCCTCAGCGGCATCGACCACCGGCTCCAGACGCGCCACCACGCGCCCACGAATTTGAATATGCACACAGCCTCCGTGCTCAACCTCAGCTAAATAGTGAAACAGGTTTTGGCGAAATTCTGTTGCCGTCACTGTATGCATAGACCACCTCTACGCGAATTGCCAACTGTACATTTAAAATGTACATGACTGCGCATCAGACGTCTACATCGGCCAAATTGCCTTTGCTTTCTAGCCAGGCCTTGCGATCACCGGAGCGTTTTTTCGCCAGCAGCATATCCATCATTTCTTGGGTGGCTTCAGGCTCATCGAGCACCAGCTGAATGAGCCGGCGCGTATCGGGCGCCATGGTGGTTTCGCGCAGCTGCAGCGGGTTCATCTCGCCGAGGCCTTTAAAACGCGTGACCTGTGGGCGGCCGCGCTTATTTTCAGCCTCTAGGCGATCCAAAATGCCTTTTTTCTCAGCTTCATCGAGGGCATAAAACACTTGCTTGCCCAAGTCGATGCGAAACAACGGTGGCATCGCCACGCAAACATGGCCGCCGCGCACTAAGGCCGGGAAATGCTGCACAAACAGCGCGCACAACAGCGTAGCAATGTGCAGACCATCGGAGTCGGCATCGGCGAGGATGCAGACCTTGCCATAGCGCAGGCCGCTTAAGTCTTCCGAACCGGGGTCCACGCCCAGCGCCACGGCAATATCATGCACTTCTTGTGAGGCCAGAATCTGCGTGGACTCGACCTCCCAGGTATTGAGAATTTTCCCGCGCAGCGGCATCACCGCTTGAAATTGACGATCGCGCGCTTGCTTGGCCGAGCCGCCAGCGGAGTCACCTTCCACCAGAAATAACTCGCTGCGAGCAATGTCTGAGCCAGCACAATCGGCGAGTTTGCCGGGCAGCGCCGGGCCCGAGGTGATGCGTTTACGCGCGACCTGCTTGTTTTGCTTCAAGCGTCGTTGTGCAGAGTTGATGACCAGCTGCGCGAGCTGCTCGGCCATCTCCGTGTGTTGATTTAGGTAGAGCGAAAACGCGTCTTTCACCACGCCCGAGACAAATGCCGCCGACTCGCGCGAGCTCAAACGCTCCTTGGTTTGGCCGGCAAATTGCGGGTCCTGCATCTTCACTGAGAGCACAAACGCGCAGCGATCCCAGAGGTCTTCGGGCGCGAGCTTAATGCCACGCGGCAATAGGCTGCGAAATTCGCAAAACTCGCGCAGGGCATCAAGCAGGCCACTGCGCAGACCATTCACGTGGGTACCGCCCTGCACCGTGGGAATCAAGTTCACGTAGGACTCTTGCGTGAGTTCGCCGCCCTCGGGCAGCCACAGCACAGCCCAATCCACGGCCTCGGCAGTGGACTCGAACTGCCCTAAAAATGGCTCCTCGGGCAAGCGTTGCCAGCCATCGGTGGCCTCCACCAAGTAGTCACGCAAACCGGCTTGATAATGCCATTCGAGGCGCTCGCCGCTGGCGGCATCGTGAAAATGCATGTGCAAGCCGGGGCAAAGCACAGCTTTGGCGCGCAGCACATGCTTGAGCTTGGTGACTGAGACTTTCGGCGAATCGAAATAACTGGCATTTGGGCGAAAACGCACCACGGTGCCAGTCGCGCGCTTGCCGCAGTCGCCGACAATTTGCAGCTCGTCGCGCTTATGGCCATCGGCAAAGCTCATGCGCCAGAGTTGGCCGTTGCGCTTCACTTCGACCTCTAAATGCGTCGATAGCGCATTGACCACGGAGGCACCAACGCCGTGTAGGCCGCCGGAAAATTTGTAATTTTTGCCGGAGAATTTGCCGCCCGCGTGCAAGCGCGTGAGGATCAGCTCAATGCCGGAAACGCCATGCTCAGGATGAATATCGACCGGCATGCCGCGGCCATTGTCGCTGACTTCAATGAGGCCATCGGCGTGTAATATCACGCGCACTTCATCAGCAAAACCGCCGAGCGCCTCGTCGACCGAGTTGTCGAGAATTTCTTGCACCAAATGGTTGGGTCGCGTGGTGTCGGTGTACATGCCTGGGCGTTTGCGCACCGGGTCTAGCCCGGTCAACACTTCAATGGCTGAGGCGCCGTAAGCTGTCATTCCACATCCTCCGAGGGCGCTAATGGGGGTCGCGACAGACCATCCCAGCGCGAAAAATCAGGCAATAATCGCGGATCACGGGCATGACCATAGGCCAAGCAGTGCTGCAAACAGTCACCTAAAAATTGATTCACTAATTGTTTTTCGTTGACGCGCCAGCCGTGCTGATCGCAGAGCTGGACGATCGCCGGAATGCGCCGCGCGCGTTGAAAGCGCAGCACATCGGCCATGTGCGCGTCGTGGTAGAGGCGCACTTCCATGTCGAGCTCAGGGCACCACGGCAGCGTCGGCGTCATTTGTGCCAAACGCCAGGTTTCGGTGTAACGCGTTTGCTCAACGCGACTGAGCTGCAACACCGGCTGCGGCAAGAGCAAGTCGCCATGCTGCACCGACTCGCCCCAAGCAAATTCGATGGGCGCGATAAAACCGACGCGGCCCTGCACACCAGCACCGCGCAAGAGCTTGATCATGCGCGCGTAATTGAGTTCGTAAAGTGCATGCATGCCCGCCAGATCGACGGTGTACCGTGGCCACATGGGGGTTATTTACCCCACTTCTTTTTCAGGCGCTCGCGGTGGGCGGCGTACCACTGCACCGCCAGCATGCACGGCGCATTGTTGATGCGACCTTGCGCCAGCCATTGCTGGGCCTGATTCAGACTCACCACGGTGACGCGAATGTCTTCGCCCTCAGCAGCGACCCCGTGCACGCCACCGGCGCGCGATAAATCCGCCGGCGCGACGAACAAGGTGAAGCGCTCGTCGGAACCGCCGGCACTGGGCATGAACTCAAAGACTTTTTCCAGCTCGGCAATCACCACGCCGGCCTCTTCCAAGGTCTCGCGGATGGCCACGGCTTCGAGCGACTCGCCGGGCTCAATCAGCCCCGCCACCACTTCGATTTGCCAGGGATATTTGTCGGCCATGGCACCCACACGAAACTGCTCAATGAGTAGCAGATCGCTGGTGTTAGGGTCGATGACCAAGACACCCACCGCCGGTGGCCGAACAAACAGCTCGCGGCTGATCTCAGGGCCCATGGAGCCGTCGAATTGGCGATGCTTCAGGCGCACTTTATCGAGGCGATAAAAGCCTTGATAGACCGTGTCGCGCTGAAGAATCTCGACGGTGTCCATTAGACCTCCTTGTAGAGCTGCGCGCCTTGGCGACGAAACTCTGCCGACATTTCCGCCATGCCTTTTTCGGCCGCCGCCAACTCCTCGGCGGTCTTGCCGGCATCGAGCTTGTCGGCGTAATCGCGCACGTCTTGGGTGATTTTCATGGAGCAGAATTTTGGCCCGCACATGGAGCAGAAATGCGCGACTTTATGCGCCTCTTTTGGCAGCGTTTCGTCGTGATATTCACGCGCGGTGTCGGGATCGAGCGCGAGGTTGAACTGGTCATCCCAGCGGAATTCAAAGCGCGCCTTGCTGAGCGCGTTGTCGCGAATTTGCGCGCCCGGATGGCCCTTCGCCAAATCCGCCGCGTGCGCAGCAATTTTATAAGTGATGATGCCGTCTTTGACATCTTTTTTATTGGGCAGACCCAAATGCTCTTTCGGCGTCAC
Organism: Paraperlucidibaca baekdonensis; assembly: GCF_003387535.1. Taxonomy (GTDB): domain Bacteria; phylum Pseudomonadota; class Gammaproteobacteria; order Pseudomonadales; family Moraxellaceae; genus Perlucidibaca; species Perlucidibaca baekdonensis. The sequence continues at coordinate 622,104 of NZ_QUNR01000001.1, read as the reverse complement.
GTAGCAAAGCATGGCGCAGCCAAACCAGCCGATCATGGCAGCACCGATGCCGGAGGTGATGTGATCGTAGCCCGGCGCGATGTCGGTGGTGAGCGGGCCCAAGGTGTAGAACGGCGCTTCATCGCAGCATTCGAGCTGCTTATCCATGTTCTCTTTAATCAGATGCATGGGCACGTGACCGGGGCCTTCGATCATGGTTTGCACATCGTGCTTCCAGGCGATTTTGGTGAGCTCGCCGAGCGCTTCGAGCTCGCCAAACTGCGCGGCGTCATTGGCATCGGCAATCGAGCCGGGGCGCAGACCATCGCCGAGTGAGAAGGACACATCGTAGGCCTTCATGATCTCGCAGATGTCTTCGAAATGCGTGTAGAGGAAGTTTTCTTTGTGATGCGCGAGGCACCATTTCGCCATGATCGAACCGCCGCGCGAGACGATGCCGGTCATGCGCTTGGCGGTCAATGGCACGTGGCGCAGCAGCACACCGGCATGAATCGTGAAGTAATCAACGCCCTGCTCGGCCTGCTCAATGAGCGTGTCGCGGTAGAGCTCCCAGGTCAGGTCTTCAGCGACACCGCCGACTTTTTCTAGCGCCTGATAGACCGGCACGGTGCCAATCGGCACCGGCGAATTACGAATAATCCATTCGCGGGTTTCGTGGATATTTTTGCCGGTGGAGAGATCCATCACGGTATCGCCACCCCAACGGATGGCCCAGGTCATTTTTTCCACTTCTTCATCGATCGATGAGCCCAACGCCGAGTTACCGATATTGGCGTTGACCTTGACCAAGAAATTACGGCCAATGATCATCGGCTCGAGTTCGGTGTGGTTGATGTTGGCGGGAATAATCGCGCGACCACGTGCGATTTCTTCGCGCACAAACTCCGGCGTGATGATCTTCGGAATGGCCGCGCCAAAGCTCTGCCCTGGGTGCTGATGGTGCAGCAAGCCGCTGTCGGCCATGGCCTCATAACGCTGATTTTCGCGAATCGCCACATATTCCATTTCCGGCGTGATGATGCCGCGACGCGCGTAGTGCATTTGCGAGACATTCATGCCGGCTTTGGCGCGACGCGGCTGGCGTGTGTGGCCAAAACGCAAGTTCGCCGTGGTCAGGTCTTTTTCGCGCTGCAAACCAAACGTCGAACTCACGCCGCTGAGCAGGTCGACATCGCCACGCTCATCGATCCAATTGGCGCGCACGCTGGCCAAGCCTTGGCGAATGTCGATTTTCACCGATGGGTCGGTGTAGGGGCCGGAGGTGTCATAAACAATGACTGGCGCATTTTTTTCAACATCGGTGTTGGTGTGCGTGTCGCCGAGGCTGATCTCGCGCTGTGGCACGCGAATATCGGCTCGTGAGCCGGTGACATAGACTTTGCGCGAGTTCGGCAAGGGCGCGATAGCCGCGGCATCGACCGTGGCTTGGCTGCTTAAAAAGGCTTTTTCGGGCGAATTCATGGGCTCATCCTGATGGCGTAGTGAATAGCGGCGGCTGGGCCGCTCGGCGATGCGCCACTATATAGCGCGAGGGCCTGCTGTCACAACACGACGCATGGCCAACATGGGCCTTATCTGGCGCGAACGCATCACCGCCAATGACTTGCGCCTTCAGCAGCTGCAGCTTAGGCTTCGTTGGTATTTTTTTGAGCTACTGCCATGCGCCATTTCTCGCACCGCCCGTCACATCTGCTGCGCCTTACCTTGCTGTCTGTGGCGGCCTGTTTTGCTATGCCGGCACAGGCCCTCGACTTGTTGGGTGCCATCCGGCTGGCCGCGGTCAATGACCCAAACCTAGCGGCGGTGCGGGCGCAGCGCTTGGCGGCGGGCCAGTCCACGATTATTGCGCGCTCGGCTTTACTGCCGCACTTAGGCGCAGAGGCCAGCTATAGCGAGCTCAACTTAAACAGCCAAACCAGCGTGCCGGGCAAGCTCGAATACAACCAAACCACCTGGGGCGCACGTCTCACACAGCCTTTGTTTCATTGGGATGCGTGGTATCAGTACAAGGCCATTAGTGCGCAACGCTCGCAGCAAGAAGCCGAGGCCGACAATCGTACGCAGGATTTATTTTTAGGCGTGGCGAGTGCTTACTTCGATGTGCTGCGTGCAGAAGACACGCTGGCGCTGGCACAGGCGCAGGAAAAGGCCCTCGGTCAGCAGCGCGATAAAGCCGAGGCGCAGTTTAAGGTGGGCGTGATTGCTCGCTCCGATGTCGTTGAGGCCGAGGCCCAGCGCGACACCGCGATCGCTGAGCGACTCAGTGCCGAGATTGGCCTGACCCATGCGCGTGAGACGCTCAACGCCGCACTCGCCACCGAGGTCGATGACCTGTCGCCGTTGCCGGAAAACATTCCGACACCAACGCCAGTGCCTAACGATTCGAAGGCCTGGGCCGCACTCGCCAAGCAGCATAACCCGGGCTTGATTGCCGCGCGTTTTGCCGCCAGCGCCGCCGATAAAGCCAAGCAAGCGCAACGCGCCGGCTATTTGCCATCGGTCGATCTCTACGCCAGCACTGGCAATATTCGCAACTCCGATATTGTCGAAGATGTGCCGAGCCTATTGCCCACCGGCTCGCCGATTAACTTCCAAGCCGGTCGCCAAACCGCAGTGGGTGTGGAGGCACGCTGGGAATTATTTGCCGGCGGACGCACGCGCGCACTCGTTAAGCAAGCGGGCTATCAGGCCGATGCCGCTCGTGCCGCGGCGCGGGCGCAGGAGCATCAAGTGGTTAATGCCACGCGCACTGCGTTTATGACGGTGAGCACCGATAGCCAACGCTTAGCCGCCCGCCAGCGCGCGCTGCGCTCGGCAGAGCTTGCCCGCGAAGCCGCGCAAGCCGGCTACTCGGTAGGCTCGCGCAATATCGTTGAGCTTTTGCAGGCCGAGACACGCGTGTTTGCGGCGAGTCGCGACTACGCCAACGCGCGCTATGACTACGTGATTAATAGCCTGCGCTTGAAGGCCTTGGCCGGTCAGTTGGATGAGGCCAGTGTCGCCACGGTGAATGGCTGGCTGAGCGCTAATTAGACGTTTTGGCAGCTGGCGCTCAGGGCAATAACTGCCCAAGCGCCACGGCCACGGCAGTCTCCACGCGCAAAATACGCGGGCCTAGGTCACAGCATTGCAGCCCCGCCGCTTGAAGTTTTTCCACCTCGTAGGCAATAAACCCGCCCTCAGGGCCGATGGCCAGCAGGGTGGGTGCGGCGCTTGGCGCGAGCCTTTGTGTGGGCGCGGTTGTGATATCGCCCGGCTGCCCCGTGGCGCCAGCCTGCCGTAGCACTGGGTGCGCCACCCAGCCATCGCGCCCCTGCATGAGCGCCGGCAAGTCATCTTCCACGAAGGGCTTAAAGCGCGGCCGCAAACTCACGCGCGGCGCCACCGTGTCGCCCGCCTGCTCCAGACCCAGTCGCAGCTGCTCAGCCATCGCCGCCTCACTCAGCCACGGACTTTGCCAAAAGCTTTTTTCCACGCGATAGCTATTGATCAACACCAACTCACTGACGCCCAGCGTCACCACCATTTGCAAAATGCGCTTGAGCATTTTTGGCCGCGGCAGCGCCAACACGAGGATGACATCGCGCTTTGCCGGCGGCGGCGTATCGAGGCAAATGCGTAGCGTGGCCTCATCGCTCGTGAGCGCGATGAGCTCGCCGTGGCCCATCAGGCCGCCGAGCTCACCGACTTTGAGTGAGTCGCCGACCTGGGCTTTGTGCACGCCAAGCAGGTGCTGAAGCCGGCGATCGCGCAATACCAGCGTGTTCGGCGCAATCAGGTCATCGGCCTCAAAGGTGATGAGGTTCATATTGAATGACTATTGGCAGACTCAGCAGCGAGCGTTGAAGCACCTAGCCACGGCGCTAACAATTGCAGCTGCCTAGCCACCGCGCCTTGATTGGCGTGCATCACCGCGGCGCCGGCGGCGCGCTCGGTGGCCACTAAGTCTGCATCTGTAAAGCGCGCCAACACGGCCCGCGTGAGGCTCTCGGCATCGCTGACAACGCTCAGCGCACCGGCGGCCAGCAGCGACTCATTGATACTTTGGAAATTGGTGAAGTGCGGCCCGGTCAGCGTCGGCACGCCCACCGCCAGCGGCTCCAGCGTATTATGACCGCCGCCGGGCGCGAGCAAGGAGCCGCCGATCAATGCCACGCGGCTCATCGCCAGCCAGAGCAGCAACTCGCCCATGCTATCGGCCAATAACACCTGCGTGTCGGCAGTCACTGGCTCATGTGATGAGCGCCGCACCGCGCTAAACCCTTGCGAGCTGATGAGCTTGGCGACGCCATCGAAACGCTCCGGATGACGCGGCACCAGCATCAGCAAGGCCTCAGGATGCGCCTGCAAAACCTGCCGATGCGCCGCCAGCACAATCTCATCTTCGCCGGCATGCGTGCTCGCCGCCACCCACACCGGGCGTTGGTGCAGCGACCACGCCACCCGCCAGCGCGCCGCGTCATCAGCCAAACTGCTGGGCACCTCCAGATCAAACTTCACACTGCCGGTGCACACCACCTGACTCGATGGCACGCCGAGCACACAAAAGCGCTCGGCGGTGGCTTCATCTTGCGCCGCCACCACGCTCAGTTGGCGCATCAGCTCCGCGCCCAAACGCCCCGCGCGCTCATAACCGCGCGCCGAGCGCGCCGACAGCCGAGCATTGGCGAGCATCACCGGAATGCCGCGCGCCCGCGCTTGCACCAGCGTATTGGGCCACAGCTCAGTCTCCATAATGACCAGCGCGCGCGGCTGCCAATGCGCAAGAAAACGCCGCACCGCCTGCGGAAAATCGTAGGGCGCATAGACGTGAGCGAAATCGGCGCTGTCATCGCCCCAAATCGCCCGCACCTGCGCTGAGCCGGTAGGTGTCATGGTGGTGATGAGCAGCGGCAAATTTGGATAATGCTCGCGAATGGCCTCAACCAATGGCCGCGCCGCTAGCGTCTCGCCCAGCGAGACGGCATGCAGCCACAGCGGACGAGTGAGCGCTGGGGCATTGGCGGCGGTCGGCGCCGGGCCATCGCGGGCCGCACGCTGGTGCGGCGCATAACCCAAGCGCTCGCGCCAGCGCAGCCGATACGCTGGCGCTTCGCGGCCACGCACATGCAGGCGCAAAAAGATCAGCGGCATGGCCACATAGAGCAACAAGGAATAAAGCCAACGAGGCAAGCGCGCCTCCTACAGAAACACTGGAGGCAAATAGTCTACCCGCAAAAATCAAATCAAGGCATGGCCAAGCGCTCGAGAATCGCATGGGCATAAAACACCCGATTTCTCCGGCGAGATGGCTCCGTTAATATGCCGCGCGCAACCAGCTGCTCGATGGCTTTATTGGCCGCCGGAAAGGAAATAGTGAGCAGGCGCGCCACTTGCCGCACCGTCACTACGGGATAGCCCAGCAATAAGCTAGGCAGGCGACGCGCTGCTGCATCGACGCGCAGGTCATTGAGCGATGCAAGCCATGCCAACTCAATCGCGTTGAGATCACGAGCAATGGCAATAGCCGAATCGGCAGCGTTACAAATGGCCTGGCATAGAAAAATGATCCATTCAGCCCACTTGCCTTGCAGCTGAACCGCCGCCAGCGCGTCGTAATAATCGCGGCGGCGACTGAGTAAATAGCCCGACACATACAGTGGCGGATAGCCCTCTGCCGCCAGCATCAGCGGGATGAGTAAGCGCCCGACACGACCATTGCCATCGGCAAACGGATGGATGGTTTCGAACTGCGCGTGCGCCATCGCCACCTGCGCAATAATCGACAACTCACCATACTCATCCTCAGCCATCTCGTACTGCAGCAAGCTAACCTCAAGCTCGCGCATGCAGTCGGCAATATAGGCTGGTGGTGGTGGCACAAAGGTCGCCTCTTCAATGCGTGTACCGGCACCAATCCACGCCTGTTTTTCTCGGTATTTGCCCGGCGTCAGTGCGGCCTGACCATCTTGCATCAAGACGCGATGCATCTCCTTGATCAGCCCCAATGAAAGCGCCTGGCGAGTACCTGCCCCGCGCAATGCATTCAGGCCAAGCTCCAAGGCCTCGACATAACGCTCGGTGATCGTGGCATCGGTAGGCATACCCTCGCCGCCTGTGGCTTCGAACTCCAGCAACTCATGCAGCTGCGTTCTAGTGCCCTCAATTTGGGAGCTTTGCACCGCCTCTCGGCGCGCCAACGTTCGCGTTAATAAATCCGTGTTGGGCAACAAATCGGCATGCGCTTTCAGCGCTCCCAAGGCCTGATGCGCCGCTTGCAGCGCCGCCGATAGCGGGCCACTCGCAGGCAGCCGACGAGGCGCTGGCGGTGGCACTAAAGCATGCACATGCGAATAACCATCGGCTTTTACCAGCGCCAACCGAAGCGCTGCACTGAGGTCGGTACGACGCATGCGCGACTCCCATTAAACATAAATAGATAAAGCGTAAGCTAATGGATAATGCGATAAAGTTAAATAGTGGCGCTGCTTATTAACGCTTAAAAGCTCGGTGCCGGCGTAGATAAACACTGGAGGCAAATAGTCTAGCCGCATACACTAGACCGTGTTTAGGATTTGATGACAGGTGGTTATGGGCCGCATTGTTCGCGCCAACGATGGCATCACGCTGGCCATGCTGCACCCGCGCTATTGGCCAATGTGGCTGGGCCTCGGCCTGATGTGCCTGCTCGGCTGGCTGCCGTGGGTGATGCTAAAAGCTATCGGCGCCGGCATCGGTGCACTGGCGTATCGGCTCGTGCCATCGCGCGTGAATGACACGCGCGTGAACCTCACGCTGTGCTTTCCCGCGCTGACCGAGACCAAACGCGAAGCGCTAGTCCGCGATGTGTTTCGCCAAGGCGGCATTGGGGTGATGGAAGTCGCGCGCGGCTGGATGCGCGCGCCACAGCGCCTGCTCAAAGACTGCCACGTGGTCGGCCTCGAACACGTGCAAGCGGCCCATGCCCGCGGCCGTGGCGTGATTATTCTCGGCGCGCATTACAGCCACTTGGACTTGAGCGGCGTCATTATTTCGCAGCAGTTTCCGCTGCAAGTGGTCTACCGTCCACAAAACAATCCAGTGGCCGACTGGTTTATTCGCAACCGCCGCGCCCAGCTCTACACCGGCCAAATCGATCACGCCGACATGCGCACCTTATTTAAAGCGCTGAAAAACGGCGAAACCGTGTGGACATCCGTGGACCAAGACTTCGGCCTCAAACAGGGCGTCATGGCGCCATTTTTTGGTGTGCCCGCCGCCACCCTCACCGCCACCAGTCGCATGGCCAAGGTCAATGGCTCCGCCGTGTTATTTTCGCATTTCGAGCGCCACAGCGACGACCGTTACTCGCTGAGCTTCACACCGGCGCTAGACGGCTACCCCAGCGGCGATGACGTGCTCGATGCCACGCGCATCAATACCGCACTCGCTGATCTGATAAGCCGTGCACCGGCGCAATACATGTGGTTTCATCGGCGCTTTAAGAGTCAGGCTGATGGCACGGTGCATTACGCAAGAAAACGGAAAAAACACGCATGAAAGTGCTGCAGTTATTACCGGCGCTCAATAGCGGCGGCGTTGAGCGCGGCACATTAGAAATAGCCAAAGCACTGATTGAGGCCGGCCATGAGTCGTATGTGATGTCTGCCGGCGGTCGCTTGGTCGAGCAGCTCGAACGCGAAGGCAGCACGCACATTACGCGGCCCATTCATCGCAAATCGCTCACCAGTCTGCTGCAAATTTTGCCGCTACGCCGACTTTTACGCGAGCTCAAACCTGACATCGTGCACGCACGCTCGCGTATCCCCGCATGGATTGCGTGGCTTGCGTTGCGTGGCATGGACCCGACTACGCGCCCGCGCTTTATCACCACCGTACACGGCCTAAATTCGGTCAGCCCCTACAGCGCCATCATGACCAAAGGCGACGCGGTCATTGTAGTCTCACAAACCGTCTACGACTTCGTGCGTCAAAATTACCCGAGCTGCCCGCCGGAGAAGTTACACCTGATCTATCGTGGCGTAGACCCTGAAGAGTTTCCGTTTGGCTATCAGCCATCGAACGAATGGCTGGCGCAATGGCACAGCGACTTTCCCGAGCTAGCGGGCAAAACCATTTTGGCGCTCCCTGGGCGCATCACGCGCTTAAAAGGCCACGAGACATTTTTGAAGCTGTTGGCCGAACTGCTGCCAAGGCATCCGCAGATTCATGGCTTGATTATTGGCGGCGCGGAAGCAAAAAAAACCAAGTATTTAGACGAGCTTAAAGCACTAGTGGCTCACTTAGGGCTGGATGGGCGAGTGACCTTCACCGGACATCGCAGCGATATGCGCGATGCGCTCAGCCAGTGCAATGTGGTGTTTGCCCTGTCGACAAAGCCTGAAACCTTTGGGCGCGCGGTACTGGAAACGCTACGTTTAGGTGTACCAGTGATCGGTTGGGATGTAGGCGGTGTTGGGGAGATTTTGCGGGCGGTTTATCCGGAAGGGGCAGCAACTCCTAAGAGTGTTGGTGAGCTTTATCATAATGTATCTCGCTTAATCGCGACACCTGCACCGCCGACACAGAATCATAAGTTTCAATTACAGTGCATGTGCGCAGAGACGCTACATCTCTACGAGCGCGTTACTTCATTACTAAAAGCTACTTACCCGTGCACCGGCGAGTAAACGAACAAATGACTACTCCCAATCGGCTAATGATCATTGGCAAGCGTGGCGGCATCCTGCATTGGTATGAAGATGTCTTAAGCGCAGCTGGACCTAACGCCTACGGCTTTGCTTTGAATCACTCAACGCTCATCACGCGTGCCCTAAAAGGTATATTCGGTGTTCATTCCGGCATTTATAAGCAGCGAGTAGCGCGTGAGCTATCTGCTGCTCTTACCTATTTTTCGCCAACACATATTTTGCTTATCGATCTTTTTTATCTCAGACCTGAAATAAATGCATTGATCGCAAGCTCTGGCGCTAAAACGGCACAATGGATTGGTGATAAGTTTGACGAGAAACTTGCAGACAACTCCTCCATACAGAGGTTTTACTTCACCGATAGTGCACTGGTTAAACAAGGAATAAGTCTTGGACTGGCATCTAGCTATTTAGCGTTAGCCACTAACCCACCCAGCGATGCATTGCCAAGCTGGGAGTCTCGCAGTGACCAATTATTATTTGTGGCAGCACCATCAGATAATCGTATAAAAATGCTGGAAAAAATTAATTACCCAACATTAGTGATAGGGCCAAAATGGCCTGATATTAAAAACCCAGCAATACAAATACGCAGAAAGCGCTTATCACTAAAAGCCGTACGCGCTCTATACAGCCAGCATAAGTTTGTTTTGAATCAAATAAATAGTAAAAATATTATATCAGGATTACCATCTCGCTGCTTTGATGTTACAGCATATGGCGCCTGCTTAATTACTGATAAAGTGGCTGACCTAGAATTAAACTTTGCTAAAAATCATGAGGTTTTGGTTTATACATCATCCAGTGAAATTTCAGGCTTAATAAAAAGTAACAGCGAATGCAGGCTAATTGCTGAGCATGGACAAAAGCGCGCTCAGACGGACCACACGTATGCGAAGCGCGCAAGAAGTATTTTGCATCATGAATAACTATGCACATTCAAAGACTCTATGTTTGTTTAGTAGCTATTTTAGTACACCTTCTATTCCATTTTTTATACGCTACTATTTAAGCCAATTAATACCGCACTGCAAGAAGCTAGTTTTTATAACCAATAATTGTCGTGAGCTTGACCAAGAATCACATGACTGGCTTGAAAATAATAATATAGATCTTATTACAGTTAAAAACGAAGGTTACGACTTTGGCATGTGGCAGAAAGCTCTTCGTCAATTAAAAAACCTTGAGTATTACGATAGCCTTTGCCTAAGCAATGACTCATGCATTTGCTTTGCCCCTCTTACTAGTTTTTTTAACTTACATTATCAAAAAAAATCTTTGGCAACAGGGCTAGTAAAGTCGCATGAAAAAAATGAGCATTTACAATCTTATTTGTTGCTACTATCCGAAAAAGCGAAAGACTTAACAATACAGCACATCTTAAGCATGAAGATCGAATCAACGAACTATGACGACGTGGTTCAATTTGGTGAGCTTGGCCTATCAAGTTTTCTGCGTGAATCAAATATCCCGCTAATTGGGCTTTATGAACCTACTGAAAGTAAATATGAAAACCCTAGCTTCATGTATTGCCCTAAATTACTTGAAGCAGGAATGCCTATGATAAAGAGAAAGATACTTGGCTATCCGCCAGGTTTTTATTTAAGAAAGGCAATTTATAATGGATTTGATTACAGGCGCGAACACTTAATAAAAATCATATACATAATACACGCAAAAAATTATGAAAATCTTGAATTGTTATTTAAAAATATTCCGCCAAAAAGTTTTCGTGGGGAAATTCAGCTTTATAGAAGAGCAATACGATATTGGATACAAAAAAAGCCAATGCTATAAAATCATACTCAAATTAACAGCAATGCTTTCAAAGCCTAAACCAATAAAGCTAGTTAAAAAACATTATACAATATAATATAACCCTATAGCCACTTAATTATTTTAAGTTATAGATATTAAATAGCAGCAGTGTCTTTAGAAGCATATGGTATAGCTTTTATTTTTTTAAAGCCCCTAAACCACTTAGTAAGCTTTGCACAATATCCTCATTATATTTAAATAACTTACTTTTGAGAAAATTTGCTGGCGCACCAACATAAACACCATAAGGCTCTATATTTTTTGTAACAACTGAGCCAGCACCGATATATGAACCTTCACCTATGGTTAGATCTGGCAAAATAGTAGCGTTTGTACCAACAGTAACGTATTTTCCTAAATTGACTCTTCCTGCAATTGCAGCTGCACCCATAATATGGCATCCCTCACCGATTATGCACTCATGGTCTATTGTTGCAGACGTATTTACTATGCAGTATTTACCTAAGCTAACAAACTTGCCAATTACAGCGCGTGGCATTATCTGGCACCCTATAGATATACTCGAAGTGGCATCAATGTAGGCACTGGGATGGAAAACCGAGCCCGGTTCAATTCCACAGGATTGTAGAGCATCAGAGATTTTTACTCTTGCCAAACCATGATCAGATCCAATACAAACTAAAAATCTATCGAATGTTGGCATTATAGGTAGCAATTTTTCTATACTGTTTATTAATTTAAATCTTGATTCGAAACCTAGAGACTCAAGACTTATGTCAAAAATTGTACCTGATGATTCAAACCCCATATCCTGCATAATGCTTATATTTATTCTTGCCTGGCTACGCCCCCCCCACAAAAGCATATTTTTTTTCTTAGACATTTATAGCATCACTCTAATTAAAGTATTCACTAGAAAACTCTATGAATGATGCAACTGAAGCCTCAGAGGCAGCCACTTCATCATAGACGCGTTTAATAGCTAGTTCTGTGTTTGGTATGTCTTGGCCAAAATAGTCATCACCATAATAAATCCCAAAACGATCTCTTTCATCCGGATACCAATCATTGATACCAACATTTTTATCAGGTATAACTACTGATTTACAGCCACACAAAATTGCAAATAGCGAATATGCAGTATAAGTATCGTAAGAATAAAAAACTTTAGTTTTCTTAAAAACCTTTGCAACATCATCATGGCTCAGATTATCAATAAGAATGCTATCACTCAAATCATGAATAATTTTCTTCCCTAAACCCTTTCTTATACAGTACGCACTGCCAGTTCTCTCATTCATTATGCCCGACATATTGTAAAGACTTAATGGATAGTCGACAACCTTCAAGAATTTATCATAAGGCTTAAGGCCAAATATGTTAATGGGCTTTATAGCTGTATTAAACCTAACTGCAACATCATTACTTGAATATGAAAAAACACCAGTATGAAATGTTGGATTATGAAGAAACCAACGGACCACATTTTTTGCCCTCAATGGATTACCATAAACCACCTCCGGGTATATTACAACCCATCCATCATTCTGCAAGTCCTTGACATTGTGCATATAAATTGGCGTATTAAAGTCTGGATTAGTCTTTAATTTTTTCACGCAAGCAAGTCTTATCTTATATCTAGAGAAGTCTGACAACGCTTTTAAAAACCCTCTTTTTAATAAGTCGGGCTGATCTATAGATTTAATAATATAGGCGCTTCCGCCAAGCTCATTTATTATATGGCACAGCTTATGCAAACATACTGCCCCACCAATTTTTTCGTTCCAATCATCAGTAACAATTAAGTATCTCATCATCATACTCTTCTTAATAGAATGTCATTAAGGCTGTCACTAATAAAAGAAACTTGTTCAAAAGTCATATCATAGTATAGTGGCAGCCTGAGCAAACAATCTGAATACCTTTCTGAGTTACTCAAAATAGGACCCTTATGCTTTCCTTTAAAGAAGTTACTATTGTGAAGGGATTGGTAATGAAAAACGGCACCAATCCCTAATTTCCGTAGCTCACTAATAACAAAGTCCCTCTCACTCATATCTCTACATACCAAATAATACATATGAGCGTTATTTGTGGCCCACTCAGGGATTTCAGGAGTAACTATTCCGAGTTTTTGCGCCCATGCAGATATACTCTCATCATATAAGCGCCAAATACTTTTTCTTTTTGCTTGTATATCTTCAATTGATTCAAGCTGCGCAAATAAATACGCTGCATTTAGCTCAGATGGAAGAAATGAAGAGCCGATATCGACCCAACCATACTTATCAATATCACCTCTAAAAAAGGCGCTCCTATTAGTCCCTTTCTCTCGCACAATTTCTGCTCGTTCAAAATAAGCCACATCATTTATAGAAAGCAATCCACCCTCACCACATATTATGTTTTTTGTTTCATGAAACGAGAATGCGCCAAAAACACCAATCGAGCCCAAAGGAATCCCTTTGTAATATGAGTCCACAGCTTGAGCCGCATCCTCAACTATATATACATTATTACTGTCTGCAATTTTTTTTATTTCATCCATATCGCAAGCCACACCTGCGTAATGAACAACGACAATAATTTTGGTTTTATTTGTAACAAGCTCTCGTATACTTTCTGTACATATATTTGGATTATTACTTGAACTATCTGCAAAAACTATTTTTGCACCCCTAATAGCAAATGCATTCGCTGTCGATACAAAAGTGTATGAAGGGACGATAACTTCATCCCCAGGACCTATATTTAGCAATATAGCTGCCATTTCGAGAGCATCTGTGCATGAAGTGGTCAAAAGACACTTGGCAAATCCATACTTACTTTCGAAAATACTGTGACATCGCTTTGTATATTCACCATCCCCTGATAATTTATTATTATTTATGGCATTCGCTATATAAAATATTTCGCTTCCATTTGAGTGTGGCTTATTAAACGGAATGGGATTAATCACAAATAGATCCTTCAGTAAAATCAACAAAGTTATTATACATTATTTTAAATTTTAGTTTTCTTGGTTTATCGAAATTTCAAACCCGTTACTTATCTAAAATTGACATCATATCCTTAACACATATCACGAATAGCCTTTCGTATGATCAGCTTATCAGTAGCAAAACGATTCAACGCACTCTCATACCGCGAGTCCGCAAATGCCTGCTCAGGACTTAATGCGTAAACCGGTGTGCCCGCCACCATGGCATCGGCAAGCATCGACATGCTGTCTGATGTCACAAAAATTCGATCCGCCGCACCCAAATACGCACTCATCACAGCGCGAGGCGCTTGGCTATACCATACAACATCGACTAGGAGCTCCTTAGGGATTGCGGTTTGTAGTGCAATCTCTGCTTCCATGCCAGTTCGGCGAGACGTTGTTAGCAACCAACGACAACCATAACGCTGACTGAGCATCATCATTGCTTCCGCTAGCGCCTTCCAATCTTTTGGACTGTAACGAAAACCAGCCCCATCTCCACCAATAATCATGGCCCATAACGGCACATCGATTAGGCCCAAACGCTCACGTAACTGACGGCCTTCCTGAGCAATCTTACTGGGTAATAGCGGACTTAGTGGCACTTTCAAAACTACATTATTATCTGAGCCAATGGCTTCTAATGTATAAATTGTTGTGAAGTTTTTAGGAGGTAAGCGCCGTAACGAGCCAATAAATAAATTGGGTCTCTGCAACTGTCGAGCAAGTAGCACATTTGCAAAAGAGGTATTGCCACCCGCAGACAGCACTATATCGGGCATACCAGACGGCAACGTAAAGTCATACGCCAGACTCAGCCAACGAAAAGATCGTGGACTACAACGGATCCATGCTCTCAGCAAAGGCCGCCAGATTTTATGGCGTAGCCGCACGGGCACCTCCACCACAGTTAAATCTGGGAGACGCGCTAAAGCGCGTGCCTGATTCACGTGCCCCGCCAGACCGTCACTGAGTATCCAGACTACTTTCATGTGTCTAATACTCGCCGATAAACTGACATATTGGCTTGCACCATTGCCTCTAGCGTAAGACTCTGGCGCGCTGCTACAAAGATGCCACCCTGCTTTTCACGCAGACCCTTTGGCTCACCTAAGTGAGTCGTCAGCAAGTGCGCCAAGGCGCTGGGTGCTTCAGGCTCACACATAAATTGCGCGGGCAGATAATCTGGAACCATGCCTACTCGGGTCGATAACACGGGGCAACCTAATAGTAGCGCTTCAGCTAATGTATAAGGTCCACCTTCATATCGGGATGAAATAAGCAACGCATCTGCTAGGCAAATCAAGGCCGAAATATCATCACGGTGTCCCAAAAAGCGAACACGCTGAGATAGATTTAGATGGTTTGTTCTTGCAATTAAGCTTTCTTCTTCAGGGCCATCACCTACAACTAGCAAAGTGCCAGCGACATTGGCTTGCTGCCACGCATCTAACAGTATGTCCAAGCCTTTTGCGGGCACTAATCGAGCCACTGACAGAAAAATCGGTCCCTCTGGTAGCTCCAGCTCATTGGTCAGCCGATTAAGCGTGGCTTGAGAGGGCTGTAAAGATGGCGCAATTCCGTTATGAACAATGGTTACATAACGATGCTTCAAAGCAGCGGCAGCTACATCACTCACCGCAATAACACCTGCAAAGTGCTGGTATTTATTATTAGACTTAAGATTATGCTGAGTAGCGACAGCAGGTAGTGTCAACCATGGAAGTAATGTGTCAACCATGGCCATGGCCTTACTCGCTTGCGCATGCACGATATCTACGTTGTGTCGCAACAATGCGCGGTAAAGCTTATAAAGCGCGAATGGATTACGACGACCGCGTGCTAAATCCACTGACTCAATAGTAACCTCAGGCACAAAGCGATCTGCATATCTGGAATGCGCAATAGCAACTACGTCCACGCCATGCGCGACTAGACCATTACAAAGCTCAATGAAATGCTTCTCGAGGCCACCCTCCTCGTTGCCAGCCATTACTTGAGCTACCTTCATGCTCTGCCGCCTAAGATATTAGCAATCATTGCAAAAAACTCTTTATACAGGCGGCGAGCATCCTGCCTAGTGACTTACCTACCCGCTGATAATAAAACGCTCGTGCATAGTAACGAGCGGCAGTTTTATATTTTTTCTGCTGATCAAAATGCCTGCCCGCGCGGTGCCAAGCCTTCCATAGCGCGACATTCGCACCCACCGTCCACGGCGAAGATTGTCCCACGTGTTGCGCCAGAGCCCGATCTAATCTGTGCACATAACAAATCCGACTATTTTGGTGTGGCTTATTGGAAAGCTGATCCGATGTCGCCGACTTGACTTGATTGCGATAAATGACCGGCGTGCCCCCCAAGTGCCCCCAGCGGCCCTGACAGGCAATTTTCATGAACAACAAGCGATCTTCGGCATAACGCATTTTTTCATCAAAGCCGCCAACAGCAAGAAATGTGGCGCGCTTCACGAGCGTCGCTGATGTGCCCGGCATCGAGGCCATAATCGCTAAAGGCCCTTGCAGCTGCGGCGCCAGCTCCATCGATAATAAGCGCTCTGCCAACATCTCGCCGTGTGCACTAAACACGGTTTCTTTAAATGGCCGTGAACAAGCCACCGCATCGGGGTTAGCTTGCATGTAGGCACTGAGCTCAGCGAGATGATCGACAGGCCAAAGGTCATCGGAGTCTAAAAAGGCAATCGCATCGCAATCGGTTAAATACGCCACGCCTCGGTTTCTAGCCGCGCCCGGCCCTTGGTTGAGTTGTCGCTGGTAACTCACCGCAAGCTCAGTGACCCATAGCGCCTGCCATTCTTTAACGACTTGCTCGGTCTGATCGTGCGAACCATCATCGATGATGATGACCTCGGAGGGCCTCAGATGTTGCTGTAGCACGCAGTCGAGCGCTTGCGTAATTAAATGGGCGCGATTGTAGGTGGGGATGACCACGCCAATGCGGAGCTTATTTTCGCCAGCCACGCCGACCTCCGCGCATCCGCATGGCAAACGCCAGCAAACTATCCTTGCCACTAACCTTAATGCGCTTCAAGTCCAAGGGGTTAGGTGCAGGCTCGCGCGCATCAATGCCCTCCACCGTGGTCACTGCCGTGGCGTAACCAACCTCGCTGGCAAGCGCGACATCGTCGGCACTATAAATACCAAACGGATAAGCAAAGCTCATGATGGCCTGGCCAGTCTGCTCGCGAAGCCGCTGCTGAGATGCACTCAGCTCATGGCGCTTATCGGTCTCAAGCGTAGTCGCTAAATTGCAGTGCGTGAGTGTGTGTGAACCGATTTCAATGCAGCCACTAGCAACCAGCTCTGCTAATTCGGCATAGCTGAGCTTAGCTTCGCGCGCCAACTCGCCGCTATTGTGATGGGCCTTTTTGTAAGTTGACCAGTCGCGATCGTGTCGATCAACAACGACATAGACCGTGGCTTTGGCACGGTACTTTTGCAGGATGGGTAAGGCGTTATGGAGGTTATCGGCGTAGCCATCATCGAAGGTAATGGCCACCGCCTTTTCCGGCAGCATGGACCATTGCGCCCATAACTCACTGACGGTAAAAAAAGTGAATCCGCGCTCGCTGAGCCAGCGTATTTGCTGCTCAAAACGCTCGGGGCGCACGCGCAGGCCATTAAATTTAGCACCTTTTTTGTGTAGGCTGACCATGTGATACATGAGTACGCGCGGATGCTGCCAAGACACGACCGGGCGCCACCACGCGTAGCGATGCGAGAACCAAACCAGCCACAGGGTGGCGAGTACAGCGACAATGATCATCAGTTCGGGCTCAATAAGATGTTGGCGACACGATCCGCCTCCGCCAACACCGCCACGCGCGCATTAAGTGCAGGCTGGTTGGTACCAACGGCCCAGCGCGTCACCAAGCCATCGCGCTCCAAGCGGGCAATGCCCTGCGCCAAACGGCCTCGGCCGCCCGTCAAGCCAATAAGGCCAACGCGACATGCCGCAGACAAGGCTTCATAAATCATCGACACGCTATCCTCCGTGACCCATGCCATCTCGGCGCTGGCCAACTGCCCGTGCAACCAACCCTGCGGACAAGACTCCCACGGCTGATAACTCGAGGCAAATGCCTCCGCCAGCTGTTGTCGCAAAGCCGGCGGCGTTCGTCGGGAATCGGTAATTTGTAAGTCCTCATGAGCGCTGGCGAGCTGACTCACGGCGCGAAATACTGCTGCGTCATCCCAGGCAAAATGCTTGCCTTCGCCGCCCACCAACACCAGTGTGCTGCCCGCCCTTTTTTCTCCGGGGCGCATGGCATTGAGCACACCGCGCGTCTGGATAACATTGGCGCCGCTAAGGCCATCATGCTCAGGTGCCACTACAGTATCGAAGCACCACGTAGGCAGTGACGGCGACATCAATGCCACAGCACGACCACCATAGCATCGGCGGGCAGCGAGCAGCCTCCAATGCGTGCGATGGCCAGCGCCAATAATCAGATCCGGTGCGGGCAAATTCGCGCCGGGGGCAAAGCGCTTGAGCAGCCAATGCCAAAAACCAATGCGCAGTGGCGCTAGCGAAATCGTGTGAACCTGAACTGTCGTTAGCCGCTCCAACGCACTGACCAACCCCAACGTCTGGCTCTCATGTCCGGGCTTACCATCCATCAGACGCCAGATGCACAAAGGCCGCGCACTTGGGGAAGTCGCGGCCTCGTTGGTGCGCACGGGCAAGCCTTACGCTACCGGTGTCAGCCAGCTGGCATGCTCGGCGGAGCGACCATTGACGACATCGAAGTAGGCTTTTTGCAACACGCTGGTGATCGGGCCACGATGGCCGGCGCCAATTTGGCGCCCATCGAGCTCGCGGATCGGCGTGACTTCAGCAGCAGTACCCGTAAAGAACGCTTCGTCGGCAATATAGACTTCATCGCGGGTGATGCGTTTTTCTTTGACCGTGTAGCCGTGCTCGTGGGCGAGCTGGATCACGGTTTTACGGGTAATGCCGTCGAGGCAAGACGTCACATCCGGCGTGTAGATCACGCCATCGCGCACGATGAACACGTTCTCGCCCGAGCCTTCAGCCACATAGCCCTCGGGGTCGAGCATCAGCGCCTCTTCGGCACCGCCGGAGATGGCTTCTTGCAGCGCCAACATCGAATTGATGTAGTTGCCGTTGGCTTTCGCGCGCGTCATCGAAATATTCACATGATGGCGCGTGTAGCTTGAGGTGCGCACTTTGATACCGCGCTCCAGCGCTTCTGCGCCCATGTAGGCTGGCCATTCCCACGCAGCCACGATCACGTGCACTTTCAAATTGCTGGCGCGCAGACCCATGCCTTCAGATCCGTAAAACACCATTGGGCGCAAATAGGCGTGCGGCAGCTTGTTTTCGCGAACCACGGTGCGATGCGCTTCGTTGAGTTCGTCGCGCGTGTAGGGCATCGGCATATTCATGATGTGCGCCGACATAAACAGACGTTCGGTGTGCTCTTTTAAGCGGAAAATGGCTGCGCCACGGTCGGTCGCGTAGGCGCGCACGCCTTCAAATACGCCCATGCCATAGTGCAAAGTATGCGTGAGCACGTGGGTTTTCGCCTCGCGCCAGGGCACGAGCTCGCCGTCATACCAAATCACGCCATCACGATCAGCCATCGACATCGTCAGTCACTCCACCGGGTAAATGCGCAGCTACACGCGCGCACACTTACTGAAAAATTAGTCGCATATTGCACCATAAAAGCGGGCTCTCGGATACTAGGCGAAGGCAGGGAAATTAGGCTTTTAACTGATTTACTACCGTCTCCACACCTACACGCCAATCCGGCAACGCCATGTCAAACTCGCGTTCGAGCTTAGTCGTGTCCAGACGCGAATTAGCCGGTCGCGCAGCTGGCGTGGGGTAGTCGCGCGCCGGTATACCTGCCACCTGCTCGGGCGCAATATTCAGCACCTCACCGCGCGCCTGCGCACAGCGCAACACATGCTGCGCATACGCCTGCCAATGCGTCTCGCCCGCCGCGGCTAAGTGATACAGCCCAGTAGTCGGGCCCAGACCACCCTGCACTTTATCGATGAGCGTGGCGGTGACATCGGCAATCAAATCGGCGGAGGTTGGTGCGCCAAACTGGTCATTGACCACCGATAAACTCTCGCGCGTTTGCGCGAGCTTGAGCATGGTTTTTAAAAAGTTATTTCCATGCGCGGCAAACACCCACGTGGTGCGAAATACCCACGTCTGCACACCTGCCACCGCTGCGATGGCCTGCTCGCCGGTGAGCTTGCTGGCGCCATAGGCATTGAGCGGCGCTGGCGCATCGGACTCAACGTAAGCACCAACTTTTGTGCCATCAAACACATAATCAGTGGAGTAATGCACCAGCTTCGCACCATGCGCTGCGGCCCATTCGGCGAGCATTTTCGGCGCTTGCGCATTGATGGTGAACGCCAGCTCCGGCTCACTTTCGGCTTTATCCACAGCCGTGTACGCCGCGGCGTTGATGATCCAGTCAGGACTATTTGCATCGAGCACGGCGCGTAGATGCTCGGGCTGGCTTAGGTCTGCCGAGTGCCTATCGAGCGCGACAATCTCGCCTGAGCCCGTCAAGCGCTGAGTGAGCGCCTGGCCGACCTGGCCATTGGCACCGGTAATCAAGATTTTCATTGACAAAACTCAGCCCAGCTCAAGCCCTGCTGATCTTTCGCCGACAAACTCGGTGCGCCTGTTAATGGCCAAGCAATGCCCAGCTCAGGATCATTCCATTGGATGCACACCTCCGAGGCCGGGTGATAATAATCCGTGGTTTTATACAAAAAGTCGGCGGTCTCGCTGAGCACCAAAAAGCCATGCGCAAAGCCAGCCGGCAGCCACAGCTGGCGCTGATTGTCACCGCTGAGCTCAACCAGCACATGCTGACCAAAGGTCGGCGAGTCGCGACGAATATCCACCGCCACATCGCACACAGCGCCGTGCG
Organism: Paraperlucidibaca baekdonensis; assembly: GCF_003387535.1. Classification (GTDB taxonomy): domain Bacteria; phylum Pseudomonadota; class Gammaproteobacteria; order Pseudomonadales; family Moraxellaceae; genus Perlucidibaca; species Perlucidibaca baekdonensis. The sequence goes on along the minus strand of NZ_QUNR01000001.1, from coordinate 601,727 downwards.
TGACGCGCACCAACTTACCCTGCGGCTGCACCGTCTGAAAATGCAGACCGCGCAACACACCCTGCGAGGAGCGCGAATGGTTATCTTGCACGAAGCGCACATCACGACCCACGGCGTCATTATAGGCCTGCTGATTCCAGGTCTCTATAAAAAAGCCGCGGCTATCGCCAAAGACTTTCGGCTCAATAATCAGCACATCGTCAATGGCCGTGCGCGTGATCTTCATGCCTCACCCACGAGCTTTTTCAGATACTGACCATAGGCGGTTTTGCCCAAGGCATTTGCTTGCACCAAGACCTCGTCTTTGCTCAGCCAGCCGTTGGCATAGCCGATCTCTTCCAAGCAGGCGACCTTCAAACCCTGACGCTTTTCGATGGTTTGCACATACATGCCCGCCTCAATCAGCGAGTCATGCGTGCCGGTATCGAGCCAGGCAAAACCGCGACCTAAGAGCTCGACGTTTAAATCGCCACGCTCAAGATAGGCATTGTTGACGGCGGTAATTTCGACTTCGCCACGCTCCGAGGGCTGCACAGCTTTGGCGATCTCGACCACGTCGTTATCGTAGAAATACAAGCCGGTGACCGCGTAGCTAGACTTCGGCTTCAAGGGTTTTTCTTCGATCGAGATGGCTTGGCCTTGCGCGTTGAACTCGACCACGCCAAAACGCTCAGGGTCATTGACCCAATAGCCAAAGACCGTGGCACCAGCACCGCGCTGCGCGGCGCGCTTGAGCTTCTCGGTGAAGTGCTGACCGTGGAAAATATTATCGCCAAGCACCAAGCAAACGCTGTCTTTGCCGATGAACTCTTCACCTATGATGAACGCCTGCGCGAGGCCATCGGGGCTTGGCTGCACGGCGTACTCAAAGCGCACACCAAACTGCGCGCCAGTGCCCAGGAGCTTTTGGTATTGCGGCAAGTCATCGGGCGTGGAGATGATGAGAATGTTGCGGATGCCGGCGAGCATGAGCACCGAAATCGGGTAATACACCATGGGTTTGTCGTAGATCGGCAGCAGCTGCTTGCTCACACCCAAAGTGATGGGGTGCAGCCGTGTACCGGAACCACCGGCTAAAATAATACCTTTCATTGTGCCGCTCCTTTGCGTTCTAGCTGGTAGGCCCCACTCAACACCCGCTGCCACCAGCCTTCATTTGCCAAATACCAGTGCACGGTTTTACGTAGGCCCGACTCAAAGGTCTCCGCCGGCGTCCAACCTAACTCGTGCGCAATTTTTGAGGCATCGATGGCGTAGCGCGCATCGTGACCGGGGCGGTCTTTTACATAGGTGATGAGGTCTTGATAAGCCGCCAACCCCGCTGGTTTACGATCCGCAGCGAGCTCCTCAAGCAGTGCACAAATGCGCTGCACCACGGAGATATTGGTCTGCTCATTGTGGCCGCCAATATTGTAGGTCTCGCCCACTACGCCGGTAGTGGCGACCTGAATCAGCGCGCGCGCGTGATCTTCCACATAGAGCCAATCGCGCACTTGCAGGCCGTCGCCATAGACCGGCAAGGGCTTGCCCGCCAGCGCATTTAAGATCATGTGCGGAATCAGCTTTTCCGGAAAATGATACGGCCCGTAGTTATTCGAGCAGTTGGTGATCAGCGTCGGCAGGCCATAGGTGCGTTGCCAGGCGCGCACCAGATGATCGCTGGCGGCTTTACTGGCCGAATACGGCGAGCTCGGTGCGTAGGGCGTGGTCTCTAAAAACAGGTCATCGGTGCCGTGCAGGTCGCCATAGACCTCATCGGTGCTGATGTGATGAAAGCGGAACGCAGCTTTGCGCGCCTCGGGCAAGGCCATCCAATAGGCGCGCGCAGCCTCCAGCAAGGTGTAAGTGCCGGTGATGTTGGTGTGGATGAACTCGCCCGGGCCATCGATGGAACGATCGACATGACTCTCGGCGGCCAAGTGCATGATGACATCGGGCTGATGCTCAGCGAACACGGCATCGAGCGCGGCGCGATCGGTGATGCAGACCTGCGCGAAGGCGTAGCGCGACGAGTTGGCGACCGCACTCAGCGACTCCAGATTGCCGGCATAGGTCAGGCTATCGAGGTTAATCACGCGGTGTGATGTGTTCTCGATGAGCTCGCGCACCACGGCGGAGCCAATAAATCCGGCGCCGCCGGTGACTAGAATGTTCATTGATGCATTACCTGCTGCCATGTCTGTTGTACCGCCTCTCGTTCCTTAAGCAGCGTAGTGTAATCCATTGTGCGGCCTGCGTTGGCGAGCGCCTGTCGGTGACCGCGGGCGCGCAAGGCAATGTAGGCATTCATCAGCGCTTGAGCCGTGCCGGCCGGCAACAAATCGGTGTGCATAAACGTCTCCAATAACCGCATATTATCGGGCCATTGGCAGATCTCCGGATGCTTAGGCGCATGCGCCAGCGCCAGGTATTGCACAAGAAACTCGATGTCGACCAAGCCACCGAGGCTATGCTTGAGATCGACCTCGGCAGGGTCTTTCGGCGCTAAGTGCTCACGCATTTTGTCGCGCATTTCAACCACCTCGGTGCGCAGTGCCTTAGCATCGCGCGGGCGGCACAACAAGGCCTCGCGGGCACGAGCAAAGTCGGCGGCCAAGGCCGCATCACCCGCCACCACGCGGGCACGCACTAAGGCCTGATGCTCCCACGTCCACGCGCTTTCGGCTTGGTATTTAGCAAAGCCATCGAGCGACGTCACCAGCAAGCCCGAGGCGCCCGATGGCCGCAGCCGCATATCGACCTCATAGAGCTGGCCGGTGGCCATGGCGGTGGTCATTAGGTGGATGATTTTCTGGCCAAGGCGCGCGTAAAAACTGGCGGTGTCGAGCGGCTTGGCGCCATCGGTCTCGCCGGCGGGATCACCATTGTGGATGAACACCAAGTCGAGGTCGGAGCCATAGCCGAGCTCAATGCCACCGAGCTTGCCATAGCCCACGATAATAAATCCCGGCTCACACGCCGAGCCATCGACATGACGCGGACGGCCATGCTTGGCCACCAGTTGTCGCCAGCAGACATTGAGCACTTCAGCGAGTACGACCTCAGCAATCCAGGTTAATGCATCACTGATTTTCATCAGCGGCAATGTGCCCTTTAAGTCCGATGCCGCAACCCGCAAGACCTGGCCTTTTTGGAAGATGCGCAGCACATCCATCTGCCGCTCAAGGTCATCCTCTGGGATGCGCGCTAGCTGAGCGCGCAAGTCGGCTGCTAACACCTCGGCGCTTGGTGGCGCAAAGAGCGTGGCGGCATTGAGTAGTTCATCGAGCAATACCGGATGACGGGCCAAGGCCTCAGCAATCCAAGGGCTCGCCGCGCATAAGTCCACCACGCGCGCCAGCGCTGGCGGGTTTTCAATGAGCAGCATCAGGTAAGCTGAGCGTCGCAGCGTGGCCTCGATGAGCGGCAGCACGCGTGCCAAGGCCAGCTCGGGGTGCTCATGCGCTTGGCAGTGCGCGACCAGCAACGGCAGCAATCGTTGCAAACGCGCGCCCCCGGTGCCGCCAAGTTGCTGCGCCGCGCGCGAATCGATCAGCGCCTGCACCGATGCTGGCCATGCCTCCACCGCGGGGGTGTCGGCAGCGTCGCTATCGCGCGCCACAATGACATCTTGGAAGTGCTCATTAACCGCATGACGATGCCCGCGTAGCACGTCTGAAAAGCCTGCCCAATCGGCAAAACCCATGGCCGCCGCCACGCGCTGACGATCATCAGTATCGGTGGGTAACATTTGCGTTTGCTGGTCGTGCAAGGCCTGAATGCGATGTTCGACATCACGGAGAAAATAATAGGCGCTAATGAGTTCATCGACAGCGGCTTGCGGCAGCAGCTCACGCTCAGCCAAGAGCGGCAAAATCACCAACAGCTCACGCGCTTGCAAGGCGGTATCGACACCGCCACGAATGAGCTGAAAGGCCTGTGCAATAAACTCAATCTCACGGATGCCGCCAGCGCCGAGTTTGATATTGTCTTCGCGGTCGAGCCGGCGCACCTCGCGGGCAATCATGGCTTTCATCTCGCGCAAGGACTCAAACGCGCCAAAGTCGATATAGCGCCGATAAACAAAAGGCTTGAGCGATTTCATCAGGCGCTCACCGGCGGCTTTATCGCCGGCGCAGACCCGCGCTTTGATGAACGCATAGCGCTCCCATTCGCGACCATGACGCTCGTAATACCCCTCCAGCGCATCGAAGCTTGCGGCGAGAGCTGAGCCATCGCCCCACGGCCGCAGACGCATATCGACGCGAAACACAAAGCCATCGGCGGTGACGGCATCGAGCAATGCGATCAGGCGCTGGCCGACTTTAATGAAAAACTCTTGGTTGCTAATGCTACGCCGGCCATCGGTCTCGCCATCCTCTTCATAGCTAAAAATCAGGTCAATGTCGGAGGATAAATTCAGCTCACCGCCACCGAGCTTACCCATGCCAATGACCACGAGCTGCTGGGCTTTGCCACTGTCTTGACCCATCGGCCTACCATGCAAAAGCGCGGCCTCGGCGTGCGCTTGTTTGAGTGCCACTGCAATTGCAGCATCGGCAAAATGCGAGAGCTCAGCGGTGGTCTCGGGCATACTCACCGTTGGTGACATATCGCGCGCAATCAAGCGAAGCTGCTCAACGCACCGCCATTGTCGCAAACGCGCCTGCCAGCGCGCATCCACCCCGCGTGCTAATTCGGGCAATGGCCGACTCTCAGGTCCGGGCAAATCGGCCACCTTCGCCTCTGCCACCGCCAGCCATTGCGCGGCATCACGTGCATCAGCGCAGCTGGTCTGCAGCGCAGCACGCTCGGCATCGGATAATTGCGCAAGGTGTTGGCGAAACCACGGCGACCAGGCCTCGGCAATAGTGAACAGCTCCATGCGGCCTCTCTTTGGCGACAATATCGGTGCCTCGATGATGCCATGGTCGCTGCTCATTTGCCGATGCCAAACGCAAAAAGGCCTGCACGAGGCAGGCCTTTTTGACACAGCACTAAGCGATTAGCAGCTGTAGTACAGGTCAAACTCAACCGGGTGAGTGGTCGTGCTAACACGACGCGCTTCTTCGGTTTTCAGTTCAATGTAAGCGTCCAACATTTCTTTGGTGAACACGCCGCCTTTGAGCAGGAACTCGTGATCCGCTTTCAGTGCGTCCAGCGCCATTTCTAGGCTGTGCGCAACCGTTGGGATCTTGGCTTCTTCTTCAGGTGGCAGGTCATACAAGTTTTTGTCAGCCGCTTCACCGGGATGAATCTTGTTTTGGATGCCGTCGAGGCCAGCCATCAACAAGGCGGCAAACGCCAAGTAGGGGTTAGCCACGGGATCTGGGAAACGCGCTTCAATACGCTTGCCTTTCGGGCTGGACACGTAGGGAATACGGATCGAGGCCGAACGGTTGCGTGCCGAGTACGCCAGCATGATGGGCGCTTCGTAGTGTGGCACGAGACGCTTGTAGCTGTTGGTCGACGGGTTGGTGATGGCGTTCAAGGCGCGTGCGTGCTTGATCACACCGCCAATGAAGAACAAAGCCATTTCCGACAGGCCAGCGTACTGATCGCCGGCAAACAGGTTTTTGCCATCTTTGGAGATGGACATGTGCACGTGCATGCCAGAACCGTTGTCGCCAACGATGGGCTTGGGCATGAAGGTGGCCGTTTTGCCGTAAGCATGCGCGGTGTTGTGGATGGCGTATTTCAGCACCTGAACTTCGTCGGCTTTACGCACGAGGGTGTTGAAAGTCACACCGATTTCAGCCTGGCAGGTCGCCACTTCGTGGTGCTGCACTTCGACCTTGCCTTCGCCCAACATGGCTTCGATGGCGGTACACATAGCAGCACGCAAGTCTTGTGCAGGATCAACGGGTGGCACGGGGAAGTAGCCGCCTTTGATGCGCGGGCGGTGACCGGAGTTGCCGCCTTCGATGCTGTCATTGGTCGACCAGGCAGCTTCCTCAGCACTGATTTTCACGCTGCAGCCGGAGTAGTCGATTTGCCATTTCACGTCATCGAAGATGAAGAATTCAGGCTCTGGGCCGAAGAATGCGGTGTCGCCAATGCCGGTCGACTGCAAATAGGCTTCAGCGCGCTTAGCGATGGAGCGTGGATCGCGCTCATAGCCTTGGCCGGTCGATGGCTCGATGACATCGCAGGTCACCACCACGGTGGATTCTTCGAAGAACGGGTCCATAAAGGCCGTTTCGGCATCGGGCATGAGAATCATGTCGGAGGCTTCAATGCCTTTCCAGCCGGCGATGGAGGAACCATCAAACATTTTGCCGTCTACGAAAGTGTCTTCGTCGATGGTGTGGGATGGGTAAGACACATGTTGCTCTTTACCCTTGGTGTCGGTGAAACGGAAGTCAACCCATTTGGCTTCGTTTTCTTTGATCAGATTCAGCACCTTGTTCGACATGGTGGCTCCTCCAGAGAGCTGGTTTTCAATTCAAGTGGATGACTAACGGGGGCGCAGAGCGCGCGTTGTCTGGCAATGAGTTCAGCAACATCCATGCCAGACTGTTTTTCAACAACATGCACGCAGTCTAGCGACTCAGCGTGCGCTATTGTGGTGCCTGACGGGCACATTTAGCACCAATTCAGTGCAAAATGCTTCAAAAATGCACCACGATGACGCAGCCAAGCCGCGAAGCGACGCCTACGTCGTCTCGCGGAGGCATACGATACCATTTATTGCTCAAAGACAGCAGAGCCTCTACTCTTGGCCTACGCGTTTTCCGTTTATTCGAGCTGAAGCCATGACCGACTGCATTTTTTGCAAAATCGCCAGCAAAGAAGTCAACGCCCGCATCGTCTTTGAAAACGAGCGCGTGGTGGCTTTCCACGACTTATTTCCGGCGGCGCCAACACACCTGTTGGTGATCCCCAAGCAGCATTACACCACCCTCAATGACGTCCCAGCGAGCGAGGCGCTTATTCTGGGTGAACTGATGACCACGGCCAGCCAGCTCGCTGCCGATTTAGGCGTGGCCGAGGACGGCTATCGGGTAGTGATGAACTGCAATGGCAACGGCGGCCAGAGCGTCTACCACATCCATTTGCACCTGCTAGCTGGGCGCAAACTCACGTGGCCACCGGGGTGAATCATGCGCCAATTATCACTGATCGATAAAATTATTGGCGAGGCCGATCAAGTCCTGCGCACTCTGGCGCGCGGGGCTGCCGTGGCTCAGCGACCCTCGCCGGCGGGCTCGCAAGCGGAAGCCGGTTTAAGCGCCGATGAACGCCGCCAAGTCGCCGGTTTTATGCGTGTGAACCACACGGGCGAGGTCTGTGCGCAGGCGTTGTATCAGGGGCAGGCATTGACCGCGAAATTGCCGCAGGTGCGCACGGATATGCAGCAAGCCGCCAGCGAAGAGGTGGATCATTTGGCCTGGTGCCAACAGCGCCTCGATGAGCTCGGCGCACCGACGAGTCGCTTAAATCCGCTGTTTTATGGCGCATCGTTTGCGGTGGGCGCACTGGCCGGTTTAGCGGGCGATAAATGGAGCTTAGGCTTTGTCGCCGCCACCGAAGCGCAGGTCTGCGCGCATTTGCAGGGGCATTTGAATCAGCTGCCGCTCAATGACAAACGCACGCGCGCGGTGCTGGCGCAGATGCACAGCGATGAAGCTGAGCATCGGCAAATGGCCATTGATGCCGGTGCCGCTGAGCTACCGGCGCCGGTGCAACAGGCCATGAGCGTGATGGCAAAAGTCATGACCGGCACCACGTATTATGTCTAGCACCGGCCACTAAGCGCTTAAACCGGCGTTTCAACAATCTCGTAATCGTGGGTAATTTCCACGCCGCCCGCTTGCAGCATGATCGATGCGGAGCAGTACTTCTCCGCTGACAACGACACCGCGCGCTTCACGTGCGCCTCGTTGAGGCCCACGCCTTCGACAATAAAATGCACATGGATTTTGGTGAACACCGCCGGCACCGCATCGGCACGCTCGGCATCGAGCACGGCCTCGCAGCGCGTGACCTGCTGACGCGATTTTTTCAGCATCGTCATCACATCAAATGAGGTACAGCCGCCCATGCCCATCAGCATCAGCTCCATGGGGCGCGCGCCTTTATTGAGGCCGCCAAGCTCGGCGGGGCCGTCCATCACCACCGAATGACCACTGCCAGATTCAGCACGGAAACTGACCTCGCCCTGCCACTGAATACGTGCTTGCATGCTTACTCCTAAGCTCAATTCGTGAGCCTGAAAATCATTAAAATGTGCCGCTAAATGACCCGCTCAGGGCGGGCTCAGCGAAATAAATTGGCCAAGGCCTCGCCCGGCTCGGGTGCGCGCATAAACGCCTCGCCGACCAAAAAGCCCTGCACGCCGTGCTCGCGCATCAAGGCCACATCGGCGGGTGTGCTGATGCCACTTTCGGCGATTACTGTGCGCCCCGCCGGGATCTCGCCGAGCAGATCGAGCGTGTTATTGAGCGAGACCTCAAAGCTGTGCAAATTGCGATTATTGATGCCCACTAGCGGGCTACCAATGGGTAAGGCGCGCAGCAACTCGGCGCGATCATGCACTTCAATCAACACATCCATGCCCTGTTCGCGCGCGCAAGCGTGCAGCTCATTGAGCTGGGCATCGGAGAGCGCCGCGACAATCAGCAACACGCAATCTGCGCCAATGCCGCGCGCCTCAATGATCTGATAGGGGTCATACAAAAAGTCTTTGCGGATCACTGGCAGGTCGCAGGCAGCCCGTGCTTGCTTGAGGTAGTCATCGCTGCCTTGGAAAAAATCGACATCGGTAAGCACCGACAAACACGCCGCGCCACCGGCCTGATATGACTCTGCAATGGCGGCGGGCTGAAAGTCGGCACGAATCACGCCCTTCGACGGCGAGGCTTTTTTGATCTCGGCAATCACGCCCGACTGCCCGCTCGCAATGCGGCCTTGCAGCGCTGCCGTAAAGCCACGCACAGCATCAGCGGCGCCGGCAAATTCCTCCTGATCAGCAAGGCTAAACCGCTTGCGACGCGCCGCGACTTCCTCGCGTTTACGCGCCATGATGTTATCGAGAATAGTGCTCACGCGGGAGTCTCCTCTGCGCGCAAGGCACGCGTAAATAAACGCAGATCATTGAGCTTTTCGAGGGCCTGACCACTGCTCATTAAGTCATCGGCAAAGGCCACGCCCTGCGCCCACGTTTGGCAAATACCAGCAACATAAATCGCCGCACCGGCATTGAGCGCAATGATGCTCGCGGCTTTTTCGGCCGCCGGTGTGCGGCGCTTACCAAGCGCGTCCTGAATCAACGCCAGCGACTCAGCCGAGTCCGCCACACTCAAGCCCACCAAGCTCGTGCTGTCTACGCCCAGCGACTCCGGCGTGATGACATACTCTTTGACTTCGCCATTTTTTAATTCCGCCACGCGCGTGGGCGTGGCCAGCGACACCTCATCGAGGCCGTCATTGGCGCACACCACCAGCGCATGCACGCTGCCCAAACGCATCAGCACCTCGGCCATGGGGCGACACAAGGCTGGGTTAAACACACCAACGACTTGGCGCTGCACATAGGCGGGATTGGTGAGCGGGCCGAGCAAATTAAACAGCGTGCGAATGCCCACAGCTTGGCGCGCGGCCACAGCATGCTTCATGGCGCTGTGATGATTGACGGCAAACAAAAAGCCAACACCGACCTCGTTGATGCAGCGCGCCACCTGCTCGGCAGTTATGTTTAAGTTCACGCCGGCGGCTTCGAGCAAATCGGCGCTACCACTTTTCGATGACACCGCGCGATTACCATGTTTAGCCACCCGCGCACCGGCGGCGGCGACCACCATGGCGGCGGCGGTTGAAACATTAAACAGGTTCGCGCCATCGCCGCCGGTACCAACAATATCGACAATATGAGGATGCTCGGCGAGCGTCACCGGCGTGGCCAGCTCACGCATCACTCGCGCGGCACCCTCAATCTCATCAATCGCCTCGCCCTTCATGCGCAAGGCCACCAACAGCGCGGCAATCTGTGCATCGGCCAGCTCGCCTTGCATGAGCGCGCGCATGATCTGCTGCATCTCATCGCTGCTTAAATCGATGCGCTCAACCAAGCGCCCCAGAGCGTCTTTGATGTTCATCGGGTCTGTTCCAAAAAGTTTTTCAGCAGCGCGTGGCCCTGCTCACTGAGAATGGACTCGGGATGAAATTGCACGCCTTCCACCGCCAGCGTTTTGTGGCGCAAGCCCATGATTTCATCGCGACTGCCATCGGCATGTTGGGTCCAGGCCGTGACCTCCAAACAATCCGGCAGCGTCTCGGCGCGCACCACTAACGAGTGGTAACGCGTGGACACCAGCGGATTATTGAGGCCGCTAAAAACACCCGCGTTGGCGTGAAAAACTGGCGAGGTTTTGCCGTGCATGACTTGCCGCGCGCGCACCACCTCGCCGCCAAAATACTGACCGATGCTTTGATGCCCTAAGCACACGCCAAGCATGGGGATCTGCCCAGCAAAGCGCTCAATGAGCGGGATCGAAATACCGGCTTCATTGGGCGTGCACGGCCCGGGGGAAATAACCAAGCGCGCGGGCGCCAGCTCAGCAATTTGCTCGAGCGTGATGTCATCGTTGCGAAACACCCGCACCTCCTCGCCCAGCTCGCCAAAATACTGCACGAGGTTATAGGTGAAGGAGTCATAATTATCGATCATCAGCAGCATGGCTTAGCTCCCAAACCCAGTCGATGCCAGCTCAGCGGCTTTCATCAGGGCGCGCGCTTTATTTAAGGTTTCCATCCATTCGAGCTCAGGTACGGAGTCGGCGACCACGCCAGCGCCGGCTTGCACATGCATCTGGCCGTCTTTGAGCACGGCGGTGCGAATGGCAATCGCCGTGTCCATGGCGCCATTCCACGCCACATAGCCGACCGCGCCGCCATAGATGCCACGCTTGACCGGCTCGAGCTCATCGATAATTTCCATGGCGCGGACTTTCGGTGCGCCGGAGAGCGTGCCGGCCGGCAAGGTTGCGCGCAGCACATCGAGCGCTGTCACGTCGGGCCGCAATGTGGCTTCGACATTGGAGACGATATGCATGACATGCGAATAGCGTTCGATTTTCATTTTCTCGGTGAGTCGCACCTGACCGATCTGCGCGACACGACCCACGTCATTGCGGCCTAAATCGATGAGCATGAGATGCTCGGCAATCTCTTTGGGATCGGCCAATAACTCCGCTTCCAGCTCACGATCGCGCTCGGGCGTGGCGCCGCGTTTGCGCGTGCCGGCAATCGGCCGCACGGTGACTTGGCCATGCTCCACGCGCGCCAAAATCTCCGGACTGGAGCCAACAATATGAAAGTCGTCGCAATGCACAAAATACATATAGGGCGATGGATTCAGGTGGCGCAGCGCGCGATACAGCGACAACGGCGGCTGCACAAACGGCGCACTGAGACGCTGTGATGGCACCACCTGCATGACATCGCCGGCGAGCACATAATCCTTGATGCGATTTACGCCCGCCTTAAAGTCGGCCTCAGGGAAGCTCGAGACAAAATCGGCCTCCGTAGTGATGTGTCCAGGCTGAAAGGCATCGGGCACGCTCAGGGGCTGACGCAGACTCGCCACCAGTGCATCGAGGCGCTGCTCGGCGACCACCAACGCGTCATCCTGCGATGGGTCGGCATGCACCACCAAGAGCACCGTGCCTTTGATGTTGTCAAACACCAAGACCTCATCGGAGACCATAAAGAAAATATCGGGGGTGCCAATGGGGTCGGGCTTGCTCACCGACGCCAAACGCGACTCCACGTAGCGCACCGTGTCGTAGGCAAAGTAGCCCACCAAGCCACCACTAAAACGTGGCAAATGCGCGAGCTCCGGCACGCGGTAACGCTCGCGAAACTCATCGACAAAGGCCAGCGGGTCATCGCTGGTGAATTGCTCGAGCACCGCGCCATCGCGCGTGATGTCGACCTGATGGCCACGGATACGCAACACCGTGCGCGCCGGCAAACCGATCATCGAGTAACGCCCCCACTGCTCGCCGCCTTGCACCGACTCAAATAAATAGGTGTAAGGCGCGTTCGCCACTTTCAGGTAGCACGACAATGGCGTGTCGAGGTCGGCAAGGATTTCGCGCACCACCGGGATGCGGTTATAGCCTTGGGCGGCGAGTTCGGCAAAAACGTCAGCGTTCATGGGGCTTAGAGCATCTCGGCGAGGGTGGCGACCACACGATCGGGCGCGCAGGCGGTAATGGTTTCGCCGTGATTATAGCCATAGGGTAGCGCCAGCACACGCACGCCGGCAGCTTTTGCGGCATCCACGTCATTGCGCGAGTCGCCGACCATCAGGGCGCGCTCAGCACTCACCGAAAAATGTCGCAGCGCATGTTGCAACGGCTCCGGGTGCGGCTTTTTATGGGTCAATGAATCACCGCCCAGCACGAGGCTGAAGTAGCGACTGAGATCGAGGGCATCGAGCAGATTATTGGCCGGCTTAAGCGGCTTATTGGTGATGCACGCCAGCGCGATGCCCTGCTCGCTGGCGGCATCGAGAAACGCGCGCACGCCCGGATACACGGTGCTGACTTCGCAGACCGAATCTTCGTAGCGCCGCATAAACGCCGCCAGCAATTGCTCACTCTCCACGTGGCGCTGAGCGCTGCTATCGCCCGGTGGCAACACGTGTTGCAGAGCAACGTCCATGAGTCGAGCGGCACCACGACCAATGCCGTGACGCACGAGCTCGTCGCTGACTGGCGGCAAGGCCAGGTCGTCGAGGGCGCGATTGAGCGAGAGCGCAATGTCGGCAGCGCTATCGACCAAGGTGCCATCGAGATCGAGCATGATGAGCGCGGGCAAGCCGGAAAACCAGCGGTTGAGTTCATGCATGGGATGCTCCAAATAAGCGTCGAGGTGCAGATACAGTAACGGCAAATGCCTCGCGCTAGGCTTTTTTCGCGAGCGCGAGCTCGGCGCGCATGGCGGCAATGGCCTCGGCGTAATTCGGCGCATTAAAAATTGCCGAGCCCGCCACAAACATATCGGCGCCGGCCTCGGCAATCTCACGGATATTTTTCGCACTCACGCCGCCATCGATCTCCAGACGGATATCGCGACCCGAGGCGGCAATACGCGCCCGCGCCTCGCGCAGCTTCGCCAACGTGCCGGGAATAAACGCCTGGCCGCCAAAGCCTGGGTTCACGCTCATCAGCAAAATGACATCGACTTTATCCATCACATAGTCGAGATAATACAGTGGCGTACCGGGGTTAAACACCAGCCCGCACTGCGCACCGCCGCTGCGTATCAGCTGCAATGAACGATCGATATGATCGGAAGCCTCCGGGTGAAAAGTGATGATGCTGGCGCCGGCCTCAATAAAATCGCCGATCAGCCGATCGACTGGGCGCACCATCAAATGCGCATCGATGGGTGCGGTGACGCCGTATTTGCGCAGCGCCTGGCAGACCATCGGACCGATGGTCAGATTCGGCACATAGTGGTTATCCATGACATCGAAATGCACGACATCGGCACCGGCCTCCAACACAGCGTCGACCTCGGCACCGAGACGTGCGAAATCAGCGGATAAAATGGATGGGGCAATTAAAAAGTCGCTCATAGCAATCTCGGTAGTCTTAAATGTCATTAGCGCGAATGGCAGCATCGAGCTCGTGCAGGCGTTGTGGCGTGCCAACATCGACCCATGGGCCGGCGAAATACTCGCCGCTCGCACGCCCAGTAGCGATGGCATCGCGTAGTAAAGGCGCCAAGGGCCGCACGCCTTGGCTTAAACCCTGAAACAAGCTAGGACAATACACGGCCAGACCGGCATAGGTGAAGGCTGAATCGGCCGACTTCGGCATCAACACGGCGTGCTCGTCTGCCGTTGCTGCACCGATGCCCTGCAAGCCAAAGTCGCCGGCTGGGTTGTGCGCGGGGTTATCGACCAAGACCAGGTGCGCCTGTTTGCCGGGCGCGAGCGCGGTGCGCAGCGTGGTCATGTGATAGCGCAGCCAAATATCGCCATTGACTAATAAAAATGGCTCATGGCCAAGCAGTGGCAAGGCTCGCACGATACCGCCCGCAGTCTCCAAGGGCTGCCCCGCCGGCTCATGCGACCAGTGAATTTTCAAGCCAAAGCGCTGACCATCGCCGAGTGCCGCTTCAAGCTTGTCGCCTAGCCACGCGGTATTGATGACCACCTCGCGAATGCCCGCCGCCCGCAACGCTTGCAAGTGCCAAACGATCAATGGCTTACCGCCGACCTCTAATAACGGCTTCGGCGTGTGCTCGGTGAGCGGGCGCATGCGCGTGCCGAGACCGGCCGCCAAAATCATCGCCTTCACAAATACGCCGCCAACAGAGGACTGGGTTGGCGCGCCAGATACGTCGGCAGCAGCCGCACGAGCAACGCGCGTAACGGCGCAAACTCGGCGTATGGCGCGAGCTCATCAAGCAGGTAGCGATAGACCAGCGGCATATCATTCAGGTAGCCATGCTTGCCGTCGCGAATACTCAGGCGCGCAAAAATACCCAACACCTTCAGATGACGCTGCGCGGCCATGAGGTCACACCAGCGCGTAAATGTGACCAAGCTCACGCTGCGATCGAGCTTGCCGGTCTGCTGCAATTGCCGATGAAACTGCGCGATCCAGCGCGCCACATCGGTTGCCGGCCACGCCACATAGGCATCGCGCAGTAGCGACATGAGGTCGTAGGTCATCGGGCCAGTCACCGCATCTTGAAAGTCGATGATGCCGAGCTCGCCCTCGGGCGTCAGCATGAGGTTGCGCGAATGAAAATCGCGATGCACAAAGCCGGTGGGCTGCTCAGCAATCGCATCGGCCAGTAGCGCAAACTGCGCATCGAGCTCGGCCGCCTCAGCCGCACTCAGCTCCATGCCCAATAGTTGCGGAATAAACCAATCGCTGAGCAGGCGCATCTCGGTCATCAGGCGCGCATGGTCATAGGCGGGCAAGGCGTAATTGCTCGGCGCGGGGCAGTCGAGCATGTCGATAATCGCCGTCATCGCCGCGCCATAAAGCGTGTTTACCGATGCCTCGCTGAGCTCAGTGCCGAGCAAGGTGTCGCCTAAATCGCTAAGCAACATAAAACCCTGACTCGATGACCACGCCAGCACCTGCGGCACACAAAGACCGTGGTCGTGGAGCGCGCCGGCTATCGCCACAAACGGATGGCAATCTTCTTTTTCCGGCGGCGCATCGACTGCGATCAGACTGCCCTGCGCATAGGCTTGGCGAAAATAGCGGCGAAAGCTGGCATCGCCAGAAATCATCGTCAATGAACCCGAGGCGGCTGGCCACTGCGGCTGGCCTTTATGCCAAGCCTGCAGCCATTGCGCGAGCTGTTGCGCGCGATCATCTGAGCTCATTGCGGGATTTTCCTAGCTGAAAGGGGGTCATTGATTCTATTATCCCCTAAATCCTGATGCGACCCCTGCTTGCGCGCCATGACAAATAAAACCGTAAAACCTGCCGCCATGGCATGTGCTTTTCCGCTCGCCCCGCTCGTTGTGGCGCTACTCGCCGTGCCGACCCTTAGTTTGGCCGCGGCCCCAAGTAGCGTGGCCACGCGCTTAGGCTGGCTTAGTGCTAGTGACATCGCGCAGTTGCCCGACGCCGATAAGCCGCCCATGGATGCCACCTGCCAAGGCGCATGGGCAACCCCCGTGCCGCTCAATACGCCACTGGGCGACATTGATGTCAGCAATATTGAAGCGCTGGCGAACTCCTTAAGTTACGACGATGCCGGCGGCACTGAGCTCAGCGGCGGCGTGCGCATTGCCCAAGGCGGGCGACTGCTTGAGGCCGACAGCGGCAGCATTTCGCAAGACCGCAACTTTGGTCGCTTCGATGGCAATGTCCGCATTGCACAGCCGGGCGTGCTGCTGACCGGCGAACAAGCGGTGGTCAATATAAACACCAGCGCCGGCCAGTTGTTGAGCAGCGAATTTGTCTCGCAAGCCATGCACGCCCACGGTCGAGCCGAGCGTATCCGCCGTTTTAGTGATGGCGTGCTGATCATTGATCGCGGCATTTACACCACCTGTGCGCCGGGCAGTCGCGTCTGGTCATTTGAAGCAAAAGACATCGAGCTCAATCCCAATACCGGCGTTGGCGAGGTCTACAGCGCTAAGCTGCGCATCCACGATGTGCCGATTTTATACCTGCCGTATTTCCGCTTTCCCATCGATGATCGTCGCCAAAGCGGCTTGCTAATCCCGCGCTTTGGCAACACCAACGACGGCGGCTTTGATCTGTCCTTGCCGATTTATTTAAATATTGCCCCGCAAGTCGATGCCACCGTGACACCGCGCCTGCTGAGCTCGCGTGGCGCCATGCTGGAAACCGAAACGCGCTATTTGACGAAAAACTTTGGCAGCGGTGAACTGCAAGCGGCCATTTTGCCGAATGACCAAAAAACTGGTGATGACCGCAAGTCTGCCTCGCTAAACCAGCGCGCCGACTGGGAAAATGGCTGGCGCGCGCGCACCTCGCTGAATTATGTGTCGGATAATTTTTACTTCACCGACTTAGGCACCGACCTCAATCTGGCTAACCAAACGCACCAAGAGCGTATTGGTGAGGTGTTCTACGACACCCCCGATTGGCATTTCGTCGCGCGTGCGCAGGGCTTTCAAACCATCGACCCCGATTTGCTTGATGTCGACAAGCCTTACGCGCGAGTGCCTCAGCTATTGGTTAGCAGCGAACGCGATCGCCTGCCGGGTTGGCAGCGTGGCCTGCGTGCTGAAGTGGCACGCTTTCAGCGCACTATCGACGATGGCAGCGCACCCGAGATCAACGGCACGCGCATCCGCCTCGACCCCGAGATTCGCTACGATTATTCGCAACCATGGGGCTATGTGCGACCCGCCGCCAAGCTCAGCCATCTAAACTATTCGCTCGATGGCGACGGCGTGACGGGGCGTGACAATCGCAGCATCACCGTGCCCACGCTAAGTCTCGACACCGGGCTTATTTTTGAGCGCTTTGCCAATGATGGCAGCTCACAAGTCCTCGAGCCGCGCCTGTATTATTTGTATGCGCCCAACCGCGACCAAAGCCAGCTGCCGAACTTCGACAGCGCCGTCACCACGTTTAGCTATGATCAGCTTTTCCGCGATTCGCGCTTCTCCGGTGGCGACCGTATTGACGATGCCAATCAGGTCGCTGTTGGCCTCACCTCGCGCTGGCTCGACAGCGATGGCTTTGAGCATTTGCAAACGTCATTGGGCCAAATCGTCTATTTCCGTGATCGCCAAGTACGCCTTGACCCCTTCACCACGCCCGTCGACACCAGCGCTACCTCAAGCTATGCCGGCAATGTGACGTTGCGCGCTAACGAAGAAACCAGCTTTTTTGCCGACATGCTGATGGACTCTGAAGGTGGCAAATTATCGCAATACAGCGTCGGCGCGAGCTATCTGCCCAACACCGGCGACCGCTTATATAACGCCGGCTACCGCTTCCGCCGCGATGACCCAAGCATTGGCCAAAAGGCCGTCAGCCAGACGCAACTGTCGTTCGTTCAACCCATGGGCCCGAACTGGAAAGTCATGGGCTTATGGAATTACGACATCAAGGAAAAAGAATCACAAGAAGCCTTGTTTGGCGTATCGTACGAGGCTTGCTGTTGGCAAGTTCGGCTCTTTAAACGCAGCTTTATTGCCGATGCAGCAGCCAATAACAGCCCCACGTCGGATCGCAGTCGCGACGCGGTATTTATTGAAATCGTGCTCAAAGGCTTGGCCGGCTTTGGCACAAATGTAGACACGCTGTTTGAACAAAACGTGTTTGGTTACAACCAGCTAGAACACAAAAAGGAAGGTTTTTAATGCGGCGCACCCTGCTGGCACTGACGTGCCTAACCCCCTTGCTCACCGGCGTGACACACGCGGCAACACCTGTCGATCAGGTCGCGGTTATTGTTAATGATGGCGTGATTTTAAAGTCTGACGTGGAAGCACGCATCAGCGATCTGCGCTTTCAAGCCCAGCAACGTGGCGGCGCCGTGCCAGCCGATCAGCAGCTGTTTAACACCGCCCGCGAGCAGCTGATCATGGAAAACCTGCAGTTGCAGCTGGCCACACGCAACGGCATTCGTCCCGATGACAACGCGGTGAATGCGGCAATTGCGAACCTAGCCAAACAAAACAATCTCAGCCTCGATGCATTTCGCGCGCAACTCGACAGCACGCCCGGCACCTCGTTTGCTTATTTGCGCAATGCCATTGCCCGTGAGCAGGTCATTGAGCGGATGCGCCAACGCCGCATGAATGATCGCATCAGCATTTCTGAGGCCGATATTAATCAGTTCATGGCCACCCCTGCAGGTGTTGAGCTCAACCGCCAGCTCGATGTGCAACTCGACAAAGCCCCAGCGAAGGCGCCGGAGCCGCAAGCGCCAGTCCTCGAGTATTTGCTGACACAAGTCTTAGTGCCCGTTGAAGAAGGCACTAATGCCGCAGAGCAGATTCGTCTGGCCGACATCGCACAGCAGCTGCTGCGTTTGCAGATGCAAAATATGTCGCCCGAGCAAGCCATTGATAGCTTCAAAGGTAAGGCGCCCGAGGCCGCCATTGAGCCGCTCGGATGGCGTGGTGAAGCGCAAGTACCTGACTTATTGCTTGCGCCATTGGAGCGACAATTAGCCGGCGGTGAACCCGAACTGACTCGTTCGCCGCGTGGCTGGCATTTACTCTGGCTGCTTGATCGTCGCGAAAAGCGCAGCCCAGAAAACCTGCTGCCGCCACCACCGCCAGTGCCCACCACCGTGGTCAAACAGCGCGAAGTCCGTCACATTCTCATGCGCCCCAACGATTTGCAGTCCAGCGAAGATATTCGCGAAGCCATGAATGTGATGTATAAAAAGCTCAAAAATGGCGCCGATTTTAGCGAGTTAGCACGTTTAAAATCACAAGATCCAGGGTCGGCCGTAAAAGGTGGCGAACTTGGCTGGGTATCGCCCGGCGACATGGTGCCCGAGTTTGATCGAATGATTGGCTTAACGCCGATTGGCGGCCTCAGCCAACCCTTTCAAAGCAGCTTTGGCTGGCATATTTTGCGTGTCGATGGTGAGCGTGAAAAAGACATGCGCGAGACCGTTTTGCGTGATCGTGCCAAGCAAATTTTGTTTGCTCGCGCCTACGATGAAGAGCTAGGCGCTTGGCTGCGCGAGCTACGCGCTGAGGCCTACGTTGACTTCCGCGGTGGCCGCTAAGCCCGAGCAGAGCGCTTCGGCGCCTGCGCGCTTAGCGTTAACGCCCGGCGAACCGGCCGGCATTGGCCCCGATCTGCTCGTACAGATTGCTCAGGGTGACTGGCCGGCGCAACTCATTGCCATTACCGATAGTGCTTTGCTGCAACGCGCAGCGAATCGCCTACGGCTGCCCCTGCGGCTGAACAGCTGGCAGCCCAATGCACCGCGCACTGTGCATGAGCCCGGGCATTTATGGGTCTGCGAAACGCCATTGCCGGCACCGGAGCAGCCCGGCCAACTCAACACCGCACTGGTTCCCGCCGTGCTCGCCTCACTAACGCGCGCTTGCGATGGCTGCTTAACTGGCGACTTTGATGCGCTGGTGACCGCGCCTATTCATAAAGCCGTGATCAATGACGCCGGCGTGGCGTTTAGCGGCCACACCGAGTTTTTGCAGGCGCGCTGTGACGTGGCGCGCGTGGTGATGATGCTGACCTGCCCGGGCCTGCGCGTGGCTTTAGCGACCACGCATTTGCCGCTACGCGAGGTGGCCGATGCCATCACGCCTGAGCGCCTCACCCAAGTCTTGCGTATTTTGCACGATGATTTGCGCACGAAGTTTGGCATCAGCGCGCCACGCATTTATGTCTGCGGCCTGAATCCGCACGCCGGCGAAGGCGGGCATTTGGGGCGCGAAGAAATCGAGGTCATTGAGCCTACATTGGCCACATTGCGTGCCGAAGGCATGGATCTCATTGGGCCATTACCCGCCGACACGCTGTTTACGCCGCAGCACCTTGAACACGCCGATGCCGTGTTGGCGATGTACCATGACCAAGGTCTGCCGGTGCTCAAACACGCCGGCTTTGGCCATGCCGTGAACATCACGCTGGGCCTGCCGATTATTCGCACCTCGGTCGATCACGGCACGGCGCTGAGTTTGGCCGGTACCGGTCAGGCCCACGCCGGCAGTTTGCAGGCGGCCATTCACGAGGCCTTAGCGATGCTCAGCACCAGCAAACCCACGACCTCGCACGCGTCTGTATAATTGCGGCTTCATTTGCCGCGGCCATCGCCCAGCACACAGGACATATCCATGAATGCACCGCGCCAAAAGCGCCGCCCCGCGGGCAAGGCCGTTGAGGGTCACGTTGCCCGCAAACGCTTCGGCCAAAACTTTCTGCACGATGAGCGCGTAATTGCCCAAATCGTCGCCAGCTTCGCGCCGATTCCTGGCCAATCGGTGGTGGAAATTGGCCCGGGCTTGGCGGCGCTCACCAAGGTTTTATTGCCTGCTGTGGAGCGCCTACAAGTCATCGAGCTCGATCGCGATTTAGCCGCGCGCCTGCCGAACACACTGGCCGGCCTCGGTGAGCTAATCATCCACGAGGGCGATGCGCTGAAGTTTGATTTCACCCGCATTGCCAGCTCGGAGACGCCCATCCGCGTGATTGGCAACCTGCCTTACAACATCTCCACGCCGCTGATTTTTCACCTGCTCAGCCACAGCGAGCTGATTGTCGACATGACCTTTATGCTGCAAAAAGAAGTGATTGATCGACTCTGCGCGGGTCCCGGCGACTCCGCCTATGGCCGCCTCAGCGTGATGACGCAATATCGCTGCCTGCCCGAATGGCTGTTTGATGTGCCACCGGAGGCGTTTAATCCGCCGCCGAAAGTCATGTCAGCGATCATCCGCCTAACGCCACACGCCGCGCTGCCACACCCCTGCCGCGATGAAAAACTGCTTGGCGAGGTGGTTGGAACCGCCTTTACCATGCGCCGAAAAACCCTACGCAATGCGCTGGGCAAATACCCCTTAAATGCCCTCGAAAGCGCTGGCGTGAACTTAGGCGCTCGCCCAGAAACGCTGTCGGTGGCAGACTATGTGGCTATTACTCACGCCCTGCTGGATGAGCCAACATGAGCCAATCCGTACACGCCCTCGATGAACGCGGCATTAGCGTCTCGGTGCGCAGCGAATACTTAGCCGAACCATCGAGCCCGAGCGATCAGCGCTATGTGTTTGCCTACCACATTCGCATTGAAAACCAAGGCAAGCGCACCGTACGCCTGCTCACGCGGCACTGGATCATCACCAATAGCGAGTCACGCGTGCAGGAAGTTCGCGGTGATGGCGTGATTGGCGAGCAGCCCGTGTTGGCGCCGGGCGAGTTTTTTGAATACACCAGCGGCACCGTCATCGAGACACCAGTGGGCAGCATGCACGGCTCCTACGGCATGCTCGATGAGATCGGCGAGCGCTTCGAGTCGCCGATCCCAGCCTTCACATTGGCCATTCCCCGCGTTTTAAACTGATGCGCCACTTTGTCATTGGCGACGTGCAGGGCTGTCGGGCCGCGCTCGAGGACTTGCTCACGCGCATCGATTTTGATGCCACCAATGACCAACTCATTTTTGCCGGCGACTTAGTTGCGCGAGGGCCTGATTCGCTAGGCACCTTGCGGCTGATCAAAGGTCTTGCCGCCCGCACCGTGCTCGGCAATCACGATTTGCATTTACTCGCGGCGTTTCATGGCCACGCCAGTGTGAAGCCGAAAGATCGCACGCAGGCCGTGCTCGACGCGCCCGATGCAGCGGAGCTGATGGCCTGGCTGCAGCAACAGCCTGTGCTGATAACGCTGCCCACGGGCGACGTCCTGACGCACGCCGGCCTGCCGCCGCGGTGGACAGTCGCGCAAGCGCAAGCGCTAAGCAGTGAAGTCGAAAATGCCCTGCGCAGCCCCCATGCCAACGCCTTTTTCGCCGCCATGTATGGCAATGAACCCAGTACGTGGCACGACGATCTCACCGGCCCCGAGCGCCTGCGCGTCATCACCAACCATTTCACTCGCATGCGGCTTATTAGCGCCAATGGCCAGCTCAACTTTCAACACAAAGCCGGCAATGAACATCTTCCCGAGGGCTTCAAAGCCTGGTTTGACTGGCCCACGGTGCGCCCCGCCGGCGAGCGCGTGTTTTTCGGTCATTGGGCCGCACTCGAAGGCATCACGCAGACACCACAAGCCATCGCGCTCGATACCGGCTGCGTCTGGGGCCGCCACCTAACAGCCTATTGCCTAGAAACCGGCGAGCGCTTCATCAGCACGCCGGGGCTGCAATGAGCCCGCGCATTTATGAGGTGGGCGGCGCCGTGCGTGATGCACTGCTCGGCCTGCCCGTGCACGACATCGACTACGTGGTGGTCGGTGCCACACCAGACTGGTTACTAACGCAAGGCTATCGCCAAGTCGGTCAGGACTTTCCGGTGTTTTTGCACCCCAACACACAAGCCGAATACGCGCTGGCCCGCACCGAGCGCAAACGCGGCAGCGGCTATCACGGCTTTATCTGTGACTTTCACCCCGAGGTCACGCTTGAGGCTGACCTTGAGCGACGCGACCTGACCATCAACGCCATGGCCAAAGGCGACGATGGCGCGATCATTGATCCCTATGGCGGCCAGCGCGATTTGCGCGCCAAAGTATTGCGTCATGTCTCACCGGCCTTTGCTGAAGACCCTTTGCGCGTACTGCGTGTGGCGCGTTTTGCCGCGCGTTTTGCGCCCTTAGGCTTTCGCATCGCCGATGACACGCTGGCGCTCATGCACCAACTCAGCGGCGAGCTCGCCACGCTCACGCCCGAGCGCATCTGGCAAGAAACCGAACGCGCGCTAATGAGCACCGACCCCGCCACGTATGTGCAGGTATTGCGTGACTGCGGCGCGCTCAAGGTCTGCTTTCCCGAGGTCGACGCCCTCTTTGGTGTACCCCAGCGCGCGGATTTTCATCCCGAAATAGACACCGGCCTACACACGCTGATGGCGTTGACACAGGCCGCCAAATTGCACGCCTCCAGCGCCGTACGCTTTGCCGTGTTGGTGCATGATCTGGGCAAGGCCATCACGCCTGCTACGCTGCTGCCGCGCCACAGTGGCCACGAAGTGCGCGGCCTGCCCTTGATCGATGCGCTGTCTGCGCGCCTGAAAGTGCCGGCCGCGCATCAGACCTTAGCGCGCTTAGTTGGCGAGTTTCATCTCGACTGCCATCGCGCCACCAGCCACACGCCCGAGGCCATCTTAACTCGCCTTACGCGGCTGGATGTCTGGCGCCGACCCGAGCGTTTTGTTGAGTTTTTAACGGCCTGCGAGGCCGATGCGCGCGGGCGAGCCGGCTTTGAGCAGACGCCGTATTGGCAGCGTGATTTTTGGCAGCAGGCCGCTGCGGTCTGTCATATCGACAATGCCGCGCTGCTTGCGCAAGGCTATCGCGGCGCGCAGATGGCCGAGGCCATTTATGGCCAGCGCCTGCAGCGACTCACCGATTTTTTACGCGATTGGCAGAAGGCTCATGACTGATACCCCAGTAGCACTGATTACCGGCGCCGCGAAACGCGTTGGCGCGGCGATTGCCGAGCAGCTGCATGGCCTCGGTTGGCGCGTGCTGGTGCATTGCCATCGCAGCGAAAGCGACGCCCAAGCGCTTTGCCAACGGCTCAATGCCGCGCGGGCTGATTCCGCGCATTACCTCATCGCCGACTTGGCCGATGCCACCGCCGTAGAGACGCTCGCCGAGCAGGCGCAGACGCACTGGGGCCGACTCGATGCATTGGTCAATAACGCCTCCAATTTCTACCCCACGGCATTTGGCGACGCTCGCCAGAGCGACTGGGATAGCTTGTTTGCGAGCAATGTCCGGGCGCCTTTTTTTCTCAGCCAAGCGCTCGTGCCCACGTTGGCGCGCAGTGGCGCCGGCGCCATCGTCAACATCATCGATATTCATGCCGAATACCCGCTGCAAGACCATAGCATTTATTGCATGGCGAAAGCCGCCAATGCCGCCATGACCCGCGCGCTAGCGAAAGAACTGGCACCAGCCATTCGCGTCAATGGCGTCTCGCCGGGCGCAATCGCCTGGCCGGAGGGCAGTGGCGAAATGAGCGAGGCCATGCAGGCGGAAATTTTGCGCAGCGTGCCCATGGGCCGCGTCGGCGGCGTGGCGGCAATTGCTGAGGCCGTGGTGTTTTTGCTCACCGGCACGGGCTATATCACGGGCCAGATCATAGCGGTCGATGGCGGCCGCAGCGTGTGGGGCTAAGCGGCGGCCTCACACCACAGCCCGCGTGCGCCGCCGCATAAAGTGCAGCGACTTAAGCCGGCTTTTCCCCACGCTCAATGAGCACACCGACATCGCGCGAGCCGCGCACCGCGCCGGGCTTGCTGACCCGCAAACGGCACCACGACACCGAGAACTCCTCGCGCAAAATCTGCCAGATCGACTCCGCCAAGGTCTCCACTAATTGATAATGCGCGCTGCTCACATGCGCTTTCAAACGCTCAGACACGGCGCGATAATCGAGCGCATCGTCAATGGCATCGCTGGCCGCGGCGGGACGAATATCCCACGCCATTTCCACGTCGAGCACCAGTGTCTGCTGAATGCGGCGCTCCCATTGAAACATGCCAATGACCGTATCAATTTTGAAATCTCGGATGTATACAATGTCCACAAACGGCCTCGTCTTCCGCGTAAATCTTGCTAGTATGGCCAGCACACACCCCATTCTGGAGCGCTCATGAGCCCTGAAGCTATCGCCGATGTCACGGCAATTGCGGCGCTGATTCTAGCCTATCTGGCCGGTTCTGTTTCGACCGCCATTATTGTTTGCCGCGTGATGGGCCTGCCCGACCCTCGCAGCGATGGCTCACGCAACCCCGGCACGACTAATGTGATGCGCATCGGCGGCAAAAAAGCTGCCGGCATCACGCTCGCCGGCGACCTGCTCAAAGGCGTTATCCCCGTGCTCGTGGCGCGCTACGCTGGCTTCGATATCATGCTGATTAGCGCCATCGGCTTCTTGGCGTTTATGGGGCACCTCTACCCGATATTCTTCCGCTTCGAAGGCGGCAAAGGTGTGGCCACGGCGTTGGGCGTGCTAATTGCGCTGTCGCCGCAAATTGGTCTGCTGGTCTCGGCGTTATGGATTAGCGCCTTTATTTTCACGCGCATCTCATCGGTCGGCGCCATCATCGCGTTCATCGCCGCGCCCATCATCACGTACCTGTATATGCCCGACGCCATGCTAGGCGTGTTTGGCATGAGCGCGCTGCTATTGGCGCGCCACAAGGCCAATATCAAAGCCTTAATCGAGGGCAATGAGCGGCGCTTTAAATAGCAGCAAACCGCTGAGCGCCTAGCAGCGCGCTTACGGCACCGCCGCTAACTCCGTCATTGGCCAGCGCGCCCGCACACTCACGCTTAAGTCTTGATGTTCACCGGCGCGCAAACGCTGTGCACCAGCGAAGGCGATCATCGCGCCGTTATCGGTGCAAAATGCCGGCGCGGGATAAAACGCTTGCCCACCGATACGCTTGAGTGCCACGCCCAAATCAGCACGCAGACGCTTATTTGCGCTGACGCCACCCGCCAACACCAAGCGCTTTAAGCCAGTTTGCTCCAGCGCGCGCAGGCATTTACGAATCAGTGTATCGACCGCTGCGGCCTCAAAACTCGCGCAAATATCAGCGACTTTCGTGGGCGAATCAGGGGTTTGATTACGTGCCGTGAGCACGGCAGTTTTTAAGCCACTAAATGAGAAATCCAAGCCCGGTCGGTCGAGCATGGGGCGGGGAAACTTAAAGGCATCATCGCGGCCGGTGAGTGCGAGGCGCGCTACCGATGGCCCGCCGGGGTAATCAAGGCCAAGCATTTTCGCGACTTTATCGAAGGCCTCGCCAGCAGCATCGTCGATGGATTCGCCGAGTAGCTCGTAGCGGCCAATGCCATCGACACGCATAAGCTGCGTATGACCGCCGGATACCAGCAGCGCCACAAACGGAAACGCTGGCGGCTCCGGCTCAAGCAAAGGCGCGAGCAAATGCCCCTCCATATGATGCACGCCGATGGCCGGCACACCCCAGGCATAGGCCAGGGAGCGCGCCATCAGTGCGCCGGTGAGCAGCGCACCGGCCAAGCCTGGGCCGGCGGTATAGGCAATGCCATCGATGCTGTTGGCGCTGATATCGGCCTCGGTCATCATGTCGCGCACGAGCGGCACGAGTCGGCGAATATGATCGCGCGAAGCCAGCTCTGGCACCACGCCGCCATAATCGATGTGCATAGCAATTTGGCTGTGTAAGCGATGCGCGAGCAATCCCGCGCCCGGCGCATCGTCATAAATGGCCACGCCGGTTTCATCACACGAGGTCTCAATACCCAGCACGCGCATGCTATTTCTCCGAAATTTCAGGCGCGAAGTGTAGCGCTCTACACAGGGTGTTTGCCATTCCAGATGAATCTGGCTAAAATCCGCGCCCCACGCCCCCGATGGCGTTCCGAATTTTTGTATCAGGTGAGCATTCATGCCCAACGTTAAAGTGAAAGAAGGCGAACCGTTTGACGTCGCACTGCGTCGTTTCAAGCGTTCATGCGAAAAAGCGGGTGTTTTGGCTGACGTGCGCAAGCGCGATTTCTTCGAAAAGCCCACGCAAGAGCGTAAGCGCAAAGCCGCTGCTGCGGTGAAGCGTCACGCGAAAAAAGTGCAACGCGAAGCGGTGAAAACCAAACGCCTGTACTAAGTCTTGTGGGTCTCGCGAGCGCTTCTTTTTCGCTCGCGTACCACAATGCTGTGCCTCACCCGCGCCAGTTGATCTTATCGCTTCAGCCTTCACCCGCTGCCAGAGCTCATTTGCCATGCCTGCACTAAAAGTTCGTCTAACAGATGCTATGAAAGACGCCATGCGTGCCCAGCAAAAAGATCGCCTATTGGTGATCCGCACTGCACTCGCGGCGTTTAAGCAAATTGAAGTCGATGAGCGCATTGAGCTCGATGAAGCCCGCTCATTAGCGGTGATGGAAAAGCTCGTCAAGCAGCGCCGAGAATCAGCTACTGCATTTGCTGAGGGTGGTCGCGCTGAACTCGCTGAGCGTGAACAAGCGGAAATTCTTGTCTTGCAGGAATTTTTACCCGCCCCATTGAGCGATGATGAATTGCTGTCGTTGATCTCAGCCGCCATTGCTGAGGCGGGCGCAACAAGCCCGAAAGACATGGGCAAAGTCATGAACTTGTTACGCCCCATGGTTGCCGGTCGGGCCGATGTTGGTGCGCTGTCGCAACAAGTTAAGGCGCGTTTATCAGCCTAAATCTGGGGCATGACACTCGCGTTTAGCGCACAGCATCAACGCCAATTGCGCTAGTGAGCGCGCTGTCGCACACTCAACCTCTTTTCTCAGCTTGAGCATTTGCCCGCATGGCCGCTGGTCGTATTCCCCAATCATTTATCGATGAAGTGCTGCTGCGCACCGATGTCGTTGACCTGATTGATGCGCGCGTCAAACTCAAACGCGCCGGCAAAAACTACTCGGCCTGCTGCCCATTTCATCAGGAAAAATCGCCGTCGTTTACGGTCAATCGCGAAAAGCAGTTTTACTACTGCTTCGGCTGTGGCGCGACCGGCAACGCCTTAAGCTTCCTGATGGAACACGATCGGCTCGATTTTATCGATGGCCTGCGCCAACTCGCTGGTGCAGCTGGCATGAGCCTGCCAGAAACCCGCGATGGCTCCGCGCCGCAAAAGCCTTCACAGCAGCCTTTATTTGATGCCCTTGAGCGCGCCGCCGGCTTTTTTGAGCAGCAATTACGTGGCGCGCCGCAAAAAGCTCGCGCGGTGAACTACCTCAAGGGTCGCGGCGTCAGCGGTGCTATCGCCAAACAATTTCGCATTGGCTACGCGCCGCCAGGCTGGGACAACCTGCTCAATGCCCTCGGCGATGAGCCGGCGTTGCGCGAGCTGCTGCTGCAAGCCGGCTTAGTCATTTTTAACCCGCAACGCAGCTCGCACTACGATGCGCTGCGTGACCGCGTGATCTTCCCTATCCGGGATTTTCGCGGCCGCGTTATCGCCTTTGGCGGTCGCGTACTCAACGATGACAAGCCGAAATACCTGAACTCGCCTGAATCGCCAGTCTTTCATAAAGGCCAGGAACTCTATGGACTGTATGAGGCGCGCCAGTCCGGCAAGCTCACGCGTTTATTGGTGGTCGAGGGCTATATGGATGTCGTCGCGCTCGCGCAGGCTGGCATTCCAGAGGCCGTAGCCACGCTCGGTACCGCCACCAGCACCAGCCACGTGGAGCGCTTATTTCGCGTTGTGCCCGAGGTGATTTTTTGCTTCGATGGCGACAGTGCCGGCCGCCGTGCCGCCTGGCGCGCGCTTGAAAACGCGCTGCCCGCGCTGCGCGATGGCGTGAGCGCAAAGTTTCTGTTTCTGCCCGATGGCGAAGACCCTGACAGCCTCGTGCGGCGCGAAGGCACCGCCCTATTTCGCGCGCGCTTAGATGCCGACGCCGTGCCATTGGCCGATCAGCTTTTTAAGCACTTGGGTGAGGCGCTCAACCTCGCATCCATTGAGGGCCGCACGCAGCTAGCGACGCTAGCGCTGCCGCTGCTGGCGACTATGCCGGAGACGCTGTTTCGCACGCTACTATTGCAGCGCTTAAGCGAGCTCACCCAGCTCACCGTGGTGGTCCTCGACAAACAGCTGGCGCAGCTGATTGATAAGCACGCCACGCAAACACAAGCACGTGAGCAGGCCGCAGCGGAGGCGGCACTAGCTGTGGCCACGCAATCGGCACAAGCCATCGAGCCCATGGAAGCTATGCAATGGCAGGCCGATGATGAGCGCGAGGCAATGGATGAGGCCTACTACGCGAGCCTCGGTGATCACGCACCATCCGCCCCTGTTAAGCCGACTGCGGCACCACGGCCAGCGCGCCACGCCGCGCCCAAGCGTGCCAGTTTGCGTTCGTTATCGGCGCAGGCCATTCGCTTATTGCTGCGCGAGCCCGAACACGCTCAACACTGGTCGGAGCAGATGCTGGACAGCCTAAATGATCCGGAAACGCCATTGCTATGCACACTGGCACAGGCATTACGCGATGCCCCTGAGCGCTCGCTAGCGGCGTTATTGGGGAGCTGGCATGGTCGCCCAGAAGGCGAAGCGCTGGCGGCTATTGCCGCCGCCGACAGCCTACTGCCCGATGCCGATAATGCCATGGAGGCCGCCGCGCTTGGTCATCGCCTGCAAAGTCGCTTGCTGGAGCAGCGCATCACGCAGGCCGTAGCTGCGCTCAATGACAGCCCCAGTGGCGAAAACTTAGCCGCGCTAACACAGGCCAAACGCGAGTTGGCGGCGTGGATGCAGCAAATGCCGCAAGCACCGACTAGCTGACTATGCAGTGCAGCTGACAAGCACCCCATTCACAGCATATAATCCCGCTCTTATTTTGCAGCCGTTGCGCGAGGGGCCACATGAGCACCAGAAAGCCGAACACGCCAGAATCATCTCAGCTCGATGCCGAGACCCCCGACGAGAAGCCGATGGACAAGGCGAAACGTAACTCGTTGCTGGCCGAGCTCATTGCGCGCGGCAAAGAACAAGGCTACCTGACCTACGGCGAGGTCAATGACCATCTGCCCGAATCTGTCACCGAAAGTGAGCAGATCGAAGACATCATTCAGATGCTCAATGACTTGGGCATTCCGGTCCACGAGCGCGCGCCTGCCGCCGATGACCTAATGCGCGAGGAAACACCGGAGGCCAGCGACGATGATCTCGCTGCTGAAGAAGCCGCCGCCGTTTTGGCCTCTGTGGAAAACGAACCCGGCCGCACCACCGACCCCGTGCGCATGTATATGCGTGAAATGGGCACCGTTGAGTTGCTCACTCGCGAGGGCGAAATTGCCATTGCCAAACGCATTGAAGACGGCATTCGTGACGTGCTGCATGCCATGGCTTACTGGCCGCGTGCGGTGGAATTATTGGTCGATGAATTCGATGCCGTTGATGCCGGCGAGCGCCGCGTTAATGACGTTGTGTCGGGCTTTTTAGACCCCGATGATGACGGCGCCAGCGCACCGAAAGAAGTCGATGACAGCGCTGCACTGGCGGCCTTGGCGAGCAAAAAAGCCAAAGACGCGAAAGATGCCAAAGGCGGTAAAGACGCGAAAGCCGATGATTCCGACGACGACTCTGATGACGACTCCGATGACGACAGCAGCGATGATAACGATGGCGGCATCGACATGGAGAAGCTCAATGCCCGCGTCGAGGCATTGCGCAAACAGCTGAAAAAAACCGAAAGCTCCGAGGAGCGCGGCGGCCGTGACTCCAAGGCCTGGCAGAGCAATATCGAAGAGCTCGCCAACCAGTTCATGATGTTTAAGTTGACGCCACGCGTCTATGACAGCATTGCTGAGCATATCCGCCACAATATCGGCATCATTCGCGCACAAGAGCGCCTGGTGATGGTGTCTTGCGTGCGCCGTGCGCGCCTAGATCGTGGCCACTTTCTGGCTGACTTCCCCGGCAATGAAATTGACCTGGGCTGGCTCGACACCGTCATTGCTAAGCGCAAGTCGGTGGCGAAAGCGCTGGAGGCGCAGCGTGAAGATATTATTCGTGCGCAAGAACGCCTGCTTGAAGTCAGCGAAAATCATGGCGGCTTGAGCATTGCCGAGATCAAGGCCATCAGCCGCCGCATGAGCGTCGGTGAGGCGAAAGCTCGTCGCGCCAAGAAAGAAATGGTTGAAGCCAACCTGCGCTTGGTGATCTCGATTGCCAAAAAGTACACCAACCGCGGTTTGCAATTCTTGGACCTCATCCAAGAGGGCAATATTGGCCTGATGAAAGCCGTCGATAAGTTCGAATACCGTCGCGGCTTCAAATTTTCGACCTATGCCACGTGGTGGATTCGTCAGGCCATCACTCGCTCGATTGCCGACCAAGCGCGCACCATTCGTATCCCCGTGCACATGATTGAGACCATCAACAAGCTCAACCGTGTGTCGCGTCAGATGCTGCAAGAAATGGGGCGCGAGCCCACGCCGGAAGAGCTCGGTGAGCGCTTAGAGATGCCAGAGGATAAAGTCCGCAAGGTGTTGAAAATCGCCAAAGAACCGATCTCCATGGAAACGCCGATTGGTGATGATGAAGACAGCCATTTAGGCGACTTCATTGAGGACACATTGATGACCTCACCGATTGATTCAGCCACCTCTGAAGGTCTGCGCGAGGCAACGCGTGAGGTGCTGGAAAACCTCACGCCGCGTGAAGCGAAAGTGCTGCGTATGCGTTTTGGTATCGACATGAATACCGACCACACACTGGAAGAAGTCGGCAAACAGTTTGATGTGACGCGTGAGCGGATTCGTCAGATTGAGGCGAAGGCGTTGCGTAAATTACGCCACCCCACGCGCTCAGAGCATCTGCGCTCATTCCTCGATACTGAGTAATGTAGGACATAAAAAAACCGGCCACTAAGGCCGGTTTTTTTATGACACGAAAACGCTTAGCCGAGCTTTTTCGAGCTCATCGAGACGAGCTTTTGATACGCCGATGGGAACAGGCGAACCATCAAGTCCATGGCTTTCGCGTCATTGCCGATTAGCAAACGACGCTGATTTTTTTCGACAGCGCGGATCATTTGCGCAGCGGCGTCATCGGCGGTGGTGCGAAATAGCTTCTCGAATTTCGCCGAGCTATTGGGGCTCATGCCGATTTTTGTCACCGAATCATCCATGCGTGCGGCTTTGGCAATATTGGTTTTAATGCCGCCGGGATGCACGCTCGTCGCACTGACACCAACCTGTTGCAGCTCTAGCTCCTGGCGTAAAGCTTCGGTAAAGCCGCGCACAGCAAATTTCGAGGCGTTGTAGGCGCTTTGCGAGGGCACGGCCATTAAGCCAAATAAGCTGCTGGTGTTGATGATGTGGCCATCGCCCGAGTCTTTTAAATACGGCAAGAAGGCTTTAGTGCCGTGCACCACGCCCCAAAAATTGATGTTCATGATCCATTCGAGATCGTCGTAGCCACCCCCGTCGACCACCGAGCCCAAGGCCACGCCCGCGTTATTGAAGATCAAATTGACCTTGCCATGATCGGCGGCGACTTTATCGGCCCAAGCAAATACGGCCGCTTTTTCCGACACGTCGAGACGCTGCGAGGTAACTTTCACGCCGCTGCCATCGAGCAGTTTCACGGTCTCAGCCAAGCCTGTTTCGTTGATATCGCTGAGTGCCACGTGGCAGCCGCGCGCGGCGAGCAGCACGGCCAATGAGCGGCCCATACCTGAACCCGCCCCCGTAATGGCGGCCACTTTATTTTTAAAATCTTTCATAGAACAACCCTAATACGGTGACAGTGAAGGATGGCACGATATAAGTGACAACATGTGATGTCAACTGGTTTCAGTGCAGCACCTGCACACACGATTTGTGCAGGTTCTGCTCGCTAGGCGTTGTGCCAACGACTAGAGTGCAGCCGCCAACTCCGCGCCCTCACGAATCGCGCGCCGCGCATCTAACTCACCCGCCAGCTTTGCACCGCCAATGACGTGATAACGGCTGTCGGTGATTTTCCCGTCGGTATCGCGCGGCAACATATCGGTGACCGACTCTTGGCCCGCACACAAAATCACGTGATCGACATCGAGAATTTTCTCTTCGCCATCGACGCGAATATGCAGACCCAGATCATCGACTTTCACGTATTCGGCTTCGGCAATCATTTTCACGCCGAACTGACCGAGCAATAATTTGTGTGCCCAGCCCGTGGTTTTACCAGGGCCAGCACCCATTTTTTTCTGACCCGGCTTGCGCTGCAACATGGTGATTTCGCGCGAAGCTAAACGACGCTCCGGTGCGGTTAGGCCATTCTCAGTAACATCAAAATCGACGCCCCAATATTTCGCCCACTCCTCCACCGACTGATTGTGCTCTTCAAGCAAATACGCACAGGTATCAACACCGATGCCACCCGAGCCAATCACCGCCACACGATTGCCTACAGTGACCTCACCGCGCAAAACCTGCGTATAGTCCACGACTTTCGCATGATCAATACCGGGAAAGCGCGGAATCCGTGGCTTCACGCCGGTGGCAATAACCACCTCATCAAAACTCGCTAAGTCATCATGGCTCACGCGAGTATTGAGCTTCACGCTGACACCGCTGCGCTCCACTTCATGACGGTAATAGCGAATGGTCTCTTGGAACTCCTCTTTGCCGGGCACGGCGGCGGCCATATTGAACTGCCCGCCAATATCCGCAGCCGCTTCGAAGAGCGTCACCGCATGACCACGATCGGCCGCCACGGTCGCCGCCGTGAGACCGGCCATGCCGCCGCCGACCACGGCGACTTTTTTCGGTTTTGTCGCCTTCACATAGACCAGCTCGGTCTCATAGCCGGCGCGTGGATTGACCAAGCAAGTGGCGCGCTGGTTGGAAAAGGTCAAATCTAAGCAGCCTTGGTTACAGGCGATGCAAGTGTTAATGGCCTCAGGCTGACCGGCAGCCGCTTTGTTGACGAAGTCCGGATCGGCCAGCAAAGGTCGCGCCATTGAGATCAAATCGGCGTCGCCGCTTTCCACGATGTCATCACACATTTCCGGCGTGTTGATGCGGTTGGAGGCCATCACCGGGATGCTCAGCTCTTTTTTGATGCGCGCGGTGACGCTACGAAACGCGGCACGCGGCACCTGCGTGGCGATGGTTGGCACACGCGCCTCATGCCAGCCAATACCGGTATTCAAAATAGTGATGCCAGCGGCCTCTAGAGCCTTGGCAATGGTGACGATTTCTTCCCAGGTATTGCCGCCGGGCACTAGATCGATCAGCGATAAGCGGTAGCAAATAATGAAGTTGGCACCGACTTTTTCACGCACAGCTTTGACAATCTCAACTGGCAGGCGCATCCGATTTTCAATCGGCCCGCCCCATTGGTCAGTACGCTGGTTGACGCGCGAACAAATGAACTGGTTCAGCAAATAGCCTTCCGAGCCCATGATTTCGATACCGTCATATCCGGCCATCTGCGCCAAACGCGCGGTATGCGCATAGTCTTTGATGGTGGAGCGAATCAGCTTTTCGCTCATTTCTTTCGGCTTAAATGGGTTGATCGCTGACTTCACCGCCGACGACGACACCTGAAACGGGTGATAGCCATAGCGCCCGGCATGCAGCACCTGCATGAGAATTTTGCCGCCGTGCTCATGCACCGCCGAGGTCACGCGGCGATGGTTAAACACATCGCCATAGCTATTCATGGTGCCCGCCAGCGGCAGCAGCCAGCCTTGGCGATTCATCGAGATGCCGCCGGTAATCATCAGCGCGGTGCCGCCTTTGGCACGCTCGGCAAAATACGCGGCGAGCTTGCCATAGTTCCAAAAACGATCTTCTAGGCCGGTGTGCATGGAGCCCATGACGATGCGGTTGCGCAACGTGGTGAAGCCCAAGTCGAGCGGGGCGAGCATGTGATTAAAAGCGGTCATGGCAATAAGTCCTCGTCAAAATGCATTTAGCGCGCTAAAGTTAACACCGTTAAGATACGAGGATTTTTGGTGATGTCAAGCTCACAAGCCAAGCCTAGCTATCATCATGGCGATCTGCGCCGCAGCATTGTCGCGGCCGGCCTAGCGCGCATCCGCGCCAAGGGCGTGTCGGGCCTAAGCCTGCGCCAACTGGCCGATGAGCTCGGTGTCTCGACGCCAGCGCTCTACCATCATTTCCGCAATAAACATGCGCTGCTGATGGGGCTCGGCGAGGCCGCTATGGCGGAGTTTGTTGTGGTCATGCAGGCGGCCATCGCCCACGATGCCAGCGCCGAGAGTTTTGCACTGGCCTATGTGGGTTTCGCCCGCCATGAACCCGCACTCTACGATTTAATCTTTGGCAGCCTTCTGTGGCGTGATAGCCATGCCGAAGCCTTTCAGGCGGCGGCGCGCGCGCATGTGAGAGCCATTAGCCATCATGTGCAAGCGTTGCAAAACCGCGGCGAACTGCCGACCAATGTGCCGGCCCTGCGCGTGGTGCAAGTGGCGTGGGCGAGCTTGCATGGCCTCTGCCGCATGTACAACGATGGCCTCGCGTTTACGCCGGAAGCCATTGAAGATATTGCGAAAACGGCCATGACACTAATGCATCGCGCCTTAGACAAGGTGTCTGCGTAGATCTTCTGTGTAGTACAAAAAGGCACTTACAAGGCGCATTATTATCGAGTTTTTTTAGTGATGAGAGATTCCCCATGCAGCACGCCCCCACGCTGGCCATTATTGGCGCCGGCGCCAGTGGCTTAATGGCCGCCAGCGAAGCGCAACGTCAAGGCATCGTCTGCACGGTCTTTGATAAAGCCCGTCGCGCCGGTGGCCGCATGGCCTCACGGCGCAGTGATTGGGGCCCGTTTAATCATGGCGCACCGTTTATTTCTATGCCCGCCTCGCCCACCGATGCCCGCCTGCAGCGCGCACTCAGCCTCGGCGCGAGCACGCTACGCCTGACCGACATAAGCGGTGAGTTGCGCTCGTCATTGGTGCCCGCCGAGACTGTCAATGCGCTGGCACAACGCTGGACGCAAGGCCTGACCTGTCATTTCCAGCACACGCTGATTGCACTCAAACACGATGGCCAGTCGTGGTGGCTACAGTTTAGTGAGCAGGCCGAATGGCGCGGGCCATTTGACCGAGTGCTGCTGACCTGCCCGCCGCCGCAAGCACTGGCATTGCTATCGAAACTGCCGAGCCAATATCGCCTCTGCCAAACCCTGCAAGCAATGCATCATGCGCCGGCCTGGAGCGTGCGCTGGGTGCCGAGCGAGCCATCAAGCGTTGACGCCGGTGACTTTCTCCGCGATGACCTGCGCGCTGATGGCATAGCCCTGTGCATCCGCGAAGATCGCCGGCCGCAAGGCACGGGAGCTCCGCGCTACACCCTGCACGCCAGCGCAGACTGGAGCACTGAGCATCTCGAAGACAGCCCAGAGGTAGCGGCTCACGCGCTCATGGAAATCGCTGCGAAAGCCCTGCGTATTCCGGCGCGGGCTGAGTATTTGGAGGCGCACCGCTGGCGCTATGCCTGGGTCAGCCAAGCGGCGGGCGAGGCCTTTTTACGCGGAGCCAATGGTCTGTTTTACGCCGGCGATGCCTGCCTGGGCGCCACCGTAGCCGATGCGCTGCACAGTGGCCTAGCCGCCGCCGATGCCCTCTGCGCTGAACTCGCGCTGACGGCCTAAGCCATGGCCATTGTGTGGTTTCGCCATGACCTGCGCCTGCACGACCACGCGCCACTGCGTGCCGCTGCGCAAGACGACTCATTGCTCGCGGTGTATTGCCTGCCGAGCGCATGGCTGGCAACCGGTCCGGCCGGTGTGGCGAGAATCGGCGCGCATCGACTCGCGCATTTGGGACAAGCCTTAGCGGGCCTCAAAGCAGCGCTGCAAGCGTGCGGCAATGACCTGCTGATCCTCGTCGCTGAACCGGCTAGCGCATTGAATACGCTCAGCGCCGCGCTTGATAACGCCCCGATTCATGTCCATGCGCATCCGGGCTGGGAAGAGCGCGAGGCCATCGCTGGGGTGAAAAATACTTGCGTGCACGAGGGCGGCGGCTTGTTTGATCGCCACGATTTGCCGCTGCCGCTCGACCCCTTTCCCACGCCATTTACGCACTTTCGCAAGCGCCTAGAGGCGGCTCAATGGCCCGCACTCAGCCCGCAACCCGCGCCCACCTCACTGCCTGCCAGCCCCGCACTGCCCGATAATTTACTCTACGATGCACGCTCAGCAGCGACGGCGCTATTTGCCAATAGCCCTGCGCAGGCTGATGCGCGCAGCGCTCTACCGTATGCCGAACCGGACTGGCACGGCAGTGAAGCCGCCGGTCTCGCGCATCTGCAACGCTACTTCAGTACTGAGTTGGTGGCCGACTACAAAGCCACGCGCAACGGTTTGCTCGGCACAGATTATTCGAGCAAATGGTCGCCGTGGTTGGCGCTTGGCAGCGTATCGGTGCGAGAAATTGAAGCTCAGCGTCTCGCCTATGAAGACCACTATGGCGCCAATGACGGCAGCTATTGGCTCTGGTTTGAGCTGATGTGGCGTGAATATTTTCAACTGCTGATGTGGCAGTTTGGTCGGCGCTGCTTTCATCGACAGGGCATCCAAACCCAGCTTTCAGACAGCAGCCGTAAAGTGCGTCACGACCCAGCGGCATTTCAAGCGTGGTGCACTGGCACGACCGGCTGCGATCTGGTCGATGCCGGCATGCGCGAGCTCGCCGCCACTGGTTATTTGAGCAATCGCTTACGGCAAAATGTCGCGAGTTATTTGATCCATGACCTGCACCAAGATTGGCGCTTGGGCGCGGCGTGGTTAGAGCATCAGCTCATTGATTTCGATGTCGCCAGCAACCAAGGCAACTGGCTGTATTTGGCGGGGGCTGGCACTGATCCACGCAGCGACCGACGCTTCAATCCAGTACGCCAAACCGCCATGTATGACCCCGACGGCGCGTATCGACGCTGTTGGTTACCCGACCGCTTTTCCTAGGAGTATTGACCATGAGCATCACCTGGATCACCGGCGCCGCCGGCACCGTGGGCAGCGCACTCGCTGACAATCTCGCCGCCAAAGGCCACACCTTGGTGCTCACCGGCCGCGATGAAGCGCGCTTGCAGTCACTCGCCGATCGCCTCGGCACGCCGTGCCATATTGCCGCTGGCGATGTCGCCGAGCCCGGCGTGGCAGCCGAGTTACGCGCCAACGCCGAAGCCGCCGTGGGGCCGATCACCGGCTTTGCCCACTGCGTTGGCTCAACGCTCATCAAGCCGCTACACCTCACGCGCGAGGCCGATTTTGAGGCGGTCATGAAGCTGAACTTTTACTCAGCGGCCTACTGCTTAAAAGCCTTTGTTGATGGCGCCCGCAAGCACCGCGAACTCTCGGCGGCAGTCTTGGTCGGCTCGCTAGTGGCACACGCCGGCTTCCCCAACCACGAGGCCATTGGCAGCGCCAAAGCTGCAGTCGCCGGCCTCGCGCTGAGCACGGCGGCCAGCTACGCCGACAAAGGCATCCGCGTGAACTGCGTGCATCCGGGCCTGGTGGTGTCACCCTTAGCTGGGCGCCTCACCGACTCCGAGGAGGCCATCGCGCGCAATAGCAAACCCAACCCCATGCAGCGCATTGGTCGCGGGCCCGACATTGCTGGCCTAATGGCTTTTTTACTGAGCGATGAAGCGAGCTGGATCACCGGCCAAAGCATCAATATCGATGGTGGCCAAGCGCTGATTCATCCGTTGCCGCGCGCATAAATAGCCACCATCGGCGCCGCCGCCGTGTGGCGCTCGGCGCGCGTCATCAAACTGCGGTAGAGTCGTGAAAATTTAATCGGGAGCCCGCCGTGACCACGCTGAACCTGCATCGCGTTTTGCCGCTGAAACGCTCATTGGCCGATGTCTTTCGCTACCTGCGCGACTTCGACAATATCGAGCAATGGGACCCGGGCGTGTTTACGGCCGAGCGCGACGACAGCGCGGCCTCCAGCTTCGCGCTTGAGCTCAATGTGTTGGGCCGCGCCGTGCCCATGCGCTACACGCTCGATGTCTGCGAGCCGCCATCGGCGCAAGGTCAGGCACGCCTCGTGCTCACTGGCGTTGGTGATGGCTTTACCGCTGTCGACACCCTAACGCTAAGCGCCACTGGCGAAGCAACGTGCACACTCGTCTACCGCGCCGACATCAGCACCGCCGATGTGCCCGGCTTACTCAAGCCCGTGCTCAATTGCTGGGGCGAGCGCCTCAGCAACGCCGCCATGAATGGCCTCAAAGCGGCGCTCGAAAACGACGGCCCGGCATCGCCCGGCATGGCCGAGCGCATGGCGGAGCGCTTGGTGCTACCGGGTATGATCAATTACACACGGCGCGGCTACCGCCAGATGCCCTCGCGTGGGCTGTCGCGCTATGTCGACGGCGCTAATCCTCAGCGCATTGGCATTAGCGGGGTGACCTCCGGCTTAGGGCTGGCCTGCGCGCAGCAACTCGCGCGCCTCGGCGCCGACTTGGTTCTGGTCGGGCGCGGCACAGATCGCCTCGCGCAAGCGGCGGCAGCGATTCGCCCGTGGGCCAGTCACGCCATTCGCATCGACTGCGTGGAAGCCGAACTCTCCAGCATCGCCGCCACACGAGATCTCGCCGAGCAGCTCATTGGCCTTGAGCTCGATGTTTGGATCAACAATGCCGGCGCATTATTTGACGAGCAAGCGCTGACCGCCGATGGCCTCGAGCGCACCATGGCGATCAACTTCGTCTCACCCGCATTGCTCACGCAAGCGCTCGCGCCTAGCTTTGCCAGACGCGGCGGGCGCATCATTCAAGTGGTCTCCGGCGGGCTCTACACACAAGGCATTACGCTCAATGACATGGCGTTTACCAATGAGCTATTTAATGGCCCGAAAGCCTACGCCCGCGCCAAACGCGCCCTGCTCGATGTCAGTCAGCATTGGGCGGAGCAATACTCAAACTTGGGATTGCACATCATGCACCCGGGTTGGGCTGCTACGCCCGGCGTGGCCAGCGCCCTGCCCGACTTCAACCGCCGCCTCGGCAAACGCCTGCGCACCCCGCGCCAAGGCAGCGACACCACGGTCTGGCTGGCCAGCCACCCGATCTTCGCCAATGGCCATTTGAGTGGCCGCTTCTGGTTCGACCGCGCACCGCGACCCACCGCGCTCGTGCCCGGCACCGCCACATCAGCGACTGACCGGCAGGTGCTACTTTCTTGGTATGAACAGCAGATTTCCAGCTAGTCGCGCGCAGACGCGCTTGCTACACTGCGCGCCTGCATTTCGGCACCTCGCCACGCATGCGGGCCTGTAGCTCAGTTGGTTAGAGCAGAGGACTCATAATCCTTTGGTCGTCGGTTCAAGTCCGACCGGGCCCACCAATTAAAACAACGAGTTACAAATACTCGTTTTGCAATCCTAAAGTCCAAAGGTACAATATCGGTACAGTGCTGCGGCGTGGCACGACTTTGGAGCACCCTCATGGCGACCTTCGTTAAGACAAATGCCGGAACTTGGAAGGCCCTAATCCGTAAGCAAGGCTGGCCGACCATCGTCAAGGTTTTCCGCATTAAACGCGATGCCGAGGATTGGGCAAGACGCACCGAAGACGAAATGATGCGAGGGGTTTTTATCCAGCGCACATTGTCCGAAAAGACAACACTGTCCACCGCTATAGCTCGATACCTTGCTGATATCACGCCAACAAAGAAGCCCACCACACAGCGCGCAGAGCTCAGTAAGTCAAAAGCGCTTATTAAGCATCTAGGCAAATATTCACTTGCCGCCATCACACCCGATATTGTGGCTAGCTATCGAGATACGCGCTTGGCAGAGCCATGCCGCGCAGGAACCACTAGCAATAACACCGTTCGCCTCGAGCTAGCTCTTCTTAGCCACTTATTCACCGTGGCGATTCAGGAATGGGGCTTAGGACTGACTTACAACCCAGTATTGGCTATCCGCAAGCCGAACCCGGGGCAAGGCCGTGATCGACGTCTGAGCGCCCAAGAAGAACGCAAGCTTATGGCGGCGGCAAAGGCTCACAGCAACCCTATGCTTGGCTGGATCGTGACGATAGCCCTTGAAACAGGCATGCGCTCGTCAGAAATTACCTCGCTACGGCGCAGCCAAGTCAATCTAAGCTCACGCGTCATTCGACTAGCTGACACCAAAAACAATACAGCACGCTCAATCCCCCTCACCCTGACTGCAACAGCCACTCTCAAAGAGGCGCTAGACAACCCAATTCGTCCGATTGATACCGACTTAGTTTTTTTCGGGGAGCCGGGGCGAGATAGTAAGCGCCGGCCTTACGCTTTTAGCAAAATATGGACGATCTTAAAGACTGATCTTGGCATGCCAGACCTTCGCTTTCATGACCTCAGGCATGAGGCCATTAGCCGCTTAGTGGAGGCTGGGCTTGGCGATCAAAAAGTAGCGGCTATTAGCGGTCACAAAAGCATGCAAATGCTCAAAAGATATACTCACTTGAGAGCCGAGGACTTGGTTTCGGAGCTGGATATGCTTACAGCACCGAGAAAGT
This sequence comes from Paraperlucidibaca baekdonensis, assembly GCF_003387535.1. Taxonomy (GTDB): domain Bacteria; phylum Pseudomonadota; class Gammaproteobacteria; order Pseudomonadales; family Moraxellaceae; genus Perlucidibaca; species Perlucidibaca baekdonensis. Next base: position 560,627 of record NZ_QUNR01000001.1, on the reverse strand, counting down.
AATGTATTTAATTAACAAATGACTGTAACTAATTATTTCAAAATCACTAAAAACTAGAAACTTTAATATCTTTCAAACATCTGATTCCAAAGGAAACCATCTATTTTTTCGGCGCTATAACTGTTGACGGTCAACAGTTATTTCCATTTAAAAACAACAAGTTAAATCAAGCTCACTCTTCCATTAAACTCGTAATTTCATTAGATTCCTCTGAAGCAGCCCAAGCCTTGCATCGTTTTACTCAAGGCCCAACCAATCGACTTAAGAGGAAAAAATCATGCATAAATCTATTTCATTGCTAGAAAAATACGGGCCGTTGATGACCGTTGATGATTTAGCCGAGCTCCTAACAAGAGTCCCGACGGGTCTGAGAGCATCGCTGAATCAAAAATCAAAAGTGGCTGATATTTTTAACCCTACACGCCTGAAAATTGGCCGTAAGTCTTTTTTTAGAACACATCAAATCATTGAGGTTCTGCAATTAGAGGAGCCAGCGCAATGAGCCGGAAAAGGATGCTGAGCGATAGCATATGGCATGACCCTAGGTTCATAAGCTTTAGCTGTACCGAGCTGCTATGCCTTACCTATCTTCATACCGGCCCCATGACCAATATGATTGGCATATACACGTTCATTCCAGCCAAAATCACTGCCGACCTGCACCTAGCAAGCTGCGCTGAACTATGGAGGGTCTTAAAGAAATTCGAAAAGCTCGATCTGGTGAAAATAGACAAAGCAAAGCATTACATTTGGGTAAAAACTTGGTGGTCTCATAACAGCGCATCACAACTCGGTAGCATCAAGTTTCGGTATGCTACCGCCGAGCAAATCATGTGCGTCCCTAGCCAGTGGCATCAAGAGTTCTGGTCGGTATTCTCGAAGCTACAAAAGCCGGAAAATCTATCATGGTTTGATAGCCATAACCTGAGCCCATGCTCGCCTGAGCAGGCCAAAGAGCGAGACCTCCGAGTACTGGATGACACTGAGCTCACCACACACAACGAAATCAAGAAAACAGCATTTCGCCTGAGCTTAGTCGATGCCACGGCTCTTCAAAAACAGAATATTGATCCTGAAATTGCACAGTCCAAGCCCAATGCCGCAGTAAGCCCGAAGCGCATAGCCGAAAGAAACAAAGCCTTCAAAATAATGAATGAATCAGGGCTCACTCCTCAGGGGCTTGAAAACGTCTTTAAAGCGTTTACTGAAGCCAACGCAACAGGAAGGATCAAAAACCTGCCAGCCTATGCAATATCTTTGGTCGCCGCAGAAAAAAGTGGGCAGCTAGGGCAAGCGCATTAGTCAGAATATAGCGCCAACCCTCAGCAGTTTGACGACACGAGTCACTCCAACCGACAGCAGGCACTACTGACTTCGAGGCAGAACGAAGAGATTCGGGCAAATCCAGCCCTACCAGCTACTCGCAGCCAAATATACTTGCCATCAATGCCAAGTTTCATGCACAAACTCCATGCGCTAAGCATAAGTTATCATCATAAATAACAATGACATAGCCAACATTACGCGCTAGCCATAGGGTGACTAGTGACGCATACGTATGAGCTTCAATGTCAAATTACACGCTTTTGTAACTAGCAATACACGCTGCCTACAACCATGCAGCCAACTCACTGAATAGAAAAATTAGTCATAAATAACATATAGATAGGGGGCTAAGCCCACTAGACTTCTAGTGACTAATGACGCGTATTTGATGGCAGCTAAAGCCCAAAATCCACGCTTTTCAATGTCAAATTACACGCACTTCAAGCAGCCTTATATCGCATCGCTAACTCAGCGATATCTTATCGATAAGATATCGATATCATGGCCGGTAACTACAACTACAACTACAACTACAACTACAGTCAAAGCTATAGAGATAAAGACAACAACAATGACGAGAGCTCTGTGGATAACTTCAGCGACAAACCACCACTACGCATCCACTAGAATTTTGCTTAACGCGATGTTGATGTAGTAGTTACTGCGCCCAATTTTCTGCTTTTCAACAAAGCCACCCTCAGCCAAAGCATCCATGTACTTTGTTGCCGTGAGCCGCGACACCTTAAGATCTCGCTGCACAAACTCGATCTTGGTATACGGGTGCGTAAACAGATTGTTGATCAAGTCTTGACTGTAGAACCTATAGCTCGCGCGAATACGATGCTTGTAATCAAATATAGCGGCCTTGATTGCATGAATGGTGTTGATTGCCTGACCTGCTGTTTGCTCCACCGCCTCAAGCATATACAGTACCCAAGCCTCCCATTGGTCGTCATCTCTAACAGCCTGCAACAGCGTGTAATAGTCCGACTTCGTACGAACGATATGGCGCGATAAGTAAAGTACAGGCACATCTAGCAAGCCTTCCTTCACCAAATACAAAACATTTAGGATGCGACCAGTACGCCCATTGCCATCATAAAATGGATGAATGCTCTCGAATTGATGATGCACCAGCGCCATCTTTATCAACGGATCGATATCAAAATCTGTGCTGTCATTTATAAAGCGATCAAGGTCGCCCATTAGCCGAACAATTTCATCTGGGTGTTGAGGCGGACTATAGATCGTCTCGCCTTTACCATTCTTCAGAACGGTGCCGGGCAAACGTCTAAAGCCAGCTTGGTTATGTTCAAGCTCAGCTTGCACCTCGACAATGTGATTGGTTGTGATGAGCCCCGTGCTGACCACCAGCTCATACCCACGCCCAAGAGCCTGACGATATCGCTGCACTTCTTTCGCCGCAGGATTAGCCACGAGGGATAGCTCAGCTTCCTCCTTGAATAGCTCATCGTGTGTAGTGATGATGTTCTCAATCTCCGAGCTATCCTTGGCTTCCTGCAAACCTAATGTGTTTATCAAGATGCCCTGATGAGGAATGGAGGCGGCAACCCCTTTCAACTCCGCTAATTTTCGACTGCTCGCAGCAAGCCGCCGCAGAATAGCGGGTGTGTCAAAACGAGTCGGCGTCAAACTCTGTAGGGGCTTCATAGGGATATGCGGATCCAAGTTGTCATGTATTAAAACAAGCAAACTTTAAACACATCGCCATCCATATGTATAGAAAAACCCATTTTCTATACATATAGTCACTGCATGTTTCGTGCTTGCTCATCACCTATAGCAATCGCTGACCCTCGATTCAGTAAGGATTTTTTCGTTGACGAAAAAATCTTTGAGGGTGGAGGACTAGTGCAGGATAGGGTTTGGACTGGTTATATATATGCGCCCTCTTTATGGCAAACTTGAAACTGTGTTCAGAATTAGTTGGCCACCACATGTCGTCCTGCCAGTTGACTAAGTGTTTAAAAGGCCTTTGAAAAGGAATTGTAAATAGATGCCAACCTTACGCTGGTTGACCCGAGACGATGATGTGCGCGCCTCCGAAAAAGTGCCTTACCGCCTGTTAGAGGAGGTGCCGAAACTTGGTTATGGCGACCGCAATGCGGGCAATATGCTGATCCAAGGCGATAACCTAGAGGCGTTGAAGGCACTGCTGCCCTATTACGCGGGGCAGGTGAAATGCATCTATATCGACCCGCCCTATAACACTGGCTCAGCCTTCGAGCATTACGACGATAATCTGGAGCATTCGCAATGGCTGGCCATGATGTGGCCTCGGCTGGAACTACTGCGGGAGTTGCTGGCTGAGGATGGATCGATATGGATCAGTATTGACGACCGTGAAGCGCACTATCTGAAAGTAATCATGGACGAAGTGTTTGGACGAGATAATTTCCTTGCCAATGTAGTTTGGCAAAAACGGTACTCACGCGAAAACAGGGGGGTCTTGGGCGATGCACACGAGCATGTGTTGGTCTATGTGAAAGACGAACCACAGTTTCGTTTGCGTGCAAACCGAATACCGCTCGATGAAAAACAGGCAAAAGTATACCGCAACCCCGATAACTCCAATGAGACTGCCCCCCAAAAGCGTTGGCGTGGCCTTCCTATGACGGCGCAAGGCTTCAGACCCAATCAAATGTACGAAATTGTTGGGCCAGACGGCAAGATGCATACGCCGCCTGAAGGTCGCTGCTGGTCTATGATCGAGAGTGAGTTCAAGAAAAAACTTGATCAAGGTCGCATTTACTGGGGCAAAAAAGGTAATGCTGCACCAAGTGTTATTCGATTTTTGTCTGAGGTCGAGGGCATCGTCCCCTGGACGTGGTGGCCTCACGACGATGCCGGCCATACAGATGAATCAAAAAAAGAAAGCATCAAACTGTTTGGTGGTAACAACACTGCTGACACGCCTAAACCAGAGAGGATGATGCAGCGCATTTTTCAGATTGCCAGCAACCCCGGCGACCTCGTGCTCGACTCTTTCCTCGGCTCCGGTACAACCGCCGCCGTCGCGCAAAAGATGGGGCGGCGCTATATCGGAATCGAAATGGGCGACCATGCTGTCACTCATTGCGCGCCGCGCCTGCAAAAAGTAGTAGATGGCGAGCAAGGTGGAATTTCTAAGGCCCATGGCTGGCAAGGTGGCGGCGGCTTCCGCTTCTATCGCCTAGGTCCGCCGGTCTTTACTGAGAACGGCCAAATTCAGTCCGATATTCGCTTCTCTGTGTTGGCTGCCCATATCTGGTTTGCGGAAACGGGCAGTCCATGGTCGGAACCTCAGCCTCTGACTCCGTTCCTCGGGGCGCAGGATGGAAAAGGCTATGCGCTGCTTTACAACGGCATTCTTGGTGATAAATCTGTCTCTGGCGGCAACGTGCTGACCCGCAAGACGCTGGCTGTGATCCGCGAGGCACAAGGCGACCTCATCGGCTCACTGACCATCTACGGCGAGCGCACGGCATTGTCTGACGCCACACTTCGGTCTGAGCGGATCGAGTTCAAACAAACCCCTTATGATGTGAAGGCGCGCAAATGAAGCTAAAAACATATCAGCAGGCCTCGCTAGCGACGCTGAGGAAGTTTTTTGAAGAGGCGCGGATTGTTGGTGCCAAGGCGGCTTACGAATCGATCACAGCCGAACCGCAGCTGGCTAAGCGCCTGAAGGGCTATGCGACAAGCTACAAGCCGATCAAGACGCTGCCTAGCGTGCCTTATGTTTGTTTGCGTTTGCCCACGGGCGGCGGCAAGACCATCCTCGCAGCGCATGCGATTACTGTGGCTCAGGATATTTGGGTCGAGAAAGATTTCCCGCTGGTGCTGTGGCTAGTGCCAACAAACACGATCCGACTGCAGACAGCTGAGGCGCTGAAAAATCCGCGCCACCCGTATCGGCAGGTACTGGACGAGGCGTTTGAGGGTCGCGTGCGCATTTTTGATATTGGCGACTTCACTCAAATTACGCCGCATGACCTGAGGTCGAACCTTTGTGTTGTGGTCGGCACGATCCAAACGCTAAAGGTGAGTAACACGGACGGTCGCAAGGTCTACGCCCATCACGAGATGCTGGAAGGACACTTTAGTGCTGTGCCACCGGGGGCTCCGGGACTAGAGCGCAACGATGATGGCCCAATGAAGGGCGATATTCGCTTCAGTTTTGCCAACCTCATGCACCTGCATCGTCCGATTGTCATCATGGATGAAGCGCACAAGGCGGGCACAAGCCTTAGTCATGATGTGTATGAGCGAATTCATCCTTCGGCGATTATCGAGTTCACCGCCACTCCCAAGGGCTTCAATAACATCCTTCATTCAGTGACAGCTCAGGAGCTGAAAGATGAAGAGATGATCAAAATGCCTGTGGTGCTGGATGAGGCCGAGACATGGCAAGGTGCGGTCAACTCCGCAATTTTAAAGCGCGCGGAGCTGCAAGAATATGCGGATCGTGATCGTGAGGGCTATATCCGCCCTATCGTGCTGTTCCAAGCCCAGAAGAAAGGCGAGGAGGTAACGGTCGATGTGCTGCGTAATCATCTGATCGAGAACGAAAATATCGATCCGAATAAAATTGCCGTGGCGACCGGCGCGCAGCGTGAGTTGGATGGAATAGATCTGTTCAAGCCTGACTGCCTGATTGAATACGTCATCACTATTGAGGCGCTAAAAGAAGGCTGGGATTGTTCCTTTGCCTATGTGTTCTGCTCGTTGGCCAACATTCGTAGTTCGACCGATGCGGAGCAGCTTTTGGGCCGTGTATTGCGAATGCCCTACGCGCAAAAACGCAAAGAGCCTGCGCTGAATAAATCGTACGCCAAACTGGTATCGAAGCAGTTTGCTGAGGCTGCTAACAGTTTGCGCGACAAGCTGATCGATATGGGCTTCGAAGAGAGCGAAGCAGAGGCAAATATTGAGGCAGAGCAGCTGGGGCTGGATGATGGGCTGTTTGGGCGGCAAGTGCGCCAACGCCCCACGATGACGGTTGAGTTAGACGCCTCAGAGGCTGAACGCAAGGAGATCGGCAATAGCGCGTCGGGCAAGATCAAAGTTTCGGCGGGCAGTGACGGAAAAACCCTGATCGAATTTACTGGCGTTCCCAAGCCCAAAGAAGAAGAGCGCTTGTTCCAAACGACCCCAAAGCATCTGCAAGCCGTGCTGCGCGAGAAGCTGGACGAGTTTAAAGCCAAACATGCCGATGATCTGGCGCCGGCCCATCGCGGGGAAGAGTTCACCGTGCCTCGCCTGATGACGTACGTACAGGATGAGCTGGTATTTGGCGATACCGATACTCTAATGGAATATCACGACTGGTCACTGGCTGATCATCCAGCGCGGCTGACCATGACCGAGTTCGATATTGTCGAGACGACCAACACCTTCGAGATCGACCTTGACGGCAATCGCTTATCGATTTCGGCTGGGGATAGCGCTGATCAGCTTTCACTGGATATTGCGGTAGAGGGTTGGACAACAAATGTTTTGGTTCGCTGGCTTGATGGGAAAGTACGTGATCAATGGATCGGACAGGTGGAGCTACTCGCTTGGCTAAGCGATGTGGTGAACCATCTGAATCGTGAGCGAGATATCCCGTTATCCCAATTGATGCGTTGCAAGTTCATTCTGGCGCGCAAGCTGAATGACAAAATTCGGAGTTTCCGTCAGAAGGAGCGCGATAAAGTCTATCAAACGAATCTGTTCGGCCCAGCGGCCCGCGTAGAAGTCTCTTTCGATGAAGGCATACGTTTCTTTGACGAAATGTATTTCGACATACCCAAGTATCATGGCAAGTACAAGTTTAAGCGCCACTTCATGGGGCAGGATGAAGTTCCAGCTTTTGACGGTAAGGACGGCGGCGAAGAGGTCAATTGCGCCCTTGCCCTGGATGCCTTGCCTGACCTGAAATACTGGACCCGAAACGTGAGCAGACATCGCAATTCGTTCTCCCTACCAACATCGACCGACAAGTTTTATCCAGACTTCGTAGCGGTCATGGATGATGGCCGCTTGTTGGTAGTCGAGTACAAGGGCAAGCAATTGTCACCTGACGAAAGTCGCGATAGCCGCGAAAAAGAGCTGATCGGTCAGCAGTGGGCCAGAGCCTCAGGTGGCAAGGCCGTATTTGTTATGGCGACGATGAAGCAGGGTGATCCAAAAGAGGTTAGATCTCAAATTGTGGAGGCTCTTGCGCACTAGTGATGAGCCTCGTGCTTACGAGCTTCCTGAAGCAGCCACCTCTTAACCATTATCGAGTAAGTTTTTTCGTCAACGAAAAAATCCTTGAAGAGGGCAAGCTATTGCAGGATAGGGCTTGTGATATTAATCTAGATATTTGGTCTGCTTAGCACACATAAGGCCATCGCAACCACCCTGTTTCGAAACACTTAATCTGACGGCTTTGACTTAGCTTTCTTTTCAAGTTTTTGCAGTTGAAACTTATTACACCACATAACTGAGGGATAAACTAAGTTGGGCATCAGGAACCGCTATTCACGAGACTCATTTGTGAAATGAGCCCATATCAACTTGGTCGACGCTATGAGCGGCTTCTATTTTTTAGTGGCCCGCTAACTCTCGTGGCTATTTTTGTATTGCTAATTGCTTTCACATCAACAACTCAGAACGAGCGAGTTATCGCTAAATGCCTTGATCTTGCCGTTAGTACGCTAAAAACAAACGATGCGCTACTAACAAGTACGTGGGTCGAATATCAGGCAGAAAAAAATAAATCAAAATATTATGTCAATGCGTACAAATACGAACTATCCAAAGTTTGGATACCTATCAGTATTCATTCAGGCTGTTATACCGATATTGATAAGTTTTTGGAGCAAGGCGCTGACACCAATCCACGAGACTTAGCAACGTCTCTTTCTAAAAAAGCAGTAGATTTAAAAAATACCCCCTTACAATTCTATGGCATAGAAATTCCTGATAAAGCAGACATAGGAGTATTTAGCACACGGATTAAAATTAAATTTGACTCCTTGGCTATTGCTTTACAAATATCACTAGCCCCTATTCTAGTAATTTGGCTAGGTAGCTTGTACAGCACAAGGTTTCGAGAATCTTTGCTAATTGGCAAAGCATCTCACATTTATTTTATGTTTCCGCATCTAGTAAATTTGTATCCGGCAATTGACATACCAAGCCTTCGTAAACGCAGTCTCATTGCATATTGGTTTCCACCTGCAATGATTATTTGTATCATCTACACACTGATTAGGCTTTTGTTGATTTCCTTCATTGTTGGACCTGTAGTTGTGTGCTACTTGCTAAGCCTTTATTTGCTGCCCATCAGTAGTATTGGGTGGGTATCGTTCACCTCTGGTGCACTCGTTATATTATTTTTCTTCTCAGTTTTAGTAGTTGAATGTCTTCCATGGCACGCTTTGAAAGTATTTCCTGGCGTCATTTCAAGATGACCCACAACAAGCACATCATCACCCTTATGTACTTACAAATTTCCTGACACAGCTACTTAACCCTTATCGAGCGTGATTTTTCGTCAACGAAAAAATCCTTAGGGGTGAGAGACTATTGCAGGATAGGGTTTGTACTATAAAAGTATACTTATCATCGCTAACCATCCCGTCTGCGCACCCACCGTCTGGTCTCGAGAGTATTTGAGCTCAAAGCGCGACTGAAGATGAGAGGCGTCGCGGATATTGATCACCAGAATCAATTTAAAGGACTATTTTTAGATGCCAGAAATAGATGCAGTGCTACTGATTGACGCCAATAAGTACTTGGACCTCTATCGCACAGATAAAGGTCGCAAGTTACTTGCGCCTTTAGCCGAGCAAGCACCTCATATTTTTATTACGCAGCAGATCGTTGATGAGGTGCAGCGCAACAAGCTTCGTGCGGCAGCGGACTTCCTGCGTACAAAGAGCCAAGGAATGAAATTTCATGGCATCAATATACCTGATCATTTTTCCGGATCCGCGAGTGGCAAAAACCAAGAGATTCTTGGCCACATGAAAGGCATAAATAAATCTGTAGTGGCCGTGAATGCTGAGATAGATACCTACACTCACGAAATAATGACACAGGTAGCTGAATCAAATGATGAAGTATCGAAAGCTTTGGCTCCTATCTTTTCAAAAGCAGCTCAAGCCACTCGCGATGAAATGAGGCGAGCTCGAGCACGAAAAGAAATTGGAAACCCTCCAGGAAAGGCAAACGACCCACTTGGTGACGAAATCACATGGGAACAGGTGCTAAGCCATTTCGCTGGTAAACGACAACTTTGGATCATTTCACGAGACAGTGACTATGGCACCGCATTTGGAGAATCCTTTTTCCTAAACAGCTTCCTGAGAGCTGAGCTTGCAACGATTGCTAATAATCCAACCGTGCATATATTCGAGGATTTAGTTGAAGGGCTTACCCACTTCGTCGAGACAACGAAAGTTGATGCCATCATAAAGCTCAGCCCAGAAGAGTTAACAGAAATCGCAACTGAAGAAAGGTCATTACTGCCAGTAGACTCCTCACACCCGCAGTCACCTCTATTTCATTCTGAGTTGTCGCTGGCTGCGTTGCAGCGATTCATGGAAGCAGTAAAGCCCAGCGCCGAGGTGCGACGCCTTATGGAAGCAGCAAAGCCCAGCGCCGAAGTGCAACGACTTATGGAAGCGGCAAAGCCCAACGCCGAGGTGCAACGACTTATGGAAGCAGCAAAGCCCAGCGCCGAAGTGCAACGACTTATGGAAGCGGCAAAGCCCAACGCCGAGGTGCAACGACTTATGGAAGCGGCAAAGCCCAACGCCGAGGTGCAACGACTTATGGAAGCGGCAAAGCCCACCGTTGAGATGAAACGGCTTATGAGCGCAATGATGCTTCCAATCCAGAAACCCAAGGATCCGGACAAGTAGTTATTTCATAGGCTTTGAAAGCACGCTTTACCTTGATGCTTAGCAGGCTGGACTTCATCTCCTTTTGTAGACAGGTCATGATGAATTTGCTGAAACAGCGAGCGCTACACAATATGATTTTTTCGTTGACGAAAAAATTCTTCAATATGGAAGACTAGTGCAGGATAGGGTTTGTCATATAAATGTTGACCAACTTGCTCGCATCTACCTCCTCTAACTTCCAAACAAATCATAATGACCTCCCTGAAATCGGGAGCGCTACATGGAACGCAGTCGACTAAATACCAAGTTCAAATCTGAGACAACCAAGCATTGGCCGACTATTTGCTTAATGTGACTTTTTCGTTGACGAAAAAACTCTTGGGGTTAAGGGACTAGTGCAGGATAGGGTTTAGTATATAAATATTTACCGGTGTAATGCTCACCAAGTCTCGCAAAGTAGATGACTAGCAAAGATACTGCAAAGCTGCGGTATACATTAAATGTTGATTGCCATGGAGGCAGACTTTTGAGCGCCGAATTTCACCTCAGTGCAACCCCAGAGGAGGTTAATCTCTGGCTAAGTAAGCGAATGCCTCTTCAGCCATCAGACGAAATGTTGAGAGCTCGTGTCGAACTAAGAGCAGCCCTCAAGCATCTCAAGCCAGATCCGGGACACATCTTGTCAGCAGAGTACTTCTCAATCGATGATTCGTTCTTCGATGTTGAAAATGTGCTTATCTACAACATCGGAACAGGCACTTTTCGAGACGCATCGCAAAATGGGCTTCGCTTTCTACGACACAGGCAGCGGCCAGCGCCTACTCCAAGCGGCAGCGCCTTTCCGTACCTTCACCGATATCGTCTTGTACCTTCACCCGCTTCACTGAGCGAACATACATTTCATTTCGAAGTCCCACGACTGACCTCGACACTAAAGCCTCATAACATCTGGTGGCATGCAGCCGACGCTCTCTGCACTACGCCAGTCACGATCAATGACAAATTCTCATTGCATCTTGAAATCACAACAACTACTCCAGTCGTAAATGTCGCCGCGGTTCTAAAGCCACTATTAGATGGCGTCATTTGTGCTCTACATAGCGACATCAGACCAAATAAAGAGGTAGTACAACGGCTTGCTGCGAAGTGCGGATGGGATCCAGCTCTCGTAGCTCAGAAGCTCCAAGAGCCTAAGCTTCCTTTTCTTGGCGACAAATGCCTCATTGAACCTTATCGGGACTATGTGAAATGGGCCCCGGATGATCACCTATGTGAGTCCTGCACTGTTGTTGTGATGAGAGGGACGGAGGCTCGCTGTAAAGTCGATATACGCAATCATGAAAGTAAATCGGCGTAGACACTCTTTCTAAATGAAATTTTTTCGTTAACGAAAATTCATGAGTTGGAAAAAAAGCAGGATAGGGCTTACGCGTATGATGACTGGTAGTTGCTGCTTTAACAGCCTAATGGCATGCTGAGCGTAATAGACTTAAAACACTGTTGGTCGAGGATGCCGCCAAGCTGCTGAAAAGCCGGACCTCTCCAGCCGCAACATAACCATGGCATAAACTAAATTAGAGACAGTGCATGTCGAAGTCGGCTAAAACTCTACAGTACCTTAATGTGGTCTTGGCTCTTGCACTGCTATTTGGCGCAGCATATGTGCTATGGCTCGTTGTGACCCAACTACTGAAGTTTTTGAATAACGCGAATCCGTCTTTTTCAGCAGCGGTGGTTGGCGCCATGGCCACCGCACTTGTCGGCCTCGGTGGCGTACTTTATACCCAAGCACAAATAAAAAGACGGGATATTGAGGATGCCCATAGATCGCGAAAGGTAGAAATATACAAAGGATTTCTTGATGTTGTAGCAAGAGTAATGGCCAAAGACAATAAAAACGTATCTCTTGAGCCTATATCTGATCAGGACCTTGTTAATTTCCTTGTCGAATTCAAATCAAATATAATACTTTGGGCCTCCCCGAAGGTCATTAATGCTCAGCTAAACTTCGAAAAAGTTTCTAGTTCTGATGGAAACTCGCTCATAGCTGTGGATCAGCTTTATAAAGCCATTAGGGAGGACATTGGTCTCAGCAATCGAGGGCTAGACAAGCATCAGCTAATTAAAATGTATCTAAATGACCCTGACGAAATGGATCGCGCGAGTGCATCTAATAGTTCGCTGCAAAAAACATCTTTAACTGGGCGCCATGAATAAAAATTTAGCACCATCCATCGAAATTTAGCCAAATAACAATACAGGAACATACATGATTGCTTTAGCCATGTTTAACAATAAAGGAGGTGTAGGAAAAACAACCCTAACCTGTAATATTGCCTCATATCTTGCAAAGAAGAAGGGCAAAAGAGTGTTAGTCATTGACTGTGACCCTCAATGTAATGCCACTCAATTAATAATGGGTGAGGAATACGCAGCAGAGTTATATTTTTCTAAAACAGCCTCAGGCGCAACAACAACTATTAGCGATATTCTTCGGCCAATTGAGGATGGTGACTCAGATATAGAAAATTCAGTTATTCCTATAAAAAGCTCCGATAACCGCTTTGGCGTTGATTTAATTCCCGGCCATCCTTCATTTTCAATTATCGAAGACAGACTGGGAGCGGCTTGGCATGAGCTATTGGGAGGCGACATTGGCGGTATTAGAAAAACAAACTGGAATACCTATCTTAAAAGAAAGCTTTCAAATAATTATGATTATGTACTTTATGATTTAGGCCCAAGCTTAGGCTCTATAAATAGAAGTGTACTTATCGGATGTGATAATTTTATGACCCCAATGGGGACGGATATTTTTAGCATTCTAGGCATTAGAAATATTTCCACATGGTTACAGTCATGGGTAGATAGATATGAAAATGGCCTAAGACTTTGCGAACGCAATTCCGCCGGCAGATTAAAAGCCTTCAAGCTTGATGACACACTGCCCATAACCTCTGGGTATATTGGATATACTATTCAGCAATATATAACAAAATCTAAAAGTGGCGTGCGAAGGCCAACACGCGCATATGAGCAAATTATTAGTAATGTTCCTGATGAAATAAAACAATCTTTATCTAGCTATCTGTCGACCGGCATGACTATTGATAATGTTCAACTTGGTGATGTCCCCCATTTATACAGCCTTATCCCTTTAGCGCAGTCAGTTTCATCTCCACTTTTCGAATTAAAAAGCGGGGATGGAATTGTAGGCACGCAAGGAAAGCAGAAAGATCAATATGAGGAGATCCTCGGTACGATCTGCTCAAACTTGATCAGCAATATAAATTTGGGACAATGAATATGTGGCCTGGCGCATTAGTTGAAGAGTTAGCAGCAAGGCGTTGTATTATTTTTTTGGGCGCTGGAGCATCCGCAGGCTGCATCAGTACAGACACGCCTCCAGTATCTCCCCCAAATTGGTTGCAATTACTTGAAGGGCTGAGAGATAGCTCTCGTGACCCTAGTTACTGTCATATAGTCGACGATCTCATCGCCAAAGAGAAGTTTCTTGATGCAGCAGAGGTTTTACTTGGTGGCATTAACTCAGCTGATTTTGCTAGCTATATAAGAAAAGTGATGGCAGCACCACGCTTTCAGCCGTCATCGACCCATAAAAGTGTTTTGGCTATAGACCCAAAAATTGTAGTAACAACAAACTATGATAGCATATATGATAATTACTGTCGTAGCGGTCAAGAGCAAGGGCTCTACAACATATGCAAATACTATGATAGTCATTTAGTTTCAGACTTAAGATCCCCTGTTAGGCAAGTTATTAAGGCCCATGGGTGCATAAGTGATCCTGCCAAAATTGTACTTACAAGGTCTCAATACTTTAAAGAGCGGCAAAACCACCCAAATTTCTATAAAGTTCTTGATGCCTTATTTTTAACAAATACATTGTTTTTTGTTGGGTACGGCCTTTCGGATCCTGACATTCAACTATTGTTAGAGAATTCAAATATAACATATAAAAACTCTCATCCACACTACGCTTTAGTTTCTTCAGGCATGAATGAAGCAATTAAGAAAGCCTATAAAGAAGCCTATAATATTGACTTCATTGAGTTCCCCGCAGGCAATTACTCGAAGGCTGATGAAATGCTAAAAGAACTCCAAGCACAGGTAACTCACCGACGTGAAAGCAATCCAGCCTAGCGCTAGCCAGCCCCTTTTTGGCTACGATCCTACCTGATTAGCGCATAGTTCATGAGCCCAACTGTATAACTTAAAATATCAAGCAGGACTTCATCCGTTTAAGCAGGCTTATCATGGCGTCTAAATTAGAATAAATGAAAACTAGCACCCTCCTCTGGCCATTAAACTACCCACTCAATCAAAATTGATTTCGTGCAGCGAGGTACAGTAAAGGTACAGTGCCCAGTTGCGCAATATTCCACGAAAGCTCTCAAAAGTCGCCAAAGCTATGATTCCAAATGACTTATATGCACTGTACTTTTCACTAAATTAGACCAAGTTCTCAATAGTTATCAATAGCTTGCTCATTTGCCGACAGACTCATAATCCTTTGGTCCTCGGTTCAAGTCCGAGCAGGCCCACCAATTTCCATCGATGTAAATTCACATCTGATTAAACAATTTTGCGCTAACTGATAGCTCGCAATAAAAAAAACCACAAACAGGCAACTGTTTGTGGCCAAGCTCACACACTCATTCAACGATAACTGTGCTGCCCTTAGCGCTCAGTAATGATGTCGCGATGCATTGGGGCGAGTAGCGCCAGGATGTCGGTTTGCAGCGCAAACGGCACCTTGGCGGCGTTGAGGCTGTCGACCAAGACTTCCACGAGTGCGTTGAAATGCGCCTTGGTGATGACCATGCCCGCATGCGATGACTTCATGTCGCGACCGCTGTAGGTGCAGGGCCCACCGGTGGCCTCACAGACCTGCTCGGTGAGCAAGCCCGCCAGTCGATCGGCATTGGTGAACTTAAATTGGTCACCAATACGCTCGTCTTGCTTGAGGCGCTGAACAAAATCATCCATGACCGTACGAATGGACTCTTTACCACCCAGCTGGCTGTATAAAGTCACTGGCTCGTCGGCCATGGCCAAGACCGGACTGAGCGCCAAACCCATCATCAAACACGCGGCTGTTAATAGTTTTTTCATGACCATGACTCCTTAAAAAGTCAGCTGAGCTGAGACATAAAAACCGGTTTGATCGCGGCCCTGAGTGGTGGCAGGCACGATGCGACCGAAGTCCACATAGGCGGCGGTGAGCGACAGATTTTTGCTAGGCGCCCAGGCGATAAACAGGTCTTTCCAGCTATCGGCGGCGAGACCATTACCGTTGGGCGTGTCAAGGCGCAAGTTATTGGGCATGAAGCGGTATTCCATGCCCACCGCTAGGTCGCTGCGAATGAGCTTGGCCACGGAGAACTCGGACATCAGCTCGTAGTCATCGTTGGCATTGCCGCCAAAGCCTAGGAAGCCATTTTGATTGGCTTTGGTGGCGCGCAGCGTGGCATTGACGAGCAAGCCGGGCTTGAGAAACAGCTTGGTGGCGGAGACGTAGACATCGGTGCCGGTATTGCTGGCGTCTAGGCTGCGCAGCGTTGGCGATAACTCGCCAGCATCGAGGCGTTTATGCTGCACGCCAACCGACACCGCTGGCATTAGGCTATCGGCATCTAAAATGGCATCGCCAAATAAACGCACTTTAGCGCCAACAATGGTTTGTTTCAGATCCAAGCCCTGCGGACCCACCAAGGTGCGGCCGGTGATGCCGGTATCGAGAGTTTGATGCGCGAGTGAAAACTCGACGCGCTCATGCCAGCCGGCCATTACGCTGGCGGTTTCAATGCGGTAGTCATCGGTATGGCCGTAGGATAAATTAGCGGCGAAACCGAGTTCTTTTTCCGTGGCTTGCGTACCAATCATGGCCCATGGCGTGATGCCGCCACCCGCCGTGCCCTCGGCACTGCTGATGCCGCCGGTGAGCACCAGTTTGCCCATGCTGGCCTGCGCGATGGGAGCATAAGCTGCCGACAAACTCAGCAATGCAAATGCGTGAAGGCGCAATACATTTTTCATCACAACCACCCCCAATTGGCTTTTTCCATTGAGGGTAAATTAGGCGTGATGCGTGCAAAAATAATCGGCCATCTAGTGGATAAATATATAGGCCATATGGCCGATATATTACGTTCGAGCCAAATAGAATTCGGGCGCGACTCTGCCCATTACTCGATCGTGACAGAACGCCCAATAGCGGGCAGTGTGGCTGGCACCAATGCGTCATCCTGCCAACGCAAAACGCGATACGTCGCTAAGCTGCCCGCATGAAAGTCATAGGCAATTTGCACGGGCTGGCCATGCGCATTGACACGCTCAATGCTGATTTGCACGTCGTCGAGACTGACGCGATGCCCTGCCGCAAAAGCGTAGGGCTGACTGGCGACACCGGCAAAACCATGCGCTGAGTGCACACGCAAACGGTCGGCCGCTAGGCGCTCCAACGTAAATGGCTGCGTGGCATCAACCAAGCCTCGAACACGTACGAGCGTTGGTCTTTGCCGACTAGGCTGCGCGCCCAGCGACAACGCCTGATTCTTAAGCAGCGGAAAGGTCACGCTGCCGATATAGCTTGGGCTACTCAGCACTAAGACATGACTGGCCTCACCGTGTGCAGGTAGCGCCACAGTTTCGCTGTCCATCGCCGCATCTAGGGCTTGCGCAAACTGCGGCATGAGCAAAAACAATAAGGGGCTGAGCAGCAAATGTATGACCAACAAGCATTTAGCAAAAACTTGCGTACGCTTTAATGGCGCCGAGTCGCGTGAGCTACCGTAGGCCTGCGCAATATACATCGCCACCAGGCCCAACGCGCCAAAACTGACGTACCACAATGACCGACTAACCGGCGATGAGGCAGCAATCGGCAACGCGGCTATGACCATGCCGAGCGCAAAAAATCGCGCCATCGGCGATTGCTTAAGCAAGGGACGCAATAACCACACCAACAGCGCCAGAAGCCCAGCGATCAAGCCCATGGCCAGCCATCGCAGCGCATCAGGCAGTGTTGGCAGTTCGAGCGCGCCAAACACCTCCACCGGCGGCAACGCTAACTGGCTAATGAGATAGGCCGGCGCGCGGTAGAGCAGCTTCTCCATAAACAGCAGCGGCTGATGAGCAATATCAATATAAAAGCCCGGGCCAGACACACCGTAGCCTTGGCTGAACCAAAAGCTTATCCAGCCCAGACCAATGAGTGCATACGGCAGCAAGCGCAAGATACGCTTGGCGGGCGAATGTTGGGTCAACAGCAGCTCATGGGCGAGTAAGTAGCCGGAGATCGCCAGTGCCGCTTCACTCGCGGCCAAGCTCACGGCAAAAAGACCGGCGGCAATCACCAACATCCAGCGCGTGCCGCGACGATGGCAATGCAAACACAGCAGGCTCAATATCATCGCCACCAAGACATTACGGTTGCACAACCACGCCACCCCCGCCGCATGACCGTAGTCGACGGCAAACAATAGCGTGGCTAGCACAGCAACCCAGCGCAGTGGCAGCAGCTGCCGATAGAGCATGGCAACCACGCCTATCAGTGCGCCATACCAAGCTATCGAATGCAGATGCATGAGGGCAAAATTGTCTGGCCACAGAGCATAATCGAGACGAATAAGCAGCTCACCAATGGGTCTAAAAAACTGCACTTTGGCATCGTCCCAATGCCACCACGGCAAAATGCCTGATGTCATGCGCGCTTCTGTTAGCGGCGAGCCACGACTAAAAAAATCAAATAAATTACTGTCAGGCGCCGAGTACATGGCGATGCGCTGCACGTAGTCATCGAGAAATAACCCACTGCCGAGCATCGGCAAGCATAGGATGAGCGCCACCACGATCACCACACGAAAAGCGTGACGATGGCTTAAGACATACTCTAGCCGCATTGATCACTCCGCGCTGCCAGCGCTGTTTGCATGCGCACTAAAATCACCACAGCGCTATTAGCGGCCAAATACGAAAACCACGGCAGGCAATACGCCACCACCCAAAAATTTTCGCTAAGCGCATAAACAAAGTCATCTTGGCGCTGATAGCAGAGGAGCAATAGCGGAAACTGCACAATAAAAAACACCGCACCAATGAGTGGATAGCGGTGCACACGGTTTGTTCGCAGCGCCTCAAGAACCGCGTGATAGCGCGCATGATTGTGACGCGCGGCAATCACCAGCATGTAAAGCAGCGCAATCGGCAAGCTCGCATCAATGAGAAAGCGCCCGCCGCCCTGACTGCCTCCCGCATAAGCAAACGCGGTGTATCCCGGCCATGAGGCAAAAGCGCTAGGCAGTGCCAAAACCAACACCACTAAGGCAAAGCTGGAGAGAAAAAAACCGGGAAAGAGATCGTAGGGGCGCAGTACGCGATAGGCGCAGAGATCGGTTAAGAAACGCCACATGCTCGCCCACATCAAACCGCCTCACCAAAACGCTTGGTTAAAAAGCTCACCAAGGCCGCCTGACGGCCGTCGCTTGATAACAAGCGAGGTAAGTTAATCACCATATTGATTTGGCCATTGAGCGCGTATAGCACCACGAAGGCATTGCCCGGCATCGGCGAAATACAAAAGTCGTCAGCCGCAAAAAAGCACGCGTCAAAGGCGCTTAAATCGACCGGACCCATATTGGAAATAACAGCGGTCTCCACGGGTTTCCGCGTGGCAAAATTGCGTAAGCGCCGGCCCAGCAAAAAATCAAACCAGCGTAGTGGCAGCCAGCGCAACACAGTATAAATCGCCGGATACGCAAGCTCACGGCGCGCGCGTAGTTGCTCGCGCAATTGCGTATCGAAGTCTGCCGCCGAGGCACCTTTGTCTAAACGCACAAACAGCATATTGGCGAAATTCGCGCTCGTTACCAGACCAGGCACGTGTTTGCGCAAATCCACAGGCACGGCAATACGTACCGGCACCTCACTGAATTGATGTGCAAATTCGGCCAAGGCCTGAGCAACCTGCGATAGCAAGCGTGGCTGAAGCGGCCCGAAGCGCAGCCGACACCAGTCATCGCCCGTGAGCGCATCGGGCGCAGGCTCTGTTAGCGCGCAGGTGTCGTAGGGCTGCTGTGGCGTGGGTTGAATGGCTGTGGCGCGCATCAGATCGGCATCGCTAAAGGCCGCGTTATCGCCTAGCAGTGCCTCGCCGCGTAGTGCGCGAAAAAGCTCATGGAGCAAATGCATGCCGCCTAAGCCATCCATCACCGCGTGAAATGAGCGCAAGATTAAGAGGCCTCGGCCCGCGCGTTGCGGCGCCCATATAAACTCAGCGCATGGCCCATCACGCAGCGATAATGGCGCATCGAGGCATTCCGCGCCGTCGCTGGACAGGCCATCCCATAGACAATGCTCAAGCACGCGCAGACGGGGTAGCGGGCCGTCGCTGAGCCAGCGAGAGCGACCTAAATAACCATGCCAACGTAAGCGCAAAACAGGATTAACCGCCGCAACACGGGCGATGGCCTGGGTCAGCAATTCACGGTCACTGCCACCATCTGTGCCCCGCTTAAGGCTCCCACGCAAAATGAAAAACACCATGCGTGGCGACTCCAATGTGTGCCGGCTGGCACCCACGCTGGCATGGTAATACTCCGAGGCACTGACGGGCCTGTCGATGTATTTTAGCGGGGTTAAAGCAGGCAGTTTGGCCAAATAATCAGCCGAATCGGAGGGCATTGACGATCTCCAAGCGGGCGGCACGAATGGCCGGCAATACGCCGCCCAACACACCCATCAGAATAGAAAAAATCATGACTTGTAGTGCGATAGTCGGCGTCAAAATAAGTCGAAACACTACTTCAGAAAACGTCTGAATATTGGTGGTGGATATCTCAACCAATTGCATGAAGCTCGCCAAGCCGAGGCCAATGGCCCCCGCCAACGCACCCAGCAGCATGGCCTCCTGAATAAACGCACTAATGATGTTCATGCGCTGAAAGCCGAGCGCCCGCAAGGTACCAATTTCCTGCGTGCGGTTAGCCACGCTGGCATACATGGTGATCATCGCGCCGATGATTGCACCGATGGAAAATATCAACGTAATGGACTTACCCAAAATCTCAATAAAGCCCGACATCTTCTTCGACTGGTCGGCATAAAACAGCGACTCACGGCGAATATCCACTTTGATACTGGGCTTCTGCGCCAAGGCCTCAGCGAAGGTCTCGAAGCTATTTGCATCACGCAGGCCAACAACGAGCGAGGAGTATGACTGCCGGCGAAAGGCCTGCATCATCTGCTCGCTATCGGCCCAAACTTCGGAGTCAAAACCACTGGAGCCGGCGTCAAAGACGCCAACAATGCGCCATTCACGCTGACCAAAATTGAGTACACCGCCTAGCCGCAGGCCCAATTTGCCGCGCGTTAAGCCTTTGCCAATGATGACTTCCGAGGATCCCGGCCGGAAGCTACGACCCTCCACCACGCGTATTTGCTCGCGCATGCCAATGCCCACCGGCGTGGTGCCATGCACGACAATATTGGCTAAGCCCTCGCCATCTTGGCGCGGCACATTGACCAGCACGATAACCTCACGCGACACCATCGGCCCCTGGCTGGGATGACTGGCCAAGCCCGGCAAAGAGGCAATGAGATTGGCCTGCTCGCGCGTTACCGTGCTTTGCACTTCGGTTTGCGAACCTTGGCGAATGATAATGACGTTATTGTAGGAGCCGGTGCCGGCCAAGGTATGGCGCAAACCTTCGGTCATCATGAGTACGGTGGCAAAGACAAACACCACCAGCGCCATGCCTGTTGCCGTTAGCAGCGTAGTAAGTTTGCGCGCCATGAGATTGCGCGCGACATAGGAAAACGACAGACCTGTGCGCATGAGTTACGTCACCGCACGCAGGCCATCGACAATGCGAATACGCGCACTGCTGATGACTGGCGCCAGTGCTGCCGCGAGACCAATCACAATAGCCGCAGCAAATTGCAGGACCACGGTCTCGGGCAAAATCGTAAACACCGCAAATAAGTCACGCGTGGCGGCATAAAACGCATCCGCCAAGGGGTAGCTCAGCGCCACGCCCAAGGCGCCGCCAATCAGGCCCATGCTCAGTGACTCCACCAATATCAAGCTGGTGACAAAGCCCTGCGAAAAGCCCAAAGACTTTAGCGTGGCATATTCGCGGGTCCGCTCACGAGCCGACATCGCCATGGTATTGGCCATGACCGCCATGATGATGAGAATAACAGCGTAGGCCACGGTTTGAATGGCCAGTAAAATGGTATCGACCATGGCAATAAAGCCGAGCTGAAAAGCCTTTTGCGTCTCAGTGCGCGTCTCGGTTAGCGAGTTTTTAAACTGGCTATCGATAGCCGCCGACATCGCGGCGGCATTGCCCGGGTTTTTAATATCGACAATGATGATGCCGACCTGATCGGCGAGTGAGGGCAGCAGCGCCTTAATGCGCTCATTGACATAATCCCAGTGCATGAGAAATTGACCGGTATCGACCGTATCATCGCGGCCCTGATAGATACCGCGGATGGTAAAGCTCCACACGCCGGGATAAATCGTGCCGAGCAGCGGCACTTGATCGCCAACTTTCCAGCCTTCTTTCACCGCCAATTTGCTACCAATAATGACGCCGCGCCGATCACGCCGAAACTCGGCTAGCTGATGCTCATCCACAATAAACTCGGGATACACCGTGAAGTAGCTCTCGGGGTCGATGGCAAATTGCGGGAAGAAATGCTTGTCGTCGATATACACGCCGCCAAACCAGTTCACCGAAGTCACCGCCTTCACGCCATTAATGCGCCGAATTTGGCTGACATGACTAACCGGCAAAGGAAATGCTAAAGACGCGGCATTACGCGTGATCAGCCGGCCTGAATCACTCAATTCCGCACCGGCATACCACGAGTCCACCACCGTGCGCAGCAGACCAAACGAAATGATCGCCACGGCTATGCCGGCAATGGTCATGCTGGCGCGCAAGCGCTGGCGCCAGATGTTGCGAGTGGCGAGCTTGAGTACGTAGAGCGCGTGCATTTAGTGCGACTGCTCGTCGGGCTCGCTGAGCAACAAGCCTTTTTCCAGATGCACTTGTTGCTTAGCTCGCGCTGCGCATTTGGGGTCGTGCGTGACCATCACAATGGTCTTGCCGAGTTCGCAATTTAAGCGATCCAACAAGCTCAAAATATCATCAGCCGATTGCCGATCTAAGTCGCCCGTGGGCTCATCGGCCACGATCAATTGCGGGTCGCTAATTAAGGCGCGGGCAATCGCCACACGCTGCTGCTGGCCGCCGGAAAGCTCATTGGGGTAATGGTCCATGCGGTCGGCTAGGCCGACCATGGCTAGTGCTGTTTCAACGTGCTCGCGCCGCTGCGACTTGCTGAGATGCGTCAATAATAAGGGCAACTCAACATTCTCAAACGCATTGAGCACCGGCATGAGATTATAAAACTGAAAGATGAAACCAACGTTGGCGGCTCGCCAATTTGCCAACTCGCTCTCAGGTAAAGCCGCAATATCGATGTCATCGATAAGCAGCGCACCGGCTGTGGGTTTATCGATGCCCGCGATTAAATTCAGCAGCGTACTTTTCCCGGAACCCGAAGGCCCCATCAGCGAGACATAATCACCAGCATGGATTTCTAGGTTGATGCCCATTAGCACGGGCACCGGTTGGTTGCCGCGCTGATAGGTTTTGTAAAGCTCGCGGATGCTGATTAATGCCGACATTATTTCGGCTCGTTCGTCTGAACGTCGTCGCCATCTGCCAAGGCATTCGTCGGCGCCAGCACCAGCGTATCGCCGGCCTTTAAGGCGCCGCTGACCGCGACCACATCGCCCAATGAATTGCCGAGCGTGACCGCTTGCACACGCAGAGTTTTATCGTAGCCAACAACCAGTACCTCGTGGCCGCTTTTGCTTTTACGCAGGGCTTGAGGATCCACCGCCAGCAAGGCGTTTGAGGCGCCCTCCGCGACCGCTTGCGAGAGAAAACTCACGCGCGCACTCATGTCTGGGAGGATGCCCTTGGGCTGATCCAAAAGGCGAACTTTCGTCGTCACTGTGGCACTGGCTTTATTAATGGTCGGCACCACGGCACTGACCTCGCCGCGAAAACGCTGCTGCGCAAAGGCATCCAAGGTGATCTCGCAAGGCTGACCCACACGGATACTCGACAGCGAAGACTCCGAGACCTCCGCGCTGATCTCCAGCGTCGACATATCGGCCATGACCATCACCGCGCCGCGCGCGTCGGCGGCCGATGACAAGGGCGTGACGATATCGCCAATATTGGCTGAGCGCGCAATCACCACGCCATCAAACGGGGCGCGAATCTCGGTGTTATCGATCGACGTGCGCGCATTATCTTGATTGGCGCGTGCCGCCGCCAAACTCGCTCGTGCCGACGCCACCGCCGATTTGGCGCGATTAAACCGCGACATTGCCTCACGAAACGTGACTTGCGGGATCAGGCCTTTATTAAACACGGTCGATGTGCGCTGCAAATTAATATCGGCATCGCTGAGATCCGCCAGTGCCGCATCAACACCGGAGGCAGCGACATTTGAGTTCGCTACCGCGGCTTGATACACCGCGGAAACATCACTGCTTTCTAGGCGCGCGACAACCGTGCCGGCTTTGACAAAATCCCCCTCGTTTGGCCCGAGCCATTCCACACGACCTGTCCCTTTCGAGGCTACTGCCGCACGCCGGCGTGCCACCACATAACCCGTGGCATCAAGCACAAGGTATTGCTGCGATGGCCACGCTGTAACCACTTGCGTGGTTTGCACGGTCGCTGGCGCAGGAAAAACGACTCGCCAAAGCAACAGCAACAGGCCAATTAACACGGCCACATGCCACCAGCGCAGTGGGCGCCGCGACTTCAATTTCGGTGACGCCATGGCGGTGCGCTCCACCTTCAATTTGCTCAGATCGATATCATTCACGAGGTAATTCCAGACGCTTGAAAGTGATTTACATAAGCTGCCGTGAGGGCATCGAGCTGCCCATCGTGGTTATAGCTTGCCGGTACCGAAAACGAGATCACGGTGAAATTAGGGTAGTTTAAAAACACCACATTAAGTTTACCCACGGCACCGGGAATGCCATAAAGCATGTCCGCTTTAAAGCCGGGAAAGCTGTATGTATCGGCGCTGACCTGACCCATCGAAACAATGCCGCCAGTCGGTAACGCCGGCGATACGTCATGCAAGACGTCATCTACTTTCTTCTTGAGCTCGCGCAGCATGTACCAAACTGGCAACCAAAATAGCATTTTTATGCCCGGAAACTGGCGGCAGTCGGCTTTCGCTTTTAGGCGTTGGCCAAGTTGCACCATCAGCTGGCGCGTGGTCGCGCCCTCGGGCACCGTCAGGCGCACATAGCCGGTCAGGTTGCCAATACCCATTTCATCGGTACGCAGGCCGCGATAATCCACCGGAATCGTGAAGCCAACCGGCCCGGCTTGCTGCTGGCGTGCCCAGTCGGCGAGAAAAATCGCCGAGCGGGGCAACAGCTGAGCCACCGAGTGATCAATCGTCACGCGCCGCCAAACAAAGTCGAGCTCACCACGCTGGCCTTTTGCGGCGGGCTGTAAAACCGGAATGCACGCCGTTGGCTCGGTGGCCGGCTCTTCAGGAATATCGGCCGCATGCTGCGCCTGAATATCGAGGTCGGTCAGACATGAGTCCGAGCCTTGCAATGGCTCATCTCGCATGGCGCGACACACTTCGCTGACCCAGTGCAAAAAGCCGCGACCATCGATGGCGGCATGCAAGGTACGAAAGACAATACGGGTTTTGCCATCGCGGCACGGCACCACGAGAACGTCGGCAATTGGTCCGCCGCCACGCTCATCGAGGCGCTGGCGCAGGAACATCGCCCCCTGCTCACTGCAGCCATCCCAGTCGCTCATCGGCAATTCATGTACGCGCGGTGCCATGCCACTGTCGACCCAGCGCGACCACGCTAGCAGGCCTCGAAAGCGCACACGAATGGCCGGATTTGCCGCGGCGGCACGACTCACGGCGCGCTGCAGCTGCTGGGCATCGACGGCGCCCTCGCCTTCAAGAATGCCGTCGACGTGGTAGCGATAAAGCCGATTGAGAACCAATGAATAGCGCTCTAACGCGGAAACGCGGCGCACATAGCGAGTGCTCATCAAGTCGCCTCCGGGTTGGCTAGGGCAGGAATGGCTACCGCCGAATTTTTCATTCGGCAGACATAAATCAATGTTCGCGTGGCCACCTCAGCGGCGGGCAATTGCCACGCTTGCGCCACCTCGCCAGTGGCATAACTGCGCACCTCATCAAAGCCACAAAGGCGCAGGTCGCTGGCGATGGCTTGGCGGTCGCGGTCGTCATAGGCAAAGTCGCCGACAATGCCAAACCAGTGCACGCGCAGATGGTGCAATACGCGACCCAGCAAGCTGCGCCGAGGCTCTTCACTGAGCGGAATATAATCGAAGATATAAACGCCATCGCTATGCGCCAAACGCTGGGCGATGGCGCGCCACAGCGGCAGCTGCTGTGAGCGCGAAAAATACATCATCAAGCCTTCCGTCAAAATCGCCGTGGGCTGATGGCTCGCATCACGCGAGAAATCATGCGTGGTGATATCTCCAGCCTGTAGCGTGAAGTTTGGTCGCGCTAATACCGTCTCACCGGCGGCGCTGCGCTGAAGCTGCAGGCGCTTATGCGCGACCATGCTGGGCAAGTCCATTTCTGTGTAATGGCAGGCGGGGTTCGCGCTAAACGTCATGCCGCGTGGCGAAAAACCAGCAGCCACCTCCAGTACATGCAGGCACTTGGCCTGCGTGAGCACATAGTCAATCGCTGCGTGACGATGCAAAAGCTGATGGCGTAAGCAATAGCTTGCCGGGTTTAGCCAACGGTAAAAGCGCATATAGGCATTGACCCAGCCGAACACGCCAGCGGCAGAGGCTGGCGTCACCCACTCGGCATTGGTCAGACCGGCCCATTGCCACACACCAGCGGTGTAAAGCGCCGACACCGCCACGCCTTCTTTATTTGTATCCACGCTTATTGCGCTCCTGATTGCGCGACACGGTTCGTGTGTTGAGCGGCATAAAATGTCTCGATAATCGCCAGCAAGGCCTTGGGCGCTTCGATAGGCACATCATGGCCGGCATCGAGCAGGCGCAGCTGCGCATTCGGCAGCGCCTGCAGGAGCTCATCACCGGCACTCAAGCAGGGCGAGCGACGACCATAGGCCAACAATACCGGTACAGGCAGCGCTGCTAAGGCAGCCGCCGAGGGCCGACCCATGGCCAGCACATCGGCGACTAAGCTGGTATCAAATACCAAGGTTTCAACGCGTTGGCGCAGGCGTTCGCGGCGGCGACCCGTGGCACCATTGGCCAAGAGCGGCTGAGCATCTATCCACGCTGTCACGCCCTCGCGCGAGTCAGCCGCCAGCAAGCTCGGCCCGACCCAATGATTCGCCGGCAGCGGTGCATCAACCAACACCAAGGAGCGCACGCGCTGCGGATGGCGCATGGCAAACTGCAGCGCGATTAATGCGCCGAGGCTATGACCGACTAAATCGACACTGGCATTGACAGGCACAAGCGCCGCCAAGACTGCGTCGAGGTCATCGGCATGACTGCCGAGATCAAAGCCTTGGCTGGGCGTGCTGCTGCCGCCATGGCCTCGCAGGTCGTATAAAATAACCTGCCGAGAGGCTGATAAAGGCAGCGCCAGCGTCGAATACCACGTCGCCATATTGCCCGCCACTAAACCATGCAAGCACACCGTGACCGACTCCGATGCCGAGCCCACGGTCAGGGCAGATAGACTGATGTCGCCACTCATAATCGTGCGCACTCGCTAAGCCCTCGCCGCATCAGCAATAGCCGCAATATGGCCAGCCGCACCCGCCGCCCCAGCGCTGGCGCGTAACGCGCTACCCAAGCGCTGCGCGTGATGGTGTAGCGCTGGCGTCTTCAACAGCGCCTCAATCGTGGTCTTCGCCGTGGCTATCGTGACTTTGCCGTGACGCATAAATAAGCCAGCACCGGCGTCGATGACTTGCCGCGCAATCACCGGCTGATCATCGCGAATTGGCGCAACAATCATCGGCAAGTCATGCATCAGTGTTTCGCAGACGGTGTTATGGCCAGCATGACAAATCACGCCGTGCATTTTTTTCAGCAGCGCCATTTGCGGCACAAAATCGCACACCAAGACATTATCCGGCGCGCTGGCTTGCAGACTGCTCGGCCCCACGATCACCGCTTGCACGGCAGGTATGTCGGCAATGGCTGCCATCATGACCTCGAAAAATCGGCTGTCACGATCGCGACTGACCGTACCTAGTGTCACCAAAATGCGTTGGCAATCATCGCGTAGCCATGACCATGGGAAGGCAATATCGCGCCGCCCTTGGCCGCTCGCTGGGCCTAAAAAAGTGTAGGGCGCGTCAATACGCGCATGCACATTACCGAGCAGCTCTTCGATGGAAAACACCAGATTGAGCCACGGCGAAAAGTCCGGCCGATCGACGCGCACTATCGCGGTGTCATTGCCCAGATAGCGCTGCTGTAAGTCGGCGTACTGACCGGCCACCCAGTCATCGAGCATCGGCGACATGCGCAAAATAGAGGCACTGGTGGTGATGCTTGTGAGCCAGGCAATGCCTAATTTACGCGCCACCAAAGCGCCGGCAATCATTTGATGATCGACCACCATGACATCGGGCTTAAAGCGCCGTGCGGCTTGCTCAATCAATGGCAGCGACTGCTCGGCCATGGGCAAGGCATAGTCTTCAAAAAATAGGCGCACACTTTCCAAACCACGCACTTTCGGCAGCACTACCGTGGTGATCTGGTCCCCCGCATCCAAGCTAAAGACGCGGGCGCCATCGGGCAAGCTTGCGCCGAGCTGGCGCGTATGCAGCGCCCAGGCAAGCTCATGCCCCGCCGCGGCTAGCTCAGCGGCAACGGCCAGTAACGGGTTTAAATGACCAATCAACGGTGGCAAGGTCAATAAAATACGCGCCATAACGACTCAGCCGCCCTGCGCCAAAGCAGCCATCACGTAGGCACTCAAGTCACCCACGCTTAGGCTGATGAGCTCGTGAATGCTCTTGCCAGAGAGCCAGCCTGATACATCCAATTGCTGGCCAAAATGCTGCTGAATGGCGGCGGCTATTTTAATGAACTCAATACTTTCAATTTCCAAATCGTCATTGAAGCGCGTGGCTTGATCGATCTCGGCATCGAAAATCCAATCCTCGTTGATGGTCTCGCGAATGGTCTCAATGACCAGCGCCAAAATGGCTTCTGGCGTTTGCCCGCCTTGCTCAATTGTCATCACATTTTCTCATCTTGATTATCGGCTAAGGCCAGAATTAAGGGTTCAGCGAGTACGCTGGGCAGGCTCCATCCCATGACATGACCATCTAAAACTATGCTGAAGATCCAACAGCCATTTATCCGCAATGCGCCGTTTTCAAACGCCGTCACTGGCCAGTTTTTCGGGGCGCCCGCCAAGCCATGACCGGACTGTTTAGCCGCGACCTCTTTTGCAACCCAGCCACGCGTAAATGCCAGTGCCAGCGACTCGCCACTACTGGCTAATAACGCCTGCTCGGCCTGGCCAAACGCGGCCTGCACAAATTCATCGGAGCGCTCGCTGATCGACTCCAAGTCAATGCCCACGGGCTCATCAGAGACAATCGCGACCGCCAGATTGCCCTTGTGCGCAATCGATAATGACAGGCCCTCGGGTAATCGGTTGGTGATATTGGCATGTATATGTGGCGCGCCGAGGGCATCATTGTCGATAATGATTTCCTGCGGATAGACCCCGCGAATAGCACGCGATTGAAGAAATAAGCGCACGGCATCTTTGGCGGCAACACGGCCATTCAGCCAGGAGCGTTTTCGGCGCGGCGATAGCGCATCATAGGTTGTTCGCTCAGATGCGGTTAAATACCGACGACTTAAGTAGTCACGCAAAATTGCCGTGTCGTAGCGGTCCTCAAAAAGCACCACATGCGGTGCCACTTCGCGACAAACCATGCACTCTGAGAGCAGGCGCGAGGCCTCCCAAAATGCTTTATCCATCTGGTAACGGCGCGTTTGCCAGTCATCAATGCTAATGACTAGGCGACCATCGTCAGCGCGTAGCTGATGGCTGCTCGTACAGCCGAGCGTATCGAGCTGATTGATGCGCACCTGCGCCTGCAGCACGTCGCCCGGGATCGGGTCAGGGCCATAAAAACAGATGCTGCCAACGCCAATGGGCATGGCCAAGCAGTTTTCGGGCTGTTCCATGACCCAGTAGCCGGCGAGCTGGCCCATATTATCGAGCAAGGCGCCCTGCCCGCTGGGCACACGTAGTTCGCCATCAATGCCATTGCTGCCAATGCCCTGAAACGCGCTCACACCCTGATATGCCGGTCCGTGAAACATCCATTGCTGGCGATATAAATCCTGCGCTGCAACGCGCGTTGCTCGTGGCTGATGCAGTGCCGGCAGCGACGCACTCGGTGGCGCTGGCCAGTTCGGCGCAATACGCAGCGTGGCACTAAAGTAGCCGACAATTTCACCGCGCACGCAATGCTCGCTGACGCTATTGAGGCGTAACTCAACATGCAGCGGCGTGCTCACCACCAGCCAGTTAAAAGCCTTGATATCGAACACTTCAACGACCTGCCAGCCCGGCCGGTGCGTGGCCAACAGCTCGCGTAACGCGTCACGCAGCATCAACACTTCCATGGTCATCGGCACCACGGGATGACGGTCAGCTACGATCGGCCAGCCTTGGCGCTGCGGATACAGTTCATGGTCGCGTACGCAGGTAATACTCGAGTCGAGCGCCAAGTATTGCTGCTGCACCCACTGAATACGCCGCGGAGACTCGCCCGCCTCGGGCGGAGTAGACGGCAGGTGCGCGTGCGCTTTTTGCTGCTCATGCTGCTGCCAAATCGCCACAATGTCATCGCGCACTTGGTCAATATCATGCAGCGTATCGGCGACTAAACCGCCCATCGCGCCGGAAAAATTTGGCGCCGAGGCAGCCGGCATATACGAATTCTTCGGCGCCAGTGCGCTGACCCGAATCAGCGGCACACCCAGCGCTAGTCGTTGCTGCTGAACGCTGACGCTAGGCGTCGCCGCGACGGCTGCTTGCCTATCACGCGATGGCAACAGCAGTTGCAAATCAACGTCGCTGCCTTCTACCCAAAGTGCCGCGCAGAGGTATTGCAGCTGCGCTAAGCCGCTGCGCGCCTCATGATTTGCGTGCAGTGCCGCATGTGGCTGGCCTGCTAACGTGTCGTCAATAAAGCCCGGCAAGGAGCCCGTACCGACCTGAATAAACACACGCACACCATCGTCATATAAACGCTCGGTGAGCTCACGAAAACGCACAGGCTCTAGCAAATGCGCAATAGCCACATCGCGCTTATCTTGCTCGCGTGATGGAAACGCCGCTGCCAGTGTTGCCGACCAGACCGGCACCACCGGCTCTTGCAACGTAGCGGCATTAAAAAACGCCTGATACCAGGGCAGATGATCGGCAAATAATGGCGAATGAAAGCCAGAAACAATCGGCAGCGTCTGGTGAAAGACTCCCTGTGCTTGCAAACGCTCAGCGACTTGCGCGACCACCGACTCGCGGCCACACGCAATGACTTGGTGCGGGCAATTATCGTGACTCAAGGCAACGTCTGCTAAGCCGGCTAGCGCCGCAGTTAATGTCGCGGCATCACACGCTGCCGCCAAAAAGCGCACATCGGGGAACTGCTGAGCGGCCTCGTCGAGATTGCTATTGGTGCGATCTGAAAGCGCCTGATCCATCATGCCGGAGGCCAACATCGCGCTCCATTCGCCAATGCTGTGGCCGGCATAAACGTCTGGGGCAAGCCCAAGCTGGCTCAGCGCATCGTGCATCATGCGGTTAAACCCCAAGAGGCCTTGCACCACGCGTGGCAAGTCTTGCGCCGGATCAAGATGCTGACAGTACAGGGGCAGCGTTTGCTGAAAATACGCCGCGACATCCTCGGCTTGCGGCTTGAAAACGCTATCGACGCCGGGAAATACAAAGGCCAGTTTGCCGCCTTCGCGGAGCAGGCCATTGGGGCTAAACCAGATTTGCTGACGGCCAGTCCACGGCTTGGCCGCGGCGACAACTTTGCGCGCCACTAACAGCCGCTTGCTGGTCGGCGTCAGCATGGCTAAACGGCACGGCGCATCGCTCAAGGCAGGTGCTTGAGCACCAGCAATCACAGCATCTAGGCTGATCAGCAAGGCCTCGGGCGTTGGCGCCGACAGCAGTAAAACTGGCGGCAAATCATGGGCTTGAGGCACCTGTCTTGCTGGACTGGGTAGCACGCCATTGAGCACCACATGGGCATTGATGCCGCCAAAACCAAAGGCATTGACCGCGGCTAGGCGCTGCTCAGGCGCTGCAAGCCAAGGCTCTTGCACGGCTAATGGTCGAAAGCGCGTTTTTGCCAATAGGGGATGCGGCGACTGACAATGCAGCGTTGGCGGCAAGACGCCGTGATGAATCGCCATCGCGGTTTTGATCAGCGAGGCCATGCCCGAGGCCGGCATGGCATGGCCAATCATCGACTTCACGGAGCCAATCACGGCGCGCGGTTGCGTGTCATTGGCCGGGCCGAAAAACTGCGCCAAGGTCTCTAGCTCAACGCCATCGCCGGTGGGTGTGCCGGTACCGTGCGCCTCCACCAAGCCCAGCGCGGATTTCGCGGTCGTCAGCCCGGCCCATGCGCGCTCTAAGGCCAGCAACTGGCCACTCACCGACGGTGCCACCAAGCTGCTGCTGCGACCATCGCTGGCCGAGCCCACGGCCTCAATACTGGCGTAGACTCTGTCGCCATCGCGCAGGGCATCATCGAGCCGCTTCAGCACCACCATGCCCACGCCTTCACTGGCGAGAATGCCATCGGCCTGTGCCGATAACGGCGCAATGACGCCACGCCGCGAGAGCGCGCCAAGCTGGCAAAAGGTTGCCCAAAACGTGGGGTCATGGCTCAAATGCACGCCACCGACCAGCATCATCTCGGCGTCGCCGCTAGCTAATAATGTCGTGGCTTGCTCAAGCGCCAATAATGCGCTCGCGCAAGCCGCATCGACGGTATAGGCCGTGCCACCCAGATTCAGCCGATTGGCCAAGCGCGAGGCGGTGAAGTTTGGAATCAAGCTCGAGGCCACATCGGGGCCGTAAGGCGTGAGTTCATTGTGCAAACGCTGCTTAATCTCCGCCAGCGTCGCCTCGGGCATATCGGGAAATAAGTCGCGCACTGTCTGCAACACTTGCGGCACAACCCGCACATGCTGCTCCAGGCGTAGCACGCCGGGCGAGACATAATTGCCACGGCCGATGATCACGCCAGTGCGCGCCCGATCAAACTCTCGCGTGTCATAACCGGCATCGTGCAGAGCCTGATGGCCGATTTTCAAGGCCAGTAATTGATCGGGTTCAGCGGCCTCCACCAGCTTCGGCATGATGCCAAAAGGCAAGGGATCGAAGTCGGCTAAGTCATCAATAAAGCCGCCACGACGGCAGTAAAATTGATCGACTGCGGTCGAGTTGGGGTCGTAATAGCGATCATCCCAACGCCCCGCCGGCACCTCGGAAATGGCATCGACGCCTGCGCAAATATTGTCCCAGTACTGGCGCAGGTTCGCCGCGCCAGGAAACACGCAGGACATCCCAATAATCGCGATACGAGTCACCAATTACGCCTCAACCGGTGCATCGGCCATAAAGCGCTCGACCTCACCCGACACCATAACAATTTGCGTTTCGCGCGCGGGCTCGGCTAAGGCCGTAAACAACGCGTCAACGCCAACTTTTTGCGGTACCAGGCCAATGCCTTTGCGCGCGTATTCACGCTGCAAGGCCGGCGACACCATGCCGGTATCGGCCCATGGCCCCCAGTTCACCGAGAGCACGCGGCCGCTGATGCGCGATTGCCATTGGTGGGCAATTTTATCGAGCATATCGTTCGCCGCGGCATAGTCGACTTGCCCGCGATTACCAAAGGCGCTGGCGACGCTAGAGAAAAATACGACAAACTTCACATCGTCGCGCACGTGAGCAAACAGACTCTGCGCGCTATTGACCTTGGTGTCGTATACGCGCGCAAAGCTCTCCGGCTGCTTATCACGAATCAACTTATCTTCCACGATGCCCGCGCCATGCATGAGCCCATCGAGGCGCCCGCAGCGCGTATAAATATCGGCCACCAAGGCGCTCAGCGCCGACGCATCGCGCACGTCTAAGGCGTGGTAATTGACTCGCCCACCCGCGTTTTGTATGGCATTAAATGTCGCGCGCATATCGCGTGCCGCCAGCACGCCACGCACTAGCGACTCAACCTCGGCGGGCTTACGCGTCGTGTCTTCATGCAGCAATGCTTGGCGCATTAGGCGCGGGTCCGTGATGCCATGTGTCGCCGACGATTCCTCGGCGATGGGCATGGCTGAACGGCCAACGAGCTCGAGCTGACATTGGAAGCGCTGCGCCAATTCAATGGCCATCAAGGCCGTAATACCTCGGGCACCGCCGGTGAGCAACACCACACTGTGCGCATCTAATGGCAATGCGCCGAGCTCAGCGTTGGCACCCGCCAACGACTCCACGCGACGCTGCCAACGCTGGCCCTGCGCCCACGCCACCTCCACGAGACGGTCGGTCGCCGTCAGCTCGGCCAACACCGCACGCCCCAGTAGCTCGCTAGACTCTGCGGCATCAACATCTAGGCAGCGAATATTGGCGTGATGATATTCTCGCGCCATGGTTTTCACCATGCCGGCCAGACCACCACCGCGGGCTAACTGTCCCGCCGTCACACCAAAATCACCGCCCAACGCCGACACCACGAGCAGGCGCCGCACGCCGGCCATTAAGGCTCGTTGCAGCACCGTAAACTGCTGGGCTACCGCTCGCGCATCATGGGTTTTATCTAAACAGCTCAGGTCCAGCACGGTGGCGGTATGCGAAAAATCATAGCTAGCGGCGTCATGCTGATCCAACACCACCACATGCGCCCGCTGCGTCATCAACTCTCGACTTAGTTGCTCGGCCAGCGCGTTATTTGACGCAATAATTAATAACCGTTGGTCAGCAATGTCTGACCAGCTCACCGTGACGTCCGCTGCCTTTTGCCGACGAAATACCACGCGCTGAAATGGAAACTCGCTGGGCGGCTCCACTGAGGCGTCCTCCCCTAAAGCCACCGGCGCTGGGAAACTGTCGGACGCCAATACCGTCGCCAAAATAGCCGCTAAGGTTTTGCACGTTGACAGCGCTTCCACCGACAAGGTCGCAGCCTGCACGGCATGGCTTTTTGCCAACGCACGCTTGAGCTGGCCGATGACTTCCAAACGCTTAATCGAATCAATCGATAAGTCGGCCTCAAGATCAAGATCCAGATCAAGCGCCTCCTCGGGATAGCCCGTGGCTTCGCTGACAATCGCCAGTAAGGTTTTTTGCAAAAACTCCTGATCCCAACGCGCGTCGTTAGCCGCTGTGTCTGCCACCGGGGCGGGCATTGCTGCTAGCGCCGCCACAGGTAGGTGTGCGTGCAACCAATCAATCACTGCGCGCAAGGTTTTTTGCTGCGTCAGCGCCTCCATTCGGCTGTCGGCATCGGCGCCTAAGCGCTCGCGCAAACTCAACACGCGCGATAACTCACCGATAATTTCCAAGCGTTTAATCGAATCAATAGACAGGTCGGCCTCAAGATCGAGGTCCAAATCGAGCATATCGCTTGGGTAGCCGGTGCGCTCACTCACCAAGCTCAGCAGCACGGCACGGTGGTCAAGCGGCGGCGCCTCAGATGCTGCCTCTGCGGTGAGTACGGCAGCTGGGGCATGCCCACGATCGGCACTAGGCGCTGCAAGACTTGGCACAGCAGAAGGCGCTAGCACGCCGGCAGACTCGCGGGGGGCGCCCATATAGCCAAGCAGCACATCGCGCTGCGCACTCACCAGCTCACGCATATTGCTCAAATAACTGACTAAGGCTTGGTCGCGCTCGCCAGTGAGCGCAGGCGCTGCGGCGCGCTGTGGGGCGGCATCCGGCAGCTGCACGACGGGCCCATCGAGCACTTGTCCGGCGTGCGTGGGTATCTTGCCTTTTAATGGCCACGCGCGACCGCCATTGACCATCCAAGTGGTCGCCGACCAGCGCTGCGGCTTAGCGAAATCGATGACCTTAGCGCGCCCAACAAACAGCGCATCGGCATCGAACGTGGGCAGCGTCACGGCCATTTTCGCCAATGAGCCGAGCAAGCCCGCCAGACCTTTGCCTTCTTGATCAAGCGCGATGGCCGTATGCGGTCGCTCCGCCAAAATACGCCCGACCAAGCCGGTTAAAACGCGGCGCGGACCAACCTCAATAAATGTGCGCGCGCCATCGGCATACATCTGCTCAATTTCGGCGACAAAGCGCACAGGCGCCACGATGTGCTGCGCTAAACGCTCGCGTACGGCATCGGCCTCATGCACCTGCGCGGTGACATTGGCGTATACCGGGCAAGCCGCGGGATGCATCTCACACGACGCCAAGGCCTGGGCAAAGCGCGCGCTAGCCGCCGCCATTAACGGCGAATGGAAAGCGCAGGCCGTATCGATGGCTTTCGCCGCCACACCCTGAGCACGCAATGCCGTCAGCGCCGCCGTAACAGTCGCTGTGGGACCTGAAATCACCGTTTGCTGCGGGCTATTTTGATTGGCCATAACAACATCGGGGAAATCGTTGAGCAATGGCTCCAGCTCGTGCACCGACAGACTAATGGCCGCCATCGCGCCCATATCCGTGCCGGCATCCGTGAGCATTGCTTCGGCGCGCGCGCGCGATAAATCAATCAGCGCGGCATCATCAAAGACGCCCGCGGCAGACAGCGCTACCAGCTCGCCGTAGCTATGCCCAGCGGTCATATCGGCGCGCACACCCAAGGCTTGCAGACACCGATAGGCGGCCGTCGCGACCATGCCCAAGGCTGGTTGCGCCTGACGCGTATCGGTCAAATGGCTGTGCTGCTCGGCAGCCACCGCTGCCTCAAACGCAGTCGGCGGATAAATCGCCGCCGCAATATCCGGCGCCTGCGCCAACAGTGTTTGTAGCTGCGGGAAATAGACAAATAAGTCACGCAACATGCCGACGTATTGGCTGCCTTGACCGGGAAATAGTATGGCGACCTTGCCCGCGGCACGCTCGTCATTGCGCAAGCTGACGCCGCGTTTAGGCGCACCAGATAGCGCCTCCTGCACCAGCAGTTGCAAGTGCTCGATATCATTGGCGACAAAACTTAGCTGCACCGGCCCGGTACCCGCTTGCCAGATGCTAAACGCCAAATCGCGCAAAGACGGCAATACTTCGGCGGCCAGCAGATACTGCTGCAGGCGCTTTAGCTCAGCATTGGCACTATTGATATCGTTGCCACGCACCAAGAACAACTCAGTCGGCCACGCCAGCGCACCATGCGCACTTTGATGCTCAGACCAAGCCGACAACACCGTGTGAAAATTCGCGCCGCCAAAACCGAAGGCGCTAATGGCACCGCGTAAGCGCTGATCGCCCGCTGACAGCCAAGGTCGCGGCTGCGCGCTAAAGCTAAATGGGCTGGTGGCGGCATTATGCCAAGCATTGGGCTGGCTGATTTGCTGCGTGCCCGGCAATACGCGATGGTGCAATGCCTTGGCCACTTTAATTAAACCGGCCACGCCTGCCGCGCATTTGGTGTGACCAATTTGGCTTTTCACTGAGCCCAGGGCAGTTTGTCCGGGCTGCGCACCGCCGAGCGAAAATACTTCCGTGAGTGCCTGCAACTCAGTGCGATCACCGACCACCGTGCCCGTGCCATGCGCCTCAATCAAACCAATGGCCTGCGGCAAAACTCCTGCCTGCGCGTAAGCGCGGTCGAGCGCGAGCTTCTGGCCATCTTTGCGCGGCGCCGTGAGGCCTAAACCCTTGCCATCACTCGAGCCGGCAATGCCATCGATCAATGCATAAATGCGATCGCCATCGCGCTGCGCATCCGACAAGCGCTTTAACACTACGATGCCAATGCCCTCGCCCAAGGCAATGCCATCGGCCTCTTGGTCAAACGAGCGGCAACGGCCTTTTGCCGACAGCGCGCCGACCGAGGAAAACATCAAATAATCGCTGATGCCATTGTGAAAATCGGCACCACCCGCCAGCACCATGTCGCTGCTGCCGGCGCGCAACTCTTTCACCGCCAAATCAACCGCCGTCAGTGAGCTCGCGCAGGCCGAGGTGACAGCATAGTTGACGCCGCCAAGGCCTAAACGATTGGCAATGCGGCCAGAAATTAAGTTCACCAACATGCCCGGAAATGAATCCTCGGTCAGTGCCGGCAAGGCCTGCGCTAAAGCTGGCGGCAAGTCGCCGGCGTATTGCTGCCAGAGGTTGCGAAACGTGTATTGGTTGCCCAAATCCATACCGGCTTCAGCACCGAAAATCACCGCCGTGCGCTCGCGATCAAACCAGCGCTGCGTATAGTTGGCGTCGACCAAGGCTTGCTGTGCAATCGCTAGCGACAGCAGCTGCACCGGCTCGATGGCCGCCAGTGATGCCGGCGGAATACCAAACGCCAGCGGGTCAAATGGCGTGTCATTAATGAACGCGCCCCAGCGGCTAATCGACTTATCTTGGCGCGCTTCATCGGCATGAAAATATTGCGCCACCGACCAGCGCTCAGCGGGTACTTCGGTGACCAAATCACGGCCGGAGAGAATGTTTTGCCAATACGTCTCAAGGTCAGGCGAGTCGGCAAATAGACAGGACATACCAACAATGGCGATCGGCTCTGGCGCTGGCTCTTGGCTAAATTTCGGTAGCACACAGCGCGCCAACAGCGCCTGCGAATCAACACATACACGCCGATGCAGCTCGGCCATGCTAATGACTTGATCAGACATCGCCGCGACCTGGCCGAGCATATACATGCCCTCGCTGGCCTGAACCGACTCCGCAATGGGCTGCAGCACGCCCTGCACGCGATCAACGCCCTTGCTCGCCACCCGCAAGCGCCCAACGGTCAATGCTTCAAGGTCTTTCCACATTTGCTTAGGCTCAATACCTAAGGCCTGTAAGCGGGCTTTTTCCCGCTCAAATAATTCTGTAAAGCCCGAGGGCACGCAGCGAATTGCGTGGCCCGGTGCGGTTTCCACCAGCTCGCTGGTTTTGCTATCAATGGCCTGCTGCTGAAAGCGCGGCAATACCGCGCCTGAACTCACCGCCTCATGGGTCGCGATATACGCGGTACCCATCAGCACACCAACTTTCGCACCACGCGCCGCCAATGGCGCGAGCAAAGCCGAGACCATGGCGGCCGATAAGGCATCGTGAATGCCACCGGCCAACAGCACATGAAAGCGCTCCGGATGCTCATCGGCTAGCAGCCGCGACAGCGCCTGCTCCCACAGCACAAAGCTGTAGCGCGGACCAACATGGCCACCACATTCGCGGCCTTCAAAAACAAAGTGCGTGGCACCCTCGGCAATAAATAAATCCAGCAAACCCGGCGACGGCACATGCAAATACGTGGCAATGCCCATCTCGGTAAATGGCTTGGCCTGCGATGGTCTACCGCCAGCAATAAGCAATACGGGCGGCTTAAATTCGCGCACCAGCTCAAGCTGCGGCGCCAACACATCGGCCTCAGCAAAGCCCAAAACGCCGACACCCCAAGGGCGCTCGCCAAGCTGTGCTCGCGTTTCTTCTAGCAACGTGCGCGACGACTGCGCATTCATCAGCGACAAGGCAATAAACGGCAAGCCACCAGCATCGGCCACATTGGCGGCAAATGGTGCGGTGTCGCTGACGCGTGTCATTGGGCCTTGAGCGATGGCATAGCGCGTGCCGTGAGCACGCGCCCAGGTATTACCTTCCGCCAAGGGCTGCATGGATTGTGCCTGCACGATGGCGGCCTGAATGCGCGTGCGCAAGATGCGAATTAAGCTCGACACCGACGTACATTGGCTCAATGCCAAACGCGCTAATGCCGCATC
Organism: Paraperlucidibaca baekdonensis; assembly: GCF_003387535.1. GTDB lineage: Bacteria > Pseudomonadota > Gammaproteobacteria > Pseudomonadales > Moraxellaceae > Perlucidibaca > Perlucidibaca baekdonensis. Next base: position 521,389 of record NZ_QUNR01000001.1, on the reverse strand, counting down.
TTGGCCTATTGCCCATAGGCGCTGATCAGCGAGCTGCTGCACCACCTCGGCTGCCGACAGCTCAGCCACCGCGATGCCCTTGCTCGGCAATACATTAAAGCCAGCCACAGCACGCGGCTCACTGCCATCGAGCGCTAACACACGCTGCTTCAGCTCAGCGGGCAAGTCGGATTCGGGCATGCCGGCCAAAATCGCATCAATCACCACCCCGGCAGCGCCGGCGACCATCGCGGCAGCGGCGGTGTGACATGACATGCCGCCTTGGCACCAGACCGGGACATGCTTCGGCTTGGCTACTAGCAATACACGCTGTAACAAAACAAACGCACTATCGGCGCCACATGCCCCGCCACTCTCTTGGCCTTTCGCAATCAGACCTTGCGCACCCATGGCCATGGCTTGTTCAGCGGCCTGAACGCTCGTTACCTGAGCGATCACCGGGCGCTCGTGCCAGTGCCTGGGCACTGATGCCGCATGCGACAACACCACAAAGTCGACGTGCTCAGGCAGCTCTAATGAGTCAATAGCGATGCCTTCTGGCACACGCACGCCCAAGCAGGCATAACGCCTGCGGGCCAGTGCTAACAGGGTTTTAGGCCACGTCAGCGGGTCACGACCGAGATCCACCAGAACCGGCAAGCCCTGGCTCCCCAAGGCCTCGGCAAGCCGAATATTGGGCTGCTCAAACGGCGTCATCGCCAATACAGGCGCGAGATTATTGAGCAAACTACTAGGCGTGGTAATTTCGGGGCGATCTAACTTCATGGGCGGCTTGGTTCTAATTATTGGATACGGCGGGGCAAAAAATTGTGCTATGGATGAAATGCAACGCACTCCAGCAAGAGCAAAACCCGCCCAAGACTACGGCTAAATTATTTCAGAACCGTATAATGAGCCTATAGTAAGTTACATTTTGTAATTTTATGTCTTCCCTTTGTGCCGATTGCTCAAAAATCCGACATTTGTAATCGATCTCTCGTTATAAAGCCCTGATACTTGCCAGAATTAGTAGTAACTGCATCTATCTGTGATGTGCCACCCTTATTGATAAGCTCTGCCCATGATAATTCGCCTAAGTTTACCTGTGCTTGCGTTGCTGCTCAGCCCAAGCGTCGCCGCAACCAACCTGCTCGATGTGGTGCACACCGCAGAAGTAAAAAACGCTCGCTTTGCCGCTTTGCGCACCACGCGCATGCTGGCGGATCAAAGCCCTGATATTGCGCGGGCTGCCTTACTGCCACAAATTGTGCTCACCGCTTCATCGAGCACGGTGAACTTGCAGCAAGACCCCATCACCTTTGCGCCTGGCGTGCCGCCAGCCGGGGGCGATACCGCCTATGACAGCACGGACTGGGGCGGACGCGTCGTACAGCCACTGTTTAACTGGGGCGCTTTTAAGCAATACCAAGCCGCTCAACTCCAGCGTTCGCAAGAGCAGGCCAGAGCCGATGCCAATGCGCAGGACCTCTATTTCAATATTGCCAGCGCCTACTTCGACACCTTGCGTGCTCAAGATGCGCTGAGCATTGCGCGAAGTCGCTTGGCGTCACTGGCGAAACGCTTAGAGGAAGCTCAGGCAAAATACGCCGCCGGCTTCGTGTCGCAAGTCGATATCCTAGAGCAGGAGTCGCAGCGTGATGCCGCCGCAAACCAAGTACTGAGCGCCGAAGATCAGCTCAATACGCAACGCGAAAATCTCAACGCATTGGTCGGCGAACCGATAGCAGAAGTAGCGACCTTGCGAGATGACATTCCCGTCTTGTTGCCAACACCCAATAGTGTCGATGCCTGGGGCAGGCTCGCGGTTGAGCAGAATCCAGACTTGCTCGCCTCGCTGATTGCGATTGAGCAAAGTAAGGTCAATCAATCCGCACTAAAGACGGGCTACTTACCGCAGGTCAATTTTTTTGCCAGCTATAACGAACGCCGCTTAGAGGGTGGCGATAACCCCTCGGTGGCGCTGAACTCCGGCACCACCGATGTTGTCGGCATTGAGGCGCGTTGGGAGATTTTCTCCGGCGGCGCAACCCATGCGCGCGTGAAGCAAGCTGGCCTGCAAACTACGCTGGCAAAACAAAACCATGAGTCCGATGCCAAGCTCATCGAAAATCAGGCGCGCGCGCTATTTATGACATCAAAAACTGATGCGTATCGCATCAAGGCTAAGCAGCGCAGCCTGCGCTCGGCCGAAGTTGCCTATCGCGCCATTGAGGCCGGATATTCCGTGGGTACGCACAGCGTTGTCGATCTCATGTCCTCTGAGACCAAGGTCAATAACGCGCGCGTGGAGCTTTCCAACGCACGCTATGACTACGTGATGAATTGCTTCCGGCTCTACAAAATCATTGGCTTACTTAATGAAAGCGCTATTGTGCGCATCAATGGCTGGCTCAGCGCATCACCGCAGAGCGCAACGGACCGAGTGCCATGACCCAACATCACGCCGCCTGTCGCTGCGGGCAAGTGCAAATACACTTTTCACAAGCTCCGCGTTTTCAGCTGATTTGTCACTGTCAGGACTGCCGGGCGGCAAGTGGTCAGGCATTTTTAGCCGGCGCTTTTTTCGCGCATGAATCGCAGGCGATAATCGGACGCACGCGCCAGGAAAGCGCAACCGGCGGCTCGGGCAAACCCAAGCACAGCCATTTTTGCGCGGCCTGCGGCGACTTTATGTATGTTGAGGTGTGTGCCTTGCCGGGGGTGATGGCGGTCAATGGTGCGGCGCTGCAAGCACCGTTTGTGTTCACGCCCGAGGCCCATGTTTGGCTCAGTCAGGCGCTACCGGAGATGCCTATCAGCGATGGCTTGCCGACTTATGCTGGGCCGCCGCCTTTTGCGCTGGTGAAGAAAGCCTTATAAGCCGAGCTCACTCACCACGCCGGTGTCGCCACGACCGGCTCGGGCACAATCCACAAGCCTGACGCGGCATAGGTCAGCATCGAGGCCAACGCACAGGCCAGCAGAAACACACTCACGCCACCACCGCATGCCGACTCACCGTCTCCCTCGCGCGCATAGCCATCGATCATTGCCGCGGTTAGCGACTTGCCACGATAGCGATACCACGCAATGGCCGCCACGTGCAGCGCGATCACGCCATACACGGCGTTTGCGGAGAGTCGATGCCAGCCACTCAGGCGCTCTGCCCAGGCAGCGCTAGCGAGCGCTCTTAAAGGCCCCGCGAAGCCCGTATCATCCGCACTAAATAAGCCAGCGCCCGCCTGCACCAACAGCACCGCCAATAACGCCAAGACCGACAGCGCCGCTAAGGGTGAGTGCCCTAAGCCATACCATTGCCCGCGAAAAAATAGCCGCAAGCGAGCCGGGCTCGGGAAAAATTGCAGAAAGCGCGCATAGGTTGAACCCAGCACGCCCCAAGCCAGACGAAAGCTCAGCAGCCAGATAATGCCTAAGCCGCTATAGCCGTGCCATTCGATCCAGCTCCCGGCGAGCTGCCCAGTGACCAACGAGCCGGTCACCAACAGCACCAATAACCAATGGCCTAGACGTGTGGGCAGGTCCCAGACCAGCGGCGCTGAGGCCGGTCGGCGCAGCACGATTTATTCAGCCGCTTTGGCGCGGTAATTATCGTGGCATGACTTGCAGGTGGCACCGAGCTTGCCGAGCTGTGCTTTTAATGCAGCCGCATCGCCTGTGCCGGCAATCGCTGCCATCGCATTGGCCTCTTGGTTAAAGCGCATGGCAACTTTGCCAACGCCTGCGCCATCGGTAAAGATTTCTGATTTCGCGCGCGTCTCAATCCAGCCCTTGCCCTGATCACTACCCGGCACAAACAGCGAGCCTAGGCCTGAGTTGGCTATTGCGGCAATGGCGTTGGCGGCTTTCACCACCTCGTCGCGACTCAGCTCGCCCTCGGTATTGGCGCGAATACGGCCCATATTCCAAGCCATAAACGTGTAAGCCGACTGACGATATTTGATGGCTTCGTCGACTTTGAGATTGGCCGATGCGCTGGTCGACGCGGCACACGCGATCAAAGCAATAGGCAATAGTTGGCGCAACATAACTCTCTCCAATTCAGGCGTTGGTGCGATTACGCACCCAACAATTAAGCCGGAAATATATCGTTAGCCCTGCCGATCTTCAACCGCCATGCGACCTAAGTCGCGATCTTGCAATGCGTGAGACATGAGACTTTCTTATCGGGTGAGTGCGTTAGCTAAGCTGATAAGCATCGCGCGGCGGGTGCTTGGTGAGCCAGCGATAGCTCAGCGTGAAGCCCGGCCAGCTCGCGCTATTGTGGCCATTGTCGTCGATATACCAGCTGCGACAGCCCGCCCATACGCTATTGGCAAGACGGGCTTGCACGGCATCGGTGAAATGCGTGTAGCGGCCCTCATTGACCTCAATGATTGTGGCTTTGCTGGCAGACAGCTGCGCGCGACACGCTAAAACATGCGCAATCTGGCTTTCGAGCATATAAACAATCGAATTATGGCCAAGGTTGGTATTGGGGCCATAGAGCATGAAGAAATTCGGAAAGCCCGGCACCGATAGCCCAAGATAGGCCTTCGCGCCTTGCTGCCACGCGTCATTGAGGGTAATGCCGTTGCGACCCGTAACGGTCATCGGTGAGAGAAAATCGGTGGCGGCAAAGCCGGTGCCGTAAATAATCACATCGGCGGCATGCTCACGGCCATCGCTGGTTTCCACGCCAGTGGCAGTGACTTGGCGAATGCCCGTGGTGACCAGCTCAACATTCGGTCGACTCATGGTCGCCAGATAATCACTAGAAAGCAAAATACGTTTGCAGCCAATGGCGTAGTCGGGCGTGAGCTTTTCGCGCAACGCGGGGTCGCTGACTTGCTGCTTGAGTAGCGACTTAAAGGGCATGCCCACGGCGACTTTCAGCAGACTTTTCAGGCGCGTAAAGGCCAGTCCGCGCGACTCATATTTCAAATAAATGCCGCCGCGATAGAGCGCCATGGTTTTCGGTGCCCGCTGAAATACCCATTTCTCCACACCGCTATAGGGCCGGTCGGGGCGCGCCATCATATAAGCTGGCGAGCGCTGGAATACGCTGAGCTTGGCAACCTGCGGCGCAATCGCCGGCACAAACTGAATCGCCGAAGCCCCCGTACCAATGACGGCCACACGCTTACCGCTGAGGTCGAGATCGTGACGCCAATGCGCCGAGTGAAACGACTCACCTTGAAACGAACCGATGCCCTTGAGCTTGGGATAAATGGGCCGACTGAGCTGGCCGGTGGCATTGACCACCATGCGCGCCTGCAGCAACTCACCGCTGGTGAGGGTGATCTGCCAGAGCTTCTCAGCCTCATCGAAATGCATCTCGGCGACTTCCACGTCGCATCGCAGGTGCCGACGCAGGTCGTATTTGTCGGCGCAATGACGCAAATACGCATAAATTTCCGGCTGGCGTGCAAACACATGCGACCAGTGCGGATTCGGCTCAAACGAAAACGAATACAAATGCGACGGCACATCGCAGGCCGCACCCGGATAGGTGTTATCGCGCCACACACCGCCGACATCCGCAGCTTTTTCCAAAATCACCAGGTCATCGACACCCTGCTTTTTCAGCGCGATGGCCATACCTAAGCCGCCAAAACCGGCGCCAACAATAGCGACGGCTAAGATGCCGCTCATACGCGCGAATGGCCGGTGATTAAATCGTAAGCCTTCTCGGCGATCATCATGGTGGGCGCATTGGTATTACCACCCACAATGGTCGGCATCACCGAGGCATCAACGATGCGCAGGCTTTGCAGGCCGTGCACACGCAGTTCAGGATCGACCACGGCGAGATCATCGAGGCCCATTTTGCAGCTGCCCACGGGGTGATACACGGTGTCGGAGCGCTCACGCAAAATCTGGCGAATGTCATCGTCAGTTTTCACATCGGCGGTAAACATGTCTTTGGTGAATAGCTCGGCGAGCGCCGGAGCATCCATCAGCTGCTTGGTGAGCTTATAGCCAGCCATGAGCTTTTCCACGTCATCGGGATCTTGGAAAAAGGCGGGATCAATCACTGGTGCATCGAGCGGGTTGGCACTGGCCAAGGTCACGCTGCCGCGACTTTTTGGGCGTAGCAGGCAGACATGGCAGGAGAAGCCATGGCCGCCGTGGAATTTGCGCGCATGGTCATCGACCAAAGCCACCACGAAATGAAGTTGAACATCGGGCTTGATGCTATCGGGGCTGATTTTCAAAAAGCCACCACCCTCCGCGAAGTTCGAGGTAATGGCGCCGCGGCGCTCGTTGCGGTAGCGCTGAATGTCTTTGAGCATCTTGAAGCTACCTTTGAGCGACAGCCCAAGCGCATCGAGACTTTTAGTTTTATAGCCAAAAATAAAATCCGGATGGTCGTGCAAGTTTTGCCCGACACCGGGCAGCTCTTTAATCACCGGTATTTTATGCTTGGCCAGCTCAGCCGCCGGACCGACACCAGAGAGCATTAAGAGTTGCGGCGTCTGAAATGCCCCGGTGGCCAAAATGATTTCTTTATTGGCGCGAATCTGGCGCTTTTTGCCATTTTGCAAGACCTCAACGGCCACGGCGCGCGTGCCCTCAAAGATGATTTTTAGCGCCTGCGCCTTAATCTCCACGGTGAGATTTGGGCGCTGATCCATCACCGGTAGCACATAAGCCTGTGCCGCGCTACAGCGCTGACCATTTTTCTGCGTGACCTGATACAGACCAATGCCTTCTTGGTCGGCGCCGTTGAAATCGTCGTTCCACTTAAAGCCGGCCTGCTCGGTCGCAGTCTTGTAGCGCGCATGCACCGGGTTGTCGGTGCGCAAATCGCAGACCGACAGCGGCCCGCTATTGCCATGAAACTCGTCAACGATACGCTCGTTGTTTTCGCTCAGACGAAAGTACGGCAGCACCTCATCGTAGCTCCAGCCCTGCGCGCCCATCGCCGCCCACTGGTCGTAATCGTCGCGATGACCACGGATATAGGCCATGGCGTTAATGGCCGATGAGCCACCCAGCGTTTTACCGCGCGGCTGATAGCCTTTACGGCCATTTAGGCCAGCTTGCGGCACGGTCTCGAAGGCATAGTTTTTGATTTTCGTCGGCAAAATAGCGACAGTCGCCGCGGGCGCCTCCACCAGCACACCCGTTCCGCCATCGCCAGCTTCTAGCAAGCACACGCTCACCGACGGGTCCTCACTCAAACGACCCGCCAAGGCACAGCCACCCGACCCACCACCGACAATGACGTAATCAAACATTACTTCCACCTTCGTTATTTTTAGTTAAAGCGTAACTTACCAGTTTTCGCTATTGCTGGTGCACTCCACATCGGCCGGATTGATGCTGCAGCGCACGCGCTTGATAATTTTCAGGCCCTGCTTGTCGTAAATGCCTTGGTTAGCAATTTCGATACGCGAATCACGCAACATAATCGTGTACTTGAGCATGTTCTCAGGCGTCAAATCGCTCCAAGTCGACTCTGGAATATCCTTCTCGGCTTTATTAACCAAGGCCATCGCGCGATTAAACTGGCCTAGCCAGTAATTACGCGACTTAGCGCCATAGCCAGCCGGAAACTTCTCGCTATTGATGATCATTTGGTAGGTCAAAATAACAATAGGGAAGCGGTTCATCGCGCCTTTTTCGCCAATGCCACGATACAGCTCCAAAGGCCGATAGGCGGCAGCCGGAGCGGCGATCATGTCCACCGAGCCATTGTTGAACTTGCTGGCGAAGCTGGTGATATCAGCCGATACCGGCTGCGCGCCGATTTTCTCAATCATCACGGCCTGAGCTTTGTCGTAATCAAACGAGGCAATGCGCTTGCCGGCTAAGTCTTCTACGGTACTAATGCTGCGATCATTGACCACCGGATACGCCGTGCCAAAGGGGATGATGCCGCCAACCTCGTATTTACCATTGGTCATCAGGCTGGCAGCAGCCGGCGAGCTAAAGGTTTGGATGGTTTTGCGGATAACATCGTAGCTCGCGGGCATATCGATTTTGCCATTACGCACAATCGATGACACACCGAGTGAGTCGGTGGCACCGGCGGTGGGGTTGAATTGGCGTGTGCGAAACGCGGTGGCAAACAGCGCATCACATTGACCAGCAAGAAAATCTTGGGTCGCCACGCGCTCGTCGGTATAGCCTTTGATGTCGATTTTCGCGCCCATGCCTTGTGCCGCCACGGCGTAGTCTTTCGACATATTGTAGATATCGCCGGCGCTGCCGAGCAGGTCATAGACGCAAAGGGATTGATTGGCCTGCGCTATGGGCGCAGCGCCAAGTGCCGTCACGAAGGCAACTGAAACGAATGATTTTTTCATCGAGGAACCTTTTTTATTAGCATGTGTTGGCATACTAATAAATCCGAATAATGTTGGAAAGTCCTCTTAGCAGGCTTTTCGATGAAGCGTGGTTTAGACCTGATCAGTCGCTAGCGTAGCAATATCTTGAGCTAGCGCATCAATGCGCTGCATGAGTGCCTCGGCACTGAGTTGGCCGCTATCCCATGCTTGCTCAACGGAGCGCGCGGCATCACCGATGTCCGCGTAACCAATCAGACCAGCGGAGCCAGCTATACCGTGAATAGCGCGTTTAAGGTCATCAGGCCATTGCGTCTGACTCACGGACTTTGCTGCCGCCCAGTTACTCAGCAACTCGGGCACGCGCACCTGCCAAAAATGTGTGCGAAAACCAGCGACTAACTCAAGCCACTCGGCATCGTTTTCAAGATCTATCTCGTTGGACATATTCCCAGCAGCTCCTTACTTGTTCAACGAGCTTAGCGGGAATAAACGGTTTTGTAAGCACATCGTCGACACCCAGTGCGCGCCAACGAGCAATATCGGCCGGCTGAATTTTGGCCGTTAAAAAACAGATGGGTAGTGGCGCCACCTCAGGCATAGCGCGCATTTCAGCCAACGTTTGCACACCGTCCATATCCGGCATCATGACATCCAGCAAAATGATATCGGGCTCAAATCCGGCCTGCAAAATATCTAATGCCTCTTGCCCAGAGGACGCTGCACGCACCGTTAAGCCGCCCAAGCGCTGCAAAATGAGGCTCACTAAGGCGCGAATGTCAGGCTCGTCATCGACTAACAACACCTGCTGCAAGGACATCGCAAACCTCGAAAAAATCTAATGTATAACGCTGATACTATGTGCGCTGTCACAGCACTTCCATGGCAATTGCGCAACATCTGTCGGCTTCACGTCATCGCCTGTGGCACTTTCGTTTTCTTCAATAGATCAATATAAAATGCCGAGCCATGCGGCTCTCGCGGCGCATACCCCACGCGTGCCTGCATGCATTCCGCCAAGGCCTTGGTAATGGCCAAGCCTAAACCCGTACCACTGCGTTGACGCGTATCCGATGAGTCAAGCTGGGAAAACTTAGCAAATAGCTTGTTCCACTTCGCCTCCGGAATGCCGGCGCCACTATCGAGTACCGAAATGCGTGCATACAAGCCACGGTCCTCCATGACGATATCGACCACTGAGTTTTCCGGCGAAAATTTCGCGGCATTCGAGAGAAAGTTTGCTAACACCTGCTGCAAACGCGCGGCGTCGACCATCACCTCCTCGGGGCACTGCCCGTGTAGGCGATAACTGACGCCAAACTGCGCGGCATAACTGCTGTTGAGGCTGATGCTCTCGGTCACAATCGGTGCCAAATCGTGCGCCTCGATAGTCAAATCAATGCTGCCGGAGACCAAGCGGTCCATATCGAGCAAGTCATTGATGAGGTAGCTCAAGCGCTGGCTGTTGCGCTGCGCAATCGTCAGCAGCTGCTCTTGCTCGCTGTTGAGCGAGCCCATCACCCCAGTCACCACTAAATCGAGTGAGCCAGCAATCGCCGTGAGTGGCGTGCGCAGCTCATGGCTAACGGTGGAAATAAACTCCTCTTTCATGCGCTCCACGCGCCGACGCTCGGTGATATCGCGCACCACGGCAACCTGCTTAAACTCGGTGGCATGTGCGAGTGGCGCGAGCTGCACCTCCATCCAAAAGTGGCTGCCATCGGCGCGCTGCCCCTCAATTTCGGGCAAGGCACTGAGCGGTCCGCGCACCTGCTGCATGGGCGCAAAGCCAGCGTGGCGTCTATTTCGCAATGCTTCCGGCAATAACATGCTCACTGGCTGGCCTTGCACCGCGCCCTCCGGGTAACCAAACAACTGCTCGGCAGCGTGGTTAAAGCGCTCAATTTCGCCATTCGCGTTAATGGTGATAATTGCGTCAACGACCGCATCGACGATGGTTTGCAGCTGCTGCTCACGCTCGCGCAAGCGTTGCTTGGCAGTATGACGCGCTGTGAGGTCCTGCACATGCGAAATAAAATACAGTGGTTCCTGATGGCGATCGCGCACCAACGACACGCTCAGCAACGCGTAAATCACTCGGCCATCGCGATGCACATAGCGTTTTTCGAGCTGATACGACGATAGCGCACCCGACAGGCAGCGCTGCACATACGATAAATCTTCGGCTAGGTCATCGGGATGCGTAATGCCCTGAAAGTCAGTGGCGAGCAATTCATCGTGGCTGTAACCGACCATTTCGCACAACGAAATATTGACGTCGCGCAAACGGCCATTGGGCGCGACCACCGCCATGCCGTGAGCGGCCGTGGCGAAGGCATTTAAAAAACTCAGCTGGCTGATGCTGAGCTCATCTTGGAGCGCCGAATAGGCAGAAATATCATTGGCAATGCCCATATAGCCGCTGATTTGACCCTGCGCATCCTGTAAGGCGGTGACCGCTAGGCTCACGCGTAACTGCGAGCCATCTTTGCGAATATAGGTCCACGGCTTGGTTTCGTGGCCGGCCATTTTCGCCATGTGCACAATCACCTCAAAGCCGCCGACATGCACGCCATACTCGACCTCAAGCGTACGGGCGTGATCACGCATTTCATTCGCATCGTGGAACATAGCAGGCGTTTTGATGCCCACCAATTCATCGGCGCGATAACCCAGCATGGCCTCAGCCCCGCTATTAAATAGCGAGATGACGCCGTTGCAACCGGTCGCAATAATCGCCACGGCGGTCGAGCCCTGGATGATTGCTGCGTTCAGTGCATCCGCTTGGTTGGCGCTAGCCTGATGACGGCGCCAGCGCGATAAAAATCGCCACATAATCATTCACGTGAGTTATCTCAGAACATCAGGCTAGCAATTCCTTACGCCGCTGTGCTGTGCAAGCGTGTTGTCATAAGGTAAAACGCTGTAACGGCTCATCGTTATTTTCAGCGTTTAGGAGCGCCTTATGTCGACCCCGCAAAGCCTTTCTGTATTTGATGCCATTACGCAGCGCCGCTCGGTGCGTGGTTATTTGCCCAAAGCCGTGCCCGAGGATGTGCTGCGCTCGGTTTTTGAGCTCGCGCAAGCGGCGCCATCGAATTGTAATGTGCAGCCGTGGCAGATTTATGTGGCCTCCGGTGAGACCCGTGACGCCTTGCGTGAACGCATGCGCACCGGCGCCATGACCGGCCGCGCCATGACCCCAGATATTGGCTTCATGCCGAGCACATCGGGCGAGCATAAAAATCGCCAATACGCTTGCGCGGCGGCGCTGTACGGCGCCATGGGCATTGCCCGCGAAGACAAGGTTGGCCGCATGCAGGCAACGCTGCGCAACTTTGAGCTGTTTGATGCGCCGCACGTGTGCTTTATTGGCATGAAGCGCGAATACGGCATCCCCATGGCGCTCGATGTTGGCATGTACGCGCAAACACTCATGCTATCGATGCATGCGCACGGCTTAGGCAGCTGCGCACAAGGTTCCATGGGGTATTATCCTGATGATGTGCGCCAAGCCTTCGGCATCGACGACGACATACAAATACTATTTGGCATCTCGTTTGGCTACGAGGACCCCAGCATTGCAGCCAATGGCGCTCGTACCGAGCGTGCGCCATTGAGCGAAACCGTTCAGTTTAATCAAGCGCCCGTAGCTTTCGCTGAGGCGTAAGCCACTACCTGTGAGACGCCGACCATGACGGATGATGCCACCTCGAACAAAGCGCCGCGCAAGCGTCCATCCATACGAGAAACCGCCACCGATATGCAGTCGTCGGCAAGGCGCGTTTTTGGTAGCGCCAGAGAGGCCGCCGAGCACGCGCGTACGGTGGCTCGGGAGGCGGCCAAGGAGGTTGCCAGCATGGCTAGCGAAACCGCGAAAAGTGCCGCCGAGCTCGCCAACGAAAGCGCGCGCAATGCCATTACGCGGGCGTCTAAAAGCGCGCAGATTGTTGCTCAACTCGCCGAAGATGGCGCGAAAATGACCGCCCAACTCGCCAATGACACCGCCAAAGCCGCCAGCCAAATGGCGCGCGAAGTGGCCATGCAAATGGCGCAGGCGTATTTGCGTAAATCAACGATCACCCTGCCGTTGCCCGAGTCGCTGATCAACAAGCAAATGCGCAACCTCGCCGATCGTCACGCCAGCGTTGATTATTTAGCGGTTTATTGTGGCGATGACCGCGTTACGGTCGCCATCGATGGCCATCACAACCGCCTCATCTACACCATCGAGATGAAGTTCGATGTGCTCGAGTGCAAGGTCTCGCGTAATACCCAATACATTCGCGTTCGCCAAGTTGATGAGTCGCTTGATGCACAATTTCGACAAACCAACTTCGTTGCCAACTGGGCAACCAAGCAGGTCGGCCGCGGCATGTTTTTTGTCGCCAACCGCTTGCCCACCAAGTCGCCCGTCAATCAGATTCTGCAAGATATTCCGGGAGTTGAACGCGAAGGGCCACGTCTGTGGCGCATCAACTTGCAAGAAACTGATCTTGGCGACCTCTTGCAAAACCGCTATTGGATGGTCGAAAAGCTCTCCAACCTCACGGAATTTGCCTCGCTACCGGGCTTAAGTACGCTCATTGATAGCCAAGAGTTGCTGATGCAGCTGGTGAATCAATTTGAGATTCGTGACATGCGCGTGCGGCCCGGTCGTTTGGAGCTGCTAGTCGGCATTACACCGGCCTAATGTGGTCACATGACTGAGTTTTTCTGACGCAAAAAAAGGCTCCTAAATAGGAGCCTTTTCACATCATACGCCCTGTTTGGCGAGCTTCTTTAATCCGGCTTTAATGGGCGAGCCCAAAGCCAACTTCAACAGCCATCCGCTACCTGGCAGTGCCGAGTCAAAGTCGATGGTGTAGTGCAGGTGCGAGGACTTCGCATCGCCAGAAAAACGCATGATGCCTAAATGATTTTTCACCGGAAAACCGCCCCGCGTAATGGTGTATTCGACCAAGCGATTGGTCTCTGCCTTGGTGACCGTTTCTTCTAATGATACGCCGCCGGGCAAGGTCAATTTACGCACAGAGCCAACGCCGTTGACGCTACCTTGACCGTCTTTGATGCGACGAATTTTGGCCGGCAAAATAATGCCCAACTTTTCGTGATCGCTCAAATAAGCGTAGAGCTTATCAACTGAAAATGGAAAATTCTGAACAACTTCAACACGATGGGCTGGCATAAAAACCTCTTGTAAGCAGTGGATGATATAGACGAATTTAGATTAGCACATGCCGCACCAAAGCTGACAACGCCGGTTGTCGATATGGCTCACTGTCATTGGCCAAGTGATGCAGGCCGCCATGCACCTCAATAACGCGCTCAACATAGGTTTTTTGCTCAATAAAGCGCAGGTTATAGCGCCAGTCCACGGTGTCATCGGCATCGCCTTGCACCACGGTTAGCGGGAAGCGGCAGGCCGGCAGCGACTGCATGTGAGTTTCCCAACGAATCATTGAGCCGACCCATTTGAGCGGCACCTCACGCAGCTGAAATGGGTCTTTGTGCCAAATTAAATCGACAAAATCATCGTCATGGCTGCTGCGTTTGAAATGTCGCGGCACGCTGCGTTTAAAGCGGCCAAACAGACTAAATGCGGCAGTGACTTGACGCCATTTGGCGATGCGCACCAACGGCGCCCAGAGCTGCACGCGCGCAAATGCTGGGCGCTTACCCACGGCCAATGACGACAAGACATGATCGAGTAAAATGCCGCCGCCGGTGCTTTGACCGACCGCCACCCACGGCTTCGGTAGCTGCGGCGTGAGCTCGGCGAGCAGATCGCGGAGCATTTCTTGATAATGCGCGAAGTCATCGATCTCACCCGGCGGCCCCGACGACAAGCCGTGGCCTGGCAGATCAACCACCACTACCGCATAGCCTTGGGTTAGACCTGCGCGGATGGGGTGTGTGAACAATCCGGCGTGATCGAAATAGCCATGCAGCACCAGCAAAGTGCCGCGAGCGCGGCTAGTGTTCTCAGGCAAAAAGACCTGGGTGGCAATATCAAAACCCCACGCCTCGGTTGTGCCGATATCGTGACGTGTGGGCGCCGGCGCCTCAGCGGCTAAACAATCCAGCCCATAAAAGCGCGCGTAGTCGGCGAGTGCCTCGGGCCACGGCGCGCGTATATCGAGGTTCAGCGGCTTCAGCGCACGACGCGCGGCCTCGGGTGAAAAGCGGGTCACGAAGACTCCTCATGGGATGGGCAGCAACGCACGCAATGGGCCCAGCGGGCTGTCTGACGCCGGCGCGGCACGCAAAACACCCGCAGGCGTGGCAATGCCATCGCGCGCAATGGCGGCTTGCGCCTCTTTGGTGCGCTGCCAGGTGCGTAGAAATCCTTCCGCTGAGTTAAACACATCTTGCATGTCTTGCGCGCTGCCTTCGAGCTGCACTTCGCGAACAAAGCCGCTCATCATGCCGTAATGCGCACTACCGTCTTCGTCGAGGCTCCACGTGCGGCCATTGCCGGCATCATCGCGCTCTTCGGGCTGATCAAAGCGCACCGGCGTTGGACTCAAGGCTTGCATGCTCGGCAATTTTGCCAAGAAGCTGCTATTAAATAGCTCGTAGGGATAGCTCACTTCTTTACCGGCCTCAATGTTTCCACGCGGGCCAGACTGTGCCGAAAGACCATTGGTGTCGGTGCCAAAACCCATGCTAAACAGCGGCCGTGGATTGGGCAGCGTATCGTAAATGGCACGGAGTTCAGCGATTTGACCAATGTGGCTGGGGCCATTGCCAAGGCTGGGAAACAGTAGGCCGCCATTTTGCAGAATACGTTTGGCTTGGTCGTTGCTGGTGCCGCCAAAGGTGCCGTGTGTGGACACAAACGGATATGCCACCGGCTGCGCTTCGGCGAGTTCCAGCGCCTGCGTTTTGATTTCTAATTCCAAATGATCGATGTCGAAAATCAGGCCACGCTTCATCATTTCTTGGAAAGCAAATAAACCAATTGGTGTCAGCCAGCGCGCATTGCATTGGTTTTTTGCGGGGTAGCATGCCAGCGGTCCACCGGGCCGGAAGCCTTGCCCCAAGTAGGGGCACACCGGATTGACAATGCCCAGCGCCGCCAATGGACTCTCCACACCGGCAATATCAAAGGGCGCTGTCGGGCTGATGCTGGTCATCTTGGCACCGCCTGAATTGCCGTCGTAATAGCCAGAGAAACCCGGCGTGACATCCTCTTCGGGGCAGTCGTAGGTGGTCCAAAACTCGCCGGTAGGCAACTCAGCCGACTGCAAAAAGCCCAGTGGCGATATTTGCGACGGGTTGCCGAGCGCGCCCACTAAAGCATTAATTTCTGCCGAGGGAATACCGCCAGAGTTTTCGCGGTTGCCGACATTGAGCACGGTGCCATCAAAGATGCCGTTGCCGCCAATGGCGTTATCAAACTCATGGATCGAGATGATTTGGCGCACGCCGAGATCGACCAAGCGATCGAGCTGTGTGCGAATTTCATCTTCGTCGCAGTCGTATCTGTTTTCAGTCAAACCCGTGCCAGTTTCTTCAAATGGCTGTTGTTGGCGTAATGGGTTGTAGTTGATTTTGCAATTTAAGACGTTGGAGATTTCGATGCCAATGACCACCGCCAAGTTGCCCGCTTCCACAGTACGGCGCGCTTCATCGGGGCCGAGCACGAGGCGGAAAAAGCCTTTGCCGCGCCCACCGTATTGCGCATCAATATAATCTTGCAATGCGTACAGCGTGCCGACTTGATTGGCGGCATTGTTCATTTCATTGCAATCGCGCAGGGGCTGGCGCGTGACATTGCGCTCGAGTTCGCACAGCGTTTCGTTTTCCACCACATCATTGACCATGATGCGCAAACCTGACTTCCACGCGCGCTCCACCCATTTCCAATACATGGCTTCGTGGGTGAGATTTTCGCGCGATGGCCAATCGATGTGCGTGGGCCAGCCACCGGTATTGTGACCATCGAAGTCGTTGACAAATAGGCTACCGACTAAGTCCAAAAAGCCATTCGGGCCGTGCGTTTCTTGGCAGTCATTGAGCGCGTGCGTTACGCCAAACTGATGAAAAGCCGCACCGTGCTGGGCGCCCCCTAAGAAAGTACTGGAGCTTAAATGCACATGCGCATCGGCCATGCCGAGCACGGAGCCATCGCTGGTTTTGCCTTTGAAGGTAGTGCCGGCCGTGTTGTCATTGGCCTCAGGAAATTCTGCGCAGTTTGTGGCAGGTACCAGCGCAAATTGTTGAGCTGCATCGGTATTAGCGGCCGCTAAGGCCACCGCGCCGGCGCTGCCTACCGTTAAGCGCTGGGCCGAGCCGGCCTGCGTGAAAGTAAAGCGATCACCGCCAATGAGCGGATCATTGAAACTGCGATAGGCGTTAATGTCTGCGAGACTGGGCTCAACATCGTAGCGTGGCGGCTGCGGATACACAGTGGTGTCGCCCGCCACACGCAGGCTGAATTTATTGGCCTCGCGAGCGGCGCTAAGCGCATTCAGGTTGGCGCCGGCGACGAGCTGTTTGTCGCTGCTGTACAGCAAATAGCTGCCCAGTGCCGCGGGCTTCATGTAGAACGCTTGCGCATCAGTGAGTGATGGCGCGCTGGCGCGTAATTGGCCATTGGCCACCGAAACAAACTGGTTGGTGGCCACCGAGCGCAAGGCCACGCAGCGGTTGGCGAAGTCGTAACGGTTGGGCTGGCTGCTGAGTTCCGGACCGGGCGTGCCAGGACCGCCAGTACTCGGATTGCCTGGGCCTTGAGGCCTGTCATCAAATGAGAAACTGCCGCTGCTACTGCCACCGCAGGCCATCAGGGCAAGCGAAAATAGGCTTAGCGCGGCGAGTTTTGTGAGGTGTGGCCATAAACCAATAGGCGTGGTACGCGTTGTCATAGCAAGCTCATTTATTATTGTTATTGGCTAGATGTTAACCAGTTCTGCTTCGGCAATCTAGACATATTACGAAGTTGTTATTTGCTCGCCACACTCGCGCCGATGCGTGTTGCGCGCCATACTAATGGCTCAGGCGATTTCTCCAAGACGAGGTTTCATGCGCGTACTGGTCACGCTACTGCTCAGTTGTTGGCTCGGCGCCTGCTCTACGCTCGGCGTACTATCGCCCTTGCAAGATGGTCGCGCGGCCATGCTCGCCGGCGATCCGCAAGGCAGTGAAGCAGCGTTTGCGCAAGCCATGGTCAGCATTTCCAGCGACGATGATCGCGCGTTGATCTCCGCCAGCGACTCGGCACGTACTGGCGCCGCCTTAGTCACCAACGACACCCTGCGCCGCTACGCCGTGGCACCCTATGAACGGCTGTTTATGCACAGCTATCAGGCGCTGAATTATCTGGCGCTGCAAAAGCCGGAAGCCGCCGCCGTGGAGCTGCGCCGCGCCGATGCCTGGCAACGCACACAAGCGCTGGCTTATGCAGAGAAGATTGCCGAGGCAGAAGGCATAGCGCCATCAGACACGCAGGCACTGAGCGCGCTCGATGATGCCGCCGCACGCGTGCGCAGCAGCACCCAACACGCCGGCGCGCTGTATTTATCCGGCCTGTTTTATGAAGCCCAAGATGCGCTCAATGACGCCTTCATTGATTATCGTGCAGCATGGCAAGCGCAACCGCGCAATGCCCAGCTTGCCAGTGATACCGCCCGCCTCGCTCAACGCCTCCGCTTCGATGACCCGACCCCGCGCGCCACACCGGTCGCTAAGCCATTAAGTCTGAGTCAAGACGCGCGCGCCGGCGATATCGTGGTGTATTGGGAGCGCGGCGAAATCCCCGACAAAGTGGCCTTCCAACTGCCGCTCATCAACAGCACGGCCTACACACTGGTGAGCATCCCCTACTACCCTCGCCAAGGCGCACCGGCTCAGCGCCTAAGTCTTCAGCTCGATGGCCAATCGCCCGCCGCCGAGCTGCTCGTTGACACCCATGCCTTGGCCGCACGCACTTTAAAAGAGCAGCTGCCGGGCATCCTCCTGCGGGCCAGCGTGCGCGCGGTAGCCAAGCAGCAATTGCAACGCGAGCTCAATGAGCAATCGCCCGGACTCGGCTTGCTCGGCACGGTCTATAGCCTGCTCAGCGAGCGCCCCGATTTGCGCCAGTGGAGCAATTTGCCCGCGCAAGTCTATGTGCTGCGCCAGCGCGTTGCCGCCGGCGAACACCGTCTCAGCATCAATGGCGAACAGCCATTAAGCGTGCCGGTGCGTGCCGGCAAAATTACCCTCGTGCATGTGGTGAGTGCGCCGCGTGTCAGCTACAGTCGGATTTATCCGTTATAAACGGGCAGACGCCCAGGAGTGAACCCCATGAATATCGCCTTGAAAGCCCTGTGTTTGCCCGTGGCATTCGCCGCGCTCACCGTGACCGGCTGCGCCTCGGTGCAATACGGCGACGCCCGCGCGGTGGAAACTGTCAACACCGATTTTGGCTCCACCGACTTGCAGCTCATTAGCGCGAAAATGACCGATGACTTGCTCAATTCCGCCGCCGTATTAAACATCACGCGTGATGGTCGGCCCGTGCTATTTGTTGATGCCATTCGCAATAAAACCGCTGAGCATATCGATACCGAATCAGTCACCGACACCATTAGCACGCAGCTCATCAAGTCCGGGCGTTTTCGCTTTGTCGATATGAGTGTGGTCGCCGAGGTCGCGCGCCAATTTGATTATCAGCGCAACAGCGGTCTGGTCGATGAGCGTCAGTCGGTGAAAATGGGCCAGCAAGTCGGCGCCAGCTTCATGATATACGGCAATCTCTCAGGCATCGCCAAGCAAGATGGCAGCACGCGCGATCAGTACTACAAATTCACTTTAAAAATGATGGATTTGAAGACCGGCATCATTGAGTTTCAAGACGAAAAAGAAATCCGCAAAACCCGTGAGCGGCGCTGGTTTGGGCTGTAAAGCGTAACGATGCGCTGTAAAAAAGCCCGCCACTAGCGCGGGCTTTTTTGTAACGATCGCTGACTAGCGCTTAAGATCTCGATAGAAGTTTTCGTGCGAGCCCAGCGCCTCTAAATACACCAAGCGCACGCCATCATCGCGCGTATAACCAAGCAAATATAGCTGACCTTCGCAGCGAAACTTGTGCACCCATAACTGCGCTAAATCGCCCTTCTTTTTCTCACCTACCTCTGGGTTATCGGCGATTACCGCCACCGCGGCATCAACCTCACTCACCAAGTTGTCGTGGAGCTTTTTATAGACCCGCGCAAAGCGTTTGCTCTGATAAACCTGCCAACTCATGTCGATGGCGTCGAGCGCGCCACAAATGCAGTGCTCGCCTCGCGCGGCTCCGCCAAGCTCATCAGGGTTTCGGCAATAAAGCTCGCCGGCAGCTCAGGATTATCCAGTGCTGCGCGCCCTACTTTTGCCCAAAACTCAAGCTGACCCTGCACCGTGCGGAACTCTGCTTTCGCAGAGATGCGCGCCGAGCTGACCAAGTCTTCATCAATTCGGACTGAAATACTGCTCATGGCTATCTCTCCCAAGCTGATTTACCACAAATGTAGTCAGGCTGCGCTGCGCTGTCAATGCGGATTCGCTGATGCGCAAAGTACGTCTACTGAAAACGCGCTCGATAACAAAAAGCCCGCTATTACGCGGGCTTTTAAGGCAGCAATAACGCCGATTGGCGGCTAGCGCTTATTGCACCTGCTGGCGCAGCTCGCCGCGCGCGTAACGCTCGGTCATCGCATCCAATGACAAGGCGCGGATTTTACTGGCCTGACCGGCGCAATTAAACGCCACATAGCGATCCACACAGACATCGCGCATAGCCACGATGGTGTCTTTAAAGAACTTGCGCGGGTCGAACTCGGCAGGATGTTCCGCCATGTGGCGACGAATCGCGCCGGTCGAGGCTAAGCGCAAGTCGGTATCGATATTGACCTTACGCACGCCGTGCTTAATCGCCTCAACGATCTGCTCGACCGGCACGCCATAGGTCTCTTTAATATCGCCGCCGTATTGGTTGATGATCTGTAGCCATTCCTGCGGCACGCTCGATGAGCCGTGCATGACCAAATGCGTATTCGGGATGCGCGCATGGATGGCTTTGATGCGATCGATCGCTAAGATGTCATCGGTGGGAGGCCGCGTGAATTTGTAGGCGCCATGTGAGGTGCCAATGGCAATCGCCAGCGCATCAACACCAGTGTCTTGCACGAAACGCGCGGCCTCTTCGGGGTCGGTGAGCATTTGCGAATGATCCAAAATGCCCTCGGCACCAACGCCATCTTCTTCACCGGCCATACCAGTCTCTAGTGAGCCCAAGCAGCCGATTTCGCCTTCCACCGAGACACCACACGCATGCGCCATTTCCACCACACGACGGGTAACGCCGGCGTTGTATTCGTAGCTGGTCGGAGTTTTGCCATCCTCGCCGAGTGAGCCGTCCATCATCACCGAACTAAAACCCAGCTGGATAGAACGCTGGCAAATGGCTGGGCTGGTGCCGTGATCTTGGTGCATGACCACCGGAATATGCGGAAACTCCTCAATCGCCGCCAAGATCAAGTGGCGCAAAAAAGGCGCGCCGGCGTATTTGCGAGCACCCGCAGAAGCCTGCACGATGACCGGCGAATCGGTCTTATCGGCGGCTTCCATGATCGCGCGCATTTGCTCTAAGTTATTGACGTTAAAGGCCGGCACGCCATAGCTATGCTCAGCGGCGTGGTCTAATAATTGGCGTAGGCTAATCAGCGCCATAAGTCTCTCTCCTGTGCGACCTCGGCCGCGTTAATCATCAAAATCGTGGGGATTTATTTTGCCGCTGCTGCCTTTAAGGCCGCCACCGCAGGCAATTCTTTGCCCTCAACAAACTCTAAAAATGCGCCGCCGCCAGTGGAAATATACGACACGCGCTCAGCTACATCATATTTATCGATGGCCGCCAGCGTATCGCCACCACCGGCAATGGAAAAGGCGCTGCTCTCGGCAATCGCCAAGCTCAGTGTGCGCGTGCCCTCACCAAAGGCATCGACCTCAAAGACGCCCACCGGGCCATTCCACAAAATCGTGTTGGCGGCTTTTAAAAGCTCAGCAAAATGCGCGGCGGTTTGCGGGCCAACATCTAAAATCATGTCATTGGCGCCGACATCGGCGACCAACTTCACCACTGGCGTGGCGGCTTGCACAAAGGCCATAAAGTCCTCAATAGGACCAGTGACCTCGGCCACCACCACATCGGTCGGCAAGGGCACGCTGACTTTCGCGGCAATGGCGCGCGCGGTGTCGAGTAGTTCGTGCTCGCACAGCGATTTACCGACTGGATAGCCCGCGGCCGCCAAGAAAGTATTGGCGATGCCGCCACCAACAATGAGCTGGTCGCAAAGACCGCTCAGCGAGGTCAATACATCGAGCTTGGTGGAGACTTTCGAGCCCGCAACAATCGCTGCCATGGGCCGCGCGGGCATATCGAGGGCTTGGCCTAGCGCGTCTAATTCGGCGGCGAGCAAGGGGCCGGCAGCGGCCATCGCGGCAAACTTGGCAACACCGTGGGTGGAGCCCTCGGCGCGATGCGCGGTACCAAACGCGTCCATCACGAAAACATCGCAGAGTGCGGCGTAGCGCTGCGCAAGAGCATCGGCATTCTTCTTCTCGCCGATGTTAAAACGCACATTTTCCAAGAGCACGACCTGGCCAGGTGCGACATCCACGCCATCGAGATAGTCACGCAGCAAAGGCACGGCTTGGCCGAGTTTGTCGCTCAGCCAAGCAGCCACGGGCGCCAGCGATAGCTCCTCGTTGAACTCGCCCTCCACCGGGCGACCCAAATGCGAGCAGACCAGTACCGCTGCGCCTTGTTTGAGCGCCTGCTGAATGGTCGGCAGCGCCGCCTGCAAACGTGCATCAGAACGAATCACGCCGGCTTTCATCGGCACATTTAAGTCTTCACGAATCAGCACGCGCTTGGCGGTCAGGTCCAATTCGGTCATGGCAATTACAGACATCTCGACACTCCTGTCACAATCAAATAAGGCTTAAGCATCGCTGATCAGCGCCGCCGCATCGGGATAATCCGGCGCTGGTGGTAGGCTGGCGATGCGCTGGCACAAGTCGAGCAGGCGATTGGCATAGCCCCACTCATTGTCATACCAGGCGAATACTTTGGCTTGGCGGCCAACCACTTCGGTTTGCGTGAAGTCGACAATCAAAGACTCAGCGCGATGGTTAAAGTCCGACGACACCAAGGGCTCATCGTTGAGGCTCATCCACGGCTTGTCATGGGCATAGGCCGTGAAGGCTTCGTGCAACTCGGCGGCACTGGCCTCGCGCGCCAACTGCACACTCAAATCAATGGCCGCGACATTGAGCGTGGGCACGCGGATTGAATAGCCACCGATGGCCAGCTCGGGAAAAATTTTGCGCGCCACACCGAGCGCACTCGACGTCGTGGGAATGATGTTGTGCGCACCGGCACGACCGCGACGCGGGTCACGATGGACATGATCGAGCAGCACTTGGTCAGAGGTGAAGGCATGAATCTCGGTCATCAGCGCCGACTCGATGCCAAATGCGCCATGCAGCGCTTGCAACATCGGGCAAAGTGCGTGCGAGGTGCAGCTCGCCGCCGAAATCACCCGATGCTCAGCCGCCAGCTCGGCGTCATTGACGCCATGCACGATGATGGCATCGGCCGTATCGAAGGGCGCGGCACCGATCACCACGCGTCCGGCACCGGCGATTAAATGCCGTGCCGCTTGCGCCTGAGCCCGAAACTGGCCGGTACACTCGAGCACCACATCGACGGCTAAATGCCGCCACGGCAGCTTTTCTGGATGCGCCTCGGCAAGCAGCCGAATGCGCTGATGGCCAATGCGCAGCACGCCATCATCGACGCTGGCGGCCACCGCGAGGCGACCATGCGTGCTGTCGTAGCGCAGCAAATGTAGCAGGCCATCGGCATCGCCGAGATCATTGATGGCGACGATATCGATGTCGTAGCGCTCACCGGCTTCAATAAGCGCGCGCAGCACATGGCGGCCAATGCGACCAAAGCCATTGATTGCAACGCGCAGTCTCACCGCCGGCGCATTCATGCCTTAATTCAAGCCTCGCACAGCCGCAGCCACCGCTTCTGCGGTGATGCCAAAATGCGCGTAGAGATCGCCTGCGGGCGCTGACTCGCCAAAGGTGGTCATGCCGACCACGGCGCCATCGAGCCCAACAAAACGGTGCCAGTAATCGCTGATGGAGGCTTCCACGGCTACGCGCTTGCGCACGCTCAGCGGCAACACGGCCTCGCGATAGGCCGCGTCTTGCTTGAGGAAGGTGTCTGGCGAAGGCATGGACACGACGCGCACACCAAGACCTTCTGCGCTCAGCGCATCAGCGGCTTGCATGGCCAAACTGACTTCAGAACCTGCACTGATGATGATGGCATCGATGCGGTCGGCATCTTTCAAGACGTAACCGCCGCGCGCGATGTCGGTGATTTGCGCGGCACTGCGCGCTTGATGCACAAGGTTTTGCCGCGAAAATACCAAGGCCGTTGGGCCGTCTTTGCGCAGCAAGGCTTCGCGCCAAGCCACCGCTGATTCAACCGTATCGGCCGGACGCCATGAGGCTAAATTGGGGGTTTGGCGCAGGCTGGCGAGTTGTTCGACCGGCTGGTGCGTGGGGCCATCTTCACCGAGACCAATGGAGTCGTGGGTGTAGACATGAATCACGCGCTGCTTCATCAGTGCGGCCATGCGCAACGCATTGCGGGCGTACTCCATAAACATCAAGAAGGTAGCGCCGTAGGGCACAAAGCCACCGTGCAACGCAACGCCGTTCATGATGGCGCTCATGCCAAATTCGCGCACACCGTAATAGACATAGTTGCCATCGGCATGGTCTTGCACGCCGTGGCAGCCTTTCCAGAGCGTCAAGTTGGAGCCGGCCAAATCGGCTGAACCGCCGAGCAGCTCCGGCAATGCCGGGCCGAAAGCATTGAGCGTGTTTTGCGAGGCTTTACGGGAAGCAATGCTGTCGCCTTTTTCAGCGCAGCCATTGATCCAGGCCTCCGCCGTGGCGGCGAAATCGGCGGGCAATTCACCGCTCAAGCGGCGCAGCAATTCAGCCGCCAAGCTCGGGTGCGCTTGCGCGTATTGCGCCCACAGGCCATCCCAGTTTTTCTCCAACACGTCACCTTTTGGACGCGCATCCCAGGCCTCGTAAATCGCTTCGGGAATGACAAAGGCCTCGTGCTCCCAGCCCAGCGCAGCGCGGGTCAGCGCGATTTCATCCACACCGAGTGGCGCACCATGGCAGTCTTCTTTGCCTTGTTTATTCGGCGAGCCGGCGCCAATCACGGTCTTGCAAATAATCAGTGTGGGGCGTGCGGCATCGGCCTGCGCCTCTTGAGTGGCGGCGCGGATGGCATCGGCATCGTGGCCGTCAATGGGGCCAATGACTTGCCAGCCATAGGCTTCAAAACGCTTGGGCGTGTCATCAGAGAACCAGCCTTCGACTTCGCCATCAATGGAGATGCCATTGTCGTCGTAATAGGCGATGAGCTTGCCAAGACCGAGCGTGCCCGCCAGCGAGCAGACCTCATGCGAGATGCCTTCCATCAGGCAGCCATCGCCCAAGAAGCCGTAGGTGAAATGGTCAATGACCGCCAGCGCGTCGCGGTTAAATTGCGCCGCTAAGGTTTTTTCGGCGAGCGCCATGCCCACGGCATTGGCGATACCTTGGCCGAGCGGGCCGGTGGTGGTTTCGACGCCATCGGCATAGCCGTACTCGGGGTGGCCCGGCGTTTTGCTATGCAATTGGCGAAATGCCTTGAGGTCATCAATCGAGACATCAAATCCGGTCAAATGCAGCAGCGCATATTGCAGCATCGAGCCGTGGCCGTTGGAGAGCACGAAGCGGTCGCGGTTGATCCAATTCGGGTTGCTGGGGTTGTAGCGCATGAACTGGCGCCACAGCACTTCCGCGATATCGGCCATGCCCATGGGCGCGCCGGGGTGACCGGACTTAGCTTGCTGCACGGCATCCATGGCAAGTGCGCGAATGGCATTGGCGTAATGGCGTTGATTTAATGGCTGCGCGGGCATGCGGGGCACTCCAGTCGGCGGGCAAAAATAAAACCGCGCGGCTCATTGAGATCGCGCGGGGCCGTATTGTCGCCGATGCCGCCGATCACGGCAATTGCCATGATCCCACTCTCCCGACCAGATCCATGCACTTACATCAGTGCGACCCAGCGACTAATGCCCTGCGCCAACATCTCCACGGCATAGGTACCAATAACCAATGCCGACACCCGGCCGGTGATTTCCACGTAACGATCCACCAGTCGCGCACTTTTCACACGCACGCGGTCATGAATAAATTTCAACGCGACTAAGCCGACCATCATCACCGCGAGTGTTAGCCAGACCACGCCCACGGCATGCCATTTCGGCAATGACACGCCCATCAAAATAGACGCAGAGACGGTGGCTGGGCCAATCAAAAACGGCATCGCAATGGAGCCGGCGACATGCTCAGGATCACCACGAAGTCCGCTTAATGCACTCACGCCTTGGAAAAAGAAACGGATGCCGACCATGAGGAACAAGATGCCGCCAAAAATTTGAAAGGAGGCAAATTGCACATGCAACAAGTCGGTAAAAATGCCCTCGCCGGTGAACGCAAATAGCGAAAACACGATGCCGCCCATGATCACGCCACGCGTGAGGACACGTGCAAATTGGCGGCCCGGCATCTGCACCATGAGGTCGATTAAATACAGGCTGAGCAGGAAGGGATTGAGCAGCGCTAAGAAAAACAGGAACTGGTCTAAGGGGAACACACGCGACTCCAACGGTTGACTTTTGGCGCGAAAATAGTAACACTACAAATGATTTGTACTCAAACGATATCACTCAGAACGAATTTACATGAACCCTGAACACGACCTCCCGGAATACGAAGTGCGCATATTACGAGCTATACGCCGCATCATTCGTGCCGTTGATATGCACTCCAAGCAGCTGCAAGGCAAGCAAGACATTACCACGCCGCAGCTGATTGCTTTGATTAGCACTGGAAAAGCATGGCGCGATGCCGGTGAAAACATTAAGCCAAAGCCTGGATCTCAGTCCCAGCACCACCGTGGGCGTGATTGATCGGCTTGAACAAAAACGCATGGTCACTCGCACCCGGTCACAAGATGATCGCCGCCAAGTGCACATTGCCATTACGCCCGAGGGCAGTGCACAAGCCGCACGCTCACCGTTCCCACTGCAAACACGCTTGGCTGATGGCCTCAGCACTATGCCGGAGCTTGAGCAGGCCACTATCGCGCTGTCATTGGAGCGCTTAGTGAGCTTATTTGGCGCCAGCAATATTGATGCCTCGGCGATCTTGTCGGTTGACCCGATCTACGATCACAGCGGCGCAAAAACTCAAACAGAAAAAGAGGATGCCTAAATGACATCAGCCCTTAAAACCCCCGTGGTTGCTGCGCCTAATTTGACGCTACGCCAGCCTGAAAAAGCCGATGGCCTGCGCGTCTATGAGCTCATTGAGCAGTCGCCGCCACTGGATTTGAACTCCTGCTACTCGTATTTGCTGCACAGCTGGCACTTCGCCGACACCTGCATTTTGGCCGAAGAAGGCGACATTTTGGCCGGCTATATTTCCGGATACATTCCGCCCAAGCAGCACGACACATTGTTTATTTGGCAAGTGGTGAGCGCCGCGCGCTACCGCGGCACTGGTCTCGCCCTGACCTTACTCGCAGGCTTGCTGGCTCGCCCCGCTTGCCGCGATGTGCGGTTTTTGGAAACCACGGTGAGCCCAAGCAACAAAGCCTCGGCACGCCTGTTTACCAAACTCGCTGAACGCCTGAATTGCCCGCTGAGCATTTCGACACAATTCGATGCCGACTTGTTTGGCGCGGGCCATGAGCCCGAACAGCTGTTTCGCATTGGGCCGTTTCCCGCCCCGCTCGCCAACAGCGCCCAACCCCTTTCGCATTAATAGGAGATACACACATGCCATTAGCCATTTTTGACCGATTAGAGTCGGAAGTCCGTTCGTATGTTCGTAGCTACCCCACGGTGTTTGCGCGCGCAGTCGGCAGCCACATCACCAACGAAGACGGCCGTGAATACCTCGACTTTTTCGCCGGTGCCGGCAGCCTGAACTACGGCCATAACCATCCCACGCTGAAAGCCGCGCTCATTGAGTACTTACAGGCCGATGGCATTTTGCATGGCCTCGACATGGCCACGCAGGCCAAGCGCGAGTTTATGGAAACCTTCGAGCGCACGATTTTGAAACCGCGCCGTCTCGACTACAAAATGCAGTTCACCGGCCCCACCGGCACCAATGCCGTGGAAGCCGCGCTGAAACTGGCGCGCCAAGTCAAATCGCGCAATAACATTTTGTGCTTCACCAATGCCTTTCATGGTGTGACCACCGGCTCAGTGGCCGCTACCGGCTCCAGCAAGTTTCGCGATGCCACTGGCGCATCATTGACCGATACGCAGTTTGTGCCCTACGCCAACTACTACGGCCGCGACGTCAACACGCTGAATCTGATCGAAAAACAGCTCAGCGATCCGGGCTCAGGCATGGACGCTCCAGCAGCGGTGCTGGTCGAATGCATCCAAGGCGAAGGCGGCATCAACACCGCATCAGCCGACTGGTTGCGTGGTTTGGCTTCACTCTGCCGCCGCCATGACATGCTGCTCATTGTCGATGACATTCAAATGGGCTGCGGCCGCACCGGCTCATTTTTCAGCTTCGAGCAAGCCGGTATTAATCCCGACATCGTGACGCTGTCGAAATCGATTTCCGGTTATGGCCTGCCCATGGCCTTGGTGCTCATCAAGCCCGAATACGACATTTGGGCGCCGTCCGCGCACAACGGCACATTCCGTGGCAATAACGCCGCCTTTGTGACCGCCACCGCGGCGCTTAACACCTTCTGGGCCGACAATAGCTTTGCCGATGACGTGCGTGTCAAAGGTCGCCTGCTGCATCAGCGTTTGGAGCATATGCGCAAACGCCATCCGCACATTACCGCCTTACGCGGCCGTGGCATGGTCGCCGGCATTGTTTTAGAAAACAGCGAGATGGCCGACGCCGTCAGCGAGCGCTGCTTCGAGCAAGGCTTGATTATTGAGACCTGTGGCCCACACGGTGAGGTGGTGAAAATGCTGCCGCCATTGATTATGAGCGAGGCCGACCTAGAGAAAGGCCTGCAGATTTTTGATGAAGCCCTAACCCACGCCCGCCGCACACTGGCACCAGCTGTGGTAGAGGAGATTAGCGCATGATTATTCGTCACTTTGATGAAATCGCCGCCAGCAGCCAAGCCATTCATGCCGACAACTGGTCAAGTTTTCGCTTGCTCACGCGTCAAGATGGCATGGGCTTTTCGCTGCATGAAACCTGGATTCATCCCGGCACGGAAACGCATATTTGGTACAAGCATCACTTAGAAGCGGTGTACTGCATTGAAGGAGAAGGCGAGATTCAGCCGCTGCATGGCAGCGAAGATGCGCCGACACCTGGCGAGCCGATTAGCATTCAGCCCGGCACCATGTATGCACTCGATAAACACGATCGCCATTTGCTGCGTGCTACCACGCGCCTGCGTTTGATTTGCGTCTTTGATCCGCCCCTTCGCGGCGATGAAACGCACGGCCCCGATGGCGCCTACCCAGCCGATCCGGAGTAAATTTATGCTGTCTTTATGTGGCGACCCCTACCCCTCACGCGAACTGAACGAGCATTTGCTCGCCCGTCGCCGTGAGCCGGTGGTGTGGTCTGAACCCGCGCTGCGCCCTGAATGGCTCAGTGCTGAAGCAGAAGCCCGCTACATTGAGCAGGGCTTTTTGGTGGTCCCCGATGTGCTTTCGGCAGATGAAATCGCTGAGCTCAATGCCGCCATGGCCACCTTGCGCGATGAGCTCACCAGCAGCGATTCGGCCCTAGTGCTTCGCGAGCCCGGCAGCGATGACATGCTGTCGTTTCTTGACCTGCCATCCGCGAGCCCGCTCTTTGCACGGCTAGCACGCCACCCCAAACTGCTCGCCTTTGCGCGCTATGTATTGGGTAGCGAGGTCTATCTGCACCAGAGCCGTCTGAACTATCGCGCCGCCGATACGCAGGAAGAGTTCTATTGGCACTCAGACTTTGAGACCTGGCACACCGAAGATGGCATGCCCGCTATGCGTGCGTTGTCATGCTCCGTGCTACTCACCGACAATCTCGCTGAGCATGCGCCCAAACTGCTGATTCCTGGCTCACACAAAACCTATGTGGGTTGCGTTGATCCAGCCAGCTGCCCGGTCACTGAAGATGAAGCCGCGCACGAATCGCACACCATGGGCCAGCCATCGCCTGAGATTCTCTCGCTGCTTACCCATCAAGCCGGTGATGTCACCAGTGCCACCGGGCTGGCAGGCAGCGTGGTGTTTTTCGATAGCAATATCCAACACCGCAGCGCCGATGAGCCCTCTGAGCATTCGCGTGCAAACGCCTTTTTGGTCTACAACAGCGTTGACAATATGTTGGGTGAGCCCGCCAATGGCTTGGCTCCGCGGCCAGAGCATTTGGCGCACCGCGACAACGTCGATGTCTTAGCGCCTCTCGACTAAATCGGTGATGAACGGCGCCATTGCCACGGTCATGGCGCCGTTACACAACACGCCTACAGTCGCCACATTGATTAATCAAAAAAAATTGATATAGCTAGCATTGACAGTTACACTGCCATGCTATGCCTAATTCTTCTTCGCCTCTGCTAGACACCGACTCTGCGCTTGCCCAACTGGCGGGCTGGTTGCGTGCGGCCGGCGATCCACTGCGTTTAGTGATACTTCGGCTACTCGAACGCGACGCCTTTGGCGTACTTGAGTTGTGTTTTTTGCTCGACAGCAAGCAACCCTCGCTGAGTCATCACCTCAAAATTCTGCTGCATGCGGGCCTAGTGACCACGCGGCGCGAACGCACCACGGTGTTTTATCGCCGCGACCCTAGCGGTGCCGAGGCGGGTAGCCTAAAGCGTCGCCTGATGGCTGAGCTCGACGAAGGCCATTTGCCGCATGACGTGATGCAACGTCTTAAAGTTGTGCGCGAACAACGCGCGCAAGCCTCGCAGCGATTTTTCACCGAAAACGCCACACGCTTTCGTAGCCAACAAGAGCAGATTGCCGACTTTAGCGAATACGGCCCTTTGGCGGCTGAGCGCGCCATTCGCGTACCGGGCGAGCTATTGCTCGAAATTGGTCCGGGTGAAGGCGATTTATTGCCCATGGTCAGCCCGCATTTTCAGCGCGTACTAGCCATTGATGCCTCTCGCGAGATGCTCGATAAAGCCCAATCCATGGTGCGCGACCAGCATTTAGGCAATGTCGAGCTGCGTCATGCCGACCTCTTGCAACAGCCAGTGGCGGCCATGGCCAATACCGTGGTGATGAATATGGTGCTGCATCACGTGCCGCAACCCGAGGCGCTGATTGCCAGCGCCTGCGAGCATCTTGCCAACGATGGCCGCCTCATCATCACTGAGCTCTGCGAGCACGACCAAGACTGGGTCCGTGATGCCTGTGGCGATGCCTGGCTGGGCTTTCCCGCCGAAGATTTATTGCACTGGACACGCCGCGCTGGCGTATTGCCGGTGAGTGCCGACTACTTGGCTTTGCGCAATGGTTTCCGCGTACAAATCCACGAATTTCAAAAACCCGCTGCCGCACTTCGCGGCACCACCCGCTAGGACACTGTTATGAGCGAATACAGCATTTTCACTTCTGAATCGGTTTCTGAAGGTCATCCCGACAAGCTAGCCGACCAAGTTTCTGACGCCCTTCTCGATGCCATTTTGGCGCAAGACCCGCAAGCGCGTGTGGCCTGCGAGACCTTGGTGAAAACTGGCGTGGCCGTCATTGCTGGTGAAATCACCACTACCGCCATCATCGATTACGAAAAAATCATCCGCGATAAAATCGTTGAGATCGGCTACGACAGCTCCGATGTGTACTTCGACGGCCACACCTGCGCGGTCATGAATATGGTGGGCGCCCAGTCACCCGACATTGCTCAGGGCGTTGATCGCAGCAAGCCCGAAGACCAAGGCGCTGGTGACCAAGGTCTGATGTTTGGCTACGCCAGCAACGAAACCGATGCATTAATGCCGGCCCCTATTTTATACGCTCACCGTTTGGTCGAGCGTCAGGCCGAAGCGCGTAAATCTGGCGAGCTGGCGTGGTTACGCCCCGATGCTAAATCGCAGGTGACCTTCCGTTACGCCGATGGCAAACCTGTGGCAGTCGATGCCGTGGTGCTTTCCACGCAGCACAGCACCAGTGTCAGCGACGCCGATTTGCGCGAAGGCGTGATGGAGCTGGTGATCAAAAAAGTGTTGCCGGCTGAATGGCTCAACAAAGACACCAAGTTCTATATCAACCCCACCGGCCGCTTTGAGATTGGTGGCCCCATGGGCGATTGCGGACTCACCGGCCGTAAAATCATCGTGGATACCTATGGCGGCATGGCGCGTCATGGCGGCGGTGCTTTCTCTGGCAAAGACCCATCGAAAGTTGACCGCTCGGCCGCCTATGCTGGTCGCTATGTGGCGAAAAATATTGTCGCTGCCGGCCTCGCGGATCGCTGTGAGATTCAAGTCTCCTATGCCATTGGTGTGGCGGAGCCGACCTCGGTGTCGATTAACACTTTCGGAACCGGCAAGGTCAGCGATGCCAAGATCGTTGAGCTCGTGCGTGCGCATTTCGATCTGCGCCCCTTCGGCTTGACCCGCCAGCTCGACTTGCTGCATCCCATCTATGGTCCAACAGCTGCTTATGGTCATTTTGGCCGCGACCCCTACGAGCTGACCTACGACCACACAGTCTGGGAAAATAACCGTAAGGTCGCCAAACAGCACACGGCAACGGCCTTTACCTGGGAGCGTACCGACAAAGCCGACGCGCTTCGCGCGGAAGCCGGCCTGTAAAAACGGCTAGATACCCATCGCCGATAAGCGCCGCAGGGTTTCTGTGATGATGGTCGCCAACAACGGATGGTCGGCGGCCCACATCATCTCCAAGCGGCGCAGTTCACTCTCAAACGCCTCCGCGCTCGGCGGCTGATTGCTGCGAAACTGCAGCGCCATGGCGTCCATGGACTCTTCCATGGCTTGGCGCTGCTGCGGGTCGAGCGCATGCGCATCCATGCTGGCACGCCACTCGGCAAGCTTGCGGTGACCTTCGTTCGCGTTCATGGCATTCCCTCGTGGCTGGCTTTTTGATATACCCATCATACGCTTAAAAACGAGATTGACTATGGATGCCACCGCCGTTGAAGCCTTTCGCGCGCGCTACCGAGCCGTCATTCACCCGCGCTACTCCGGTCGCCTGCACGCGCTCTGGATAGCCGTTGCCGGGGTCAGTGTGGTCGCTGTATCGGTGGCTCAGCTGCACGACGTGAAGGCGCTCGAGTGGCTGGTGCTGGTCGTGGCCTTGTTGCTCGGCAATGTCGGCGAATACGCCATTCATGTGCAACTCGGCCATCGCAAAAAGCGCTGGGCCAAGCTCTTTTATCAGCGCCACACCGGCGACCATCACAGCTTTTTCACGCAAGCCAATATGCAATGGCAAAACCCGCGCGACTGGCGTGTGGTGCTGTTTCCCGCCTGGCTGATAATCGTGGTGGTAGCGCTGATTGGCGCACCGGGCGCGTGGCTGCTCAATACCTGGGGTTCTAGCAATGCCGCTTGGCTATGGCTGGCATCACCGGCACCTATGTGCTCTACGAAGCCTTCCACTTCTCTGATCATTTGCCCGATGGCCATTGGCTACACCGGCGTGTGCCGGGCTTGGCGGCGATGGCGCACCTGCATCGGCTACATCATCATCGCGATGACATGACGGCGGTGAATTTTAATCTGACCTTTCCACTCACCGACTATGTCATGGGCACGCTGCGCTGGACGCCGCGGCCTGAATAGTTACCCCTCAGCCGCGATGCCGCGCCAGCGCCCGCCGCGCGCGCAATGCCTTAGCGAGCTCGGCGCGCGTATGGATGCCCTGCGCCGCCAACGCCGGCACCGCCTTCAACCACAGCATCGCGGTGACCCAGGCATCTTCTAGGGCGTGATGGCGCTCCTCCACGGCAATGCCATGCCAAGCCAACCAGTCATCGAGGCTAGGCTGCGTGAAGCCAGCGGCCGGCCACGCCAACGCAAAAATATCCGCCGCCTCCAACCAGCGCCACGGCAACATGGGAAAGCCGGAGCGATACATGGCCGCCTTGATAAAGTTGCGATCATGGCCATGGTGATAGGCCAGCACCGGCGCCGCGCCAACAAACTGCGCCAGCGTGGTGATGCCCTCCTGCACATCCATGCCATCGGCGAGCTGACTGGCGGTGAGCCGATGCACCACCACGCTATCGCCCAGGCCTTGCGTGTCGGTGGTGTTCAGCGTGGCATACCATTGGCCGCCTAAACTCAAGCCGCCGGCTTCATAGGTCACCGCCGCCAACGACAGCAATTTGTTTTCCTGCGCGGAAAAGCCCGAGGTCTCAGTGTCTAAAATAATCCAGCGATCAGTCGCTAATGCCGTGTTGTCGAGCGCCGCCGCCTGCGGCCACCACGCCGGCGTATCGCGACGAATGATCTGCCACCACTGCGAAAGCTTCATAAGCCGACGCGGCTCGCCATATCACGCTGCAGGCGCTGCACTTGGCGCAAACATTCGCGCAAAATCCGCCGGTCTAGCGGGTTGAGATGATCGGGGTCGAGGCGATTGCTCATCGGCTTGCCGGCGCGCTGCTGCTCTTGATGAAGCTGCAAACGCAGCAATTGCAGATGCTGAAAGGCCTCTTCATAGGCAGCGGCATCGACATCGCGTAGGCCATCGACCAAGACCAATTGACGCAGGCGCTCGGTGGTCGACACCGCTGACACGCCATGGGCCAATGCCAGCACGCGCGCGGCCTCAACGATGATCGCCAAGGCCTCTGTTTTGATATCGAAGGTATGCGGATGTTCGCCGCCGCGGCTTAAGCGGAAGTCACGAATCTGCCCCAAGGGTGGCCGCCGGCGCAGCGCATCCTCGGTCAAAATACGGCGGAAAATATCGCGCTGCTGTGTCCATTCGAGCAACGTTTGGCGCAATGATTCGACCGCTGCGCTATCGCCCTGCACCACGCGCATATCGAAAAATATCACCGCCTCCAAGACTTTTTCCGGCGTCGGTGTGTGGATGATATTGGCGAAGCGCGCGCGCCACTCGGCCGCACTCAGGCAGCACTTAGCTTGCCCGGCCATGATGCCACCAGGGCACCAGACTAAGCCGAGGCTATCGAGCTGTTTGTTTATCTCGGTGGCCCAGACCATGAGCCGCTCTCGCACCGCTTCGGTCTCCTGCGGCTCAGCATCGAACCAGAGGCCATTGTCTTGGTCGGTATGCAGCGCCTGCTCTTCGCGCGCCTCGCTGCCAAAGCACAGCCATGTCACCGGCCGATCGGGCGCGCCATGGCTATCGTTTACCAAGCTAATGACGCGCTGCACGATCTGATCATTGAGCCGCGCAATGAGCTGCGTGATTTGATCTGCTTGCGCGCCGCGGGCCAGCAGCTGGTCGACCAATTTCGCCATGGCAGCACGGCTTGCCGCGAGCTGCTCAAAGCGCGTGGCATAGCGAATATCGCGGCTGAGGCTGACCAAATTTAAGCGCTGCAAGGCAAATAAATCGCGCTCAGCGAGCACGCCGAGCAAACGGCCATTGCGGCAAATGACCATGTGCGTGATGCCTTTTTCGGCCATCACCAAGGCCGCTTGAAAAACCGGCAGGTCGTGCTCCACAGTGATGGGGTTGGCGGTCATCCATGCCGAAATGGGCGCGTCGGGCTGCCAGCCTTCTTGCGCAAGCCGTCGGCGTAAATCGCGCAAGGTGAAAATGCCCAACGGCTTCCGACCCGAGTCGATGATCACCATGCTGCTCACGTGCGCCGTTTCCATTTGCGCCACCACCGAGGCCAACGGCGTTTCGGCAAAGGTAAATACCGGCGGGCGGGCCAATAAGCCGCTAATCGCCTGCGCCATGGAAAAATCGCTACCCAGCTGACCGGCCACGCGCTGCTGCATGTGCCGACCAACTTCGGCGAGCAAACCACTGACACCACCGAGCGCGAAATCACGAAACTGCTCGGATTCGCGCACCAGTTGCGCAAAATCTTCACGCGACCAACGCAGGCAAAAGCTATCGATCACGGCGACATGCTCGGTGCGGGTGGCGCGCTCACCGAGCAAGGCCGCCAGCGGAAAACATTCGCCGAGACCAATCTCAAACTGCACACGATCTTGCGCCTGCTCACGCCGCAGGCCTTGCACACGGCCTTGATAGACCATGAAAAAATGCTCAACCGGCGCGCCACTCGGGCTCAGCAATACCGTGCCGGCCGGGTAAAACACCAACTGCCCGTGACTCAGCAGAAACTGCAGCTCGGCCTCGGGCAGGCGGTCAAAGGGTGGGTGCTGGCGCATAAAGCGCCGCAGACTTTCGCCATGATGCTCAGTGGCTTGCGACTCGACCTGTGCCATACCGGCCTCTCGGTGACTTCAATGCCTTGAGCTTAGCAGGCCATCGAGGCCGATGACCTGCGACTAAAGTCAGAAGCGTGGCAAGCGGAACATCAGCTCAACATTGCGGTCGAGAGCCGTGCCTTGGCGGGTCATGCCAAAGCTACAGACGGCATCGAGGCCGCCATCGCTGGAGAGTTTTTGCAGGCTATTGGGGTCGAGCAGATAAAACTGGCAGCGATCATCGGCCTCGGCGAGCACGCGCGAGCGCTCGAAGCTGTGAGTGAGCACGGGGCCGCGCAGGGTGCCGGTGCCATTGCCGTTGTCGAAAACTTCAATGAGGCGTTGCTCTTGCGGGAAGTCGATGAGCGAGGCGGTCTCGACTTGCCAAAAGCCACGGCAATGCGGCAAACCATCGGCGGCGACACCGGGCTTTTTGCAGACCACGGGCGTGTTGATTTCGCCATTGCTGCCGGTTAGCGCGCCGTCCTCAGTGGCCGTCACGACAAAGGGTCGCACCCGATGAATATGCGTGTGGCCCGCCAGCCACGCCACTACATTGGGGTAGCTGGCGAGCTCCGCATCGAGCTCGGCGGCAGTAAGATCGAGTGGCACCGCCGCAGCAAACATGCCGAACTCCGCGAACGCCAGGTCCGGATGGTGCGAGAAAACCATCACCAGCTGCTTGGCTTTGTAAGCCTTGTCGAGCTCGGCTTTCATCCACTCAAATTGCGAGCGATCTACCGTGCCATCGGCGAGTGCGAAAGGGTTGCGGATGAGATCGGTGGGCAGGCGCGGATCAGTACCATCAATAACCGTGCTTAAGACGATCATGCGGAAATTACCGCTGGTGAAGGCGTAATAGCCATCATTGCGCTTGTCGTTGTCGTCGCGGCGCGCGGCATCAACCATATTGAAGCCATGACCCACCGGCAAGCTGGAGGTCTCGAAAAAC
Source organism: Paraperlucidibaca baekdonensis (assembly GCF_003387535.1). Taxonomy (GTDB): domain Bacteria; phylum Pseudomonadota; class Gammaproteobacteria; order Pseudomonadales; family Moraxellaceae; genus Perlucidibaca; species Perlucidibaca baekdonensis. The sequence continues at coordinate 484,662 of NZ_QUNR01000001.1, read as the reverse complement.
TCTTGAATGAACTCTTTGGGCTGGACAATATGGCGCCGGCCGGTGGTTAAAAACGAGGCCTCGTTGATGCCGATACCGACGGGCACAGTGCCACGTAAATAGCCATCGTGATTACCAAAGGCCACGTACCACGGCGTTTTTAATGCGCTATTTTCGCAGCCCTCGTCGCCCTCGCTGCAGCGCAGAACTTGCGGCAAACCCGGCGCTTGCGTGAGGGTTTGCCGCGTCGGATCGGTGGCGCCCGTCACATCACGGCCAAGCTGCGCGGCGAGCTGATTCACAATCTGGCGCAGGGTCCGTGTGAGCGTGAACTGAAAGCTCGGATCGGCAATATCAGGATCGGGGCTTTGGCTATCGGGCACGCCACGACCCGTAAAGCGCGTGCAGGCTTGCTGAGTAATAAATGCTGGTGTGCCAGCTGGGAAATTCGCCACACAGGACTTCTCAAAGGCGCTGAGTTGGTCAAATGTGCCATCGAGATTGTCGATAAAACGTCGCGTTTCCGAGAGCGTGGTGAGGTCGGCGCTGTCGCCGGTGACGATCATAAATGACGCCGGAAAGTCTTTTAAGCAGTCGTTGCTGCGGCCGATCATATTGTTTAAGACTTCGTCGGAATACTCTTCCTGCAAGCGCTGCGCCGACTCAAACAGGGGGTTGATGGGGTCGCTGACGCCCAGGCCATTCACAGTCTGGCCTTCATCATCGATGATGTGGTCATCGGTGTAATGCAAAAAACGCAGCATCAATGCGGCATTGGCGACGCGTTGGCCGCTAGCGAGCTCGTTGCGCGTGACGAAGGCATCGGGCGCGAAGGCAGTACAGTTGGCGGCACGATTGGCTGTTGGCGTGCTCACATCAGGGGTTACATCGGGGGTGGTTGCCGGCGGCGTGACGCTGGGCGGGCGAGCATCCGCTGACGTGTTGGCAAATGAGCCACTGCTATTGCCGCCACAGGCTGCCAATAACAGGCTGGCGCAAGTCAGTGCGGGCACTAAAAATCGCATGAGCAATCTCGGTATTTTTATTGTTGTGATGCGCTATGTTACTGCAGTCCGTATGCGCCAGCCAGAGACTGGCGCCGTGGCATTAGAGTCGATATAAGACGCCGGCCTGTAAAATTGGCAGCACTTTGTATTTTGACAACTCATCTTCAATGTCGCGCTCTTCATCGCGCTGCAAGCCGAGACAGCTAGCCACGACATTGCAAGTGATATTGGCATTAACCTCGGGGTCGCCGGCGTACATCGCGCCAATGCTGAGGTGGTAGCCAAAGCCGACCTGATCCATGGGCGTCTCCCATCCCACGGTAATCGCCGGCGCAATCGACTGCGCAAAGCTCGCGTTGATGCGCGCATTATTCACCACGCCTGCATTTGGGTTGGTCGGGGTTTGCTTAAAATCACGGCCCACCAAATCGATCGAGCTGTCTTGCGCAATCACACCAAATGACACACGGAAATGCCCGCCGAATGGCGCCCAATTGACAAAAAGCTGCGGGTTGCTAATCGAGATGTCGGCGTCGTAGGTAGCTTCATCGGTTTTCACATCGCTAATGCGCTCATCAATGCCGGTATAACCCGCCGACAGACCGAGGTATTCGTTAAAACCCCATTGCACGGTGGCGCCGGCACCGGCTAAACCGACTTGCGGGGTAATGCCAAAGGTGGCGGATTGCGCCACGGTACTGACTGATAGCGCAGCGAGTGAAAAGGCGGCGGCGACTAGGGAGTGTGCGCGCATGGCGAGGTATCCTTGCAAGAAATGGGCATACAAAAATACCACAAACTCCATGGCCGTAGCGCGCTTCGTCATCTCAGACAAAGTCGCTACGCAAATGCCACACAAGCTATATCAAAAATTTTGGATATTTGCTCAGCAGCGGCTATACTGCCTGCCAACCCGGCGATCGAGGGGCGCTGCAGCAGGTCATTTTGGCAACAAAACCCTGTCAGGCTCGATTGCATTTCTAGTCAACGGCGCCCGTTCGCTCGGAGAGTCTCCTGATGAACGCTCAAGTTAATCTGCAAAACTTCACTGATTTTAAAGTCCGCGACATCACACAAGCTGCTTATGGCCGCAAAGAAATCATCTTAGCCGAGGCCGAAATGCCCGCGCTGATGGGTCTGCGCGCCACTTACGCCGCCAGCCAGCCATTAAAAGATGCGAAAATCATCGGCTGTATCCACATGACCATTCAGACCGCCGTGCTGATTGAAACACTGGTCGCCTTAGGTGCCGAAGTGCGCTGGTCATCGTGCAATATTTTCTCCACACAAGATCACGCCGCTGCCGCCATTGCCGCCGCCGGCATCCCGGTATTTGCTTGGAAAGGTCAGAGCGAAGAAGAGTTCTGGTGGTGCATTGAGCAGACCGTGTTGTCTGATGGCAAGCCGTGGGCCGCCAATATGATTCTCGATGACGGCGGCGATGTGACCGGCCTGATTCACCAGAAATACCCGCAAATGCTCGACAGCATTCACGGCATCACCGAAGAGACCACCACAGGCGTGATGCGCTTGATTGAAATGGCCGCTAAAGGCGAATTAAAAGTGCCGGCCATCAACGTCAATGACTCAGTGACGAAAGCCAAGAACGACAACAAGTTCGGCTGCCGCCACTCGCTCAATGATGCCATCAAGCGCGGCACCGACATGCTAATGATGGGCCGTCGCGCCTTGGTCGTGGGCTATGGCGACGTCGGCAAAGGCTCAGCCGCATCATTGCGCCAAGAAGGCATGATTGTGCGTGTCACTGAAGTCGATCCCATTTGCGCCATGCAAGCCTGCATGGATGGTTTCGAGCTGGTCTCGGCCTACAACAATGGCGTTGTGACCGGCGAAGACAAAGACATCAACCACCGCCTGTTGGGTGAAACGGATATCATTGTGACCACCACCGGCAACGACAAAGTCTGCGATGCCGCCATGTTGCGTGCCCTGAAAAATGGTGCCGTGGTCTGCAATATCGGCCATTTCGATACCGAAATCGACACCGCCTATATGCGCAAAAACTGGGTCTGGGACGAAGTTAAACCACAGGTTCATAAGGTCTACCGCACAGCACCAGGCTCGGAAGCCAACCCAACAGATCCCAACTACTTGATCTTGCTGTCGGAAGGCCGCTTAGTGAATTTGGGCAATGCCACCGGTCACCCCTCACGCATCATGGATGGCTCGTTTGCTAACCAAGTATTGGCGCAAATTTTCTTGTTCGGTGAGAAATTCGCTGACCTGCCGGCCGATCAAAAAGCCGCAAAAATCCGCGTTGAAGTGTTGCCGAAGAAGCTCGACGAAGAAGTCGCTGCGGCCATGGTGGTTGGTTTCGGTGGCATCATGACCAAGCTCACACAGGCACAAGCTGACTACATTGGTGTGCCAGTCGAAGGTCCCTTCAAGCCCGAGAGCTACAAGTACTGATATGAGCCATTTCAGCATCGAATTTTTCCCGGCCAAAACTGAGGTTGGCGCCGAGAAATTACGCGATGTGGCTCGCCGTTTAGGCGCCATAAGTCCCGAGTATTTCTCGGTGACTTATGGCGCCGGCGGCACCACCCGCGACCGTACCTTGGGTGCTGTGCGTGATGTGCAGGCGCTCGGCTATGCCGTGGCGCCGCATTTATCGTGCGTGGGCGACAGCAAGGCTGAAATCGCCGAGCTGCTCACCACCTACCGCGAGATGGGCATCAAGCACTTGGTGGCGCTGCGTGGCGACTTGCCATTGGATGTGGTGGCGCGCAGCAAAGAGCTGCCCTATGCCGCCGATTTAGTGCGCTTTATTCGTGAGCACAGCGGTGAGCACTTTCATATTGAGGTGGCGGCTTACCCCGAGTGCCATCCGCAAGCGGCGTGTTTGGCCGATGATGTGCGCCACTTTGTCGCCAAGGCAAATGCCGGCGCCAACTCCGCCATCACCCAGTATTTTTTCAACGCCGATTGCTACTTTCATTTCGTCGATCGCGTGCGCGCGGCCGGCTCAGATATCGCTATCATCCCCGGCATCATGCCTATTACCAACTTCAAGAATCTGGTGCGCTTCTCCGATGCCTGTGGCGCCGAAGTGCCGCGCTGGATCCGCCAACAAATCGCCAGCTACGGCGATGACAGCGCCAGCATCATTGCCTTTGGCGAGGAAGTCATCACGCGCCTCTCGCAGCAACTGCTCGATGGCGGCGCGCCCGGCTTGCACTTCTACAGCATGAACCAAGCCGAGCCCACGCTCGCGCTTTGGCGCAACCTCGGACTGCCGACCTGATGCGTCTGGCACTGAGCACACTGGCCCTCTCCGGTCTGATGCTCAGTGCCTGTAGCATGGCGCCTTTGCAACCAACCGCTGCAGCCATTAACCCAACAGCGACGGCCACCTTAGCGGCCAATGCCCAGCGTCAAGCCACGCCCGAGGCCGGTACCGGACGCTACCCCTTAAGCACCGCCAGTGCCGCGCAAGCCATGGTGGTCACCGCGCATCCACTCGCCACGCAGGCGGCACTGAGTATGTTGCGAGCCGGTGGCAGCGCCGTTGATGCGGCCATTGCCGCGCAAGCCATGTTGGGTTTAGTGGAGCCGCAATCGTCCGGCCTTGGCGGCGGTGGCTTCATGGTCCTCGCCGAAGCATTGGTCGGTTCAAGTGCGCGCGTGACCGCTGTCGATGGCCGTGAAACCGCGCCATCGGCCACGAATGCAACACGCTTTTTGCGCGCCAATGGCGAGCCCATGGCCTTCGATGAAGCCCTCGCCGATGCGCGCGCCGTGGGCATTCCCGGCGTGGTGGCGATGCTCGATCAGGCGCATCGGCGCTGGGGCAAGCTACCGTGGAGAACCTTGCTCGCACCCGCCATTGCCGCCGCACGCGCTGGCGTACCCGTGTCGGATCGTCTGCATAATTTATCGGCGAGCGATCCGCTGCTGGCACGCTCGCCGAGTTTGGCCCCGTATTTATTAGACCGCGATGGCCAGGCTTGGCCGGTAGGCCATCGGCTGAAAAATCCGGCCTACGCCACACTCCTAGAGACACTCGCTAAAAATGGTCCACGCGCGTTTTATGAAGGCGAATTGGCAACGCAACTGGTCGCGCAACTGCAAGCTGCTGGCAGCGATGTCAGTCTGGCCGATTGGCAAGCTTACGAGGCCGATGTGCTGCCGGCTCAGTGCCTAAGCATTGCGCGCATCAAGGCCTGTTCTGCGCCACCACCGAGCGGTGGCTTTAGTGTGTTGGAGATGACTGCGTTGTGGCAGCACTACCAACGCAAACAAGGCCAAGCCAGCCCCCTCAATGCCAGCAAGACCGATCTCAACACCCGTTCGCTGCATGGCCTATTGGAGGCCGAGCGCTTGGGTTTTGCCGACCGCCAGCGCTACGGTGCCGATGCGCGCTGGGTCAATGTGCCCGTGGATGGTCTGCTCAGCACGCGCTATTTGCGCCAACGTGCCGGCTTAATTTCCGACTTAGCCGCGCAAGAGACTGTTGCCGCCGGTGCGCCCAAGGGCGCCACGCTGAGCGCCACCGACCAGCAAACGCGCGAAATGGGCACCAGCCATATCAGCATCGTTGACAGCAGCGGGCGCTGGCTCGCCATGACCTCGTCCATCGAAGATCGCTTTGGCTCGCGCCTGCTTATCAATGGCCTGCTGATGAACAACCAGCTCACCGACTTCAGCTTCCTGCCCTTTCAGCAAGGCCTGCCGGTGGCCAATCGTGTCGGCCCCGGCAAACGGCCACGCAGCGCCATGTCACCGACGCTAGTCATCGATGCCAATGGTCAACCCGTCATGGCGCTAGGTTCGCCCGGCGGCAGCCGCATTTTAGGCTTTAACACGCGTCTCCTGAGTGCCTATATTGCCGGCGTGCGTGATGCTGGCGCGCTGGTCTCACTGCCCATGGCACTCAACCGCAATGGCCCCACGGAAGTTGAACAGACACTCGCAGCCGACACGATAGCTGAGCTGAAAGCCCGCGGTCATGCCGTCAAGGTCGTCGATATGGCCAGCGGCCACGGCGTCATTGTGCGCCGTGGCGGGCTTTTGCAGGGTGCCGCTGATCCTCGCCGCGAAGGCCAAGCCGCCGGCTTCTAGCACTTCACTGCCGCTTTTGCGCACGCGGAGTCTGGTACAGTCACTGACTTCATGGCCGGCCACATGCGCTGAGCCATTTTTTGCACAGGAGTCGGCATGTCTTTAACGCGACAAATCCTCATCGGCCTAAGCCTTGGCATCTTCGCTGCCACCTTGCTCGCCGGGCCACTGTCCGCTTGGCAAGCCGACGTACTGAGCCTCACCAGCGTCACCGGCAGCTTATTTCTCAACGCCCTGAAAATGGTCGCGGTGCCATTGATCGCCACCACACTGATTGCCGGCCTTGGCAAACTCGATCGCGCGCCCGGTCGCCTCGGTGCGCTAACCGCCGGCTATTACGCCATGAGCACTTTTTTAGCGGTGAGCATGGGCTTAATTTTGAGCAATGTCATTGCGCCCGGTTTGCGCGCCGGCCTCAGCGAAAGCGCCGTGGCCGGCCTGATGGCACAGTCGGCTGGCACACCGGTGTTGACCAGCAATAGTGACTGGCAAAGCACCTTACTGGGGCTAGTTCCGGGCAATATTTTCAACGCGCTCAGCAGCGGTAATTTAATTGCCGTGGTGCTGTTTTCACTGGTGGTTGGCCTCGCCTTGCGCACGCTGCCCAGCGAGCTACGCAGCGCGCAACAAAGTCTCTGGGACGGCCTACAGCAGCTGCTCATGACCATCACTCAATGGGTATTGCGCACCGCCCCCATCGGCGTCTTTGCGCTGGTCACCACCAGCGCCTCGCAAGTCGGCTGGGCCGCCGCGGAGCCATTGGCGTGGTTTGTGATTACCGTGCTGCTGGCGTTGCTGCTGCACGCGGGCCTGAGCTTAGGCCTGATTTTATGGCGCCTCGCGCGCGTCTCACCGAGGCAGCACGCACATGACATGAGTCCGGCCCTATGGACCGCCTTCTCGACAGCCTCCTCTGCTGCCACCTTGCCGGTCACGCTGCGCTGCTTAAATGAGCGCGCGAATGTGCCGCCATCGGTGACCGGCCTCACCGTGCCATTGGGCACCACCATGAATATGGATGGCACGGCGCTCTACGAATGCGTGGCGGTGTTATTTTTGGCGCAGTTATTTGGCGCCGACTTAAGCCTTGTGCAGCAACTGCTGGTGCTGTTTTTGGCACTCGCCACCTCCACCGGCATGGCCGGTATCCCTGCCGCTAGCCTCGTGGCCATCGCGCTGATTTTAGAGCGCGTGGGCTTGCCGCCTGAGGCGCTGGGCTTGCTGCTGATTACCGACAGACCATTAGATATGTGCCGCACCGCCGTCAATGTTTGGAGTGACTCGGTGGCGGCACGACTGGTCGCGCGCTATGCCGACGAGCCCACTCAGGAGCCCAGCGCATGAGCCGACCTAGCAACGCCGACATCTCGCGCCGCGATCTCGCGCACGTCTGGCACCCGTGCACGCAAATGCACGATCACGAGCAGCTGCCTTTAGTGCCGATACGCCGTGGCGAGGGCATTTGGCTGGAAGATTTCGATGGCCAGCGCTATATGGATGCCATCAGCTCTTGGTGGGTGAACCTCTTTGGCCATGCCCATCCGCAGCTCAATGCCGCGCTGCGCGAGCAGGCGGAGACGCTCGAGCATGTGATTTTGGCGGGCTTCACACACGAGGCCATTGTCGAGCTCAGCGAGCGCTTGGTGGCATTGGCACCGCCGGGGCTGACGCGCTGCTTTTATGCCGACAATGGCAGCTCGGGCATCGAAGTGGCGTTGAAAATGAGCGTGCACGCCTGGCGCAACCAAGGCTTGATGAAAAAAACGCGGTTTATTGCGCTGGAAAATAGCTACCACGGCGAGACCTTGGGCGCGCTGGGTGTCACCGATATTCCGCTGTTTTCCGAGACCTATCAGCCGCTATTGCAAGCGCCCTTGCGCGCACCCTCGCCCGCTGCACCAGCCGGTGCGCCCGATGGTGACTGCGATCGCTATTGCGATCTTGCGCTAGCCGGCATGGAGGCTTTGCTCGCCAAGCATGCCCATGAAGTCGCGGCGGTTATTGTTGAGCCCTTGGTGCAAGGTGCGGCCGGTATGCGCATGTATTCGCCGCGCTACCTCACGCGCCTGCGCGAGCTCTGTGACCAATACGCTGTTTATTTAATTGCCGATGAAATTGCCGTTGGTTTTGGCCGCACCGGCACGCTGTTTGCCTGCGAGCAAGCCAACATCACGCCGGACTTTTTGGTGCTATCGAAGGGTCTGACCGCGGGCTATTTGCCGATGTCGGTGGTGCTCACGCACGCGCGCATTTATGAGGTGTTTTACGATCGCTACGAGACGCTCAAGGGCTTTTTGCACTCGCACAGCTACACCGGCAATGCGCTCGCCGCTCGCGTGGCGCTGGCCTCGCTCGATCTTTTTGCCCAAGGCGATGTGATTGCTGCGAATCGCCAGCTGGCGCTGGTCATGGCGGAGGCTATTGCGCCGCTGCGTGCGCATCCGAAGGTCAGCAGCGTGCGCCAAACCGGCATGATCGCCGCCATTGAGCTGGTGCGCGACAAAGCCAGCGGCACGCCCTATGACTGGCGCGAGCGGCGCGGATTGGCGATTTTTCAAGCGGCATTGAAGCGCGGCTTGTTGCTGCGCCCGATTGGCCATGTGGTGTATTTCATGCCGCCGTATATCATCACGCCGGAGCAGATTCACTGGATGGTGGCGACGGCCATCGAGGCGATCGATGAGGGCCTGCGCGCACCGGCTGGTGCCAGTTCTGAGATTGGCCCAAGCATGGCTTAATGCGCAACTGAACCAGCCGCTACTGATCATATCCAGCCGTTTTTGCCTACAAGAGAGCATCGATGATCCGCTTGTATATCCCATTAGCGCTCGCGCAAGGTGCCGAGCTCGAGCTTCCCGAGGCCGCCGCACATCATTGGACGCGCGTACTGCGCGCCGCGATTGGTGATCGCGCGCTGGCCTTCGATGGCCAAGGCAGTGAGGCCGAGATCGAGCTCATCGCGGCGACAAAACGCAGCGCGCATATCCGCGTAATCGCTAGACAGTCGCCAACAGTCGAGTCGCCGCTGCACACGCACCTTGGCTTGGTGATGAGCAAAGGTGATCGCCTCGACTATGCCCTGCAAAAAGCCGTGGAAGTGGGCGTCAGCGAGATCACCTTGCTGAGCAGTGAGCGCTGTGAGCTCAAGCTACGCGGGCCGGAGGTGGTGGCCAAAAAACTAGCGCATTGGCAGGGCGTGCTAATCAGCGCCTGTGAGCAATGCGGGCGCACAGTATTACCAAAGCTACACGGCCCCGTGGCGTTGCGCGACTGGCAGGCGCAGGCCGAGCAGAAGTGGGTATTAGCGCCGAGCGTGACGGGCGGGCCAACAGCCACGATGACCAAGCCCGCCAGCGTGGCGCTGCTGATTGGCCCCGAAGGTGGCTTGAGCGCGAATGAAATTGCCGCCGCCCAAGACAACGGCTTTGCGCCGTGGCAGCTAGGACCGCGCGTGTTGCGCACAGAAACTGCGCCAGTGGCGGCTTTGGCGGTGTTGCAATGGCTCTATGGCGATGCCTAGCGCCGGCTGCAGCGTCTCAATTAACGTAGATCCATAACTGAAGGCATGGGGTTAAACCAGCGCATCCCATAACAGCTTCGCGCCCACCGCCACGGTGAGCAGCTCAAAGGCGCGCTTCACCACGCGGCTGCCAGACTTGAGCGCCCAATGCGCACCGAAATAGCCACCGAGCAATGAGCCGAGTAGCAGTGCCGGCAACCAGTGCCACATCACCGGCGCTTGTTGAGCGAGCGCAATAGCACCGGCGCCATTCCAAAATAAGCCAACCAAAATCAAGGTGTAGGTCACCGCGCGGGTGTAGTCGAGGCCGAACCAGCGCACCAGCCAGAGCGTGACAAACAAGCCGGTGCCGCTAGTCAGCGAGCCATTCAACAGGCCGATGGCAAATAGCCCGATGCCGCCCATGAGCATGCCGGCGCGGTCACGGTGTTGATGATTTGCCTGCACGCCCAAGCTCGGGCGACGCCACGAATACACACCCAGCCCAAGCGTAAGCACACCGAGTGCGGCGCGCGCGAGGGCATCGGGCAGTTGCAAGATGATTTGCGTGCCAAGCCAGACGCCTGGCAAGCCGGTGAGCAATATAAAACCGGCGAAGCGCCAGTCGATGCGCCCGCTGCTCAAATGTCTGAGCGTGGCGCCGACACCGAGCGCGACACTGGCAATTTTGTGCGTGGCCAGTGCCGTGGGAAACGCTAGCCCCAGAAACAACAACACCGGCAGCTGCAACAAACCGGCGCCACCGCCAGCCAGCGCCGACAGCGTATTGGCCAGCAGCGCCAGGCCAAAGAGCAGAGCCTGGCTGCTGGCATCGAGCATCAGACGGGCTTCGGCAAACGGTTGCTGATCAAGGTGCCCATGCCCTCATCGGTGAAGACTTCGAGCAGGCAGGCGTGTGGGACACGGCCATCGATGATGTGCGCAGTTTGCACACCACTTTTCACGGCGTCTAACGCGCAGGCGATTTTCGGCAACATGCCGCCATAAATCGTGCCATCGGCAATAAGCTCGTCGACCGCTTTGGTGGTCAGGCCGGTCAGCACTTTTTTCTCTTTGTTCATCACGCCGGGAATGTTGGTGAGCAAAATCAGCTTCTCGGCTTTCAGTGCTTCAGCGACTTTGCCCGCCACTAAGTCGGCGTTGATGTTGTATGAGGCGCCATCATCGCCAACGCCCACGGGCGCAATGACCGGGATAAAGTCGCTCTTAAACATGAGCTCCAGCACATCGGTTTTGATGCCGGCGACTTCGCCGACTTGGCCGATATCCACAGAAATATCTAAGCCCGCCGCGTCTTTTTTCGCCAAGGTCATGCGCCGCGCACGAATCAAGTTGGCATCTTTGCCGGTAAGACCAATGGCGCGGCCGCCATTTTGATTGATTAAGTTCACGATGGATTTGTTGACCAAGCCGCCAAGCACCATTTCCACAACATCCATGGTCTCGCTATCGGTGACGCGCATGCCGTCGATGAACTCGGATTCTTTACCGATGCGCTTGAGCAAATCGCCAATTTGTGGGCCGCCACCATGCACCACAATCGGGTTTAAGCCGACGGTTTTCAGCAGCACAATATCGCGCGCAAATGAGCGCTCAAGCTCGGGATCGGTCATGGCATTGCCGCCGTATTTGACCACCACGGTGGCACCATTGAAGCGCTGAATATAGGGCAGAGCCTCGGTTAAAACCTTGGCTACGTTGAGTGCTGCATCGTGCGTTAGCGCCATCGTGTTATCTCGCAAAAAATGAATTATTGACGGCCAGAGCTGCCGAAACCACCACTGCCACGCGCCGTGGCATGAAACTCATCGACCACCTCAAAGCGCGCCTGCACAACCGGCACCAAAACATACTGCGCCAAGCGTTCGCCGGGCTCGAGCGTAAACGCCGTGTGGCCACGATTCCAGCAGGAAATCATCAACTCGCCCTGATAATCGGCGTCGATCAGACCGACTAGATTGCCCAGCACAATGCCGTGTTTATGGCCAAGGCCCGAGCGCGGCAAAATCAAGCCGGCAAAGCCGGGATCGGCAATATAAATGGCTAAACCGGTGCGGATGAGTTGAGTTTCACCGGGTGCTAGCACCAGTGGCGCATCGAGTAGCGCGCGCAGGTCGAGGCCGGCTGAGCCTTCGGTGGCATAGCTCGGAAATGGCAGCTCGCGGCCAATGCGCGGATCGAGGATTTTCACTTGTAGCGCTTGCATGGAGGGTTCCTTTTAAAGCGTGTATTCGTCGCGCGCCGCTAGCCGGGCCGCCAATAGCGTGACGATCTGTCGGGCGATTTGTGGCTTGCTGGCCTTGGCTAAATCGGCGCGGCCAAGACCGGCGTGCTGCGCGTCTGACAAGGCTGCATCGCCGGCAGCATCGTCGGCTGGGCTTAGCGGCGTGGGCCAAAACACGATCATGGCATTATCGTCGCTCTGAAAGCCGATGTCGGCACGCGAGACATCATTGCAGGCGATTAAATCGAGCTTTTTGCGCGCCAATTTTGCTTGCGCATAAGCTTCCACCGCTTGCGTCTCGGCAGCGAAGCCCATCACCAAGGGTCGCTCACTGCGCGCGGCAATGCCGGCGACAATGTCGGGGTTTTTTACCAGCGTTAGCGTCATCTCGTCGCTTTTATCGCCTTTCTTAATCTTCTGCTCAGCGACTTGCGCAGGCCGGTAGTCGGCCACGGCGGCGGTAGCAATAAACACGCTGTTGGCCGCACCCACCGCCGCAAGCGCGGCATCAACGGCCTGCTCACAGGCGCTTTGCATGTCGCGCGCCGAGACCACATCGATGCGCTGTACGCGGTCGGGCGTTGGCAGCACCACCGGGCCGGCGATCAGCGTGACGCTGGCACCCGCTTCGGCACAGGCCTCGGCTAGAGCGAAGCCCATCTTGCCCGAGCTGTGATTGCTCATGTAGCGCACCGGGTCGAGCGCCTCGCGCGTGGGGCCGGCATTGATGACCACGTGGCGGCCGGTGAGCGCGCCATTGGCAAACTGCTCAGCGCATCGCGCCACGATGTCTAATGGGTCGAGCAGGCGCCCAGCACCGACATCGCCGCAGGCTTGCAAGCCGCTATCGGGGCCAAAAATGGCGACCTCGCGGGCTTGCAGCGTGATCATATTATTTTGCGTGGCCGGGTCTAGCCACATCTGTTGGTTCATCGCCGGCGCTATCGCTTTACGCGCGCCGCAAGCCAGCCAGCAGGTGGTCAGCAAGTCATTGGCCACGCCTTGGCATAAGCGCGCAATGGTGTCGGCCGAGGCCGGAGCGATGAGCAGCAAATCGGCCCATCGCGCCAGCTCAATATGGCCCATGGCGGCCTCAGCCTCTGGGTCGAGCAAATCGGTGTGCACGGTGTTGCCGGAAAGCGCCTGCAAGGTCAGCGGCGTAATGAACTCCTGCGCGGCAGCCGTCATGATGACTTGCACCTCAGCGCCGGCATCGCGCAGGCGGCGAATCAGCTCCGCGCATTTATACGCCGCGATGCCGCCGGTGACGCCCAGCAAAATTCTTTTCCGAGATAGCCGCGCCAGCATGCAATTACTCCCCATCGGGTCTATACCTTAGATATGGCGCATTTTGTCGCCGCCCATAGGCCGTTGAATGCTGCGAAAGATACCACGACAGGCCGGCGCAAGCGCGCATCACGACAAGGAGTCACTATGCGAATACACGAATGGCCACTCAGCGAACGCCCGCGCGAACGCCTGCAAAAACAAGGCGCAGCGGTGCTTAGCGATGCCGAGTTAGTAGCGATTTTATTGGGCCATGGCATCGCAGGATTTTCCGCGGTCGATATTGCCCGGCAAACACTCAATAGCACCGGCGGTCTGCGGCAGCTGCTCAATGCGCCATTTGATGAGATCAGCGCGCTGCCCGGTTGGGGGCCTGCGCGCACCTCGCGCTTGGTCGCGGCGGTCGAGTTGAACAAGCGTCACCTGCAGCAGACCGTGCTTTGCCGCGAATCGTTGTGCAGCCCGCAAGATACGCGGCGGTTTTTGAAGGCGCGGCTGCGCGACCTGCCCTATGAGGTCTTTGCCGTGGTGTTTTTGGATAATCAGCACCGCGTCATTGCCGTGGAAGATTTATTTCGCGGCACGCTTGATAGCTGCTCGGTACATCCGCGCGAGGTGGTGAAGCAGGCGCTGAAACATCAGGCCGGCGCAGTGATTCTGGCGCACAACCATCCGTCCGGTGTGGCCGAGCCGTCGCCGGCCGATCGACACATCACCACGCGCCTCAAAGAGGCTCTAGCGCTGGTGGAGGTGCGTACGCTCGATCATCTGGTCATTGGCGATGGCGAGCCGGTGTCGTTTGCTGAGCGCGGTTGGCTGTGACTTACAAGCGCATCGTCGACTGCGATTGCCAGTCAATCTGCTCGACCCAGTCCGGATGCGCCGGCTCCGTCAGCACAAAGACACTCAGCAGGCCGGCGAAGAAGATGACCTTCAGCAGGCGATCACCCCAGACCGGTAGCTCCGCCTGATTTAGGGCGCTATGCGTGGGGCCGATGTCGGCCGCTTGAGGATCACGCAGCATCCACGCCACAAACAGCAGGCCGGCCACCACCAAAAGCCATGTGCCGCCGAGCAAAATACCCATGCCCATAAACAGCGCAATGATGATGGGCATCGGCAAGAAGGCGCTGAGCCAGACCATCAGTACTGCCGTAAACAGCAGCGCCCAGGCGGTCAGGCCTAGCAGAAACACACGCACCATGACCCACGCCGAACCGCCAAGACGGTATTCGCCACGAAACAATGGCCGACGCGTCCAGTAAATGGCCAGCGCGAGCGGGCCAAGCAGCACCAGCAGCACCACCCAGGCCATCGGCGAGCGCATGTGTCGGCGCTGCGCATCTTGGTAAAGCCAAATGCACAGTGCCGCTAAGGTGAGTGCTAGCGCCGTCATGCCGTGGTCTCCGCTGGCGCCTTGTTGAGATGCTCGGCATCAGTGGCAATGTCGCGACCCAAATACAGATACATCGCTGGCACCACATAGAGCGTAAACAAGGTACCGATGGTCATGCCGGTGGCGATCACCAAGCCCATGGAGAAGCGCGATGCCGCGCCCGGGCCAGTGGCAATAAGCAGCGGAATCATTGCCAGCACAAGCGCGGCGGTGGTCATCAAGACGGGGCGCAGACGAATCGCCGCCGCCTCTTCGATGGCCAAACGCCGATCGCGGCCTTGGCGCTGCAGCTGATTGGCAAACTCAACAATCAAAATGCCGTGCTTGGCAATCACGCCTATCAGCGTCACCAGCCCCACCTGCGTATAAATATTGATGGAGGCGCCCGGCGTCTGGAACATTGCCGCGATGTTCAAACACAGCAGCGCACCGCAGATCGACATGGGCACCGTGACCAACATAATCAGCGGGTCGCGGAAGGACTCAAACTGCGCCGCCAGTACCAAATAAATAATCACCAGGGCGAAGAAAAACGTCATCACCAAGGCCGAGCCTTCGTTTTTATACTGCCGCGACTGGCCGCCATAATCGACGCTGAAGTCTTTCGGCAACGTGGTGCGCGCGGCCTCATCAAGCACGCCTAATGCTTCACCTAGCGTTACGCCGGGACGCGGCACACCCGAGAGTGATACGGCACTGAGCTGCTGAAAGCGATTCAACGATTGCGGCTGCACTGTCTCTTTCAGCGTCACCACCGTCGACAATGGAATCAGCTCACCCGTCACCGTGCGCGTGTAGTAATTTTCCAGCTGCGATGGATTCAAACGCTCCGTGCGCGTGACTTGCGGAATCACCTTGTAGGAGCGCGACTCCATGCTGAAGCGATTGGCATAGCCGCCGGAGAGCATGGCCGACATATCGGCCGCCAGCGTACTCATATTGATGCCCAACAGCGCGGCCTTCTCGCGATCAACCTCGACCTTGACCTGCGGCTTATCGATCTTCAAATCGCTTTGCATGAAGATGAATTTTTTACTGGCCATGGCCTTCGCCAGCACCTCATCACCGGCACTTAACATCGCCTCGGGCGTGGCCGTACCAGTGATGATGAACTCGACTGGAAAACCATTGCCACCACTGGGCAATGATGGCGGTGAAAACGCGGCATTTTTTAAGCCCGCAATTTGGTTGATCTCACCAGTGGCTTCCTGAAGCACAGCCTTGGTCGTGCGATCGCGCTCGGTCCACGGCTTCATCACCACACCGGAAATAGCCGTGTTGCTGCCCACCGCCGAGCCGCCGCCACCAACACCATTGAGCAAGAAATAGTTTTCTTTCTCGGGAATTGCATTGACGATTTTCGTCAGCTCATCGGTATATGACGTCAGATAATCCAATGATGAAAACGAATCGCTCTTGGAAAATACCAAGAAAAAACCTTGATCTTCTTCCGGCGCAAGCTCCGTTGGTGAGGTCTTAAATAAGAAGAAGCACGACACCAGTACGATGGCGCCGAAGGTCAAAATCACGTGTTTATCATCGAGCGCGCTATGCAATTTGCGCTGATAGCCTTGGCGCAGATTATCGAACTTCTCATCGAGCCAATGCGCGAAGCGATTGCCCTGCTCCTCGCGTTGCGGGCGCAGCAAGGCGGCTGACATCATTGGCGACAAGGTCAAGGCAATGACGCCGGAAAGCAGCACCGCGCCGGCCAGCGTAAAGGCAAACTCGACAAATAACGTGCCGGTTAGGCCGCCAATAAAGCCAATCGGCAAATACACGGCGACCAGCGTAATGGTCATCGCGATCACCGGCCCAAGCAGCTCACGCGCACCCTTGATGGCAGCATCAAAGGGCTTCATGCCCTCTTCAATATGCCGATGAATATTCTCCAGTACGATGATGGCGTCATCGACCACCATGCCAATGGCCAGCACCATTGAGAGCAAGGTCAGCAGGTTGATCGAAAAGCCCATGAGCTGCATCAGAAAGCACGCGCCGATCATCGACAGCGGCACGGTAACCGCCGGAATCAAGACACTGCGCAGTGAGCCCAAAAACAGATAAATCACCACAATGACAATCAGCACGGCCTCAATCAGCGTTTGTATCACCTCGCTGATGGCGTCGTTGATATAGCGCGTGGAATCGTAAGGAATACTTGCTTTCAGGCCCTCGGGCAGCTGCGCAATAATCTCCGGCCAGGCGTTATCGCGCAGGTCTTTAATGACATCGAGCGAGTTCGCATCGGGCGCCACTTCAATGCCCATGAAGGTGGCTTTTTTGCCATTAAACGAAACATCGGTGCTGTAGTTTTCCGAGCCCAACACCACATCGGCAATATCGCCGAGGCGAATAATCGCGCCATCGGCCGAGCGCACCACCAGTGCGCGGAACTCGTCGGGCGTACTCAAATCGGTGGAGGCGGTGAGGTCGACTTGCACCATCGAACCTTTGGTCGCACCAAGCGCGGCGAGCACGTTATTGCTGCGTAAGGCGTTGTAGACATCGCTCGCGGTAACGCCGAGCGCCGCCATGCGCTCGGGTTTCATCCAGATGCGCATGGCAAAGGTGCGATCGCCCAAAATGCGCGCGCGCTGCACACCCGGCACAGTCGCGAGCTTGGGCTCGACCACGCGCACCAAATAATCAGTGATTTGATTATTGTCGAGAATGTCAGAATAAAACGACAGATACATGGCGGCCGTGGTGTCGCCCACCGAGAGCTCCACCACCGAATCTTCGGAGTTTTCTGGCAGCTGATTGCGCAGCTTATTGACCTTGGCGGCGACTTGCGTGAGCGCCACATTGGGGTCGTAGTCGAGGCGCAAATACGCCTGAATCGAGCTCACACCCGACAAACTCGTCGATTTTATATAGTCGATGCCCTGCGCCGAGGCGATCTCGCGCTCCAAAGGCGTGGTGATAAAGCCCTGCACCAACTCGGCATCAGCACCGACATAGGTGGTCACCACATTGATCACAGCATTTTGCAGCTCGGGGTATTGCCGCACATTCAAATCGGTGGCCGAACGCAGGCCGAGCAGCAAAATAATCAAGCTGACAACAATCGCCAGCACCGGTCGCTTAATGAAAATATCGGTAAATTTCATGGTGACCTCGGCTTAGCTTTCAGCGGGCGTGGGGGCGGCTGAGGCCGGTGGCATCACGGTGTTATTGATGATGACCTTGGCATCATTTTGCAACTTCAGCAGACCGCTGGTGGCGACCGTATCGCCGGCACTTAAGCCCTCGGTAATCTCTACCAAGTCGCCGCGCGCCTCACCTGTTTTAATAAAACGACGGCGAACAATGAGCTGCTCATCGGCGGCTTTCTCAGCGCTCTGCTCGCCAGCAGCGCCCGGTTCAGCGGCTTTTGTTGGTGCCTTCACAATCACATACACCGAGTTGCCGTAGGGGTTATAGCTCACCGCAGTGATGGGCACAGCCACCACCTCGCGCACCGCTGGCAAGGCAATTTCAGCGCGCGCAAATTGGCCGGGGCGTAACGCGCGATCGGCATTGGCGACATTGGCGCGCACCTTAAAGTTGCGCGTTTGCACATCGACTTGCGGTTCAATAGCGCTGATCACGCCAGTAAAAACGCGATCGGCCTGTGCATCGAGCGTGATGTTGACCGCCTGGCCAGTGGCCACACGCAATACATCTTGCTCTGGCAAACTGAAATCAACATAGACCGGATCGAGCTGTTGCAGCGTCACCATGGTCTCACCGGGTGTTAAATACTGGCCCACATCGACCTGACGAATACCGAGCTGGCCGCTAAATGGCGCGCGAATTTGCTTTTGCGCCAGCTTGGCGCGCTGGCCATCGGCAGCCGATTGCGCAGCACGGAAATCAGTTTCAGCACGATCTAAATCCGACTTCGAGATGGCCTCTAAGGAATACAAACGCTGCAAGCGCGAGAGTTCGGATTTCGCCAGCGTGGCCTGCGACTGCAAGCGCGCCAAATCGGCCTGCTCGCTGCCCGCCGACAGTGTCACCAATAAATCGCCGCGCTTAACTTTCGCGCCCGACTCAAAGTGCACCTTAGCCACCAAGCCACCCGACTCGCTACTAATGCGCGTGCCTTGGCTGGCCACCACCGTGCCCACACCGGCAATGGTTGCCCGCCAGCTCAGCGCTTCAGCCTTTGCCGATGACACTGCCGCGGCCGGCACCGGCATCGTGTCAAAGAATTGGTTCATCATTTTATTGCCGAACCATTTCATGCCAAACAGCCCGCCAAAGACGACCGCCGTGATTATCAACATCCACATCATGCGCTTATTCATGGCTTCCTCGGCTTAATTCGCAGGGCTTAACAGAGTATCGATAGCAGCAATATCGTGCGGCGTGAGTATGCCGGCTTGCTGCTTCAATTGGAGTGTTTTCAGGAGCACGCCGTAGCGGCTTTGATCGAGTGTACGGCGCGCTTGCACCGCGCTCGACTGGGCATTGAGCACATCGACAATGGTGCGCTTGCCGGCCTCATAGCCATAGCGCGTGCCGCGTTCGGCAGCAGTAGCCGACTCCACGGCGCGCGCATAGGCATTAGCCTGCGCGCGGGCGACTTGCACATCACGGACAAGTCGCTGGGTCTCGCGGGTCAGCTCACGACTGACGCGATCACGCGCGGCCGTGGCCAATCGATGCTGCGCTTGCGCTTGGCGAATGCGGCTGACGTTGGCGCCACTGGCGAAAATCGGCACCGTCAGCTCAATGCCATACGCGGTGTTATCTGCGGCGATGCCCACCTGCGAGTCGGAGTTATCGAGACGGCCATGCGAGGCAACAAAGTCTAACGATGGCAAGGCGCTGCTACGCTGCGAGCTAATATTGGCGGTGGCGACCTCGAGCTGCGCCTGCGCTTGCAGCAGCGCCGGACTGTGGATGCGCGCGAGTTTGAGCCACGCCTCGGGCGATGTGTCGTTGAGCTCAGGCAACTCGGTGGCCTCATCAAGCACGCCCAATGGCTCATAGCCGCGCCCGGTGCTTTCATCGAGGGCATCGCGGGCGGCCGCGACATTTTGCTTGGCGGAGAGCAGCTGCGCTTGCGCCAAATCGTGACGCGCTTGCGCCTCTTTGAGATCGGTGCCGGGAATCAGCTGCACTTCATAGCGCTTACGGGTATCGGCCAACGATTTAGCCACGGCTTCGGCCTCGGCCTCGGCCAAGCGCATATCATTTTGCGCTTGCAGCACGCCCAAATAGCGCTCGGCGACGCGCGCCATCAGTGCTTGCGAATTGGCGACAAAACCCATCTCGGCGAGTCGATCTTGGGCATCGGCGCGCCGGCCACGGGCGAGAAAATCGTAGCGAAACAGCGGCTGGCGCAACACCACCGAGGCATCCCAGCCGTTGTAGCGCTCTTTGTAGCCGGTCGCGCCAGTCACTGGGTCACGAAATGGCGTGGTGCTGACCCGCGAATCGGTGGTGGTCATGGCGCCCACGGCATTAATTTGCGGCAGCCGCGTGGCACGCTCTTGCACACCGATCTCAAGGCCAGCATCGCGTTCGGCCAAGGCCGCAGCCGCCACCGGATCGGAGTTAAACGCGGCCGTCAGTGCCTCACTCAGCGTTAATGCCTGCGCCACTGGCACCACGCTCAATGCCGCGGTTAATGCGCCTAGGCGCAGGCCATTACGCCACATCATCACAGCCATCATGCAAAACCTCCGCGCGAATACGCGCAATCAGCGCATTGAGCGCCTCGTCATTGAGGGCGCTGAGCGGTTGCCAGCCCAGGCCATTAAGTAAAAATTGCAGATGCCGCGCGAGTAGGCCATAGGGCCGATGCACGGCGTATTGTTCGAGCAGCCCCTCGGCATGTGCCAACGTATGAATGCCCTGACTCATGGCCCAAAAGCCGGTGGAAATCTCTTCTGGGCTCATGCCTTGCGGCTGCAAATCGCCAGCGCGCAGGCCATCTTGCACGATGCACATGACCGCCTCGCTAATTGGCTGACTAGCGGCATGGTGCGCATCACGCCGCGCTAGGCTAGCCGCACCCCAAACCACCTCACACAGCGCGTATTGGGCTAGGCGAAAATGCTCGGGGTTGCGGCGCACAAAGACGCTGTCGGCCACCGCGATGGCAAACATGCGATCGCGCGATGATGCCTGCCACGCCGCCACGCGCTGAAACAACGCGGCGTATTCGGCGACCGACTCAGTGACCAGCGCGAGGTAGAGATCTTCTTTACTGGCGAAATGCTGATACAGCGTGCCCATGGCATGTTCGCTGGCTTTCGCCAGCTTGCTCATCTGCAAATTCAGTAAGCCATCGCGCACGATGAGCTCACGAGCCACAGCCAAAAGCCGTTGCTCGCGTTCTTCAAACTGTCGTTCGCGCCGCTCTTTGGTACCCATGCACTGCTCATCGTCCGTTGTAGCGGCTGACGCGCCGCCACATATGAATAGGCGTCGGATTCTGAACGTTATTCAGAATATGTCAACTGATCGGCAAACGGACATCGACTTGCAGCCCCGGCTGAGCATCGGCCAAGTTCACCACACCGCGATGCAGCGTCACCACCGCATGCACCAAACTTAAACCGAGCCCCAAGCCCGGTAACTGCCGCGTGCTATCGGCGCGATACAAGCGCTCAAACACCCGCCCTCGCTCAGCCTCGGCGATACCCGGGCCTTGG
This sequence comes from Paraperlucidibaca baekdonensis, assembly GCF_003387535.1. GTDB lineage: Bacteria > Pseudomonadota > Gammaproteobacteria > Pseudomonadales > Moraxellaceae > Perlucidibaca > Perlucidibaca baekdonensis. The sequence continues at coordinate 463,514 of NZ_QUNR01000001.1, read as the reverse complement.
TCAGCGACACGCAACAACCAGCGATTGCCCTCACGCTCGCAGAGCAGCAACACACGACTGCCCGATGGCGCGTATTTAAGCGCATTATCAAAGACATTGATGAGCAGCTGAAAAAGCAAATCGCGATGGCCCTGCAAGCTGGCGTGTTCAGGAATCGACACCGCCAGCCGAATTTCGCGCGCCTCCACCAGTGGCTCGACATAGTCCACGACATCGTGGCAAAGCTGGGCTAAATCAACCGATGCAAACTCTTTGCGCAGCACGCCCGAGTCGACACGGGCAATCTTCAGCAACGCGCCAAAGGTGCTGAGTACACGATCAATATCACTGATATTTTGCTCGACCCATTGTGGCCACTCAGCCTCATTAGGGCGCGCCGCCAATGAGGCCTCCAGCCGCGCCCGGTGACGCGTCAGCGGTGAGCGTAAGTCGTGGGCAATATTATCGGTGGTGCCCTCAATGCCAGCGATCAAATGTGAGATCCGGTCAAGCATGCGATTGAGCGTGATGGCGAGTTGGTCAAACTCATCACCGCTGTTGTTGTGCGGGATGCGATGGCGCAAATCGCCATCCATAATCTGACCTGCTGATTCTCGAATAGTCTCAATCGGTCGCAGCGCCGTTCGCGTAATCACTCGCCCGGCAAACCACGCCAAGAGCATCACCACGACAAAACTCACGGTGGCACTTTGGCGCAATTTACGCTGCATGCTGTGCAGTTCGTACTCATCGAAACCCACCAAAAGACGCTCACCACCGGGCAGGTTTTGCCAGCGCGCCATTAGCTTGGTTTTACCGGGATGACTGGGGCTCGGCAAAAAATAAGTTTCGCTCACCGCGCTGACCTCTGTCGGCCACGCACGAAGATTCGATAGCACCGCGCCGCTATCAGGATCGTCATACCAATAAAATCGCTCGTGCTCTGGCGAGTTGCGTGCCATACGGTCTCGAATGAGGCTGAGCATGCCTTCGCGGCCATCGATATCGTATTCGCTCACCAGCATAGACAGCTCCGAGCTCACGCTTTCCTCAATATGCTCGTGCATAAAGCGCACGCTCATCCACTGCGTAAACGCGAGTAGCAGCACGAAGCAGAGCATCAGCATGCCGGCATTAAATAACGTGATTTTGGTGGCCGTGGAGCCGCGCCAGAAATTAGTCTTCACGAAGGCAATACCCCGCGCCGCGTAGCGTATGAATGAGCGGCGCATGCGGTGCAAAATCGACTTTCGCGCGCAGCCGCGACATGTGCACATCGATGACATTGGTTTGTGGGTCAAAATGATAGTCCCAGACGCCCTCCAGCAACATCGAGCGCGTCACCACTTGGCCGGCATGGCGCATCAAATACTCCAGCACGCGATACTCTTGTGGCTTCAGGCTTAAGAGCTTATCGCCGCGATGCACTTGGCGCGTGAGGCGATCAAGCACGAGGTCGCCCACGTGGATGTCATTGCTAGTGACCACGGTCGTCATATGCCGCCGCGTGATGACATCCAGACGTGCTAGCAATTCGCTGAGCACAAACGGCTTCACCAAATAGTCATCGCCACCGGCGCGCAGGCCCTTGATGCGCTCATCGACATGATTAAGCGCGCTGAGGATTAGCACCGGCACACGTGCACCGCTGGCGCGCAACGCCGCGAGCATCGACAGGCCATCCATTTGCGGCAGCATGCGGTCTAAGACAATGGCATCGTAGGGCTCACCGGTGGCGAGAAATAGGCCGTCACGGCCATTGTCGGCGTGATCGACTATGTGTCCAGCCTCACTCAATGCCTTGCGCAGAAAGCCGGCAATCTCAAGGTCATCTTCAACCACTAACAAGCGCATGTTTCGCCCCGTGTATTTGGTCTGCGCATAATCGCACGGCTTGCGCGGCTGTGGCGAAAATGACCAAATGTTCATCTAGCGGCAAGCTGCTAGGCAGGTGGCGATGGGCATAGTGCAGGCTCAATTTTCTCAGATGCTCACGCTATGCCTCCATCCTTGCACTCACGGCCTTACGACTTACTCGCGTGGTTTGGGCTTGGCCTACTCTCCATTGCGCTCTCGCGCTACACCAACCTCGACTTAATCAGCTCGTCATGGTTTTTCGATGCCAACACGGGCGAGTTCCCGCTCAGAGACAGTTTTTTGTTTGCCCGCGTTTTTCACGATGGCACGCATAAATTATCCACCGTCTTGTGGTTAGGCTGCTGGATCATGGCTTGGCGCAGCCGCCACACCGAATCATTTTTTGGCTGGCTGTTTGTCATCATCAGCGCGCTCATTGCCGTCTCGATCAATGGCTATTTCAAGCATCAATCGCTGCATAGCTGCCCGTGGTCGCTCAGCGAGTTTGGTGGCACGGCTGATTATTTCCGCGCGTTTAGCACACTGCCCGCCACCCCAGGTCCGGGTCGCTGCCTGCCCAGTGGTCATGCCGGCGTTGGCTTTGGGTGGATCGCCATGATCTATGCCTGCACAAAATGGTGGCCTCAGCATGTGCGCAAAACCGTGATCATTGTGCTGGCCTTTTCGCTGTTTTGTGGTGGCATTCAGGTGGCCAGAGGCGCGCACTTCATCACCCACGTGTTATGGACGGCGGTGATCTGCGGCACCAGCGTGAGCGTCTGCTTTCATCTATATCAATACCGACATGAGCTTGGCGAGCTCATGGTGACGGTCGGCCATCGCCTCCAAGTGCAGGCCTACAAATGAGCCACTTTACGCGCCTGCTGACACTCAGCCAACGCAACCTAGTCATCGCCGCATGGCTGGTACTCACCTGCAATGCAGCATTTTTCCATCGCCTTCTTGAGCTCACACCCTACGATGGCTGGCGCGCTGGCGTATTTTTAGGCGCTACGGCTCTGATGCTGATTGCCTATTTCGCGAGCTTTTTGCAACTCGTGACCTGGGGCCCTTTGGCCCGACTCGTGCAGTCATTACTCCTGCTCGCTAGCGCCTTGACCACCTACTTTATGGCCACATATGGCGTTGGCATCGACGCTGGCCAAATCCAAAACATGATGGAGACCGATGCTCACGAAGTCTTCGACTTACTCAGCTGGCAAATGCTCGCCTGCGTTTTGTTCATCGCTGGTGTGCCCATGCTGATGCTGTGGCGCGTGCCAGCGGCGCCAGCCTCATGGCGCGCCACTCTGCGCAGCAAAGCCATTGCCATCGCGCTCGGCCTAGCCTCTATATTGGCCTTGGCAGGATGGCATTACGCCGACTATGCCTCGACGTTTCGCGAGCACCGCGAACTGCGCTACCTCATGGTGCCGCACAACTATTTAGCCGGCATTAAACGCTATTACAGCAAAATGGCTGCACCACCGAATATGCCGCTGCTGCGCTACGGCGAAGACGCCACATGGATAAGCGCCGGCACAACAAAGCCCACGCTCTTTGTCTTTGTCTTGGGCGAGACCGCACGCGCTGAAAGCTTTGGCCTCAATGGCTATGCGCGCAATACCACACCCGAGCTGGCCATGCGTGGCGTCATCAATTTCCCGCAGATGAGCTCTTGCGGCACCGCGACTGCCGTGTCCGTACCCTGCCTTTTCTCCGGAATGACCCGTGCAGACTACGACCCCAAGCTCGCCAGCCATCGCGAAGGCCTGCTCGATATACTGCAACGCGCCGGCTACGCGACCACCTGGATAGACAATAACTCCGGTTGCAAAGGTGCCTGCGATCGCGTGCATAACGTGCCGGTATTGGCGGAGAAAAAGACACAATGGTGCCGCGATGGCGAATGTCAAGACGACCTGCTCGCCGACACCTTTGATGACTATATTGCGCGTGCTCACGTCAACGATCGCGTCGTGGTTTTGCACCAACAGGGCAGTCATGGCCCCGCGTATTTCCGCCGCTACCCGGATGCCTTTAAGCGCTACACACCGACTTGCGACAGCAACGCCCTGCAAAGCTGTACGCAGCAAGAAGTCATCAACACGTATGACAACACCATCGCTTATACCGACCATATACTGGGCCGCGTCATCGACACCCTAAAGGCGCAAGCCGATCGCTATAACACGGTGATGGTCTATGTCTCAGATCATGGTGAATCGACGGGTGAACATGGTCTGTATTTGCATGGCGCCCCATATCTATTTGCGCCCAGTCAGCAAACCCATGTGCCAATGGTGATGTGGATATCGCCGGCTTTTGCGCAGCAAGGCTCGCCGGTCAGCTGCTTGCGAGAGCAGGCTCAACAGCCGCAATCGCACGACACGATTTTCCACAGCTTTTTAGGGCTGCTCGATGTTAAAACCTCGACTTATAAGGCAGCGCTGGACTGGAGTGCCGCTTGTCGGAAGCGCTAAGGCAGCGGCCATCGGCGCCTGTCCGGCCAATGACAAGCGCCTAATACCTGTGGCATGGTGCGACCATCTTTCAAGAGGTCGCACCCATGACAAGCCCAATCTGTGTCACCGGCGGTTCTGGCTACATTGCCAGCTGGATCATTCAGTATTTATTGGCCGATGGTCACACCGTGCACGCCACGGTGCGCGATCCCAGCAAAGCCAAAAGCGTGGCACATTTAGAGGCCATTGCCGCACGTGAAAAAGGCACGCTGAAATTATTTAAGGCCGATTTGCTCGATATCGGCAGCTTCGACGCCGCCATGGCTGGCTGCGAGGTGGTCATGCACACCGCCTCGCCCTTCGTGCTCGAAGGTTTTAGCGATGCCCATGAAGCGCTGGTACGTCCCGCGGTGGAAGGCACGCGCAATGTCCTCGATGCTGTGAACCGCACCGAGTCGGTCAAGCGCGTGGTGCTGACCAGCAGCGTGGCATCGGTGTTTGGCGACAATGTTGACTTGCAACAAGTGCCCGGCGGCGTGCTTACCGAAGCCAACTGGAACACCACCAGCAGCGTCGATCACAACCCCTACCAATACTCAAAAGTCGCCGCCGAACGCGAAGCCTGGGACATGCACGCCGTGCAAAATCGCTGGGACTTAGTCACCATCAATCCCGGCATGGTCTATGGTCCTTCGCTGACCACCGGCAGCCAATCGGCGAGCATCGACACCCTCATTTCCATGGGCGATGGCCGCCTGCGCACTGGTGTGCCTGACTTAAGCTATGGCGTGGTTGATGTGCGTGATGTCGCGAAAGCGCATATCTTGGCAGCCTTCAAATCCGACGCCGAAGGTCGACATCTGCTGGTCGCGAAAACCCTGACCATGATTGAGATTGCAAAAACATTGCGTGCTCATTTCGGCAAGGCATATCCGTTCCCGAAAGCCGTGGTGCCCAAGGCGCTGGTGTGGACATTTGGCCCCATGATGGGCCCAGTCACGCGCACCTTCATCAGCAAAAATGTCGGTCACCCGTTAGCCTTTGATAACCAGCGCAGCCTGGCGTTAGGCGTGGAGTACACCCCCGTTGAGCAAACCTTTATTGAGCATTTCCAGCAAGTGCTTGATGACGGCCAGCTGAAAAAGCGCGCCTGAAATACCGAGCGCTCACAGCGCGTGGCAATTACGCTCGCTGACACGGAAAGGCCTGCATCTCGCAGGCCTTTTTTATGCATGACTATTACGTTGGTGGATCAACCCGTGAGCTAATCACCTCACCTTCTAATGTGCGACCACTGGCGGGTTGTTTCGGTCGGCGATTGGTATAGGTCGGCTCATCTTCCGGCGTCGATGACGCACGCGTGTAGCGCTCTTGCTGCGCGGCGCGCTGGCCTCGTGCCCATCGGAAAGCTTGGCGCACCTCGGGCTTGCGCCAGGCCATCAGGCCCGCTGCGCCTATGCCCATGAGCGCGGCGATAGCCATCACCACGCCCGGCAAGAACACCAGCACCGCCACCCAAACCGGCCATCCCCAAACTTGCACCGCGCCAAAGCAGCCCAAAATGGTCGCCGCCAATGGCAAATACAGCGACCCCAGCACCGCCACAATACCCGCCATCAGCGGCCCCCAATGCAGCTCGCCGACCAGCCATGCACTCAGTGCGGCGACCCGCAAAATCAGCAAAACAAGGGCAATGGGGTGTAGCGAAACGCTGCGCATGGGGCGCTCCCGATAGCAATGAGGGCTCTAGTCTACCGCATTGCCCGCCTCACGACGTTGCAAGTGCACCGGCTTCAGGTTTTCAATTTCGTAGCGATTATTGGGGTAAGTCCGGTTAATTGGACTCTGCACGGTTTGCGGATAGGCGCCGATGGCCCAGACCTTGCGCAAATTACCCAGCAGCTTGAGGTTTATTTTCGTCACCGTGGCAAACGCCGCTGATGGCCGCTGGCGACGCACCGCCGCCACGAAACGATCATCGTCCATCAGGCTATAGACCGATGGACTGACTAAGCCACGCAAAGGTTTTGGCAGCCAATTTTCCATGATGCGCACGGTCGCCGCCGCCACGCGCTCGCTGGCGTCATTGGGCGTCATCTGCTCGGCGCAATAGTCATCGACCCAGACATCGAAATCGGCTTTATTGGCCGGCAAATCCGTCAAGCCCATGCGCTCGCCAATACCTATCCAGAAGTGAAACCAAGCCTGCTGCTCGTGCACAGTCATGGCGCGGCGCGCGTACTTGGCCATCCAGTCGATGGGAAAGGCGATAAAGGTCCACAGCACAAAGCGAAAGTCAGCTTGCGGAATGCGATAATTGCCGTGGGTTTTATTCATGCGCGCTAATGCCCGTGCGCCCTCGCCGTGCTCCCAGCCGGTGTCCATAAAGTGTGCAATGAGCAAGCGCGTGTCGTCGTAGCGCTTCTGGCCGTGCTGCTCGAACTCGCCGGTTTTATCGAGCAATGTCGCCACCGACTCACTGCCATAAGTGTAAAAAAGGGCTACCTCCAATGACCGCGTGATATCCCACGAAAACTCGTAGGCGGTGAGCAAATGCGCAATGCGTTGGCAGTCGTTTTGCGCATCAAGGCTGGCAATCTCAGCGGCCACCGCCGGGTTATTCATAAAGCCAAAACGCTTGGTATAGGTCTTCATGGTGCACAGCCCTCGAGCAGATTATCGCAACGCTGACGCGCGCCATTGCGCAGGGGAAAGTCGCGCGCCGAATGCGAATAAAAGCTTAAGCGCTCATTGAACCGCGTGCTTTGCAGGCGTGCGTCGGCGTCATCAAAGCCGGGCTCGCCAGCGACTTTCAGCCAACGATCTAACCACGCTAGGCTGAAAAACTCGGCCATCGGTCGGCCCCATCCGCCCACGCAGCGGTTGTCGACCACCTCAGGACACCACGAGGTAGTTGGAAACAACGGAATTTGCGACCACTCATAATGCGTGGAGCCGCGAATGGTGAACTCGTAGACCGGCACGCCCGCGGCTTGCCAAGCGCGCAATGGCGCGAGCTTTTCGTCGGGGTCAGGCGCTTGCAAATTGGGCATCGGCGTGAGGCCGTATTCGCTATTTTGGCCCATGCTCGGCACGCGAGGCACCACGGCAGGCTGCTCGCCCATGCTCGGGATCACGCCACCAAAACCGCCCGGAGCTTGGCCCGGGGTCGCCAGACCATCCCAGGCCACGGCGACATCGACCGGGTTGGTCGCATCTAGCTTGCCGGGCCATGGCTCCGCACCCATAGCACCGTAAGACTGCACCACACTAACGCCCGTGCCACCGAGCGAGTGCCCGGCAATGCCCAAGCGACTCTGATCTTGCACGGCATGCTGCGGGTTAAATGCCGTCACCGCGGTGGGGTAGCTGGCCTGACAGGTGATGTTGTGCGGGTAGGGCGTATCCGGCGTGGAGCGAAAGAAATCAATGGCATCGACCAAGCCCTCCCAAAATACCGCCGGGTTAATATTGGTGCCCTGACCGAAGGCTGGCGTTTGCATATCGGAGCGGCCTTGGCCACGCGGGTCAAAGGTCATCACCGCGTAACCGCTGCGCACTAGCGCCTGCGCCATCCACCAATACAACGGCTCGGGCGCTTGCACCGAACCGTTTTCGATGACCACGGTGGGCAGTTTCTGACCCTCGCTGCCAAGCGGACGCCAGACGCGGCCCGATAGGCGTGCGCACTCGCGGTCATAGAAATCGACTTTTTCCACCACGGCTTCATCGCGATAAAACGGATCAATATCGGGGTAGCGGAACGGATCGCCGGCGCAGGGTAAGGCATAGGTGGCGCATAGTGGTGTCAGTGGCGTGTTGAGCGACACGCTCATGGATGGGCTAGCAATTAAGCGACTGGGATCACTGAGGCCACGCATCAGGTAATCGACAAAATTGCCGGTGCTTTGCTCGACTAGGCGTTGCATAAAGGTGGGGTTAGTGAGCTGTTCGCGCGGCGCTTCGGTCACGCGCGCAAAATTTTTCGCCTCACAGGCGGTAAATTCGGCCGATGGCGAAGCGTAGCTGCCGCACAGTGGGTCATCGGGCGTGCCACCGCCTAGCGTATCGCCGAGCACGCCACCGACTAGCGGAATGGCGCTGAGCGCCGCCAACGGCGAGCCGGCCTCGGGCATATCGGCGCTGCTATCGCCGATCGCAATGATGGCGCCTTCGTCGTTTGGTGGCTGGCCATCGCCAAAGACAAAAAAGCCGCCGGAGTTCGATGAGCCACCGCAGGCGCTGAGCGCCAAGCATAGCGACAATAACGGAATGGTGTGGCGCATGAGTCAATCGCTCTTATTGTTCTTTGTAATCGAACATAAGTGGTATTTAACCCAGTAGCAATAGTGCGCGCACACGGCCCCAAGCACGCGCCAGAGGCGCGGCTCAGAGCTTGCGGCAGACTTACTCAGCCGCGGGCGTGATCTGCACCATGAGCTGGCGCAAGCCGACCTGCGCACCCTCGCCCACATTGACCAGCTCCACGGTGCCAGCCACCGGCGCTTGCAGACGGAACTCCATCTTCATCGCCTCCAACACCAACAGCAGCTCACCTTTGGCCACGACTTGGCCGGACACCACGGAGACGCTCATGACTTTGCCGTCGATGGGCGCGAGGATGCGGCCATCGCTACCGGCTTCAGCGCCTTGTTCGGCGGCGTAGGTCACGTCTTCATAGCAGGCGGTGCAGACCGGCGTGGCCAACCAAAGCTGGCTGCCATGACGGGCAAAATGCGCCTGCAAACGCCGACCCTCAGCGATATAACTGACCCGCGAGCCATCAATGCTTAGCAAGCGCACGCCGCGCGCGGCCATGTCTTGCTCATCGGCGGTGGTGATGATGTCGGTGCGGTACTCCCGATCGCCGAGGCATTCGACCTCCAGCACCGCGGTGTGTTCGCCACGCGCGAGCTTGATGGTCAGCGCCGACGTATTGGCGCTGTGCCAGCCCAACAGGCTGTCATCGAGGTCATTGGCAGCCCGCAAGGCTTGCGCATCGGTCTCAACCAGCAACGCCGCCGCCAAGGCCTGATGCGCATCGTCGGGCGCTAAGGCGGCTTGGATGCGCTCGGCCGGATACTGCTCGGCAATAAAGCTAGTGGTCACGCCCGGGCCTTGAAACTCAGGCTGCGAGAGCAGCTCAATGAGAAAGTCGCGGTTGCTCGCCACACCGAGCAGCGCGGTATCGCCGAGCATGGCAATGAGCTTTTGAATGGCCTGCAGGCGGGTCTCGCCCCATGCCATGAGCTTGCCTTGCAGCGAGTCATAAAACGGCGAAATCACACCGTCTTCAATCACGCAATGATCGGCGCGCAGGCCATCGCCGGTGGGCGTGTGCCAGCGCAGCACGCGACCGGTTTGCGGCAAAAAGCCGGCGGCGGGATCTTCCGCGCACAGGCGCACTTCAATGGCGTGGCCATGGCGACGCACATCGATTTCGGCCTGTGTCAGCGGCAGCGGATCGCCATTAGCGACCATCAGCTGCCAGGACACCAAGTCCACGCCATAAATCATTTCAGTGACCGGATGCTCAACCTGTAAGCGCGTATTCATCTCAAGAAAATAAAACGCGCCATCGGCCGCGAGCATGAACTCCACCGTGCCGGCGCCGACATAATTGACTGCTTTAGCAGCCGCCACGGCCGCCTCGCCCATGCGCGCACGCAGCTCGTCGCTCACCGCGGGCGAAGGGGCCTCTTCAATGACTTTTTGGTTGCGGCGCTGCACCGAGCAATCGCGCTCGCCCAAATACACCACCGTGCCGTGACGGTCGCCAAACACTTGAATCTCGACATGACGAGCATTGAGCACGGCTTTTTCGATGAGCAGCTGGCCATCGCCAAAGGCATTGGTAGCCTCACTGCGCGCTGACTGAATGGCGGCTTTTAACTCAGCGGCCTCATGCACCAAGCGCATGCCACGACCACCGCCACCGGAGGCGGCTTTGACCATCACCGGCAGGCCGACTTTCACGGCTTCAGCGGCCAAGAAATCATCTTCCTGACCATCGCCTTGATAGCCCGGCACACACGGCACTTTGGCGGCAATCATCAGCTCTTTAGAGGCGCTTTTATTGCCCATGGCTTTAATGGCCGCAGGATCGGGCCCAATAAACACCAAGCCGGCATCTTGCACGGCCTGCGCAAAGTCATGGCGCTCCGACAAAAAGCCATAGCCCGGATGAATCGCGCCAGCGCCCGACGCCTTCGCCGCTTCCAACAATTTCTCAATGGACAAATACGACTCGCCCACCGGCCCGGCACCAATGCGCACGGCGGTATCGGCTTCGCGCACATGCAGCGCGTGGGCGTCGGCATCGCTGTAGACCGCGACGGTTTTGTAGCCCTGCGCACGGCAGCCACGAATGATGCGCGCGGCAATTTCACCGCGGTTGGCGATTAATACGGTGTCAAAACGGCTCATTGCGCCATCTCCTGAGCAATGGATGCGAGCACGGCGGCTTGCGCCTGCGCCACGTCATCGGCAGTAAAGGTGTGAGCCCACGTTGGCGCGCGCTTTTGCAAAAACGCGCCAATGCCCTCGGGCGCCTCAGGGCTGCGCACGCAGGCGGCAAAATGCGCGGCGGCGTTATCGAGCACGGCATCGGGGTCGAGCTGGCCGACACTGAGCAAAATTTCCTTGGTGCGCGCGTTGGCGGCAGGGCCACAACGGAGCACCTGATTGAGCGTGTCGGCGAGCAGCGTGTTGAGCGCGGCCTCATCGGCAAAGACTTCATGCACGAGGCCGTAGCGCAACGCCGCGTCGCCATTAAATTGCGCGCTGGTCAAACACAGTCGGCGCGCTTGCGTGAGGCCAATGCGCTCTACCACAAACGGAGCAATTTGCGCCGGCGGCAAGCCACGCGAGGTCTCCGGCATACCGAACTTGGTGGCCTGATGCGCGAGTGCAATATCAGACACGCAGGCGAGACCAAAACCACCGCCGAGCACGCCGCCCTCCAGCACACTAATCAGCACTTGCGGGATGGCCTCAGCGACACGCAGCATCTCGCCAAAAGCACGATTCATGGTGATGACCGGATCTTTTTCGCCGGCCACCACGGGCTTTTGCGCATCGCCAAAAACGCCTTTCAAATCGGCACCGGCGCAGAAATGCCCGCCATTGCCACGCAGTAACACCACGCGCAAATCGGCACGGGTTTTCACGTGCTCAAACAGCGCAATGAGCTCAGCCAGCATCTCCACGGTGAGCGCATTACGCGCCTCTGGGCGGTTTAAGGTAACGCGCAAAATGCCCGCGGCAGCATCGTGGCTGAGGTGTAAAAATTGGCAAACAGGTAACATAATTTTCTCCTCGGCTTAGAAGCGCGCCACGCCAAAACTATTGCTGCGCAATTCACGGCGCTGCGCTTCGCGGCACACCGACAAGGTCATCGCCAGCACGCGACGGCTATCGCGTGGATCAATGATGCCGTCATCAAATAAGCGTGCCGAGGCGGCAAACGGATGCGAGTCTTCGTCGAATTTATTGATGATTTGCATCTCCAACATTTTCAGAATGCCCTCTTCCTGCTCACCAATTTCCTTGCCCTGCTTGACCCATTTTTCCCGCGTGATGATCGACATCACTTTCGCGGCCTGCTCGCCACCCATCACGGCGGTGCGCGAATTCGGCCAGGCGAAAATAAAATGCGGGCCGAAGCCGCGGCCGCACATGCCGTAGTTGCCGGCACCGAAGCTACCGCCCATCACCAGCGTAATTTGCGGCACCGTGGCGTTGGCCACGGCCTGAATCATTTTCGAGCCATGCTTGACGATGCCGCCTTGCTCGGAGGCCGAGCCGACCATAAAGCCGGTGGTGTTCATCAAATAGACGATGGGAATATTGGCCTGGCAGCAGAGCTGAATAAATTGCCCGGCTTTGGTGGCGCCGGCGGTGGTGATCGGGCCGTTATTGGAGATGATGCCAATGGCGTGGCCATCGAGCGTGGCGCGACCGCAGACCGTTTGTTTGTCGTACTCGCTTTTAAATTCCATAAAGTCGGAGTCATCGACCAAACGGGCAATGACCTCGCGGCAATCAAAGGGCTTGCGATAGTCGCTCGACACCACGCCGCAAAGCTCATCAATGGCGTAGCGTGGCGCCTTCACGGGCAAGCGCGGCACCTCGGGCTTATCGGCATTCCAGTGCAGATTACGCACGATCTCACGCGCCATACGAATGCCATCGGCATCGCTTTCGGCCAAAAATTCGGCGGTGCCGGCTTGCTGGGTGTGCATCTCAGCGCCACCTAAATCTTCATCGATAGCGACCTCACCAGTCGCAGCCAACAGTAGCGGTGGGCCTGCCAAAAACACCTTGGCTTTTTTGCGAATCATCACCACATAGTCCGACAAGCCGGGCATATAGGCGCCACCCGCAGTCGACGAGCCATGCACCACGGTAACTTGCGGAATGCCCGCTGCCGACAAACGCGCTTGGTTAGCAAAGGTTTTGCCGCCCGGAATAAACAGCTCGGCCTGATACATCAAGTTGGCTCCGCCCGACTCAATTAATGACACCACAGGCAACTTTTGTTGCAGCGCAATTTCCTGCAAGCGCAGGGTTTTTTGCACGCCAAACGGCGTCATGGTGCCGCCTTTAATAGCACTATTCGATGCCACGATCAGGCAGCGAATACCCTCCACATAGCCAATGCCAGCGATGGTATTGCCGCCCGCCAGTGAACCGTCTTTGTCGTCGTGCATTTTGTAGCCGCAGAGCGTGGAGAGCTCGAGAAATGGCGAGCCGCGATCGAGCAGCAAATGCACGCGTTCACGCGGCAGCATTTGCCCGCGCTTATGGTATTTCGCTCGGGCTTTTTCCTCGGTGGCAATCACCGAGTTTTCGACATCGCGCAGCGCGTTGATGGCATCGAACATGCCTTCGCGGTTGGCTTTGAAGGTGTCATCTTGCGGGTTAATCCGCGATTCAATCACTGTCATGGGTCATCTCAATACCGTTAATGCGCGACACTAGCCGCGCTGAAAAAGTGCGCGCTCAGCCCTGCACCGGCGCATTCACAGCCGGCAAGCTCGCGGCCATCGCAGCAGGTACCGGCACGGCGTAATCAAGCAGCATTTGCGCAAAACATTTGCCCTGTGGGTCGGTGCGTAAAGAGGCAATGCCGCCGCCACCGAGTGCATAGCGAAGTAAAAAATTCATACTGTGGCTAGCCGGTAAATCCCAGCGCGATACGGTACTGCTCGCCGACAAGGTGTGGGCAAAATACTCAGCCACCGCCTGCTCGCTCAGCGCGGCCCGAATGTACTTGAGGTACTCCGGCTTGCGCGCCATCACGCCAATATTGCCGTGATCACCTTTGTCGCCACTGCGCGCCACGGCCAAGCGAATCAAGGGCACCGTCACGGCATCGGCGTCTGCCGTCCACGAGTCGCCAGCAGCTTGTGGCGTGAGCTGACTGGCGTCATAGGCCACGCCCTCATTGACCACGACGGGTGTGCGCACGCCCTCAAACTCGACACTGATGGCCAAGTCACGCTTCGGCACTTTACAGGTCCACAATTGCACCACGGGCTGTACGCTGGGGCGGCCACCGAAGTAGCCGGTTAAGCCCGGCGCCATGCCCGTGGCGGCCTGCGCCAGCTCTTTTGAAAACAGCACTAAGGCAGCTTTTTCTTTGTGCTTGGCGGCAATTTTCACCACCACTTCGCGAGTCGCCAAGGCGCCTTCACGGGCATTCGGGCCATACATGCTTTCGGCGCCGAGCAGCTCCACGGATGTCTCGGTGAACGGTCCCCAGCCTTTTGCGGCAAACAAGCCTTCACACTTTTTAATGAGCGCGGATGCCACTCGCTGTGCTTTAGCCGGTGCTTCGCGACCACCCATTAAGAAGGTTGAGGTGATGCGATTGCCACGCGGCGTGGTACCAGAGACTTTGTAGGTATCGGGTGGCGCATAACCGGTGGCACCGTCGATCAGCACTGAATCAGGGCCGACTTGGCTTAGGCGCGCGGTGGTGAAATCGCAGCGCACATCAGGCAATAAATACGCGCGTGGGTCGCCAATCTCGTAGAGCATCTGCTCACCGACCGTGCCCAAGGTGACCGCGCCGCCAGTGCCTTCGGGCTTACCGACTAGGAATGAGCCATCTTCACGCACGTCAATGAACGGGAAGCCCATGTTTTCGTAGCCATCGGCAACAGTTTCCCAATCGGTGAAATTACCACCAGTGCACTGCGCGCCACATTCGATGATATGCCCCGCCAAGGAGCCTTGCGCGAGCTTGTCATAGTCGCTGGCAGACCAGCCGAACTCATACATCATGGGGCCGAGCGTGACGGCGCTGTCGACGCCGCGACCAGTAATAACCACATCAGCGCCTTGGCTCAGCGCCTCGGCCACGGCGGGCGCGCCGAGGTAGGCATTCATGCTCACCAACATGCTCGGGAAGGCCGAGCCGGTTTCCATTTCCGTCACACCGGCGTCGCGAAACTCGCCTTGGCGCGCGGTCAGGTCATCGCCCTCGACCACGGCAATGCGCAACTCCACGCCAGCCGTTGTTGCTGCTGCCACCAGCGCATCACGGCAGGCATTCACGTTCATACCGCCGGCATTGCTAATGACTTTGATGCCCTGCGCCTTCACCTGCGTCAGCAGCGGCGCCATGACATCAACAAAATCACGGGCATAGCCCTGCGCCGGATCTTTCATGCGCTGCACGGCCAAAATCGACATGGTGACTTCGGCCAAATAATCAAACACCAAATAATCCAACTGGCCTTTGCTGACCAACTGCTCAGCGGCCGTGGAGGTATCGCCCCAAAACGCCGACGCACAACCAATACGAATAGATTTCATCGCTTGCTCCATTAGAGGGTTTCGCCAAACAGCTCGCGGCCAATCAGCATGCGGCGAATTTCCGAGGTGCCGGCGCCGATTTCAAACAGCTTGGCATCGCGCCAGAAGCGGCCGCAGGGGTTTTCGTTCATATAGCCATTGCCGCCCAAACATTGAATGGCTTGGCCGGCCATCCAGGTGGCTTGCTCGGCGGTGTAGAGAATCACGCCGGCCGCATCTTTGCGCGTGGTCTCGCCACGGTCACAAGCTTTCGCGACGTTGTAGAGATAGGCTTTGCTGGTGCTGAGCGCCACATACATATCGGCGAGCTTGCCCTGCATGAGCTGAAACTCGCCAATGGCTTGCCCAAACTGCTTGCGCTCATGGATATACGGCAGCACCACATCGAGGCAAGCCTGCATGAGGCCGACTGGCCCGCCAGCGAGCACCACGCGCTCGAAATCGAGGCCGGACATCAGCACATTAACGCCGCGACCAACGCTGCCCAGCACGTTTTCAACCGGCACGCGGCAGTCTTGAAACACCAGCTCGCCGGTGTTGGAGCCGCGCATGCCGAGCTTGTCGAGCTTTTGCGCCGTGCTGAAGCCGGGCATATTTTTTTCAATGAGAAACGCCGTAATGCCGCGCGAGCCGGCGCTCACATCGGTCTTCGCGTAGACCACCAGCACATCGGCGTCGGGGCCGTTGGTGATCCACATTTTCGTGCCATTGAGTAAATAATGATCGCCGTGCAAATCGGCGCGCAGCTTCATGCTCACCACATCGGAGCCGGCATTCGGCTCCGACATCGCCAACGCGCCAATATGCTCACCGCTGATGAGCTTGGGCAGGTATTTTTGCTGCTGCTCAGGTGAGCCATTTTTGGCGATTTGGTTCACGCAGAGGTTGGAATGCGCGCCGTAAGACAGCCCTATCGAGGCCGAGGCGCGGCTGATTTCTTCGACCACCACGGTATGCGCCAAATAGCCCAAGCCAGCCCCGCCGAACGCCTCGGGCGCGGTGATGCCGAGTAGCCCCATATCGCCCATTTTGCGCCACAGCGGCATGGGGAAGTCATTGCTGCGATCGACCGCATCGGCGATCGGGCGGATTTCGGCATCGACAAATTGCTTAACGCTGTCGCGTAGCGCATCGACGGTCTCGCCGAGGTCGTGATTGAGTGAGGGATAATGCATGGCACACCTTTTTGATAGGCAAAATTAACCCACCGAGTGTGGCGAGCTTCGCCTTAGGCGGCAATGAGATATTCGGCAAGAAAATTGATATATTCGGACAGCCAAATGCATTAAACAGCGTATTTAACCAATTTAGCGCCGCCATGCCCTTAGAAATTAGGACACCATCGATGAGCACCACCCGCGTATGAATCCGCTGCACCAAAGCGTCTCCGGCCACGTCGTGCCGGCCATGCTGCATTGCGCCATTGCCGCGGGCATCAACCCCGCGCAATTATTAAACGAGGCCGGCATCCCCGCGCATTGGCTCGATGACGCCAGTGGCCGCCTGCTGCCAGTGCAATTCGCCAATCTCATGCGCGCCCTGTGGCGCAGCAGCAACGATGAATTTCTCGGCTTCACCGCCACGCCGAGTCGCGTCGGCACCTTCCCGCTGATGATGCACAGCGTATTGAGCGCCGCCACGCTTGGTGAAGCACTGCGCCACGGCGTGCATTTTTATAGGGTCTTGAGCGATGACATCACGCTGAGTCTGCGCGAGCACGACGGCATCGCCGAATTTGAATTGCGCCTGCGCGAGCCCGAGCGCGACGCCGGCCATGTGCTCACCGAGACGATTTTGCTGTGCTGGTATCGTCTTGCCTGCTGGCTCATCAATCGCCGCATCTTGCTGATTGACACGCACTTTAGTTATCCGGCACCGGCGCATGAAGCGGAATACCACCAGCTTTACCCTTGCCCGCACCATTTTGAGCAAGACCGCATCGCGCTGCATTTTGACGCGCGCATGTTGGCACTGCCGATTACCCGCAGCCGCGACGAGCTGAAAGTGCTGATTCGTGAGCTGCCGTTGGGATTTTTCATTAAGCCGGTGTTTCAGGGCAGCTTGAGTCATCGCGTACGCAGCCGCCTATTGCAAGGCGGCATGGCCAACCTACCGAGCCTCGACACCGTAGCCAATGAGCTGTTTATGACAGGCCGCACATTGCGCCGCCAGCTCTTGAGTGAGGGCACGCGTTACCAAGAAATTAAAGATGAGCTGCGCCGTGAGCACGCCATGGCGCTGCTACGCGAGCCGCAAACCAGCATCAATGCGCTCGCGCAAGCGGTCGGCTTTCGCGAGGCGGCGGTGTTTATTAAGGCCTTTAAGCAATGGACCGGCATGACGCCCGGCGACTACCGGGCACACTGGCAAACCCAGCGCCAGCTCGCGCGCGAAGGGAGCTGAGCGCCGTTCAGCAAAGCCCAATAGCAGCTAGCAGTGCTATTTCGTGCCCTCAACAAACTCAGCCATTGCCGCAATCGCCGCATTAGCCTCCGGCAATAGATCAGCGAGCATCTGAAAATCATGCCACATGCCATCCCAAATGGTCAGCGACAGCGGCCAGCCGCAAGCCTCAGCACGCTCGGCTAAGCGCTCAGAATCGCTAAGCAAAATCTCCTCCGTGCCCACTTGTACCAAGGTCGGCGGCAGACCGCTTAAATCGGCATACAGCGGCGAGGCGCCGGGATCATCGGCGGGCGTATTGGCCAAATACAGCGGCGTTTTCGCATAAATCCACGGCAGGCTGAGCATGGGGTCGGCCTCGGCATTACGCTGCAAAGACTCGCCTTGCAGCGCGAGATCCACCCACGGTGAGATCAACAGCATACGCGCTGGCAATGGCTCGCCGCGGTCACGCAGGCGTAGCGCCAACGCCAAGGCCATGCCACCGCCAGCAGAGTCACCAGCGAGCGTGATGTGCTCAGGTGCCACACCTTTTGCCAGCAGCGCCGTATAACTCCGATGCACATCATCGAGCCCGGCGGGATACGGATCTTCCGGCGCCAAACGATAGGTCGGCACATAGGTCGTGGCATTGAGTGCTAAACCGATGCGACTGGTGAGCGGGCGATGCGTGCGCGGCGAGCACACTACATAGCCGCCGCCATGGACAAAAAACAAGACCTGCTCGCTGGCCCCAGTGGCCGGCGTTATAAGCTCGCAAGGCCGGCCATCGAGCATGGTTTCGCCAACCTGTGCTGCGCGCGGCACCAGACCATTGCGCAATAACACCTCGGTGATGCGCCGCAGGCGAGGCACCGGCATAGTGCTGGCCCACAATGGCCGGATGGTGGCGCGAATAAACGCCGGCAAGGCGCGTTGTGCCACGCGACTTTGTAGGCGTTTTAGACCGGTAAATTCGGGAGAGATAATCGCTGTGCTCATGTTTTAGGGCTCGCTTGCCAGAGAGTGGAATCGTAGAAAGCAGCCAATATAGGCGATCTGGCACAAAATTTCGCCATTTGCGTTGAAGCGATCGCAGAGTTCTGGTATAAATCGCGCCCTCGCTTCGGCCGCCGTTTTGGGCGGCGAGCTGAATGAATTGCGGAGACAGATCATGTCAAAAGTTTGCCAAGTAACCGGCAAGCGTCCGATCGTTGGTAACAACGTATCGCACGCGAACAACAAAACGAAGCGTCGCTTCGAACCGAATTTGCACTACAAGCGTTTTTGGCTGGAAAGCGAAAAGCGTTTTGTGCGCCTGCGCGTGACCACTAAAGGCATGCGTACCATCGACAAACTGGGTGTTGACGTGATCGTTGCTGATCTGCGCGCTCAGGGCGTTAAAGTTTAAGCCGCAGGTAAAGGAGTCACATCATGCGCGATAAGATCCGTCTTGTGTCCACTGCTGGCACTGGCTATTTCTACACAACGACCAAGAACAAACGCACCATGCCGGAAAAAATGGAAATCAAGAAATTTGATCCAAAAATCCGTCAACACGTGATGTTCAAAGAAGCCAAGATCAAGTAATTGCTCATTGCTTCTCACAAAAAAGCCCGGTCAGATCCGGGCTTTTTTGTTTGTCGCGACCGAATAATTCATGCAATTTTTCACTGCAGTGCACTTGTCTAAGCTCTAAAGCAGCTTTGTTCATCCTATACTCAGTTTCTGTTTTTCAGTGATAGGTGCGCATGAATAACGCTTCCACGCTCGCTTGGCGCTGGCGCCAACACGCCCTGCAAGCCATTCCACGCGTCGACCCTATTTGCCTAGACGACTTGCTCGGCATCGACCGACAAAAAGCCGCTTTGCGCCAAAACACGGCGCAGTTTGTCGCCGGCCTGCCCGCCAATCACGCACTCATGACTGGCGCTCGTGGCACCGGCAAGTCCAGCCTCGTGAAAGCCCTCCTTAATGAATTCGCTAACGACGGCCTACGTCTCATCGAAGTGCCGCCGCACGACCTCATCGACCTACCCGAGATCGTCGCACCGCTTCGTGATAAGCCCGAGCGCTTCATTCTTTATGTCGATGATTTCTCGGTTGCCAACGCCGATCCCGCGCTCATCGCGTTGAAAACCGCACTCGATGGCGGCATTGAAGCACCGGCCGACAATGTGCTTATCTATGCCACCAGCAATCGCCGTTTTTTGATGCCCACCGTGCATGCCGACAATCGCGAATTTCAGTGGATAGACGACGAAGTGCATCCGGGCGAGTCGACTGAAGAGAAAATTTCACTGTCCGAGCGCTTCGGTCTGTGGCTGTCGTTCCTCGCATTCTCGCAAGATGACTATGAGCGCTTGGTTCGACATCATTTACATCAGCTCAACTATGCCGAATGGACCCCTGGCATTCGCGGTGAAGCCCTGCGCTGGGCACAAACCCGAGCCTCGCGCAGCGGACGCGTGGCACAGCAATTTGCCCGTCATTGGGTAGGTTCACAGCAACTCAAAATCGAAAAATAATAGGGAGTCTGCGGATGGCCACAGCCACCGATGCAACAATCAACGCCAAGAGCAGCGAGCGAGATCTGCTCAATGCCCTGCGGGAGGGCCAACAGTCGGCCTGGGGCGAAGCCATGCGCCGCTTCGGTGGCGCTATGGTGGCGGCGGCGCGCAGTATCGCGCCGCGCCATGCGGAAGATGCCGTGCAGGAAAGCTGGATCTCCGCCTACTCGGCCATCGCCAATTTCGAGGGCCGCTCCGGTCTAAAGACGTGGCTGGTGCGCATCGCCATGAACAAGTCCTACAATATTTTGCGTAGCCACAAGCGCGAAGTCTCGCTCGAGGGCTTGGAGGGCGAGCACGATCCATTGGCCAATGCCTTTGTGCCGGGCGGGCCATTCGGTGTGCGTTGGGGCGTGCAATTTCAGCGTTGGACCGACGATACGCCACAGGCATTGCTAGAGGCGCATGTGCTGCAGGACTGCCTTGAGCATCACATGGCCGACCTGCCTGATGGCCAGCGCCTGGCCTTAACCCTGAAAGATATCGAGGGTTTATCGCCAAAAGAAATCTGTAACACTCTGGATATTTCGCCGTCTAACTTTCGTGTGCTTCTGCACAGGGCGCGGATTCGCGTATTTTCCATGGTGTCGCATTATGAGGAGACCGGCGAATGCTAAATTGTCGCGACGTCGGCACCAATGCGACCGAATTTTTATCGGGCGCGCTGCCGCTTAAAACAAACTTACTGGTGGTCTGGCATGTATTGCGTTGCGGCAATTGCCGACTCGCGGTTATCCAAATCATCACCATGCTCATGGCCTTGCGCAAACGCAAAGCCAAGCCAGTGAGCGAGGCGCAAGTTCAGGCGTGGCTAAAGGCTATGGAAGAACATAAGCACCATCATCACCCGCATTAATTGCTGTGGCAGCGGCTAGGCCACAGAAAAATCTTTCGTATAGTGTATGTAACGTTGGCTCTCCTGCCGTTGTCTATGCTTTGACGATGGCTGCAATGCAGCTGCCAAGCGTCTTAACCTTCGAGGATTGACCGATGAAAAAGTTACAGACCCTAACCCCCATCGCAGCCATGTTAGCCCTTTCCATGACCGGCGTTGTGCACGCTGGCGATGCCCATAAAGCCGGTGCTGGTGAGGCCAAATGCGGCGCCAAAACCGAAGCTCACGAAGCAAAATGTGGCGAAGCCAAGTGCGGCGAAGCGAAATGTGGCGCCAAAAAAGCAGAAGAAGCTAAATGCGGCGCCATGAAAGCCGATGGCCATGAAGGCAAATGCGGCGAAGCCAAGTGCGGCGCTAAAAAGTAAGCTACTTGTTTAAACACGAGTATCTCGGATGAACGTCGCGCCTAGCGCGTCTCGTTTTCCGGTCAATGGCACCGGCCTGGGTTTGCGACGCAGCTTTATGGCTGAGTTTCTCACCGGGTCGGCGGCCATCACGCCGGTAAATACCCCCGATTTTTTCGAGATCGCGCCAGAAAACTGGATCGGTCTGGGTGGTCGTTATGCCCGCGACTTGCGGCAAATGACTGAGCGTTACCCCTTCGTCTGCCATGGCTTATCACTCTCCATAGGCGGCCCTGCGCCACTCGACGTGGACCTGCTCAAGCGCATCCGCGGCTTTCTCGACACGCATCACATTCGCGCCTACTCCGAGCACTTAAGCTACACCGGAGACCACGGCCACCTCTACGACTTACTACCGATTCCAATGACCCGCGAAGCGGTCAATTATGTCGCCGCGCGCGTACGCCAAGCGCAAGATATTTTGGGCCGGCGCTTGGTGCTGGAAAATGTCTCCACCTATGCCGCCCCCGGCTCGGAAATGCCCGAGCATGAGTTCGTCTGCGAAGTCTTAAAAGCCGCCGACTGCGATCTCCTGCTCGACGTCAATAATATCGTCGTCAATAGCATCAACCACGGCTTCGATGCCCGCCAATACCTGACCGCGCTGCCGGCCGAGCGCATCAGCTATGTGCATATCGCGGGGCATTTTCACGAGGCCGATGACCTGCGCATCGACACCCACGGTGACGCCGTCTGCGATGAGGTGTGGGCATTACTCGAC
This sequence comes from Paraperlucidibaca baekdonensis, assembly GCF_003387535.1. Classification (GTDB taxonomy): domain Bacteria; phylum Pseudomonadota; class Gammaproteobacteria; order Pseudomonadales; family Moraxellaceae; genus Perlucidibaca; species Perlucidibaca baekdonensis. Next base: position 441,417 of record NZ_QUNR01000001.1, on the reverse strand, counting down.
GCGGCCTACCAGCACTTTGGCGTACTGCCCACGCTCTTAGAACGCGACTTTAATATCCCGCCGATGGCCGAGCTGCTTGATGAGATGCAACTGATTCGCCACGCGCAAACACGAGCGGCTAGCCGTGCCGCCTGAGTCCTTGCGGGCGAACCCTGAAAGCAGTACCGCTGCTGACTCAGCACTGCCTGAGTTTCAGCGCCAGCAGCTCGCCTTCACGGCGCATTTGCGCGACCCCAGCGCCGTGGCGGCGCCCACGGGCATCAAGCCTGAGCGCTTAGCGACCTATCGTGAGCTGCTGTTTAACAACGTCATCAACTTTGTCGACATCACTTTCCCGGTCGCGAAAGCGCAGCTGGGCGAGGCTTTATGGGGTCGCTTAACGCAGCGATTTTTCGCAGACTTTAGCTGCACTTCGCCATTTTTTTACGATATTTCGCTGCATTTTCGCGAATTTGTTGGCGCACTTGATTGGCCCGAACTGACGGCGCTGCCGTGGCTTGAATCTCTGCTGCATTACGAATGGATGGAGCTCGTGGCCGACATCGATGAGTCGCCTATGGCCGAGGCCTTTGATGCCAGCGCGGTGCTGGCAATGCTCAATGCCTCCGACCCGAAGCTCAGCCTCGCTGGCCCGGCCTGGGCGCTCGCCTATCAATGGCGCGTACACGAATGGCGCGAACACACCGACCTCAGCGCCGTCACCGCAGCACCGGTATGCCTCATGGCCATCCGCGCTGACGATGCCGCACTGTCGCTCAAGGTCCATGAAATCACCCCGCTCGCGGCATTTTTGCTCGAGCAGCTCAGCGAAGCCGAGGCGCCCGTGCGGCGCTCAGCATTGATTGCCGCCGTCTGCGCGGCCATGCCGCAGGCCGAAGCTGCTGAGATCCGTGAGATGACCACCGCTGTCCTACGCGATCTCATCGCGCATGGGTTACGCTTGCAGGCCCGCTAACTCCCGCACGATTGCCATGCCTGAATTACCCGAAGTTGAAACCACCCGCGCCGGCCTAGCTCCACACTGTGTTGGTCGCCGCGTCAGCGACGTCATCGTGCACAATGGCCGCCTGCGCTGGCCAGTGCCCGAGCACCTGGCTGATGTGCTCACTGGCCGGCTCGTGCAGCGCATCGAGCGACGCGGCAAATACCTCTTGCTGTACTGCCTCGATGAGGTCAGCGCGCATGTCGGTGTGCTCATGGTGCATTTGGGCATGTCTGGCAGCTTGCGCTTGGTAGACCCCGGCAGCGTGCGCAAAACCCATGACCATCTGGTGTTTAGCTTGAGCGATGCCGCCGATGACCTCGATGCCGAGCCGCGTTGGGAGCTGCGTTACCACGACCCACGGCGCTTTGGCTGCTGCTTATGGCTGGAATTGCCGGCCGAGCAGCATCCGTTGTTGGCATCACTCGGGCCAGAACCGCTGACTGATGCCTTCACCGACACGCATTTATTTCGCTTGAGTCGCGGCAAATCCATGCCCATCAAAAGCTTTCTGATGGACAGCCAGGTGGTGGTCGGCGTTGGCAATATTTACGCCAATGAAGCGCTGTTTGAGGTCGGCATACACCCGCTGCGAGAGGCCGGGCGCATCAGTGAGAAACGCTATGTGGCGCTCAGCGTGGCCGTGCGCGCGATTTTGGCGAATGCCATTGCACAAGGCGGCACCACGCTGCGCGACTTCGTCAATGGTCAGGGCGAGCCGGGCTATTTTCAGCAGCAGCTGAGTGTTTATGGCCGCGCCGGCGAACCCTGCCTGCGCTGCCAAAAGCCACTCACTGAAGTGCGATTAAGCGCGCGCAGCACGGTGTTTTGCACGCGCTGCCAGCGCTAAATGTAACAAGCGAGGCCGCCCCGCCCTCGGTACTTAAAACTGCCCGCTGTTTTGACCAGCCACCAAGCTCAGCACACGGCCATCGCTGAAAGTCAGCGTGGCGGGGCCATCGGAGACAATGTCATAGCGCAATGACTCGCCGCGACTGCAAATGCGATCGCTATCGATGCTTGCCGCCGAGACATTGCGCAGGCTACCGCTCAGCAGTGACTCAGGCGCCACGGTGTTGCGGCCCGTTTCCACGCGATTGGTGCTCACCCAAGGTGTCGGTGCTGGACCAAGATCCGTGCCTTCGACCAAGATCGGCTCGCTGCCACCGCAACCGGTGCCACGCAGGTCGATTTCCGCCTCCATGCCATCACGCGAACGCAGACCCGAGAGCCAGTAGGCGCGGTCATGCACGAGCTCGTATTCGGGATAATCAAAGCGCGGATCGAATTGATAAGTCACTTGTAGCGGATTTTTCTCCAGCACCCAGTCGGCGCTGGCCTGACTTTCTTTCTGCCAGTCATCGAGTAGCAAAAAGGTCAGATGCTCAGACACCGGATGCAGGTAAAAACGATAGGGAATGCCCTCGTTCATCATGGTTTTCGCCAACGCAATAGCTTGGTTGACCTGCACTAACTCATCGAGCGCGCTGTAGAGGTTGGCGCTCGGCACGTGGCGCAAATTACCCAGATAGTTGATGACGTTTTCATAGCCTTTGGCACCACTCAGGGCATCGCCAACAATCGGCATGAGCAGCGGCGACACCACATCTTGCAGCAAGGTATCGAGCAGCGCGTCGAGCTCTGGCGTGATGCTCGGGATATTGGTCAATGCTCCCGTGGCACCCACCCAATTCACCACACCACTGAAGCGATCGGGATACATCGCTGCCATGTGCATGGCGCCAAAGCCACCCATGGAATAGCCCGATGACACCACGCGATCGGCGTCGACCTCGTAATGCGCCTCCACGTCGGCCAAGGCATCGAGGACATCGCGCTCGGCCAGGCCTGAGTAGAAGCCATAAGGCCCGCGACCTAATGGCGAGACCAAAATACGTTGGCGCGCATCGCCGAAGCGCAGCTGCATATTGCGTTGATTGATTTGGCTGGCATGATTAGCCTCGCAGCCGTGCATGACCAACTGCGCACCGCGCAGGGTTTCGCCGTCAGCCAAAGGCGGCACATAGATACCGTACGGTTGGTATTTGCCTAAATACGCAAATGACTGTGAGCAAAAGCCGCTGGTGTTGTCGCTGCGGTTGGGCTCACCGGCAAAATTGATGCCCTCGCCCACCGTGTAAGCGCTGGTGTAGACGCGCTGATGGAAGCCCTCAGGCAATGGCGCAGCGCGCGTGATGCGATTGCGTAAATCGGCTGTGTTGACCAGTTCGCCAAAGGCAGAAATATCGCCACTGGCCAGCGCAGCGGCCTGTTTGTCTTCCCAAAAATTACCGGAGCCCGGTAATAACTGATCGACACTGCCATTGGCTTTGGCCTGCTCATCAATGCCGCGAAAGGCCACATTCATGACCGTGCCATTGGCTTGCGCCACCGCCGCTTGCAGACGCCACGTGCTACCCGCGGGCATCGGCATGCTCGTGGTCAGCACATTAGTTTCTGGGTTGGCGGTATCGAGCACAATGAGCGTGTCCCAACCGGCGCTACGCACGCTCAGTGGCGACCAAGCACCACCGCCGGTGCTGGCATCGTTATCGGTATCGATGGCCACCGCGACCAATGCATCATTGGCGGCAAAGACGGTGTTGAGTTCGGCCTCAATGCGCAGCTGACCATTGTCTTCGCGCAAGCTTAGTCGCACCAAGTCGGCGGTGTTGCGCTTATCGGCTGGGTAAGTCACATCGCCAGCGGTGGGCGACAGCAGGCCCGGCGTGGTGGCGAATGGATTGCCGCGAATACCGGCACGCGTGGTGACATTGAGCACGGAGGGGCTGAGCGCAATCAGGCCGGCATCGGCACCGTAGTCATCGTAAATATAGTCGCGATAGACCAGCTCGCCGCGGCAATACTCCACTGTACCGGCTGTCCATGAGCTGCGATTACAGGGATTTTCAGCGCGCGAGACTGGCGTGACTTCGGGCTGCAGGGCATTGGGCGTGTTTGATGAGCCCGAGCCACCGCAGGCACTGAGCACAAAGACTAAGCTAAGACTTAAGCGTTTCATGTCTATCTATCCGTGTTTTTATTGTATGGTTCGCAGAACTGATGCACGCATCGAGCGCTGCTAATCTGACAGGGCGCACTGTAGCACTATCTAGCATTGATGAAATACTGAACAAGGAATGACTATGACCACACGCGTCATCTACCCCGGCACTTTCGACCCCATCACCAATGGCCATAAAGACCTGATCGAGCGCGCCTCGCGTTTATTTGGCGAAGTGATTGTCTCAGTGGCTGCCAGCGAAAAGAAAAAGCCGCTATTTTCGCTCGATGAGCGCGTGCAAATGGCCCAAGAAGTCATCGCGCATCTACCCAATGTGCGCGTCGTCGGCTTTAACAAGCTGCTGTCGTTTTTTGTCACCGAGATGAATGCCAATGTGGTGCTGCGCGGCCTGCGCGCGGTCTCCGACTTTGAATATGAATTTCAGCTCGCCAATATGAACCGCCAGCTCAATAGCGAGTTCGAGACGGTGTTTTTAACCCCGTCAGAGCATCTGTCGTTTATCTCATCGAGCTTGGTCCGTGAGATCGCCATTCTCGGCGGCGATGTGCAGCAGTTTGTCTCGCCCAATGTGCTCGCCGGCTTTGCTGAGAAGCTCGGCCACGGCCCACGCGAAGGCTAATATATGGCGCTTTTGATCACCGACGAATGCATTAACTGCGATGTCTGTGAGCCGGCCTGCCCGAATCTAGCGATTTCCATGGGCCCGGAAATCTATGAAATAAACCCCGCGCTGTGTACCGAATGCGTGGGGCATTTTGACGTGCCGCAATGCGTAGAGCTGTGTCCGGTGGCGTGTATTCCGGTAGACCCGGCGCATGTGGAAAGCCGCGAGCAGCTGCAAGCCAAATACGCGCGCATCACCAAGGCCTAGCGCGCCAAATTCACGTCTGCCACATAGCAAAACGGAGCCCGAAGGCTCCGTTTACTGCAGCGTTAGGGCCGATAAAACTTATTGGCCGAGGAAAAGCTTTTTAATCAAGGTGTGCGTGGCTTTATTAAATGGCGGCAAAATGTATCGCACCGAATAAATCGACGCGCGCTCCAGCACCGCCTTCATATTTGAATAAGTTTGGAAGCCCTCATAGGCATGGTAGCGACCCATGCCCGACGGCCCTACGCCGCCAAAAGGCAAGTCATCGACGCCGACATGCGTGACCACATCGTTGATGCCGGTGGCGCCCGAATGCGTATGCGTCACCACATAGTCGGCACGAGCGCTGTCATTATCGAAGTAATACAGCGCCAACGGTCGCGCGCGCGCATTAACAAACTCCAGCGCCTGCGACAGCGACTCGACTTCCAAAATCGGCAAAATCGGCCCGAAGATTTCGTTTTGCATGATCAGCATCTCGGGCTTGGCACCGATGACAATCGTGGGCGGAATCTTGCGGGTATTTTCAAAGCGCTCATTGGCGGGATTAATTTCAATAACGCGGGCACCCTGTTCGCGCGCATCAGCCAAATAGCTTTGGATGCGCGTGTACTGCTTGTCATTAACAATGCTGGTGTAGTCGGCGTTGGTGACCAGCGTTGGATACATTTTGCTGACTTGCGCGGTGAAGGCGATGACAAATTCATCGGTCTTGCCACGAGGCAGCAGCAGATAATCGGGCGCCACGCAGGTCTGACCGGCGTTCCAGCATTTGCCGAACGCAATGCGCTCAGCGGCGTCGCGCATAGGGTAAGACTCGTGCACGATGGTCGGCGATTTGCCGCCTAGCTCAAGCACCACCGGCGTTAAGTTCACCGCGGCATTTTGCATGATGGTGCGACCGACATTGGTCGAGCCGGTGAAGGTGATTTGGTCAAATGGCATGTGGCTGAAGGCTTCGGAGACTTCGCCGCGACCGGTAATCACCGCCACGCTATCTTCGGCAAAAGCCTCTGCCAGCATGCGGCGCAGCGTCTCGCCTAAGCGCGGCGTGAAGCTCGATGACTTGATCATCACGCGGTTGCCGGCACTGAGCGCGCCAACCAAGGGACCAAGCGCCAAGAAAATTGGGTAGTTCCACGGCACCACCACGCCCACCAGACCGAGCGGCTGCGGATGCACACGGGCTTTCGCCGGCATCGCTAAAATGCCGCTATGACGCTTCTGCGGCTTCATCCAACCTTTGACATTTTTCAGCGCATATTTCACGGCTTCGAGCGAGGTCAGCACTTCGGCAATTTTGGTTTCATGCGTGGAGCGATGGCCAAAATCTTGGCTCACCGCATCGGCTAAATCATCTTGGTATTTGACAATGACATCGCGCAGACGTTTCAAGCCGGCGATACGCTCCTCGGCTGAAGGCATTGGGCGGAGACCATAAGATGCCCGCTGCGCGTTAAAAATACGCTGCATATCAGCGACTTGTGGATTCTGCTCGGCTAACGCCGCATTGTGAGCAACCATGACAACCTCATCAAAAAGTAGATGCGCCTAAAATGATCAGACGACTTGTGCGAATTTTTTAGAGCATTTACTCTAAGTTGTCAATGACGCGACTGAGCATCCCATGAATTCTGCTGTGCCCCTAAAGACCCGCGAACGCATTTTGGCCACCAGCTTGCAGCTGTTTAATGGCCAAGGTGAGCGCCAAGTCACCACCAATCATTTGGCCGCGGCGATGGGCATGAGCCCAGGCAATCTGTACTACCACTTCAAAAATAAAGACGCGATTATCCATGCGTTATTTACGCGTTATGCCGAGCGCATGGCGGCCACGCTGACCTTCCCCGATGATCATCCGCTCACGCAAGCCGACAAAGCCAACTTGTTTGAGCGTGTGCTGACGGTGCTGTGGGAGTTTCGCTTCCTGCATCGCGACATGACGCATTTGCTTGAAACCGCTGAGCTGAGCGCGCCCTATCGCGCATTTTCGCTGCGTGTACTGGAGCAACTCCGCGAGCTGTATCGCGCGCAAATAGCCGCCGGCATGATCGAGGCTGACGCTGAAACCATCGACACCTTGGCCATCACGATTTGGATTACCGCCACCAACTGGGTCAACTTCCTACACACCACGGGCTTATTTTTGGATGAGCCGCGCGCCAGCGGCGACATCACTGAAGACATGTTGCGGCGCGGTATTTTGCATGTGATTTGCTTAGAGGCACCGTATTTGCGCGGCGAGGCCAAAGCCGGTCTGGCCGCGCTCAAGGCGCATTACGCTAAGTCGACGTCTTAGCCAGCGAGGACTGATATGCCGGCGGCAAGCGCTTCACCATTTCGGCGTGGCGCACGCTGTCTGGCACCTGGGCATCCAAAAAGGCGGGAATGCGTTGTTCGAGAAAATACACCGGATCGCGCCACTGCTCGCCAGCACTGACGAAACCAACATGCCCGCCTTGCGGTGACACATCTAAATAAATCGATGACGACAAGGTGCTCGCTTCCGGGAAGCAGAGTGGCGTTAAAAATGGGTCATCGGCAGCCTGAATAATCAGTGTGGGGCAATGAATGCGGTCCAGATGCTGCAAGGGACTGCATCGCGCATAATAATCATCGGCACTGTGGAAGCCGTGCAGCGGCGCAATCACCGCATCATCAAAGGCGCGAAATGAATTGAATGGCCCGAGCGCGAGCAGATGTTCAACGCGTTCGGCATCAGCATCGCGACCCAAGACCCGCAATTTCACGACTTTACGTCGCCACGCGCGCATCAGGTTATCGAGCAGGTGCTTGCGATAAATTTGCGACAAGCCTTGATCTAAACGCTCTGCACATGACGCCAAATCGAGCGGCACCGATACGGCCGTGGCGGCAAATAAGTGCGCCGGCAACGGCATGGTGGCCAAGTAATTCAGCGTCATGGCGCCGCCCAACGAATAGCCCACCAAGCTCAATGGCACCGTTTCGTAGCGCTCGGCCACCAAGCGCATGACTGCCGCTAAATCATCGTGGGCGCCCGCATGGTAAGCGCGCGGCAGATCATTGGCCTCGCCAGTGGCCCCGCGACAATTCATCGCAACACTGGCCCAACCACGCTGCGCTAGCGCCTTCTGCAAACCCATCACGTAGTGTGATCCGCTACAGCCACTTAAACCGTGCACAATGACCGTGAGCGGCATACCGGAATCTTTCCAGTCTTTCGGCAAATGCCAGTCGAGGTACAGCCAATCGCCATCGCTCAAGGCGACTTTCTCGCGCACGCAGGCGGGCGCCTCAAGCTTACGAAACAAGGTCGGATACAGCGTTTGTAGATGGGCGTTGTGTAACCACCAAGCCGGCTTAAATGGACTACGGCTTAACCCGGGAATAAATGCCGATGCTTCAGCTTGCGTCGTCACCTGCGCTCTCCACCCGAAATAACAAGGCCCAGACCATGCCTGCGCGCGTGTGCCGATGCAAGCCCAAAGACGCCGGCAGCGTCAGCTCCTCGGGCGCCAGCTCGGTCTCCACATAGACCCAGGTATCCGCTTGCAGCCAGCCTTTTTCCTGCAACGCCGCCAGGGCTTTATCAATATGGCCGTGATGAAATGGCGGATCGAGGATGATCAAGCCATAGCCGCCGTCGGGCAATGGCGCTGAAGTCAGCCAACGCAAACTGTCATCACGCACAATGGTAGCGTGCTCCGCACTCAGCGCCTGCACACTGGCCTGTAACGCCTTAGCCTGACTGGCATCGGACTCAATCAGCGTGGCACTGGCCGCGCCGCGCGAGAGCGCCTCAAAAGCCATGGCGCCACTGCCGGCATACATATCTAAAACGTGTCGATGCGGGATATGAAACTGCAGCCAATTAAACACCGTCTCGCGCACCCGATCGGGCGTCGGTCGCAGGCCCGGCGCATCGACAAAGTGCAGCTGCCGGCTACGCCAACGCCCACCAATAATGCGCAAGGTGCGCGTACCGCCGCGTTTTGCTGTCATTTCGACAAACGCCAACGGTTACCTTTCTCGGCGGCCTCGGGGCTAGCCGCCAAACGCCCCACGGTGACCACCAGCAGACGCTCTGGCTGAATATGACGGCTCATGGCGGCGCGCACGTGGGCCAAGTCGACCGCCGCTAGCTGACCAATATAGTCATCAATGAAGCGATCCGGCAGCTCATAAAAGCCAATCATTGCCAAGAAGCTTGCCACTTGCGCATTGCTCGCCACGCTGCGCGGAAAGGCTTGCGATAAGTTCGCTTTCGCCGCACTGACATCAGCCTCGCTGGGACCTTGGCGGACAAAATCTGAGAGCAATTGGCGCGTTAGGCTCAATGCTTCTGCGGCTTGGTCATGGCGTGTGGAAAAGCTGATTTGAAATGGCCCAGCGGCGCGCATCGGAATAAAACGACTGGTGACGCTATAGGTCAGGCCGCGCTTTTCGCGGAGCTCGCGCGTTAGCAGTGTGCCGAAACCGCTGCCGCCAAGCAGCTCATTGCCGACCATCAGGGCAAAATAATCGGTATCGCCACGGCTGATGCCGACAGCGCCCATGACCACCGAGACTTGCTCAGAAGGAAATACCTGATGCACGCGTTCGGGCTTGGCGAGTGGCTTTACGGCTGGCAACGCAGGCGCTTTTTCGCCCACCGGCAAGGCCTGTGAGACACGCTCAGCTAAGGCCTCGGCATCGGCGCGGCTGATGTCGCCGACCAGCACCAACACGCCATTTTGGGCGGTGTAATAGCGCTGATGAAAGGCCTGCAGATCGGCGGGCGTCATGGCGTTAATGCTATCGATATCGCCACCGGGCATGCGCGCATACGGGTGCGCGCCATACAGCAATTGATAAAAGCTTTGGCCGGCGCGGCCCGCCGGTGATTGCAAGCGCTGGCGCAGGCTCAGGCGCATAGACTCCTGCATGCGCTGCCAGTCCTTGTCAGCAAAACGCGGTGCGCTAATGACCTCGCTCAGTAGCGCGGTGGCGGCATCACGGCGAGCTGCATCGCTCATCACGCGGACACTGACCAAGGCCATATCGCGATAACTGGCGGCGGAAAACTGCGCACCAACTTCCTCAAAGCCCTCGGCCACTTGCTGCGCACTGCGCGTTGTCGTGCCCTCCTCAAGCAAACTCGACACCGCGGCAGCCACGCCCGCATGCTCACCCTCACGCGCGGCGCCGGCATCAAAAACCACACGCACATCGAGCAATGGCAGTTGCGTATTACGCGACCACAGCACGCGCAGGCCTTCCGCCGTAGTCCAGCGCTTTAGGGCAACATGCACGGCAGGCGTTTGGTCGCGCTCGGCCAATAACGCCGGCGCACTCTGCAAGCGTGTCAGTGCTGTCAACGGACCAGGGCTCACACCGCCATGCTCCGGGCCAGCCCAGACCGGAAGCGCTAGCGCCGTGCTCAGGCCAACACCCATCAACAGACGTTGCATAAACCCGATCATCGCTGAGCTCCTGTCACTCGCAGCTGCAAGATGCTGAGCCGATCATCTTGGATATAGCGCCGCGCCACATCGCGCAGCTGCTCAGGCGTGATGCGCTTGAGCTGATCGGCGTAGCCATTGGCCCAATCGAGCGGTAAATGGTTGCTCGCCAAGCGCCCCAAAAGCTGTGCCTGATCATCGACTTGATCGCGCACAAATACGGATTGCGCAACGACATTGGCGAGCACTCGGTCAATTTCTGCTGGCGACACCAGCTCATCGCGCAGCGCACGCACCGGCGCCAATAGGCTCGCCTCGAGCTCATCGAGCGTTTGGCCTTTCGCCGGAATCGCCGTGATATTAAATAGCGTATCGCCGCGCGCCATGATGTCGTAGCCCGAGCGAATCGCCGCCGCCTTGCCGGCACGCACGACTTGCCGCTCCAAGCGCGCACTGATGCCCTCGTCCAAGACACCGGCGAGCAGCCGCAGCGCATACGCATCTTGCGCGCCAATGGCACTGCTCAAGCTCGGCCAATTAAAACCAATAAATAGCGAAGGCACCTGCCCCGGCAAGGTCATCTTGAGTCGACGCTCACCGGCGGCAACCAACTCGCGGCCGGTCGAACGGCGTGGCACATCACGCGCGGCAATGTCACCAAAATAGCGTTCGGCCAAGGCCTTTACTTGCTGCGGATCAACGTCGCCGACCACCACCAAAATAGCGTTGTTAGGCACATACCAAGTCGTGTACCAACGCTGCGCATCGTCGGCGCTAAGCTGCTCCAAATCGCTCATCCAGCCCACGGTGGGGCTGCGCTGTGAGCTGCTCGGAAAAGCCAGCAACTGAAAGCGCTCATAGGCCAGCGCCTGCGGGTTGTCATCGGTGCGCAGGCGGCGCTCCTCCATGACCACCTGCAGCTCGCTAGCAAACGCTTTCGGGTCGATAATGGCGTGCTGCATGCGATCGGCTTCCATTTCCAGCGCCAAGGGCAGCCGATCGGCGACATGGTTTTGGTAATACACGGTGTAGTTATCGGTGGTGAAGGCGTTGTCATCGCCGCCCATATGCGCCACCACCCGCGAGAACTCACCGGCGGGCACCGTCGGCGTGCCCTTAAACATCATGTGTTCAAGCACATGCGAAATACCGGTTAGGCCTGGTGGCTCATCGGCCGAGCCGACCTGATACCAGACTTGCGTGACCACCACCGGCGCGCGCGAATCGGGCTGCACGACCACGCGCAAGCCATTATCGAGACGAAACTGCACGGCCTCCGACTGCGCCATCAGCGCCGGGCTCAGCACGGCCAACAACGTCATCCACGCAAATCGCCACGCAACAGACATAGCTTCGTCCTTTAGGGTCAATAACAAGGGTGGTAGCATAGCGCATCCCTCGCGGGCGGCTAGCCGCGACACCTGTACTACGACTGGAAGCCGGCATGAGTTCACACGAAAACAATGATGACGGCGGTTTTTTTGGCCGCATGAAGTCGGGCTTAAGCAAAACCCGAAAGTCATTTAGCGCCGGCATGGCCACCTTGCTCATTGGTGCCAAAGAAATCGATGATGAACTCTTAGAAGATATCGAAACGCAACTGCTCAGCGCCGATGTGGGCGTCGATGCCACGCGCCGTGTTGTCGATGCCCTCACCGCGCAAGTCTCCCGCCAAGAGTTGCTGCATTCGCACGCGCTCATGGATGCGCTGCGCTCCGAACTCTCAAACATTTTAAGTCCGCGCCAGCAGCCGCTGCGCATTGGCGAGCTGCAAAAGCCATTCGTGATTTTGGTGGTTGGCGTTAATGGCGTCGGCAAAACCACGACCATCGGTAAACTTGCGCAGCGCTACACGCGTGAAGGTCGCTCAGTCATGCTCGCCGCTGGCGACACCTTTCGCGCCGCCGCGGTCGAGCAATTGCAGTCCTGGGGTGAGCGCAATGGCGTGCCGGTTGTGGCGCAAGGCACAGGCGCCGACTCTGCCTCGGTGCTGTTTGATGCCTACAGCAGTGCCAAATCGCGCGGCATGGATGTACTGATTGCCGACACCGCCGGGCGCTTAAATAACAAATCGCATTTGATGGATGAACTCAGTAAAGTTGTGCGCGTTTTGAAAAAAATCGATGCTAGCGCGCCGCATGAAATCATGCTCGTGGTCGACGCCGGTACCGGCCAAAATGCGCTCAACCAAGTGCGTGATTTTGACCAAGCGGTGAAGCTCACCGGCCTCACCGTAACCAAGCTCGATGGCACCGCCAAAGGCGGCGTGTTGTTTAATATCGCCAGCCGCACGAACCTACCCATCCGTTTTGTTGGGGTGGGTGAAGGCATTGATGACCTGCGCCCCTTTGAGGCCGACGAATTTGTCAGCGCGCTGTTTGACGACAGCCGCGCGTAATCGCTCTAGGAGCCATGAATGATCCGTTTTGAATCCGTCAGCAAGCGCTACCCGCCGCAATTCGATGCGCTGCGTGAGCTCAGCTTTGACCTGCCCACCGGTGAAATGGCCTTCCTCACCGGCCATTCCGGTGCCGGCAAATCCACACTGCTCAAGCTCATCATGCGTATTGAGAAAGCCAGCAGCGGCCGCGTCATTGTTAATGGCCGCGACCAAGGCGCGCTCAAAGGCCGGCAAATCGCGCTGGCTCGCCGCGACATCGGCATGGTCTATCAAGATCACAACCTGCTCGATGACCGCAGCGTCTTCGACAATGTCGCGCTGCCGCTGATTATTGCCGGTATGCCCGCACGCGACATCCCCAATCGCGTCTATGCGGCGCTCGACTTGGTCGGCCTCAAGCATCGCGCCAAGGCCATGCCGCTGGAGCTCTCCGGCGGCGAACAACAACGCGTCGGCATTGCCCGCGCCGTGGTCGGCAAACCATCGGTCATCCTCGCCGATGAGCCCACCGGCAACTTAGACCCGCAACTCGCTGTGGAAGTGATGAATATTTTTGAAGATCTGTCGCGCGTTGGCGTCAGCATTTTGGTCGCCACCCACGACCTCGCGCTCATTGCCCGCTTCCGCCATCGCTTACTGACCTTGCAAGCCGGCCAGTTGGTCGCCGACACAGGAGCCGCGACATGAATCAGCCCATTGCCGCCGGCAAAAAACCGAATTCGCCGAAAAAACCTAGCGGTGCGCGTAGCTCACAAAGCACCATTGGCTCACGCTTTCAACATTGGCTAGGTCATCACCGACGCGAGGCCAGCGACAGCTTCGGCCGCCTCGCCCGCGTACCCCTTGCCACGTTAATGACCGTCACCGTGATGACCATCGCCTTGAGCTTACCGCTGGCGCTCGGCCAGCTGCTGCATGACACACGCCAAGCCGTGGCCACTTGGGATGCCGACGCGCGATTGTCTATTTACCTAAATGAAGGCACCGACACCGCCGCACAACGCACCGTGCTGGCACAAGCGCAGGCGCTGTCGGGCGTTAGTCGCGCAAATTTAATTACGCCAGAAGATGCCCTAGAAGAGTTCAAAGCCAAGTCCAACTACGGCCCCGCGCTCGAGCAGCTCGACAGCAACCCATTACCGGCAGTCCTTGAAGTCTTCCCAAAAGACACCTCCGACACCAAAGCCATGACCGCGCTGCGCGACCAATTTGCGCAATGGCCTGAAGTGGCGCTCGCCGAGGTCGATATTGAATGGGTGCAGCGCTTGCGTACTGCGCTCGACATTGGCGAACGCCTGCTGTTGGCCATTGCTGGCACATTGATTTTAGGCGGGCTGTTGGTTGTGGGTAACACCATCCGCCTGAGTATTGAATCACGCCGCGATGAAATCCGCGTGATCTCCCTGCTCGGCGGTACGCACGGCTTTGTGCGCCGACCCTTTGTTTATATGGGGCTATGGTGCGGCCTGAGTGCTGGCGTTTTTACGCTGGCCACGGTGAGCGGCTTAATTGCATGGCTCAGTGAACCAGTCCTGACTTTGGCGCGTTTATATGGCAGCCAATTTGCCTTGAGCTACCCCACCGTCGAGACCGGCGTGGCCGTGATCGTCGGTGCCAGTGCGCTCGGCTTAGTTGGTGCCTGGATCGCTGTGGGCCGCCATTTGCGCGAACTGGAGCCCTGATCACTTGCAGCCAGCACCATCGCTGCTTATAGTTACGGGTGCTGTGAATTGACTTGCCAATGGAGGCATCACACAAAATGACTGACTGCCAAGCCCTCGCGCCCATTGCAGTAGCGGTTCCCGGCGCCAATTTAGGCGCCTATATTCATGCTGCCAACCGCGTTGCGGTGCTCACCGCCGATGAAGAGCGCACGCTCGCCGAGCGTTTTCATGTTGAGGCCGACCTCGATGCCGCCCGCCAGCTCGTGCTCGCGCATCTGCGTTTTGTTGTGCATATCGCGAAAAGCTACGCTGGCTATGGCCTGCCGCAAGCCGACTTAATTCAAGAAGGCAATATTGGCCTGATGAAAGCCGTAAAGCGCTTCGACCCGACCATGGGCGTGCGTTTGGTGTCGTTTGCTGTGCATTGGATCAAAGCCGAGATTCACGAATACGTGATCAAAAACTGGCGCATCGTGAAAATCGCCACCACCAAGGCGCAGCGCAAACTATTTTTCAATTTGCGCTCCATGAAAAAGTCTTCAGCCAACCTAACGTTGAGCGAAGCTGAGGCCATTGCCAGCGACTTAAATGTGAGCGCCCGCGATGTCTTAGAGATGGAAGGTCGTCTGCTGTCTTACGACGCGCCCATCGACGGCAGCCCCGACGATGACGACGAGCGCGCCAGCCACGCGCCGATCCATTATTTAGAAGACCGCCGCTACGACCCCGCCGTGCAAATTGAAGCGTCGGACTTTGAGAGCAATAACAGCGAGCGCCTAATGGCTGCCCTCGACACCCTCGATGATCGCAGCAAAGCTATTCTCGCGCGGCGCTGGTTGAGCGAACAAAAAGCCACGCTGCATGAGCTTGCCGCCGAATTTGGTGTGTCGGCCGAGCGTATTCGTCAGCTTGAGAAAAACGCCATGGATAAAGTCCGCGCTGTGCTGGTGGCCTAGGGCATGAATTGGCTTTGCATTGCCGCGCTTAATCTGGCCTTGTGCATTGCCACTGGCGCATTTGCCGCGCACGGACTGAAAGCGCGTTTGAGTGCCGAGCACATGGCGTGGTGGCAAACTGCGGTCAGCTATCACACTACCCATGCGCTTGGGCTCCTAGTCGTTGGTCTGTTGTTGCGCTTTAGTCCCGCACTTTCGCCCACCCTGCCCACACCCGGTCTGCAAACCTCGGCGCTGTTGCTGCAAGTCGGCATCGTGATTTTCGCTGGATCGCTCTACGCCATGGCGCTCGGCGCACCGCGTTGGTTTGGCGCCATCACACCGATTGGCGGCTTGGCGTTCATAGCCGGCTGGTTGTGGCTCGCCTGGGCGGTGAGCCGATGATCATTCGACTCAATGGCGAGTCGCTCGAACTCGCTGAGGGCAGCACCATTAGCGACCTCATTGCCGCCCAAGACTTGCTTGGCAGGCGCATTGCCATTGAGTGCAATGGCGAGATTGTGCCGCGCAGCCAACACGCCAGCCACGTGCTCAGCGCCAATGACGCACTGGAAATTGTCCACGCCATTGGCGGCGGCTAATGGAAGCGCTGACCGGCATTGATTGGATCACGCCAAGCCTAATCATCATCTCCGCACTGCTTATTGTCGCCGGCATGGTGGGCATGGTGCTGCCTGCCATCCCCGGACCGCCCATCTTATTGCTGGGCTTGTTCACTGCCGCTTGGTCGGAAGATTTTGCCTATATAGGCACCGGTACACTGATCGTGCTGGCCGTTTTATGTGTGGCGGCAGTGGCACTCGACTTCATTGCCGGCGCGCTCGGCACCCAACGCACAGGGGCCTCTCAGGCCGCGGTGGTGGGCGCGTTGCTCGGTGCCATCTTGGGGCTATTCATACTACCTATCGGCTTGATAATTGGGCCTTTTCTAGGCGCCATGCTGGGCGAATTATCAACCGGACGACCGTGGCGTCAGGCACATCGCGCGGGCTGGGGCGCGACCATTGGCATGCTCTTGGGTATCGTCGCCAAGCTCGTTATTGGCGTGATGATGATCATGCTATTCGTCGCCATGCGCTTGTTTGGGTAAGCACCACATTAGACTAAATAGTCTATTTGTAGCGATTGTGTAGTGGTTCTGTATAACCGTATGTCCAATTAAGGCCGTGGCATGGTTAAGAACTCTCAACAACGGATGTGGACATCATGAAAAAGACTTATTTGAGCATGGCTGTTGCGGCAGCGCTGACATTAAGCGCCTGCGGTGGTAGTGATAATAATGTTCTTAATCCCGTAACTCCAGTAGTCACCAATGCGGTAGCGTTAACAACTGCCAATGAGCTTTGGCTTATCGATATCGCCAATCCCGACAAAGTTGTCAAGCGCATGGCCGTTACCGGCATTAATTCTGGCGAAGAGCTGATCGGCATCGACTACCGCCCATCAAACGGTATGCTTTATGGCATCACTAAAAGTGCTGTTTATGTGATTGATGACACAACAGGTGCGGTAAGCGGCCGACAAGCATTGGTTCCTGTAAATAGCACCCTCCCCTTCACTGCCCCACTGACAGGCACAAGCTTCGGCGTTGATTTTAACCCCGTGGTAGACCGGCTACGAGTCATTGACGACACGGGCATGAGCTTAGTAGTCAATGTTGACACTGGCGCGGTGAATCGCCAAGCAGATATCGGCACAATTGGTACTGGCGGCACAGCGATGCCACCGCAGCCCACTGGTTTCAAAATGACAGCTGCCGCCTACACCAACAGTATCTCAAAACCCGTTTCAACACGGCTTTGGGATATTGATACGCAAGGCGACCGACTCTTCCAGCAAAATGCAGCAGACAATGATAGCCAACTCTCAGGTGCCGTTGCATTGGGTGTGGATGCATCGGATGTAAACGGCTTCGACATTGATGGCTTCAACAATAAAGGCTATGCCGCACTCACAGCTGGTGGTACGACCAGCCTGTATGCAATTGATTTAGCGCCAACAGCAATTATTGCACCAGCCACTACACCTGTAGCAGCGACGTTAATTAAGTCACTCGGCAGTGGCATGGTTCCTGTCAAAGGCATCACGCTGAAGACGAAAACTACAGCGGCTTATGCATTAACTGATGACGGCAAAATTCTGCGTTTCCTGCCAACAGCCCCACAATCCGCCAGTACAGCAGATGCAAAACAGATCACGGGCTTAATGCCTGGATCAGACACGACTGCTGCCGAAACTGTTTTGGGCATCGATTTCCGCCCTGCCGATGGCAAGCTCTACGGCATCACCTCGAAGTCGCGCATCATCACCATTAATAAAGCAACCGGTGCGGCAACCGTTGGTGGATCACTGAGCTTGAGCCTACCGACTAGCGTTAATACTGGAACAACTGCTGCTCCAATAGATACACCCGTAACTTACTCAGTAGATTTCAACCCTGCGGCGGACAAGCTTCGGGTGATGAATACGAGAGGGTTAAACCTTCGCATTGATGTTGATATGTTCAGCACGACTATCGATGGCATGCTGAGTAAAACTTATGACATGCCCGCAATGGGTGCAGCCGCTCTGCCAACATCACCACAGCCCATTAGCATCGTTGCAGCTGCCTATACAAACAGTTTCGCACCACCAAACGGTACGCAATTGTATGATCTGGATGTGGGCAATCAATCGTTGGCTTTGCAAAATGCAAATGTCGGAACGTTCACTTTTCAGGGCGCAATTAGAACAAGCTCATCTTCAACAGCAACACCACCTGTTATCACAGCAACACCTGTACCATTTGATCGCGCCAGCATGGACATCGTTGGTGGCGCAAATGGCTTACCTTTAATTGGTTTAGCTACTGGCGCTGCAGGCACTACGAGTCTTTATACCGTCAACCTAACGTCGGGTGTGGCAACTGCCTATCCAAGCGCTACAAACACAGTTGGTACAGGGGCCACAGCTCCAGTGATTTCCGACATCGCGCTAACTCTCGAATAAGCCCGCAACGGCCACTGCCATCACGGCAATGGCTTTAGCTGCTTGGTGAACTGCAAAGCCTCGGTGTTAAAGCCGAGGCTTTGTGCTTTCTGGACTAATGTCGTGCTGACCGGCTCGGGCAACTGCGGTGTGCGCGAGAGCAGCCATAAATAGCTGCGGTCGGGCGCGCCAACCAGTGCCCATTGGTAGTTGGGGTCGAGCGCGAGCACGTAGTAGTCGCCGTAAAATGGCCAAAAGAAGCTAACGCGCAGGCGGGCATTGCCGGAGTTGGGCACGACCTTCGCGATGCCATCGGCCGACATCACCTCGCCATTGGCTTGGCGGCAGCGGTTGAGTACGCGGATCTCATCGCCATCGCGGGTGTAGCGCGCCATGACATCGCCAGCGCAGTCGGTTTGGAAGCGGTTGGGCAGGCGCGCGACCTCGTACCAGTCGCCGGCGTAGCGCTCGAGGTCTACGGCGGCCACGGTGGCTAAAGGTGCGTGACTGCTGCAGGCGGCGAGCAGTGCAGTGCTCCCGATGAATGCCATGACGCTGACGCACCGGCGGACTTGCCGCAACCTCGCAAACGGGCGAATAACCGCTTTACGGCGCAATAATATGAAGTCGCGCATAGCATCTCCTTGGTTGATCAAACGCACATACACATGAAGTTCAGCAAACACCCTAGGAGCATAGCGCTAGTCGCGATCAAGCCCACACCGTACAATCGAGTTTTTCGCGCGGAGATTTTTCATGTCGGATGCTTTTCTGCTGGCCGGACGCAGCTTCCATTCACGCCTACTGGTGGGCACCGGCAAATACAAAGATATGACCGAGACCGCCGAGGCGATTGCCGCCAGTGGCGCGGAAATCGTGACCGTCGCCGTGCGGCGCACCAATATTGGCCAAACGCCGGGCGAGCCGAATTTGCTCGATGTCATCTCGCCGGACCGCTACACGATTTTGCCCAATACCGCTGGCTGCTACAGCGCCGAGGAAGCCGTGCGCACCTGCCGGCTAGCGCGCGAACTGCTCGATGATCATCGGCTCGTCAAACTTGAAGTCTTGGGCGACCAAAAAACCCTATACCCCAATATGCCAGAGACACTAAAAGCCGCGGAGACGCTAGTCAGCGAGGGCTTTGAGGTGATGGTCTATTGCAACGACGACCCGATTGCCGCGCGCATTTTCGCCGACATGGGCTGCGTCGCCGTAATGCCTTTGGGCTCGCTGATTGGCTCGGGGTTAGGCATTGTGAACCCCTATAATTTGCGCATTATTTTGGAAGAAGCCACGGTGCCGGTGCTCATTGATGCCGGCGTCGGCACCGCCTCAGATGCTGCCGTGGCCATGGAGCTTGGCGCGGCCGGGGTGCTGATGAATACCGCCATTGCCGCCGCCGGTCAGCCGGTGCTGATGGCATCGGCGATGAAAAAAGCCGTGGAAGCCGGTCGCGAGGCGTATTTGGCGGGACGTATGCCGCGCAAGTTATACGCCAGCGCGTCTAGCCCGCTCGATGGCGTGGCGTTTCGCTAAGCCGCCAGCATCCACAGCGCCATCACCACCATCATCAGGTTTTCGGTGAGCGAGACAAAGCCCAAGGGCACATTGCTATTGCCACCCACGCAGGCGCACTTGAGTTCGCGGCGGTCAATATAGACCGCTTTAATGACCGACACCGCGCCAATGCCGCCAATAAATAAGCCCACCGGCGCCACCACCAGATGTAGCGCCGGCAGCAACATGCCGACGCCAACAAACGCCTCGGCAAACGGGTATACATAGGCGTAGCGCACCACGCGCTTGGCCAGCAAGTCATAGCCGAGAAATTGGCCGCTAAAGGCATCGAGGTCACGCAGCTTTAAGATCGCCAATACGCACATGCTGAAGGCCACGAAACTCATCAGCCATGGCATGAATGCGGCAAGCCAGGAGCCAGAGGCGCCTTGCGCACCAACAAAGCCGCCGGCTAGCTGCACTGCCAATGCCATCAGCGCGGTCACGGCAAAAATCGCAATGACGGGTCGGTAGCTCAGCGCTTTCGGGTCGCGCACGCTCAGGCCTAAGTGCCGACGCAAATCAACGTGGCCGCCAATACGCTGACCGTCGATAAAAATCTGCGGCGTGGTGCTGACTTCGTGTTTGGCCTTAAATGCGTTCGCGGCCTCGGGCGAACGCAAATGCTCATCGCGCACCGAGTAGCCGTAGCGCTCGAGCAAATCCTTGGCTTTGAGCCCGTGCGGGCACCAGTGACGCTCATTGACGAGCCGATAAATCGTGGCTGATTTAGCAGACATCGATCCGGTACCCCGCTTGTGGCAAGTGCACATGCACCATGCCCAGCGCCGACGACTCGCGGGCAATGATAAAACGCTCATCGCTAACGCCGACCAGCACGCCCTCGGTCGGGTCTTTGGCGTAGTCGGCGGGCGAAATGCGCACGCGCTGACCAATGCGCTCATCGCGCTGATGCTCCGCAGCAATCGCGCGTGGCTCGGCATTTTTCGCTGCTTGCAAGGCCGCATCGGCACTGATTTCAGCGTACACGCCATCGCCAAAAGCCTTCATGCGATCCATCCAGGCATTGACCTTGGGAAACTCAGCGAGCAAAGGCGATTGGCCCATATCGCGCATAAACCACAGGCTGTGATAGGTAGAAAAGTCGGCATGGTGCGGCGCATCGCCAAACAAAAAGTCCTGCGTTTGCAGGCGTGCTTCATTGGCGACTAAATGCTTGCGCACCACCGCTTTTGCTGCGCTCGGCGGCGCGCTACGGACACTGCTGGTACGACCAATTTGGATGCGATCGGCAAAAAATTTCACAATGGCTTTTAGCGTCATCTCGCGCCACACGGTTTTCGCCAGCGCCCACGAGCCTGCCGCAAACAAGCAGGCAAAGAACATTTTCACATCGGTGTGGCGAGCATAAGCCAGCTCATCATCGCCAGCGCGCAATAAGCTGATGTCTGACTTCCCCGATAATCGTGCAATTTCAGTGGATATAAGCGCCGTATCGCAGAAGATATCGGCACCTATTTGCGCCACGGGCACTTTACGATAGCCACCCGTGAGCTGCTCCAACGCCGGTCGCGGCGGCGCTGACTCAATGCGCACCGACTGCCATTCCAGCCCGGCATAGCCGAGCATGCTGCGCACTTTTTGTGAAAATGGCGAAAGAAAATAGTGATGCAAAATGAAGCTAGACATAAAAGACTCGGCAACAATTAAGTGGGGCGTAGCACCACACGATACAGGGCCGCCAAGCAAAAACACAGTAGCGCCGGCAGCAGCAGGGTCATGGCGCCGAAAAGCACGAAGAGCTTGGCGCCGAGCACGCCGCCGCCAATAAAGCCGAGAATGATGAGGCCAAACAGACGGGCTTTGCGGGCGTCGAAGCGCGCGCCGCGCAGCCAGCCGCCGAGCATTAAGCCAAGATCGGTGAAGATGCCGGTCACATGCGTGGTGCGCACAATGGCGCCACTGTAATGCGTGGCCAGCGCGTTTTGCAGGCCGCAGGCGCTGGAGGCCAAATACACACCGATGCCGTGATCGAGCGTGAAGAAAGCGGCTACAAGCAAGATGCCTTCAATGACCAGCAGCACATCGTAGGGTCGTCCGGCGCGTAAATCACGACTGCCGAGCATGACGCCCGATAGCGCTGAGCCACAGACGAAGCTGAGCAATATCATCGCTAAGTGCCCAACGGCGGCGGCGGACTGCCAGACGCTTGCGCCTAGCCACGTGGCGGTGCCGGAGACATGCGACAGCGCCTGCGGCGCCACGCCCAAAACGCCGACGACATTGACCATGCCGGCGAGCAAAGCCAGCGTGAAAGCACCGTATTCGATCCATCGTGGCAATCGTTTCACAACTCGCCTCCTTAGGCGACTTGGTGGCATTGGCCGATAGCCGTACAATCGACACCAGTTTAATTTCACCGAGTCTATGGCATGAGTGAGTCACCGGCGCGCCCGTTTACCGATCGCATTAAAACCTTTATGCCGCGCACGTCGCCGCTCAACACCTCACAAAAACAGGGCATGCGCGAGTTTGCGCCTGCCATGCAGCTGACGCTAGCAGATGGCACGCTAAAGCCCGAGCTAGTCTTTGGTCGACAGGCGCCATTGACCGTAGAGATTGGTTTTGGCATGGGCCAAACACTCATCGAGATGGCGCAGGCGGCACCGGCGCGCGATTTTATCGGTATCGAGATTCATAAGCCCGGCGTGGCGCAACTGTGTTTCGATGCCGGCACGCAAGGCGTGACGAATTTGCGCTATTACAGCGAGGATGCCGTGCAGGTTTTAGAGCAGGCCATCACGCCCGGTAGTGTCGACACGGTGCAGCTATTTTTCCCCGACCCCTGGCAAAAAGCGCGGCATCATAAACGCCGCTTTGTACGCCCCGATTTGATTGCGCTGGTGCGGCAAACGCTGGCTATTGGCGGGCGCTTTCACATGGCCACTGACTGGGCACCTTACGCCGAATGGATGCTCGAGCATATGGAGGCCGCCCCCGGTTTTGCCAATGCGCATGCGCCTGGCGAATACATGCCGCGCCCCGCGTGGCGACCTTTAACGAAATTTGAGCAACGCGGCCACGAGCAAGGCCACGGGGTCTGGGATTTAATTTATGTCCGAGTCGACTAGCACGCCTTATCGCCCCTTAAGCGCTGACGAAGCCGCCGCACAAAAACCCTTAACCGGCGGCAGTTGGGCCGATTGGGTCCTGCTGGTATTGGCCCTGATTTCCGTGGCACTGCTGGCCTGGGAGAGTTGGGGCTCGGTCACACCGATGCAGCGCGAGGCCATTATTTTGGCCGACTACAGCATTTGCGCGCTGTTTTTCTTGAATTTCCTGTGGCGCTGGCGCGCGGAACAATGGACGCTCGGTTTCGTTGGCCGCAATTGGTACGACGTGCTCGGCATGATCCCCGTTTCCGACCCGGCGCTGCGTAGCTTCCGGCTTATTCGTGTGGTGATTTTATTGGCGCGGATGGGCGTGGCGGCCGACCGTGTGCTCGGCGAGGAGTTTACCTATCGGCTGGTCAATCGCTTTAAGCAGGGCATCGTGCGCGCGATTAGCGGCTCGGTGACGGTAGCGGTGCTCGATCAGGTCGCCGATGTGCTGGTGAAGGGCACTTACACGCGCAATATCGCGCGGGCATTGGAAGAAAACCAAAGCGAGCTGCGCGACATGATTCGCGAAAAGCTCCGCGAAGACCCGCAAACGGGGCGCTTTAAACGACTGCCGTATTACAACGAGATCATCGAAGGCACGACCGAAACGGCATTGCGCGTGATTGAGCAGGTGCTGCACGACCCGCGCACCGATGAACTGGTCGCGGACTTATTGCGCGAAAACATCGACCAAATCCGCTTAGCGGTGGCGGCCAAAGAGGCGAAAAAGCACGCATGAGCCACACCGACTATATCGCCAGCCTCAAGCAGGTGGCGGTTTTTGCGGCATTGCCCGAGGCCGCGCTAGAGGCCCTCGCCAAGATGGCGAAAGCGCAACGCCTGGTCAGCGGCGAGCGGCTTTATGGCGCGGGCGATCCGCCGCGATTTTTGCATGTGTTGGTGCATGGCCGTCTGCAAGTGCGCCATGACGCGCGCATTTTGGGCTATGTGAATCGCTACGAACTGCTTGGTGAGATGGGCGTGGTCGCCGCCGAGCCACGCAATAGCGCGGTCTATGCGCTGCGCGACTGCCTGCTGCTGAACCTGCCCGCCAGCGCGTTTATGGCGCTTATGCGCGAGCATCCAGACACCTTGGTGGCGATCTCTCGGCTGATCATTTCTCGTGGCCGCGATGCCCTGCACGCCCGCGTGCAACAGGCCAATGCAGGCGGAGGCACGCTCGCCGTGGTGCCAGCGATCCGCGACATTCCCACGCTGCTGCTCGCCGAGGCACTCACCGGCCACATGAATGGCTGGCCGGACACCCGTTTAGTCAGCGCCGCGCATATCGATAGCGTATTTGGCGACGGCTTCTCGCAAACTCCGCAAGATGGCAGCGATGCCGATGCCACGCTTTGCGCTTGGCTGGCCAGTCTCGAGCAGCAGCATCGCTTCATCATGTATGTCGCCGACAATGGCACCGATGTCTGGTCGCTGCGCTGCCTGCGTCAAGCCGACCGCATTTTGCTGGTGGCCGAATCCGGCCAGCAACCACAAGCCACGCCGGTGCTGGAGCGCCTGCGTGAAGGTGGCTTGGTGGCGCCTGTGGAGCTGGTGTTATTGCGCCCCATGGGCGATGCCGCACCGCACACCATTGATTGGCTGAAAGCCACTGGCGCGCGCGCGCACTACTTCCTGCACCCGTGGGCAAAGCCGGAAATCGCCGCACTGGCACGGCAGATTTCTGGCCGCGGCATTGGCCTCGTGCTCGGTGGCGGCGGCGCGCGCGGCTTTGCGCATATTGGCCTGATCAAGGCGCTCGAGCAGCTCGGCATTCCAGTCGATGTGGTGGGCGGCACCAGCATGGGCGCCTTTGTCGCGGCGCTGTTGGCCTGTGGCTTCGATAGCACCGAGATGATTCACATTGCTCACGAAACCTTTGTCGCGAAAAACTACCTCAACGACTACACGCTGCCGAAAGTCTCGCTGATTCGTGGCGAACGCTTTCATCAGCGCTTAAATGCGATTTTTGGCGAACGCCGCATCGAGGAGTTACGCCGCAGCTATTACTGCATCTCCACTAATCTCACTACCGGCATGGCCGGCGTACATGATCGCGGGCCATTGGGTAGCTGGGTCGGCACCAGCATGTGCGTGCCCGGCGTGGCGCCGCCGATTGCCTTCGAAGGCGATTTATTGTGCGATGGCGGCGTGGTCAACAACTTGCCCACCGATGTCATGGCGCAGCTCGAACGCGGCGTGATTATTGCCTGCAATGTTGCCGGCATTGGCGATATGGCGGCGCCGGGTGCCGGCTTGGATGCGCCCGATCAAGGCGCGCTGCTGGATTGGCAGAGCGATGGCGAACCGCCGAGCCTGACCGAAATCCTCATGCGCACCGCCACGCTGACCAGCGACACCATCACGCTGCAAGCTTCAATTGACCGCGCCGATACCTATTTGCGCATGCCGATCGATGACATCGGCATGTTTGAGTGGCTGCGCATGGATGAGTTGGTGCAGCGCGGCTATGAGCACGGCTTGGAAGTTCTCACACCATTGCGCGATAAGCTGCTGAGCTAAGCGCCGCGCCGCGGGGTTTTCTAGGCGCTACTGAGCTGGCTCTGGCGTACTTTCTGGCGCGGCCTCAATGCCATATTCATTGAGCAACGCCTGCAAATAGCCGGCGGTTTCGCGATCTAGCGTGGGCAAATAGTGCGCCAATACTTCATGGCAATCGTGCTGACGCGCGCTGGATAAGCGCCGGACAATATCGAGCAAGGTGCGCCACTGAGAGCGCAGCAGCGCGGCATACGCGGCCTGCGCTAGCAGTGTCTCATCGGTCTGCTCAATGACTCGCGCCAAGGCCTCGCGGCCACTATCGTTCATGGCTTCCGCCAAACACAACATGGCCGACCAGAGTTGTCGATACTGGGTGGCCGCGATGATTTTCTCGAGCACATCGGCGCGCTGCAGAGCCGGCAGATTCACTACTTGGCGCTGCACATCGGGCGATAAACACACCACCACCGGCAGCACGTCTTCCCATAAGTCTTCCTGCTGCACCGTCTCAATAATAGCGCTGAGCACGGCATCGCCCTGCTCCGCCGCCAAGTCGCCGAGCTCGCGCTTCAGGCCATAACCGGCGTGCGTCATCAGCGCCAAAACGCTCGGCCAGAGCTCGCGCCGCGACTCATCGGCGACAATCAATACGGCTCGTTGCAAACGCTCAGCGGGCATTAGCCGAACAATATGATCGATGCGATAGCGCGCCTCGATAAAAAACAGCACCTGCAGCAAATCACCTTCGTCATCGATACTCGCGGCCACTTCGCTGAGTGCGGCATCGGGCAGCAGCGCAACAAAGCGCCCGAGCGTGACAAAGTCATCGCGCTTTAACAGCACATGACTGATGGCCATGATTTTTTTCGCGGCCATCAGTTGCAGCACTTCACGGGCGCAACGCGGATCCAGATCCACCGCCACATCGGCAAGAAATGCCGCATCCAAATAACCGGCGACATCGGCCACGCGCCACGCCGGCAGCTCGCTGGCCAGTCGCGCGGTCATTGGCGCACCAAACCACGAGCGCGCGCACAAGGCCGATACCCACGCGGGCAGCCAGCGCGCCACCGCGGCGAGCAAACCCAGCGGCGCGCGTTGTTCATCGTGAATCACATCGGAAATCGCCGAACGCAGCTGCGCCACGGCATCGGAGGGCAAGCCATGCAAATACTGCAGCGCCTCCGGTTCAACCGCTAAAGCGCGCGCGAGTTTGATGACCTCGGCCCGATTGGCCAGCCGGCTCATGATTGACCGCCGCGCGAGGTGCTAGTCACCGCCGCCTTGCTCAGAACCTGTGCCTGTCGGCGCTGCAAGAGCCAGCGCAACGGCCAAAAAATGCCTCTGCGTAGCTGGCTCTGCACGCGTTCGCGCTCGCGCTCGCTGGCGGCGTCGATGAGTGTCTGCAGCTCGCTGATCTGCGCCTCGCTGAGGGCATCGAGATCGCTCAAACTAGCCTGCGGTCGACGCAAGCGGGTAGCTAATTGACTGAGGGCATCGGACATAATGGGGCTCAGGTTTTCGGGCGATGGGCCAGCCAAGAATCAAGCTGCTTGGCAAATTGCTGGCGATCACTGTTGGCAAAGGGCGGTGGGCCGCCGCGCACCATGCCGGCATCGCGCAGGTCGCTCATCAGATCGCGAATGGCCAAGCGCTGACCAATGCTCTCTGGCGTGTGCAGCTGCCCGCGCGGACTCACCGCCACCACGCCAAGCTTAACCACCTCCGACGCCAGCGGAATATCCTGCGTGATGACCAAGTCTTTCGCCTGCGCATGCTGCACGATGTAATTGTCGGCGACATCAAAGCCCGGCGGCACCTGCACCGCATTCATCGGCAAGCCGGCCGGCAGGCGAATGGGCTGGTTGGCGACAAACGTGATCTGCACGCCCGTGCGCTCGGCGGCACGAATCAGCATGTCTTTGACCGGCAGCGGGCAGGCATCGGCATCGACCCAAATTTGCGTCATGAACTCTCTCGCGTGGTGAGTGGCGTTATTCTACCGCGATGACTAGGCGCTGTGGTCGGGCAAAAACGCATCGATGGCGCGATTCAAAAACCGTAGGCCGAGCGCGCTGGCCTGCAAGCGTTCGGGATTTTCCTCTAGTAAGCCGCGCTCGCGCAGTGTGGCGAGCGTTTGGCGGATGGCATCGTGGCGTAAACCGGTGCGCTGCGACCAATAGGCCTGCGGCACGCCGGCGGTTAGGCGCAGGGCATTGAGCATGAATTCGAAGGGCAAGTCAGCAGCGGCGATGGCCTCGCTGGTGGCCACAAAAGCGCTGGTGTGTGGCCGATCGCTTAGCGATGCGCGCGTTGCCTGTGCCGCCGCGAAATAGTCTTTTGGCATGCGGGTTTTGCTGCGCCGATAAATCCTGCGCGCGGCAATCGATTCGGCGGCATCATTTGCATGAGCTGCATCAGCCGCCACAGCCAGCGTGAGCTTGCCATGCGCACCCGCGCCAATACCCAAATAGTCGCCAAACTGCCAATAGTTCAGGTTATGCCGACAGCCCTCGCCCGCCTGCGCATAGGCCGACACCTCATAGCGCTGAAAGCCCGCCTCGGCCAGCAGCGCCTCGCCCTGTTCTTGAATATCGGCGAGCACCTCGTCATCCGGCAGAATGGGCTGCTGGCGATAAAACACGGTGTTGGGTTCGAGCGTGAGCTGGTACCACGACAGGTGCGTGACCCCGAGCGCGATGGCTTGGCGCAGATCATCACAGGCGGCCGCTACGCTCTGCCCCGGCAAGCCATGCATGAGATCGAGGTTGATGCGCGTGAAGCCCGCGGCGCTTGCCGTACTGGCCGCCCGCAGCGCTTCATCGCCACTGTGAATACGACCGAGCGCGCTCAACTGCGCGCCTTGAAATGTCTGCACACCAATCGACAGTCGGTTGATGCCCACCGCGCGATAGCCCTCAAATAAGCCCTGCTCCACAGTGCCGGGATTAGCCTCCAGCGTGATCTCAATGTCATCGCTAAAACTCAAGCGCTGACGCAGGCCGGCAAAGAGTCGCGCGTAGCCATCTGGGGAGATCAGCGAGGGGGTGCCGCCACCGATGAATAGCGTTTGGATCGGGCGGGAGGCCCAGTTGATGGGCTCACCGCCGTGGGCTTGTTGTAGCTGCGAGAAGTCGGCCAAATCGGCGTCGAGGTCTTCGAGCAAGGCAGCGATATAGGCCGCTTCCGGCACGCCGGCCTCGCTCACCGCATGAGAGTTGAAGTCGCAATAAGGGCATTTGCGCACGCACCACGGCATGTGCACATAAAGGCTAAGCGGCGGCAGTGCGCTCACAGCCCAGTCTCGCTCCAACGCGCGCGCAATTGCGCCAAGGCTTGGCCGCGATGACTGAGCGCGGCTTTGCGTTCGCGCGGCAGCTCTGCCGAGGTCATGTTATCGCTCTCGACGTAGAAAATCGGATCGTAGCCAAAGCCTTGTTGGCCCGATGGTGCGTGCGCGATCTCACCCGCCCACAGCGCTTGGCAGATGATTGGCAGCGGGTCATCGGCATGGCGCACAAAGGCCAGCACGCAAACAAACTGTGCGCGGCGCGAAGTCGCAGCGGGCATGCCCGCGAACGTGGCCAAAAGCTTGGCGTTATTTGCGGCATCACCGGCGGGCAGTCCGTGTGCATCCAGGGCATAACGCGCGGAATAAATACCGGGCGCGCCGCCAAGCGCATCGACGGCTAAGCCAGAGTCATCAGCAAGCGCTGGCAAGCCGGTGAGGCGGCTGGCGTGACGGGCCTTGATTAGCGCATTTTCGATAAAGCTCAGACCATCTTCGATGGCATCAGGCACGCCAAATTCTTTTTGTGAGCGCACGCTCACGGCCATATCGGCGAGCAGTGCACTGAGTTCCTTGAGCTTACCGGCGTTGCCGGTGGCGAGCACAAACTCACGCGGCGTGGCGGTGCTTAATCGCTCGGCGGCATTGGCGGGCGTGGCGGCCTGTTCGTTAGCCATTAGTCATCGCCCCGAGTGACACGGAAAATGCCAATTTCGCCAAACCAATTCGGGAACCAGCGCGCCAACACACTGCCCTGCTGATCTTGATCCACCGCCAATTTATCGACCACTTTCAAGCCCTTGCTGCGGCACAGCGCCTCGAAATCATGGAGCGTGCAGAGGTGGATATTGGGCGTGTCGAACCAGCCATACGGCAGCGCGCGCGAGACCGGCATGCGGCCTTTGCGGAGCAAATACCAGCGCGTTTTCCAGTGGCCAAAATTCGGAAACGTAATGATAACTTCGCGCGCCACACGCACCATTTCATCGAGCAAAATATCGGGGCGCTGCACGGCCTGCAGGGCTTGCGCCATCAGCAGCGTGTCGAAGCTGTCGGTCTCAATATTGGCCAAGCCATTGTTGAGATCTTGCTCAATGACATTGACGCCACGGGCAATGGCGGCGGTGATTTTGTCGTGGTCAATTTCCAAGCCATAGCCGCGCACATTGAGTGTGTCGCGAAGGTGCGCGAGCAGCTCGCCATCGCCGCAGCCCAAGTCGAGCACGCGCGATTCGGGTCG
Organism: Paraperlucidibaca baekdonensis; assembly: GCF_003387535.1. Lineage (GTDB taxonomy): Bacteria > Pseudomonadota > Gammaproteobacteria > Pseudomonadales > Moraxellaceae > Perlucidibaca > Perlucidibaca baekdonensis. Next base: position 411,415 of record NZ_QUNR01000001.1, on the reverse strand, counting down.
GATCCATTGCCGCACAAGGGCGAGATCAAGACGCATCGGCGGCCTCCCGCTCATTGGCAATGCGCGTCATAAACGCCCCAAACAGATCCATATAGCGTTGGTTATCCAGCAAAAATGAGTCATGGCCTTGCGGCGCGTCAATCTCGGCATAGCTCACGTCTTTGCCGGCCTTCACCAGCGCATCGACGATTTCCCGCGAGCGCGCCGGCGCAAAACGCCAGTCAGTGGTAAACGACATGACCATAAAACGGCACTGCGCTTTGGCAAAGGTCTTCGCCAAATCGTGGCCGTAATCGCGCGCGGGATCGAAATAGTCGAGCACGCGGGTCATCAGCAAATAGGTATTGGCATCGAAGCGCTTGGAAAACACTTCGCCCTGATAGCGCAAATACGACTCCACCTGAAATTCGGCATCGAAGCCGTATTGGTAAGTGGCTTTGCGCAGGTCACGACCGAATTTTTGGCGCATCGCATCATCGGATAAATAGGTGATGTGGCCGACCATGCGCGCCAATGACAGGCCCACTTCGGGCACCACGCCATGCTGATAATAGCGGCCGGCGTGAAAGTCTGGATCGCGACGAATCGCTTGCCGCGCGACTTCATTGAAGGCGATATTTTGCGCGGTGAGTTTCGGTGCGCTGGCAATGATCACGGCATTGGCGATGCGCTGCGGCTGATCGATGCTCCAGCGCAGCACTTGCATGCCACCCAACGAGCCACCGACTACCGCGGCCCATTGCTCGATGCCCAAATAATCACTCAGGCGCGCCTGCATTTTTACCCAATCACGCACCGCCACAATGGGGAAGTCTGGCCCCCACGGCTCGCCGGTGTCAGGATTGATCGAAGCCGGCCCCGTGGAGCCATGACAGCCACCGAGGTTATTTAGCGCAACCACATAAAAGCGATTGGTATCAATGACTTTGCCCGGCCCAATGGCGCTATCCCACCAGCCCGGCTTGGCGCCTTGGTCAGGATCTTCGCCTTCGTGAAAGCCCGCCGCGTGATGATGCCCCGACAACGCGTGGCAAATCAGCACGGCATTGCTGGCGTTGGCGTTGAGCGTGCCATAAGTCTCGTAGACCACATCGTAGTTCGCCAGCGTGCGACCACAGGCGAGCGCCAAAGGCTCGGTAACATGCACATGTTGCGGCGTCACCAGCCCCACACTTTTCGGCGGATAATTCATCGCGCGCATTAGCCAGCCAGCAGCGCAATGGCTTGCGGATAGGCCGATTTCAGCAAAATCTCGATGATCTGAATGGCCAAAAACGCGATGATCGGCGATAAGTCCAAGCCGCCCAAGCTCGGCATTAAGCGCCGGCAAGGGCCCAGCACAATCTCAGCAATTTGCATCAATGGCATCATCGCCGGACTCATGCCGCCCGAGGCCATGGCCACCCAGCTCAAGATCACCATGCCGAGGATGATCCAAAAGAAAAAGTCCGTGGCCGCGAGTAATAAGCTAAAAATCGACGTCACAAAGAGCAGGCTCGGTGTTACCGCTTGACCACTTAAATGCGCCAAGGCACTGAGTTGCACCAGCTTCAAAATCACGATCAGCACCAGCGCCGCGGTATCGAGACCAAACACGCTGGGGATGATACGGCGCAGCGGATGCAGCAGCGGCGAAGTGGATTTCACGACAAATTGCGACACCGGATTAAAAAAATCAGCCCCAGCGATTTGCAGCAATAAGCGCAGCCAGACCAGCAAAATCAACACGCTGAAAATGGTGTTGGTCAGCAGCAGGCCAATTTGGTTCATCGCATCCATTACTACGCTCCAGTTAATTCGTTAGCCAAACTCACGCCACGCGCCGCACATGCGCGCATGGCCTGCTCGACAATATCTGCGAAGCCAGCGGCATCAAACACGGCCACGGCCTGCTCGGTGGTGCCTTTTGGCGAGGTGACGCGGCGGCGCAGTTCATCGGGTGCTACATCGGCGGTGATGGCCATTTGTGCCGCACCCAGCGCGGTCTGTAAGGCCAGATCGCGCGCATCGTGGCGCGCTAAGCCAAGCTTCACGCCAGCCTCAATCATGGCTTCCATGAGGTAGAAAAAATACGCTGGGCCCGAGCCCGAGACGGCGGTGACGGCATCGATTTTAGTCTCAGTATCGACCCACAACGCAATGCCCACCGCGCCCAATACTTGCTCGGCTTGCACGCGCTGCTCATGGCTGACGGCGGCATTGGCAAACAGGCCAGTGGCACCGGTTTGCACCAAGGCTGGGGTGTTGGGCATGGCGCGCACCACGGCGGCATCACCGCCAAGCCATTGCGCCAATGATTGCGCGGGAATGCCTGCGGCGATGGAAATATATAAAGGCTGTTGCGGGCAATCGGCGAGCGCTTGCGTCACGGCTTTCATGGCCTGCGGCTTCACCGCCAGCACCACGATGTCGACGCTAGCGACCAGCTCACGGTTATCGGTGCCGGTGCGCAAGCCACGCGCGGCATGGACGCTTAGCGCTTGCTCGGAGACATCGGTGAGCATCAAGGCACTAGCGGGCCAGCCTTTCGCCAGCAGGCCGCCAACCAAGGCCGTGGCCATATTGCCGGCGCCAATAAATCCAATGCGGGGAAAATCTGTCATGCGGGTTTCCGACTCAGGATGTGGTGGGGCGTGCGCCGAAAATCGCGCTACCAACGCGCACCCAGGTGCTGCCAGCGGCAATCGCCTCGGTGACATCGGCACTCATGCCCATCGACAGCGTATCAAAGCCGCTCAGTGCCGGCAGTCTAGCGAGTATCGCGGCATGTGTCTTGGCCAGCGTCGCAAACGCGCGCGTATCGCCAGCTTTGGGGATGACCATGAGCCCGCGCAGCTGCAGGCGCGGCATGACTAGCACGGCCTCGACCAAGGCCGGCAATTCAGCCAGCGTGCAGCCGGACTTGCTGGCTTCATCGTCAATATTGACTTGCAGGCAGATGTTCAGCGGCGCTAACTCGGCCGGGCGCTGATCATTGAGCCGACGGGCAATTTTCAGCCGGTCAACGCTATGCACCCAGTCAAAATGCGCGGCAACTTCGCTGGTTTTATTACTTTGCAGCGGGCCAATGAGATGCCAGACGATGTCGCGGCCAGCAAGCGCCTGCATTTTCTCCAAGGCTTCTTGCACATAGTTTTCGCCAAAGTCGCGCTGACCGTGCGCGTTTAGGGCCGCAATCGCATCCGCCGAATGCAATTTGCTGACGGCCAAGAGCTGCACAGCGTCGGGCGCGCGGCCGGCCTGCTCACTGGCTTGCGCGATCTCATCACGCACCTGTTGCCAGCGCGAAATTAATTGCTCTGACGAGCTAGCATCTGCTGAATTCATGAGCCTAACTCGGTAATGAGAGTGACGATATTGTCGCCCAGTCATCGCGGAGTTGCCAATGGCCGAGCGAATTGCCGAGCCCCGAGAAAACGCCCAAGGCCCGCCGTGGCTCTATGCCGCCTGGGCCGCGGCCAAAGAAGCCGGTGCCGCCGATGTGCATTTGGTCAGTCATGAGCCCGTGCGCCTGCGCGTGCATGGCGAGCTGGGCTGCCTCGACTCGCTCCCGGCTTGTCCCGCTGCGCCTTGGCCAGAGGTGCTGGCATTATTTGCACCAGTCGGCAGCGACCACGATGAGCCGGAGGCAGCGAGTGCTAGCGAGACCATCGCGGCGCATCCTCGCTTTACCGGCGCCGAGGCCAGCCTCACGCACCCACAACTGGGTCGTGCGCGCGCCAGCCTAGCCGCGCATCAAGGCGGATGGCTGCTGGTCATGCGGCTGATCAGTGAGCGCATCCCGAGCCTAGCCGATGTGCAACTAAGCCCTACACAGGCCGATTTAGTGCTCGCCGCGCATGGCCTGCTATTGGTTACCGGCGCCACCGGCTCGGGAAAATCCAGCACCTTGGCGGCTTGGCTCGGTCATTGGCGCGCGCAGCGCCGCGGCCATGTCATCAGCCTCGAAGATCCCATCGAGTTTGTGCACGCCAACAGCCCCGAGCTGGGCTTGGTTAATCAACGTGAGATCGGACGCGACTGCACAAGTTTTGCCGATGGCCTGCGCGCAGCCTTGCGCCAAGACCCCGATGTACTGCTCATCGGTGAGCTACGCGACCGTGACACCGCCCGCTTAGCACTGATGGCTGCTGAAACCGGGCATTTGGTGATGGCCACGCTGCACACCGCCAGCGCCGTGGGCGCTATCGATAGATTGCTGAGTTTATTTCCCGCCGATGAGCGCACGCTAGCACAGGCGCAGCTCGCCGATAGCCTGCAAGCGGTGATGGCACAAGAGCTGGTCTGGTCCGTGCCAATGACTCACGCCGACCACATCGAGAAACCGCGCGCTCTGGTCTGTCGCGAAGTGCTGATTGCCACGCCGGCGGTGCGTCACTTAATTCGTGAACACCGGCTCGGCGACATTGAGCACATCATGCAAACGCAAGCGGCGCTGGGCATGCAAACCATGGCGCAGGCCAAGCGCTCACTGCGCCAAGCCTAATGATACAAGTACCGTACTAAGCAGTTGCTGGATCGGCGAGAGCACAGGCGCTAATAGCTGATCGACTCGGAATGTCACCTCACGCGTGGCTGCCAGCACAGCAGCGCTTAAGGCGTCACCCGGTAATGTCGCATTGTCGGCAATCTCGGCTGGTGCTTGATCGAGCGGTAAAACACCAACAACCACATTACGCAATAAGCGATTCACGGCCCCTACGGCGGCATCATTGATGGCGCTTGATTGCACAGTACCTAAGGCACTGATCAACGCAGTCGTATCATTTAGTGCATTAGCCGCCAAGCGCGCCAGTCCACTGGCTACAGGCGTATCCCCAGCGGCTTGCTCAGCCGCCTCGGCTGCAGCCACTAAGCTGCGTGAGAGCATCACTAACGGTGCAACCACTGCCGATAAATCTTGGCGCTGACAGGCATCCATCGCACGATTGCTAGTCACTGCATGACGATACTGCTGAGTGGCGATCGGCATGTCACGGAAGGCACTTGGTAGAGCCTCTGACGTAGCAAATGCTTGGCCAAGCTCGTCACCTAATACCTGCATACGACTCAACACATCACGCCCAGCAGCTTCTTGCAGTGCCGCTGCAGACTGAGGCTGACGAGCCGAATCGGTACTAGCAACTAATATGACATCAGCAATATCTAAGCTGGTTTGAGTAATACGGCTGAATGCATTCAGCATATTCTGCGGCGAACTACTCGCTGCTATACGCGGAGACAGCCCTACATTGAGTGCTTGCTGAAGCGGATCCAAAGGGCCGGCAGCTGGCATCACATTCGCCCGACGGGCGGCGGGCATTGCGTCGTCGACCATTGGTGATGAGGGTAAATCAAATGCCGGTAATACCGTGGCTTGGCAGTTATTGGCGGGCAGCCCGCTAAATGCATTGGTCGATTGCAGCCCTACTGCATCACGTGCGGTGAGTGTATTCGCACTGTCATTATTGCTTACAAGATAGGCTTGCAATGCATCAGACGTAGTCTCGTCTTGGACGCGACTGAAACGGTAATTAATGGTTTTGTCGGGCGCGCCATCGATAGTGACGATATCCGCTTGACGATCGCCCTCACCATCTACGACCTCGTACATTTCTGCCGTCAATAGAGGGCGAGCGTCGTTTGAGGCGACGCGCACTTCAACCCAAAAAAATCCATATTGATCATAGCGTTGCAATCGGGCCAAGTTACGGTCTTCATCGCCAACAGCGCGCTGCTTACCGCCCGCACCCGATACAATAAATTCCGTTTTCCCGCAGCTGGGTACGCTAGCTAACCACTGCAAATCATGATCATGGCCGTTGAAGTAAACATCGGCTTTATCGCAGATAGCCTCTTCCAAAAAGTCCTTGTAACGCTGAGCCGCTAACACCGGCAGCAACAACGCCTGAAGCGACGGCGCCAAAGGGTTTGCCGTGGATTGCCCAGCCTCAGCGGCAATCAAGTCATCATAGTTACCGGCATTACCATGCTCACCATTTGATAAGTAGGGATGATGCGCAAAGGCAAACTTCATCCGTGCCTGGCTCGTCGCCATGCCTTGCTTCAGCCAATTGAGTTGACGTAGACCATAGGTGCTATAGCTATATTCTGGTGACGCATCCGGAAAACCACCGGCCACCTGATTGGAATCGATGGCAAAAAACTCAAGCAATGGTTTAGCAGGCGTACCACCGGCGGAAAACTTGTAATAGCGCGAGGGCATTTGCCAGCGTGCTGTTTTTCGTGGATTCGATGCGTCGGTGCCCGTCGTATCAATGGGCGCATAGGTATAGTCAACTTGGTTTTCGCCACGCGCATTGCCGGCACCATCGCCACCAAAAAAGGCGCTGTTATCGTGGTTACCAGACACCATAAAAAATGGTAAATCCGCCGGAAACCCTAAGTAGGCACGCTCAAACTTATCGAAAAACTGTGGGTCGCTGACCGAACGCGTACCTTCCTCATAAATATTATCGCCCAGACCTAAAACGAACTGACAACCTTGGCGGATAGCCTCGGCACGCGTCAGACCGGTGCGACCCGTGGCGCGACCTTTAGCCTCGCAAACATCGGCCATGGCGGCACCAACCGCTAGTTGCGCATCAGTCCCTGAGCCGGCATCGCCGACCACCAAAAAGCGCACGCGGTTGGCATCGACCGTTGCTGGACGAACAACCGGCGTCGTATCGGGGTTATTGATATCGGGCTGACTGGTTCCCGGACCTGCTAGTTGTGCGCCGCCATTACTTGAGGAACCACCGCATGCACTTATACCTATAACGCCAACAAGCAAAGCCGATTGAATCATTATTTTCACGAGGCAATCTCCACAACAGCAGGTAAATGACGCGAGGGAGCCACGGGGAGTGGGCCCTCAGTGGCTGAAATAAGACGATTGGTACCCGACAGTACTTGAAAGCGTTTTCGTTTCGCTAAGTCTTCAACACCAATCAAGGCCTCATCGGTAATGCTTTGTACGTAGCGCCAATCGGCAACTAGTCGCTCAGGCGTCACATCAACCAACACAAAACCCTTTGACTTCAATTCATTGTAGCGGATGTGTGGATTCGCCAAGGGCACAGCAAGACTAACGACTTCGGCAACCCCATCTGGAAAGCCTGGCGAGGTAACCGACGGCGTTACTAGCTCCACGCCAAACGGCTGCTCAAGGCCGCCGCCAATAAGCAATGCCGGGTTTTCATAAAGCTCCATAGCCCAGCTGGTGTGAATATCACCCGTGAGCACCACGAGATTATCAAGGCCTATGGCACGAATGAAGTTGCGTAAATTGTTGCGCTCCGCTACATAGCCATCCCATTGATCCATGTTGACAGAGACCAAATTACCCAGCGCTTGTTGACCCAACACCTGTAACTGCGGCAATTCAACAAGATTAAGCTGACCAAACATGACTTGCTGCCCTAGAAAGGTCCAGTGCGCGCCTTGATTTTTAGCTTCCAATAACTGTAATTGCAGCCATTGGCGCTGATCATCGCCCAATAATGAGCGATTGGCATCGAAACGTGAGGGATCTATCGCGGGCGTCTCTGGCTGCTTATCGCGGCCAATAATTCGCGTATCAAGCATGATGATATCTAGCAGATCACCCACGCGTAGGCGTCGATAAATTACCTCGCGAGGATCCGGCCGCAGGCTTTCTGGCATACGTTCAAACTGCTCACGCAACGGCATCCAGTTGAAATACGCCCGAATGGCATGCCCCTTACGCACCTGGTAATCGCCCTCTTCGCCTTCCGTGTGATTTTCTGCGCCGTCACGATAACTATCATTGGTGATTTCGTGATCATCCCAAACAGCAATCATGGCAAATAAGCTATGTAACTTTTGCAGCTCAGGATCGCGTTTGTATTGAGCGTGACGTTGCACATAATCTTGCTCGGCAATCATTTCAGTTGCCGGCTCAGGCGTACGCGCTACTCCGTTACGCTGAAAAGCACTGCCATCGCCATACTCGCCTTCCCCGTATTCATATAAGTAATCCCCCAGATGCACGACAAAATCCAAGTCGTCTTGCTGGTTAATCAACTCATAAACACTGAAAAAACCGGCGGGCAGATTCGCGCAACTCGCTACCGCAAAACGCGCCTGCGCCACTGGCGCCACTGCCATGGTACGACCGCGACCAATACGCGATACCTGGCTACCCGCCACAAAGCGATAGTAAATATAATGCCCAGGCGGTAAAGCCTGCATGCGCCCTTGCGAGAAGCTGGCATCGGCATATTCAGAGACATTGCCCAAATCGACTTTCACGGTGAAATCACGCACACGATGTGCTAGGAATGCGCCCAAACGCTGCACTCCGCGATCCTCACTAAAGGCTTGCACCACTGCCGACTCGCTAAGACTCTGTGACGAGGTAATGTATTCGAGCGAAACAGGCACCCAGTCAATGGCGCTACTGGCAGGGCTGACCGCAGTCCAAACGATAAGACTGTCGGCTGTAGGATCACCGCTTGCCACACCATGCTCAAAAGCACGCTCGCCAGCAGTTAATGTGTCTACTTCAGCAGCAGTTAAACGCAGTGCTTGAGCACCTGTGGTACTTCCAGACGAGCCGCCGCAAGCAACTAGGCTCGACAGCGTTGCACCGATGACAACCGTACGACTAATAAAATCTCGACGATGCATGCTCTGCCTCCAAAAAATGAAAGCAAAGCCTAATCAGACTAAATGACAGTTTGAAGTCACCGCCTCGCGGCGGCAGAACATCAGGCGCTAGCGATCACACGCCCGAGCAGCGCTTGCCCGGCAAACAAACTGTTGCGGCCCACAGACTGCCAATGCGCATCGCCAACCTGCCAGCTCACCGATGGGTCAATGACCATCGCACCGCCGGCGTGCAGCAGGCTACCAATCGGCTGCGCAATAATACGCGCCGGTACACAGGTCAGCGCCTCAATCAAGCGTGATGCATCGAGCTCGCCGCTGGCCACCAAGCGCAGGCCAAGTGGCAGCACCGTCTCCAGCGTTGACATACCGGGCAAGGCTTCGGCAAACGGTGCGAGCTTGGCCGAGGCATTGAGCGGCTGGTGATCCGAGCAAATGGCATCAATCACGCCCTCGCGCACGCCGGCGATCAGCGCCAAACGGTCGCTTTCGCGGCGCAATGGCGGGCGCACATGGGCCATGGCATTGAAGCCATCAATGGCCATCTCAGTCAGATGCAATTGATGCATAGAGACATCGGCGGTGACCGGCAAGCCCTTAGCCTTGGCGATGCGAATGAGCTCGACCGACGCCGCACAGGAAAGCTGACCAATATGCGCACGCACGCCGGTTTGCTCAACTAAGAGCAACGTGGTCGCCAAAGCCACTGTCTCGGCACTATCGGGAATGCCCAGCAAGCCCATGCGCGAGGCCATGAAGCCATCGTGTGCACTACCGAGCGCTAAGGAGGCCTCCTCGGGCGAGAAAAATACCGTCATATCCATGCTGCTCGCGTATTCCAAGCAACGCAGCAGTGTCTCAACACTGGCCAATGGCTTGCGCGCCTGACTCACGCCCACACAGCCGGCGGCTTTCAGGCCACCCATGCCGGCCAGCGCCTTGCCTTCCAGACCGCGCGTCATGGCGCCGAGCGGATAGACTTTGGCAAACCCTGCCGCCTGAGCTTTTTCAATGACCTGTGCCGCGAGCGCGCCGTGATCGATAACCGGGTTGGTATCTGGCGGCAACACCAGATGTCCAAAACCACCGGCGCGCGCTGCCCGCGTTTCGCTAGCAATGGTGCCGTGCTGTTTCGGACCGGGCTCACGCAAGCGCGCGCACAGATCCACAAACGCTGGCGTGAGCCACAGGCCTTTGCCATCAAGAATCTCATCGCCAGCCGAAACCACGCAGGCCTCACCGAGCGCCACCGCCTGACCCTCATGCAAGCGCGCATCGGTCACGGTATCAATGCCCTGTGCCGGATCAATCACCCGAATGCCGCGATAAATAACGCTCATGTCGAGGCTCCCTGTGCGCGCTCGGCATCTTGGCCGGCCACCGACATCGCCAGCACCGCCATGCGCACCGCGATGCCATAATTGACTTGCTTCAAAATCAGCGACTGCGGACCATCGGCGAGTTCCGACTCGATCTCCACGCCGCGATTGATCGGCCCCGGATGCATCACCAGCACATTCGGCTTGGCGACCTTCAGGCGCTCGCGCGTGAGGCCATAGAGGCTGTAAAACTCGCTACTGCCGGGCAATAACGCCGACTCCATGCGCTCATTTTGGATGCGCAGCGCAATCGCCACATCGACATCTTTCAGGCCGGCGCTTAAATCTTCAAACACCTGCACGCCGAGCTCCTCAAAATCACGCGGCAGCAAGGTGCGCGGGCCAATCACGCGGATTTCGCGAGCGCCCAAGGTTTGCAGCGCATGGATCTCCGAGCGCGCCACCCGCGAGTGACGAATATCACCAATAATGGCCACCGTGAGGCCGGTAAAATCGCCGGCATGGCGGCGGATGGTGAGCATATCGAGCATGGCTTGTGTGGGATGTGCGTGACGGCCATCGCCAGCGTTAATCACGGCAATGCGCGGCGTGACTTGGCTGGCAATGAAGTGCGCGGCGCCGGAGAGCCCATGGCGCACCACGAAGATATCGGCGGTCATGGCCTCTAAGTTCCAGAGCATATCGCGCAGCGTCTCGCCCTTGCTGGTCGAGCTTTTCGAGATATCGATATTGAGCACATCGGCGCTGAGGCGCTTGGCGGCGACCTCAAAGGTGGTGCGGGTGCGCGTGGAGGCCTCAAAAAATAGGTTCATGACCGTGCGACCAGCAAGCACTGGCTCGTTGCGGATGCCGCCGTGACCATCGAGAAAGCTATCAGCGCGGTCCAAAATGGCCGTGAGTATCTCGCGTGAGAGCCCTTCGGTACTGAGAAAATGCTTTAAATCGCCTTGCGAATTGAGCTGTAAGCGGCTGGCTTGATGAGCATGAGACTGATGCATAAGCGCGATTCCCGAAGTGGCGGTGGCCAAGGCGTGGCGCATTGTAGCGCGCACACGGCTTGCGCCCAAGTGGGTATCAGCGGGTGATAAGCACCGAACTCACGGCTACTGCCGTGGTGGGCGCTTCGGCGGTGGCGTCGGCGGTCGCAGCGGATTAATAAACAGGCGCAAATAGCGCCCCACCCACTTCACAAACTCCCAGACTTTCAGCCAATGCTCATTGTCGCGCTCGCTATCGAGCAGGCTGATATCCGGCGATGCACCGAGCAGCGCGGTGAGCTCGGCGCTCACGGTCTCGCGCGCTTCTGGGCTGAGTCGTGGCAGCTGCGCATAGGCGGTTTTATCGCCCAAATGAAAGGCCAAATAACGTCGGCCCGTGACCTCATAGAGCATATCCCAGCGCGTAATGTCGGCGCGCGGTACACGCGTCTCAGCGCGAAGACCACCGGGCTTAATGACTAACTCATGCTGCTCAATAAAAACCTTCATAGGCGCTGCCAGTTAGGGGCTTGTAGCCACGATTCAGCAATTAAGCAGGCCGCTGTGGAGTCGAGCGATGGCAGCCGGCCGCCGCGCTGCGCGCGCACATCGGTCAAGGTCTCGCGGGCGGCGCGCGTGGTCAGCCGCTCATCTTGGCGATACACCGGCAGCGCCGGGTAACGTGCCGCCAAACGCCGCGCAAATTTTAAGGCGCGATGGCCAATTTCCGAGGCCGTGCCATCCATGTTTAAGGGGTTGCCAACGAGTAGCGCAGTCGGGCACCAGCTATTTATCAGCGCATCCAGTGCTACCCAGTCGGGGATGCCATCGCGCGCAGGTATAGGGGTTTGTGGCGAACCCGTGCCGGTCAACGCCAAGCCGCCCGCCACGCCAATGCGCTTGGTGCCAAAATCAAACGCCAACACGCGTTCAGGCAATGGCTTCTCGAATGCCTGCATCGAGCCATCTGGCAACACGGGCTCAGGCATGACCGACATCGTGCGAGAGCAGTCGCCAATCGAGCCCGAGGGCATTGATCGCGGCTTCCCAGCGCGCCTCATAGGGCAGCTCAAACAGCACATCGGTCGATGCCTGCGAGGTCAGCCATTGGTTATCGGCAATTTCCTCTTCAAGCTGACCCGGCTGCCAACCGGCATAGCCCAATGACACCAAATAATCGCTGGGACCGTGGCCTTGCGAGATGGCGTCGAGGACATCGCGCGAATGCGTCACCGCGATTGAGTCACTGCTGTGCAGCGTGGAGGTCCATGGGCCATGGCCGCGATGCAGCACAAAGCCGAGCTCCGGATGCACCGGGCCGCCGACCAGCACCGGCTGCTCTGGGCGCGCCAAAGGCTTCAACGCCGGCAAGCGAATTTCGCTGAGCAGGTGCGCAAACTGCACGTCGCTCGGATGGTTCACGATAAGCCCGGCAGCACCGTCTTCATCGTGGCGAAAAATATACACCACGGCGCGGCCAAACATGCTGTCGTCGAGCTCGGGCATGGCGACTAAAAACTGATTGGTGAGGTCAACGCTGATTGGCTTCATATAGCCACTATGGGGACGCGCGCGCGTGCTGACAAGGGGCAAGTCTCGGACATTTACACGCTAGCAGCGGTTTATTGCGTGGTTTTTAGGCCACCGGAAAAGCGCCATGTGCGAATGATCTGCAAGACATCGACCTGGCCCTGCTGCACCAGCGGAAACGCATCAAATGGCTGCGCCTCTCGCACCGAGGCTTTCGCGGCTTGGTCGAGCACCCGTCGGCCAGATGATTGCAGCACATCTATACGCTGCACACGGCCATTCGGCAAAATCGCCACCAGCAAGCGCACTTGGCCCTCGAGCTGCTGCGCGCGTGCTTGCGCTGGATAATTGGCATTTCCCACGGCCTCGATGCGCAGCCTAAATGTCTCCAAATACGCCGCCCAGGCATCGGCCTTAGTGCTCACCGCCGTAATGGTTTCAATGCGCGGGCGTTTGGCATAGGCCTGGCGACTGGCCGACAAACGCGCTTCGAGCGCGGCGATTTCACTGTCGCGACGGCTTTGCGCGTCCTCGGGGGCCGCACGTGGCTTTTCGATGGTCGGCGTGGGCCGCTCTTTCGGCGGCGGCGAGGTCTTTTCAGGCGACACGATGCTACTAACAATCAGCGCTTCAGGCGTTTGCAGCTCGGCCATTTGCTCAGCCTTTTTGCGCTGCGCATCGGCCTCACCGGGCAAGGGCGTGAGCTCGCGCGTACTCAATAGGCGCGCCTCGGTCAGCGTGCCGCTGCCTTGCTGATTAGCCTGCGCAATAAAGTCTGCTTCCGCCGGCGCCTGCGCGCTTTCGGCGGGCACCAAGGTGACCTCTAACGACGTTGCCGCCTGCGCCGCTGGCGGCACAAAACGAATGCCAAACAGCAACAGCGCATGCAGCAGCAGCGCCAACACCAGCGTGAAGGTGAGCCGATCGGCTGGCGTGACGACCGCTGTACTCATAGGCCGCAGCGCGCCAACTGCTGTTGCTGCACGCGCACTTCAACAGCGGCAATGAGCTTGTCGGCGATGCCAAAGCCATAGGCGGCATCGATCTCACGAATACAGGTGGGGCTGGTGACATTGACCTCGGTGAGGTATTCGCCAATGACATCGAGCCCGACAAACAGCAAGCCGCGGCGGCGTAGCTCAGGACCCGCGCGCTTGGCGATGCGCAGCTCATGGTCATTGATGGGTCGCGCTTCACCGCGCCCGCCAGCGGCCAAGTTGCCGCGAATTTCATCGCCTTGCGGAATGCGCGCGAGCACATAGGGCACGGGCTCGCCGTCGATCATCAGCACACGCTTATCGCCATCGCTAATCTCGGGAATATAGCGCTGCGCCATGATCGGGCGCTGCCCCATGTCGGTAAGCATCTCCAGCGTCGAGCCAATGTTGGCGCCGCCAGCGCTGAGGCGAAAAATACCGGCGCCGCCCATGCCATCGAGCGGCTTCACAATCACATCTTTTTCGGCGGCAATAAACGCGCGCAGCTCCGGCGAGCGCGAACTCACAATGGTCGGCACCATGCATTCGGCAAAGGCTGTGGCAAAGAGCTTTTCGTTGCAATCACGCAAGGCTTGCGGCTTGTTGATCACCACCACGCCGGCCTGCTCGGCGCGCTCGAGCAAATACGTGGCGTAGATAAAGTTCATATCGAATGGCGGGTCTTTACGCATCAATAGCGCATCGAGGCGGCTGAGTGGCTGCTCGATCCATTCGCCGAGCTCAAACCAACGCGCGGGGTCTTCAAACACCTGCAATGGCGCCATGCGCGCCCAAGTCTCGCCAGCGCGCAATGACAGGCCATCGGGCTCGATATACCAAAGCTCGTGGCCGCGCTTGGCCGCCGCCCAGAGCATGGCCAGCGTTGAGTCTTTTTTGTAGGTGACCTGAGCGATCGGGTCCATCATTACGGCCAACTTCATGCGGAACTCCTAAATTGGGGGTGCTGAGTGCAGCGGCGCTTACGCCACCACCCCGAATTGATCGCGATAAGCGCGCATGGCATCGAGATGCTCGGCGTGCTGCCCCGTTTGCTCAATATACGTAATGAGCTGCTCAAACCGAATAATCGACACCACCGGAATATCAAAGTCGCGCTCCACCTCTTGAATGGCCGAGAGCATGCCCTTGCCACGCTCTTGGCGATCAACCGCAACCAGCACGCCAACCGCTTGCGCGCGCGCATCTTGCACCAGCTGCATGACCTCGCGAATGGCGGTGCCGGCCGTAATCACGTCATCGATGATGAGCACCCGGCCGGCCAGCGGCGAGCCGACAATCAGGCCACCTTCGCCGTGATCTTTGGCTTCTTTGCGGTTGAAGCACCACGGCATATCGCGGCCAAAATGCTCGGAGAGCTGCACCGCGGTGGCCGAAGCAATGGGAATGCCTTTATAGGCCGGGCCAAACAGCACATCGCCATCGAGCTGATGATCGATGATGGCGGCGGCGTAAAACTGCCCGAGCGCGGCCAGGCGCTTGCCGGTATTAAACAGCCCGGCATTGAAGAAATATGGGGATTGCCGGCCCGATTTCAGCGTGAAGCTGCCAAAACGCAGCACACCTTGGCTGAGGGCAAACTCAATAAACTCGCGTTGATACTCGCGCATGACCAACCTTTCCGAAGCTAAACAGGGCGCCATGATAGCGCGCGGACGCGTCGGTGTGGATGCGCGAGCGATGATTAACGCAGCGTTTTCACCAGCGCGTTAATCGCCGCACTCAGCTCTTTCGGCGAGTTTTCCTGCAAGAAATGCCCGCCGCGCACAGTAATGTGTGGCTGACCCGCCGCACCCGGAATGCGCGCTTGCATATAAGTATCGCCGCCGCGCGTGATCGGATCACCCTTACTGAAGCAGGTCAAAAATGGCTTGTGCCATTGCTCCAATACCTGCCAAGCCGCGCGGTTGGCGGTGGTGGCGGGATCATTCGGCGTGGTCGGCACTAAGCGCGGGAAGGCACGCGCACCGGCCTTGTAGCGACTGCTCGGAAATGGCGCGTCGTAGGCGGCGCGCTCAGCTGGACTCAGGCTATTAAAGCAGCCCGAGGCAACAATGCGTGCAATCGGAAACCACGGGCTATAAAGCGCGAAATTTTTCCAAATCTTAAAGGCCTTGGGCATGGCCTGATCGCCAGTCGGCAACATGCCATTGCCCACAACGATGGCGGCAAAACGCTCCGGATGCTCCGCCGCCAAACGCAAGCCAAGCAGTGAACCCCAGTCTTGGCAGACCAGCGTGATGTCGCGCAGGTCGAGCTGAATGATCAGATTGGTCAGCCACGCCATGTGGTTGGCGTAACTGTAATCTTTAATGCCACTGGGCTTGTCGGACTTACCAAAGCCAATGAGGTCGGGCGCAATCACGCGACTGCCCTCAGCGGCGACCAGCGGAATCATGTGTCGGTACAAATAGCTCCAGGTCGGCTCGCCGTGCAGCATGAGCACCGGCTTGGCATCGCGCGGGCCTTCATCGACGTAATGCATGCGCAGGCCGCTGGGCGCGAGCTCGCAATAATTCGCGGCAAAGGGGTAGTCGGGCAGATCGGCAAAGCGCGAGTCGGGGGTGCGTAGCGTGGCCATAGCGGTGCTCATTTTGTCGGCAAGTGGCGGCTAGACTACGCGATGAACGGTCGAAATGACCACTCATCGTGAATGTTTCGTTAAAAAGGCATCCAAAGTCGGCACTCTCGCGTATAGCTAAGGCAACGACTAAACCCAACACCCTCGTGGAGTGTCAAGATGACCAATAAAATGAGTAAACGCCCGCGCCTACTGCCACTTGTGAGCATGATGCTACTGGCCAGCGCCGCCACCGTGACCACGGTGCAGGCCTCAAGCCACCGTGAAGCGCCCTACATCACCAGCCAACCCAAAGTCGATGGCACCGACTTTTACATGTTCAACAGCTACGAGCAGGGCCGAGATAAATGGGTCACACTGATCGCCAACTACCTGCCCCTGCAAGATGCCTACGGCGGACCGAACTATTTCTCGTTAGACCCCAATGCGCTGTATGAGATTCACATTGATAACGATGGCGATGCGGTGGAGGACATTACGTTCCAATTCCGCTTTAAAAACAATCTGGCGGATATCACCGTTCCTGTTGGCGGCAAAGATATCTCCATTCCAATCGTTAACTTCATCCCCAAAAGTGCAACTGAACCAACTTTGAATGTAAATGAAGAGTTCACAGTAACAGTCGTTCGTGGCCCGCGCCGTGGTGCAAGCAGCTCTCGTCTTCCGATTACAAATGCAAGCGGTGGCAGCAGCACATTTGCCAAACCAGTCGACAATATTGGTGCAGCAACTATTCCTGACTATGCAGGCTATGCTGCTAAATTTGTCTACAACGTAAACATTCCAGGATGTGACATGCAGGCCAGGTTATTTGTTGGTCAGCGAAAAGACTCATTCGCAGTGAATTTGGGTGAAACATTTGACTTGATCAATATTGCAGCACCAGCAGTTGAGCTGCTTGCTGGCGCTGAGAGCGCTGAAAACGCCAAAAATGATCTGGCCGATAAAAACGTCACCACATTGGCAATGGAAGTGCCGAAAAGTTGTTTAACCAGCGGATCTGATCCTGTTATTGGTGGCTGGACAACCGCCAGTGTGCGTCAAGCGCGCCTGTTGAATCCAAAACCACAAAGTAACAACACAGCCAGTAAAGAAGGTGGGGCTTGGACACAGGTGTCACGCCTAGGTATGCCGTTGGTAAACGAAGTCATCATTGGCCTGAAAGACAAGGACAAGTTCAATGCAAGTCAACCGAAAGACGATGCGCAATTTGCAGATTATGTGACCAATCCATCGCTACCATTTCTGATTGAAGCTCTTTTTGGAACAGGTGCACCAACAAATTTCCCAAGAACAGACTTGGTAGCTGCATTTTTAACCGGTGTTCCAATGCTTAACCAACCAGCCAATGTTCAAGGCGCAGAAATGTTACGTCTAAATACCAGCATCGATGCGAAACCTGCTGCGATGCAGGAGCGACTTGGTGTGCTAGCTATGGATACTGCCGGTTTCCCTAACGGTCGCCGGCCAGGCGACGACGTTGTTGATATTGAGCTGCGCGTAGCTATGGGTGTGTTAAACGCCAGCGATTCGGCTGTCGCGCCGTCTGGTGGCCTTCAGTTTACTGATGGCGTACTACAAGAAGCGACTCAATTTGATAACGTATTTCCATACTTGACAACCCCACTGTCCGGCTCGCCTGACGCTGATGCTCGCGCATCAACAAAATAAAGGAGAGTGGCTATGAAAATTCATACCAAACTCGCCTTAGCTACGGCAGCCGCGCTAACACTGGCGGCCTGTGGGGGCGATAGTAACCGTGAGGATGTCGGCATCGTGGCGCAGGTTCGCGCGCTGATTAACGACACGCCGGAAACCACCGAGCCATCGCAAGCGTTGTTCGATAAAGCCGTGGCGGGCACACCAGAGACTGGTGAGCCCAACGCACTATGATCCGATGGCGTTTTCTTGTGTCGTTACTGCTCGTCGTGCCGTTAGGTGCGGCGAGCGCACCACGCGCACTGCTCATTCCGAGTAGCGATGACGTGGTGTTGGAATCGCTGCCGGCGGGCCCACGCCCGTCGGTGGCACCCCCTTCTTCCTCGCGCGAGGCGCTACCAGCCTCGCTAGATAGCATTGCCCAGTTACTGAGCGAAGCGCGCCGCTCCGGCGACCCGCGCTATTTGGGCTATGCCGAAGCGCAGCTAGCGCCGTGGCTGACAAGCCAGCCCGGTCATCCGCGCGTGCAACTTACGCAGGCGCGACTGCTGCAGGCCAATCATCGTTTCACCGCCGCAGAAAAGGTCTTGGCGCGGCTCATTGCCACGCAAACCAATACCGCCGAGGCCGTGCTGCTGAGCGCCTCCATTGCTCAAGTGCAAGGCAACAATACCTTGGCCCGCCAGCGCTGCCATGCGCTCAAAGGCTTGGAGACACTGCCGTTTGCGCTGATCTGCCAAGCACAGGTCGATGGCGCGACTGGCAAGGCGCAAAAAGCGCTTGCCGCGCTTGAAAAAGTTCCTGCGAAAGCACTCGGGTTTACGCCGCAACAAGCCGCGTGGTGGTGGCTGAGCCAGGCCGATATTGCCGATCGCTTGCAGCGCACCGAGCAGGCCGAGCGCGCATACCAAGCCGCGCAGCCCTCGGGTGCAGAAGCGGTTGGCGCCTATGCCGACTGGCTGTATCGCCAGCAGCGCTTTGCCGAGGCCGAGCAATTGCTCACGCCGTGGCGAGCCCACGATGGCCTACTAACGCAACTCGCGCGCGTTGAAAAACAACTCCAGCGCACCAGCGCAAAAGCCACGCAGGCCCAGGCCGAAGCACGTTGGCAGGCATTTTTAGCGCGTGATGAAGCCGGCCACGAACGTGAGCTCGCGCTATTTTATCTGGATGTGGCCAACCAGCCCGACACCGCATTGCGCTATGCCGTGCGCAATTGGCAAAACCAGCGCGAAACCGCCGATTTCCGTGTATATGCACGCGCCGCCCGCGCCGCGAATTCCGCTAGCGATGCCAAAATCTTGCGCGACTGGCTGAGCAGCACCGGCTTTGAAGACCACTACACCACGGTGGCGCCATGATTTATCGCGTGATTGCGCTGTTGGCGCTCAGCATTTTTAGCCTCACGGCGTGGGCACATAAAGCCGGCGATAGCTATTTGGCGATCAGCCAAGATGGGCCGGTGGTCACGGTGGCCTGGGATGTCGCGCTGCGCGATTTAGACCTGCTGCTGGTGCTCGATGCCAATGACGACAAACAGCTGACTTGGGGCGAAGTGCGCACGCGCGCGAGCGATATTGAAGCGCTGTTGCAGGCCAATTTGCAGATCGCCGATTGCCAAGCTGTTGGCCAGTCTGCGCCCTTGGCCATCGTGCAGTATAGCGATGGCAACTACGCCGCCTTGCGTTGGCTGATGCGCTGCGCAGAGGCGCCATTGAGTATTGATTACACACTGCTGGCCGGCATCGACGCACTGCATCGCGGCCTGCTCACCCTCAGCCGCGATGGCGCCAGCACCAGCGCCGTGCTGCGCCCGGATGCGGGCCCGCAAGTCATCTCCGCCGATGACAGCCTCTGGCAGACCTTCACGCGCTTTAGCCAAGAAGGCATTCATCATTTGCTGAGCGGCTACGACCACGTTTTATTTTTGCTCTGTCTGCTGCTACCGGCCTGCTTGATTGCGCGCAATGGCCAATGGCAGGCCACCGCGTCATTGCGCCAATCGCTGTGGCAGACCACGGCCATTGTCACGGCCTTCACGCTGGCGCATTCGCTAACGCTGGCGTTGGCGGCCCTGGAGATCGTTAATCTGCCGTCGCAATGGGTTGAGTCGGCTATTGCTGCGTCGATTGTGCTGGCTGCACTGCACACCATTTGGCCGCGCGTTATTGCCTCGCGCGCCCTGCTCGCCGGTGGATTTGGCCTGCTCCACGGCTTCGGTTTTGCTGGCGTGCTGCAAGGCCTACCGCTCACCACAGGCCCGCGCTTATCAGCTCTGGCGGGCTTCAATGTGGGTGTGGAGCTTGGTCAGCTCAGCGTGGTGCTGGCAGCTTTTCCTGTGCTATGGCTCGTTCGTCATAGTTCACTATACAAACGCATTGTGCTTCCGTTGTTTGCTGGGCTCATTGCCGTGGTGGCAATGCTCTGGCTCGTGCAGCGGGTTTTTGAGTGGCAATTAATTCCGGGGTAACCATGGCTGCCGATTTGGCCGAACTTATTGCAGCAACCGCGCAAGGTGATCAGCGCGCTTTCGAGGAACTTTACCAAGCCACATCGCCCACGCTTTATGCGCTGGCAATGGCGGTGTTGCGCAACGCCGATCATGCGCAAGAGGTGCTGCAGGAGGCCTACATCAATATTTGGCGCTCGGCAGCAAGCTATAGCGCCGACAAAGGCAGTGTGCAGATTTGGCTGAATGTCATTGTGCGGCGGCGCTGCATTGATCGCCTGCGTCATGCACCCGCGCCCACGGATGAGTTGTCGCTGATGGATTGGTCGGCAATTGAAGCGCAAGAGCCTTCGCCGCTGCAATTGGTGCAAGCCGATGCCGATGCCGCCGATCTCGCGCGCTGCATGCAGGGCCTCGGTGCGCCGCAGCAACGCGCGCTGAGCCTGGCGTATTTTCATGGCCTGACACATCGCGAATTGGCGAAAAAATTGAAGCTGCCACTGGGCTCGGTGAAGTCACAGGTACGGCGTGGTTTAGAGAACCTACGGAGGTGCTTGCATCATGCAACTGTCTGATCATGCGCACATGCTTATTGGTGGCGAATACGCGCTGGGCCTGCTGCCGCCTACGGTGAGCAAGCGCTGGGAGCGTCTCATGGCGGCGCAACCGGCATTGGCTGAGCTCACCGCACAATGGCAACAGCAGCTCGCGCCCATGGCCAATCGCCTGCCGCAACACGCGGTGCCGGCAGCATTGTGGCAGAGCATTGAAGCCGAACTATTTGGCTCACCACAGCCGGCAGCCAAGCCCGCCATCTCAGCGCCGGCTCGCAGTGCCACCCCTACGCGTCGTCGCACGTGGCTGATGGCCGCCGCACTAGCCGCGGGTCTGTCGCTGTGGCTGGCGCTGCCGAATACACAACCGCTCATCATCCCCGATGCGCCGGTGTCCAGCACCCAGTTAATCGCGACACTGAGCAGCGAGCAGCAAGCCGTGCAATGGCAAGTCTCCACGGTCGATGGCCAGTCGCTCGAACTCCGTGCCAGCGCGCCGTGGTCACAGCCTGCTGAGCGTAGCCTGCAATTGTGGGCGCTCGATGCCAGCGGCACGCCACATTCGCTCGGTGTGCTGAACCTGCAAGATGATCGCGCCATTCTCACGCTGTCACTGGCTGAGCGCGAATGGTTACGCACCGCCACGCTGCTGGCGATTAGCGATGAACCCGCGGGCGGCTCGCCCACACCCCTGCCCACCGGCCCGGTGATTTTCACCGGCAAACCCGCACAAGGTTGATTATGGATAATCGGTATTGGCTACTCGGTCTCACCACACTCACGCTCGGCAATGCCTGGGCCGGCGGCCTGCAAACACTGGAAACGGTGACGGTGGAGAGCATCACGACCTCGTGGGCGTGGCGAATTCGGCCAGCGAAGGCACGGTACTCAGCGACCAATTAGCGCTGCGCCCGCTGCTGCGGCCTGCCGAGGTGCTGGAGGTGGTGCCCGGCCTGATCGTCTCGCAACACAGTGGCAGCGGCAAAGCCAACCAGTATTATTTGCGCGGTTTTAATCTCGACCACGGCACCGACTTTGCCGCCTCGCTCATTGGCATGCCGCTCAATATGCCCACGCACGGCCACGGCCAGGGTTATTTGGATCTGCAGTTTCTCATCCCTGAGCTCATCGATAGCGTGCAATACCGCAAGGGCGCGCTTGCCGCCGATGTTGGCGATTTTGCCACGGCCGGCTCAGTGGCCATCGACTATAAGCGCAGCATCGATGCACCATTTTTAGAGCTGGGCGTGGGCGAAGATGGCTATCGGCGCGGCTTAGCGATTGGCAGCACGCGTGTCGGTGACGGTGATTTATTGCACGCGTTTGAATGGACCGAGACCAATGGTCCGTGGGTGCTCGACGAAGACCTCATCAAGCGCAATGCCGTGCTGCGTTATAGCCAAGGCACGCGCGATAACGGCTGGTCGGTAAGCGGCTTGGCGTATTCGTCGAGTTGGCAGGCCACCGATCAGGTGCCGCGACGCGCCATTAACAGCGGCCAGATCGACCGCTTTGGCTTCATCGACCCCACCGTGGGCGGCCGCACGCACCGCTACTCAATCTCGGCCGAATGGGCTCAGCGCAGCGCCAATCAACAGCGCCGCGCATCGGTTTATGCCGTTGATTATAAACTCAATTTATTTTCCAATTTCACGCTGTTTCTCAATGATCCGGTAAATGGCGACCAATTCGAGCAGCTCGATGACCGCCGCGTGTATGGCGGCGCATTTTCAAATACGTGGTTTGGCGAGCTCGCCGGCCTGCCCAGCGAATTTACCGTTGGCACGCAGATTCGCCACGATGCCATCGATGCTGTGGGGCTATTTACCAGCACCGCGCGCCAACGCACCGGCACCATTCGCCTCGATGAGGTCGATGAAACCAGCGTTGCGCTCTACGCCGAGCATCAGCTGCAATGGCACCCGAAATTTCGCAGCGTGCTGGGTCTGCGTACCGATGCCTATCGCTTCGATGTGAACAGTAACCGTGACATCAACAGCGGCCGCGTCAATGACCACATCACCAGCCCCAAAGCGGCGCTGATCTTTGGCCCGTGGGCAAAAACCGAGTTCTACGCGCAAGCCGGCTACGGCTTTCACAGCAATGACGCACGCGGCGTGACCACACGCTTAAACCCCGACTTCCGTGACCCCGGTTTTTTAAGCCCCTCACAGCCGGCCGACCCGCTGGTACGCGCCAAAAGCTATGAGCTCGGCCTGCGTACCGGCATCATTCGCGGCCTGCAAAGCAGTTTGGCGTTTTGGCGCTTAGACTTAGACTCCGAGCTGCTCTTCATTGGTGATGCCGGCACCACCGAGCCGAGCTTTCCAAGCCGCCGCGAGGGCATTGAGTTTGCCAATTTTTGGCAGCCTAATGAGCGCCTCACGGTCGATGCCGACCTGGCGTATTCACGTGCCCGCTTTCAAGAAGGCCCGAGCAATGAGCGCTTTATTCCCGGCTCGGTGGAAAAAACCGCCTCCGTTGGCGTGGCCTGGCAAATGGCCGAGCGCTGGCATAGCGGCTTGCGCCTGCGCTATTTCGGCCCGCGGCCATTGATTGAGGACAATAGCGTGCGCTCCGCCAGCAGCACCTTGGTCAATGCCCGCCTAGCCTATGACATCACGCCGAAACTCAAACTCACCGGCGACCTGCTCAATGTCTTTGATCGCCAGGTGAGCGACATCGATTATTTCTACGAATCACAGCTGCAAGGCGAGGCCGCGCCGGTTGAGGATATCCACACGCATCCAGCCGAGCCGCGCACGTTGCGTATGAGCCTGCGCTGGTCGTATTGAGCGGAATCTGAAGCCGCTGAGCCTATTTTCGCAGCGGCTGTTACACTGCGGTTTTGCTTGAGCAGGACCGCACATGCGCATCATTTCCGCCAACCTCAATGGCATCCGCTCCGCCGCCAAAAAAGGCTTTTTCGATTGGCTGCTCGACCGTAGCGGCGCCGATGTGCTGTGCATCCAAGAGACCAAGGCGCAAATCCATCAGCTCGATGACGCGGTGTTTAACCCCGATAGCTGGCACCGTCACTTTTTCGATGCCGTGAAGCCGGGCTATGCCGGCACTGCCATTTATAGCCGCCAAAAACCCGATGCCGTGCGCACCGGCCTAGGCTTTGAGATTTGCGATACTCAAGGCCGCTGGATTGAAGCGCAATTTGGCGACCTCACCGTGGTCTCGCTCTACCTGCCCTCCGGCTCGGCCAATGACGAAGCGCAAGCGCGCAAAGATATTTTTCTCGGCGAGCTCATGCCCATGCTGAAAGCCCGCCAAGCCGCCGGCGAAAAACTGATTATTTGCGGCGACTGGAACATCGCGCACAAAGAAATCGACATTAAAAACTGGAAAGGCAACCTGAAAAACTCGGGCTTTTTGCCACACGAGCGCGAATGGCTCACCGCCCTTTTTGATGACATCGGCTTTGTCGATGCCTTCCGGCTCATCGACCAGCGTCCTGAGCGCTACACCTGGTGGAGCAATCGCGGCCAAGCCTATGCCAATAACGTGGGTTGGCGCATCGACTACCACATCATCAGCGAGAACCTTCGCGAGCGCGTGCAAGCGGCAGACATTTACACCGATGAAAAGTTCTCCGATCATGCGCCGCTAATTATTGACTACGCCGACTGAGCCCATCATGCCCGCACCCGACAAAGCCCTGCTCGCGCAGTGGCGCCAAGATATTTCGTTTAATGCCACGCTGCGCGACCACACGCTGCGCTACACCACGACCTGGGGCATTTTCTCGCCCGAGCGCATCGACGCCGGCACCGAGTTATTGCTCGACTTAATGGATGTGCCCGAGACCGCCGACTGCCTCGATATTGGCTGCGGCTACGGCCCCATCGGCATGACGCTGGCCAAGCTCGCGCCCAAAGGCCACACGCTGATGGTCGATAAAGACTTCATGGCCGTGGATTACGCCAACAAGAATTGCGCGCTCAATGGCATCACAAATGCCACGGCCATACTCTCGAATGGCCTGCAGCATGTGCCGGCCGATAAAAAATTCGACATCATCGTGTCGAATTTGCCGGCCAAGGCCAGTAAGGAGCAGCACTATTTATTTCTCTATGACAGCCTCGCGCGCCTGAAGCCCGGCGGCCGATTTTACGTGGTCACCATCAATGGCCTGCGCGAGTTCATGGCGCGCACCATGAAAGAGGTATTTGGCGACTACGACAAGCTCAAGCAAGGCAAGGTCTACACCGTGGCGGTGTCGGAAAAGCGCTAACAAAAAAGGCCTCAATTGAGGCCTTTTTTAGTGCTTAGATGATGGTGATGGTCAGCAACACCACCGCCGCCAGCATCAAAGCAAAGGTCAGCGCCGCGCCCATGCGCCGCGCCTGCATGGCCGTGGTCAACATGCCGATAGCATGCAACACGCGACCCACGCTAAAGCCCACCACCAATGGCGCCAGCCAGCTTGCCGGTGTCTGCACCATACATAAGGCCAAAATCACCAGACCATACATCGGCACAAACTCAATGCCATTGCCATGCGCGCGAATCGCCGCTTTCAGTGCAATATTGCCGCCATCGCCATGCGCGACTTTCTCGCGCATGCGCACGCGCGAGACATTCATTGCCAGTAATACCAACAGCGCCGCGTTGAACGCCACAAACACATAGAACCAGTCAAAATTGCTCATCGTAGTGCCTCAGGAAAATGCTTCATTGAGTATGCCAGAGCCTTAGCGGTTAAGCAGGGCTCCGCGTTTTAAACCGCGGCTTACCAACCCAGCGCTTGTTGCTGCGCCGCCAATAAATCCTTCACGCCAGCATCGGCCAAATCCAGCAGCGCGATCGTTTCATCGCGGCTAAATGACTTACCCTCGGCCGTGCCCTGAATCTCAATCAGGCCGCCGTGCTGCGTCATCACCACATTCATGTCGGTGTCGCAGGCGGAGTCCTCGGTGTACTCCAAATCGAGCAATGGCACGCCATCGACAATGCCCACCGAAATCGCCGCGACCAAGTGCTGCAGCGGATCCTGCTTAATTTTCTTTTCGCGCAATAGCCAGCTCAGCGCGTCGACCAGCGCCACTGCACCGCCGGTAATCGCCGCCGTGCGCGTGCCGCCATCGGCCTGAATAACATCGCAATCGATGGTGATGGTGTGCTCGCCGAGCTTCTTCATATCGACCATGGCGCGCAACGAGCGACCAATTAAGCGCTGAATTTCCAGCGTGCGCCCGCCCTGCTTACCACGCGTGGCCTCACGGCCATTACGCGTATGCGTAGCGCGCGGCAGCATGCTGTATTCGGCGGTAATCCAGCCCTCACCCTTGCCTTTCAGAAAGCGCGGCACCCCGGTTTCCACCGACGCCGTGCACAGCACCTTGGTATTGCCAAACTCAATCAACACCGAGCCCTCGGCGTGGCAGGTGTAATTCCGTGTGATGGTCACGGGGCGAAGTTGGTTGGGCAAACGACCGCTGGCGCGCATGAGCAATTCCTATCTGAATACAAAGTGGCGCGTAGTATACCTGTGGAGCGGGGGGTGATGCCGGAAACAATGGCTACTCCACCACCCGCCTCACCTGCCCGACGTCATAGCCCTCGGCCTTCACCATCGCCAGCAAGCGCTGATAATCAGCATCGGTGATGGACGGCGAGCGCGACATGATCCACACCAGATCGCGCGCGCTGCGGCCAATGATGGTTTCGCTGTAATCGGCATCGACATAGACAATTCGGTACTCGGCTTTGAAGGGCCAGAGAAATTGCATGCCCCAGACACCGCCGCCGCTGGCTAAGTCCACGTAGCCGGTGGGCGTGTACGTTTTCAGCGGGCCCGATGGGCTGCCGTCATTGAACTGAAAGGTGGTGTGCACAATGTTTGGCGCCTCGAAGCGGTAGCGCTCGAGCTGGTTGTAGGCCTCGCCGTCGACGAGCAGCGGGATATGCCCATGCACATGCCAGTCGCCCATAAAGCGCGGGATGTCGACCTGCGCTTCGGTGCGTATCGGCGGATGGCTACTGCAAGCGGCCATCAAGACGGTGAGCGACAGCAGTAACCAACGCATAAAAGCTCCTACAACATAAAAGTAATTTGCATCTCGCCGACCATAAAGCCGAGCACCGCACCGACCAAGATCAAGATCCATTCTTCCTCTTTAAATGCCGGCCGCAACATGCCTTCAAACTCCTCCGGCGTGAGCTGGCGCATGCGCGTAATCAGCGTATTACGCACGTCCATGGCGTCTTCGGCGTAGGCTTCCATATGCTTCATGGTCTCCGGTAGGCGCTCCAAAATGCGCTCAGCGACGGTGGCTTTCATGGCAATGTATTTTTCCGTGCCCACCGCGTAGAGCACCAAGGGTCGTGCCAGACCGGCTTGCTCATCAATGACGCGGCGCACGTGTTTTTGCAACAGCGTGATGACACGATCGGAGCGCGGGCCGGCAAACAATTCTTCCATCATGGCGCCAGGCGTGAGCATTTGCTTGGAAATCAGCGCGGCATAGTCGCCGGCGACCTCGTGTTGCCGCTTGAGAAATAGACCGTGCAGCGTGAAGCCGAAAATCTTTTTCGGGTGCATGGGGCGAAACAACATTTGCAGCGCCAGCCAGTCGCTGAAAAACCCAACAAAGCCACCAAATGCCGGCAACATCCACGGTTGGCGGAAAATCAGCCAGCAGACCATTTGCACGATGCCAATAATGAAGCCAAATACAAACCCGGCCTTGCAGAAAAACTTTAGCTCTTCTTTGCCGACACTTTGGAAAACTTCGTTGAGCAAGGCTTTGTCTTTTTGCAGATTGCTGATGACCATGTGGCGAATATCGAAATAGCGCGACACGTCATGCTGCACTTCGCCCATGATGGTCTGCACAATTTTCGGCGCCTCGCCCTTCACACGCTTAATGATCGCAGCGCGCATAAATAGCGGCATACCTTCCCACAGCCCGGGTTGGTACTGGTGCATGACCTCGCGCACGATGTCTTCCGAGGCCTCCATCATGGGCGCTTCAATCTCACGCGCGATGCGCTTCGGATCTAGCCGCGCAAAAATTTCCTCCGGCTTAATGAGTCGCTCAGTCATCAGATCGACAGCGATCGTCGCCATCTTTTCTGACTTGCGCGGCACAATGCCCTGCCAGCCAAAAAACGGCTTAATGCCCCAAAACTCGATGGGGTAGAACATCATTTTAATGGCCACCACCTTAGTGACGTAACCAATGATGCCGCTGATAAACGGGATGGAAATGTAAAGCCACATATCGGCCTTAAAATCGGCAATCAAAGCGTCCATAACAGTCCGTTAGTTTTTATGATGATGAAGCATCATCGCGCGGCGCATCCGATGTGGGTCGTAAGGCCAGCGACAATCGCGAGGGATCGGCGGGAATAATGCCATGATATGGCGCCATCAGGTATTTCAAGTCAGCCTCTAAATCGCCGGTCGGGTAAAACACCGGTAGCAGGTGCAACTCTTTGCGCCCGAAATCCAAGATAAATGGCACGATGGGCACGCCGGCTTTCACCGCCATATGATAAAAACCGGTCTTCCACGCCGGCGATGCATGGCGCGTGCCTTCAGGCGCGACACCAATATAAATTGCTTCCTCGGCGGCAAAGCGCGCCACGATTTGATCCACTTGGCCGCCGCGCGAACTGGCGCGATACACCGGGATGACATCCATCCAGCGAAATAATGTCGCCAATGGGCCTTTGAAAGCCTCGGCCTTCGCCATGACATGAATGCGCATACGCAACGCCATGGTAGTAGCCACCGCCACGAAGCCATCGCGGTTAGAGGTGTGCGGCGCGCCAATGAAAATCGCTTTCGGCACCGACGGCGGCGTGCCCGTGATGCGCCAGCCAATAAGCCGCAGCCACAACTCACCGATGCGTTGGCTAAAGGGCGTACCGCGGCGCGGCACCTGCGAGCCTAAGCTACTGGCGGTAACGAGTGTGTTGTTGCGCGGCGTAGGAGTGTCTGCAGTCATGATCGTTTCTGTGTTGAGTGTGTCTTGTTATAGCGCAAAAAAAGGGCCACAGCGTAGCTGCAGCCCTTTTCATTGACGCTAACCATCTAAATTCCGCTTAGAACGTCCGCGCAATCAGCTCTTTCATGATTTCGTTGGTACCACCGTAGATACGGTTGGCACGCGTATCAATATAGGCTTGCGCTACGGGGTATTCGGTCATGAAACCGTAGCCACCGTGCAACTGCACGCACTCATCGGCGACTTTCGACATCAAATCCGACACCCAGTACTTAGCGGCCGCAGCGGCATCGACTTGCAACGTGCCTTTGAGCTGCTCTTCGATGCAACGGTCAACAAACACACGGGCGATTTGCGTCTCGGAGCGCAACTCAGCGAGTTTGTATTTGGTGTTTTGGTAAGCCGCCACGGGTTTGCCAAAGACCTTACGATCGCGCACATAACGCAGGGTGTGAGCCAGCACACTCTCGCAACCAGCGGCACACATGATGGCAATCATCAGGCGTTCCCAGGCCAGCTCTTTCATCAACATGATAAAGCCCATGCCTTCCATGCCGATCAAGTTCGACTTGGGCACGCGCACATTGTCGAAAAACAGCTCGCAAGTGTCCTGACCTTTCATGCCGACTTTTTTCAACGGACGGCCTTTGCTGAAGCCTTCGCGGTTGGCTTCAATCAGCAACAGCGACACGCTTTCTGCGCCTTTGCTGGGGTCGCCAGTTTTCACCACCACCACGGCGATATCGCACAGATAACCGTTAGTGATGAAAATTTTGCTGCCATTAACGATGTAGTCATCGCCATCGGCCACAGCGGATGTGCGCACGGCTTGCAAGTCGGAGCCTGTGCCTGGTTCGGTCATGGCAATCGCGCCCACGGCCTCGCCGGAACACATTTTCGGCAGCCATTCTTGCTTCAATTCTTCGCTGCCGAAGTTCAGCAGATAATTAGCAACAATGTCTGAGTGCAGCGAAAAACCCGAAGCGGAATCACCGGCACGCGCCTGCTCTTCCATCAAAATCGTGCTGTAGAGACGGTCCACGCCGGAGCCGCCGTACTCTTCGGGCATGGTCGGGCAGAGCAAGCCGAGCTCACCGGCTTTGTTCCATAGATTACGGTCGATGTGCTGCTGCTCTTCCCACTTTTCACGATGTGGGGCTAATTCTTCTTCAAAAAAACGGCGCGCTGTGCGGCGGAAATCTTCATGGTCGGCGGTAAACAACGTACGCGGAATCATGTCATTCATTGGGGTGGGGACGTTCAAGCTCATAAAGGCTCCTAAAACAGTCAAAGTAAAAAACTAGACATTGTCGGCCTCCCATTTACAATACGGCCGTACAACTTGTGTGCTTTATACGCAGACTCATCTGAGGTTTCAAGTAAAAATGACTGTTCAGTCCGAAAAAAAAGAAGCTCAGCGCCGCACCCAAGGCGAACGCAGCGAAGCCATGCGCCAACGCCTGATTGACGCCACCGTGACGTGTTTGGCCGATGAAGGCTATGCCGGCACCACCGTAAGCAAAATCATCAGTGCTGCCGGGGTCTCACGCGGCGCGCCTATGCACCATTTCCCCACGAAGGCGAGCCTGCTGGAGGCCACCGCCGAGCATTTAATTCGCTGGATGAATCGTCATCTGGCGCGCGCCACCCGCGGCGTGGTCGACTCCGAGCAACGCGCCGCGGACATGATTACGGCGACTTGGCGCGAATTGCACGATGGCGCAGAAAGCTTAGCCTTGATGGAGCTGATGCTCGCTAGCCGCCGCGATGAGGACCTCGCACGCGTCATGCGCACGCTTTGGGATGCCGGTCGACAGGCACTCGATATGGCCGCCAAGCATTATTTTGAGCCAGAGGTCGAGGGCATCAAACCCACGCAGCTGTTTATCCTCACGCATTGGCTGATGCGCGGCATGGCGCTCGAGCGCCATCTGACCAATGATGAACAAGTCAGCACGCACTTTATTGCGTTGTGGGCGCAAGTCACCAGCCAACATTTACGCGCTAAGCCCGGTGTCAGCACGCCGCCACCCCGGCCAGCGTTTTGGAACCGCTCATTAGCCGAGGGTAGCGATTAGATGCGCATTCACGCGGTCATCTGGCAGATATCTCGGCTGTTTTTTGCTTAAATAGCACCATCCCATTTATGCCGTTGCGAGCCCCTCATGTCCGGTACGTTATTTATCATCGCCGCCGCTTCTGGCACCGGCAAAACCTCGTTAGTGAAGTCCTTGGTCGCCAGCGATGCGCGCCTCGGGGTGTCGATCTCGCACACCACACGCGCCTCACGGCCTGGCGAGATCGATGGCGTGAATTACCATTTTGTCTCGCGTGAGGCTTTTTTAAGTGACGTTGGTGCCGGCCAATTTCTTGAGCATGCCGAAGTCTTTGGCAACTTATATGGCACCTCACGGCGCTGGGTCGAAGACCAGTTGGCCCAAGATTTCGATGTCATTTTAGAAATCGACTGGCAAGGTGCGGCCATCGTGCGTGACTTGATGCCACAGGCCCAGTCGGTGTTTATTTTGCCGCCCTCGCTGCCGGCGCTCGCTGAACGCTTAAATGGCCGCGGCACCGACAGCGCCGAAGTCATTGCCCATCGCTTAAGCGAAGCGATTGCCGACATTGGCCATTACGCCGATTTCGACTACTTAGTGATTAACGATGACTTTGCCACGGCGCTCGCCGACTTACAGGGCATCGTGCGCGCAGCGCGCCTCAGTAATCGCGCGCAAAGCCAGCGCCAAGCCAGCCTCATTCGTCGCCTGCTTTCGGGCGGCTAAATGCTTAAGTGCCGCACGCGGCAGTTGTGTAAAAAAACCACAGGCGGTAGAATCCCGCCCCTTATTTGCCCGCTGCTTGGAGCGTGAACATGGCCCGCGTAACCGTCGAAGACTGTCTGACCAATTTAGACAACCGTTTTGAGTTGGTGTTGGTTGCCTCTAAGCGTGCCCGTCAACTCGCCACCGGTGGCAAAGAGTCAAGCCTGGCCTGGGAAAACGACAAGCCCACCGTGATGGCTCTGCGCGAGATCGCTGCTGGCCTAGTCACACGCGACATTCTCACCGAAATGCCAGAAGAAGAAGCACTGCCAGACTTAAGCAACCTCGGCAATCTCGAATACCAGCCACCGATTGAGCTATAACACCTTCGGTAACTGAAAAAATGCGCCCTTGTCGGCGCATTTTTTTATTGTACTTACTACTTTTTTCAAACGAATTCCTCATCTTAGCCCCTTGACGGCGCGCGCTGCGATGCCGACACTCAAATGATGAATTCTGGCATCGACGCCCTCTGTACACGACTCACCGACTACCTTTCGCCCGATCAAGTAGCCGCCATTCGTCGCGCCTATATTTTTTCCGAACAGGCTCACAGCGGGCAGTTTCGCCGCAATGGCGACCCCTACGTTACTCACCCCTTAGCAGTAGCCAATATTTTGTGCGATATGCACATGGATCATCACAGCCTGATGGCCGCGATGCTCCACGATGTCATTGAAGATACGGGGGTAAGCAAAGAAACGCTGGCCGCCGAATTTGGCGATGAAGTCACGGCCTTGGTCGATGGCGTGACCAAGCTCACGCAAGTGCATTTCTCCAGCAAAGCCGAAGCGCAGGCAGAAAATTTTCGCAAAATGATCCTCGCCATGACCCACGATGTGCGCGTGATCGTGGTGAAGCTCGCCGACCGCCTGCACAATATGCGCACGCTCGACGTGCTAAGCGTGGAAAAACGCAAACGCGTGGCCCGCGAAACCCTCGATATTTACGCGCCAATCGCTATGCGTTTGGGCATGAACGACATCCGCATCGAGTACGAAGAGCTCGGCTTTCATGCCATTTGGCCGATGCGTGCCGAACGAATTCAGCATGCGGTGTTAGCAGCGCGTGGACATCGCCGCGAAATGGTCATTAGCTTAGAAGTGGCGATCAGCGAGCGCCTAGCGCGCGCCGGTATCACCGCGCGTGTGGAAGGCCGAGAAAAACACCTCTTCAGCATTTATCAGAAAATGCGCGAGAAACGCCGCTCATTTTCAGAAATCATGGATGTCTATGGCTTCCGCGTCATTGTCGATAGTGTCGACACGTGCTACCGCGGCCTCGGCTTGATGCACAACCTCTACAAGCCCATCCCAGGTAAATTCAAAGACTACATCGCCATCCCAAAAACGAATGGCTACCAGTCCCTGCATACGGTGCTGAAAGGCCCGCGTGGCGTGCCAATTGAGGTGCAGCTGCGCTCAGAGGCCATGGACGCGATGGCCAGTAGCGGTATCGCCGCGCATTGGTTGTACAAGTCTGATGGCTTCACTAATACCTCGCAAACCCGCGCACGCGAATGGATGAAGTCGCTACAAGAGCTGCAGAAAAATGCCGGCGATTCGCTCGAGTTCATTGAGAGTGTGAAAATCGATCTGTTCCCGGATGAAGTCTATTTGTTCACGCCGAAAGGCCGCATCATGACCTTGCCGCGCGGTGCTACGCCGGTGGATTTTGCTTACGCCGTGCACTCCGATGTGGGTGATACCTGCGTGGCTGCGCGAGTCGATAACCGCTTAGCACCGCTGAGCTTGCCGCTGGCCACCGGGCAAACGGTTGAGATCATCACGGCACCCGGCGCACGACCCAATCCAAGCTGGCTCGATTTTGTTATTACCAGTAAAGCGCGCGCCAAAATTCGTCATTTCCTCAAAGATCAACAGTCTGATGAGTCGCGCGACCTAGGCTTGCGCTTGCTCGAAAAATCACTGTCTGGGCTTGGCGTGAAATACACTGAACTCGCCACCGGCCAGGTCGCCACATTGCTAAAAGAGCTCGGCATGGCAAGTGCCGATACGCTGCTTGAAAATATCGGCATGGGCAATCAAGTACCTCAAATTATTGCGCGTCGATTGGTGCCCGAAGAAGACGATATCGCGACACCTAAGCTCAAGCGCGCCGCGCGCAAAGGTATTGCCATTCGTGGCACCGAAGGTTTGGTGGTGTCGTATGCGCGCTGCTGCCGGCCATTGCCCGGTGACGATATCAATGGCCATTTAAGCGCCGGTCGTGGCATCGTTATTCATCGCCACAAATGCCGTAATATGGCGTCGGAAATTCGCAGCAACCCCGATAAATGCGTGCCGCTGCGCTGGGCCGAACAGGTCGATCGCGAATTTCTCTGCCAGCTGCGCATCGCATTGATTAATCGTCGCGGCATGCTCGCGGAAATTGCCCGCGAAGCCACCGACAGTGAAGCCAGTATCGACAATGTGCAAATCGAAGAAAAAGGCTCACACCATGGCGTCATGCAACTCGGGCTAATGGTGCGTGACCGCATCCATCTCGCGCGCGTGATTAAACGCATTCGTGTCTTACCCGGCGTCGACAAAGTCACCCGTGTCAACGCTTAACCCCTTAGGAGTATCGCTTCAATGAACCGCGCCATCATCCAAAGTAACAAAGCGCCAGCCGCCATTGGCCCCTACTCGCAGGCCGTGAAAGTCGGCAGCACGGTGTATTTATCTGGCCAAATTGGCCTCAACCCAAGCAGCATGGAGCTGGTTGATGGCATTGAGGCGCAAATTATTCAGGTCTTCGAGAACCTGAAAGCGGTCATTGAGGAGTCCGGTGCCACGCTGCAAGATATCGCCAAGCTCAATATTTTCCTCACTGATCTGGGTCATTTTGCCTTAGTGAACGAACTCATGGCTCGCTACTTTACGCAGCCCTACCCCGCACGCGCTGCCCTTGGCGTGGCGTCTTTGCCGCGCGGTGCGCTGGTCGAGATGGATGGCATTGTGGTGATTACCACGTAATTAACGCTGAGCTGAACGGCCGCTGTTAACAAAAACGCCTGCAACTGCAGGCGTTTTTTATGGAAAATAACGGCTCAGTTCGACGCCATGCTTTCCGCAGTTTGCAGAGTGGGCACACGTACCGTACCGCCAATATTGACGCCAAGCACTAGCAAGTCTCGCGACAAGCTGGTCAGGTATTGCAGGTTATAGCCATAGACCATCAGACCTAACTGCTCACCCTCAGCGAGCTTCTCAGCAACACCGACCATAGGCACAATTTGCTGACCTAACGCACGCACTGGCTGAATTTGCTCATCGATCAAGCGCGGTGCAGCAAGGCCAGATTTGGCGCCAAAACCAACAAAAACAATGGCGTCGCAAGCGCTAATCGGCAAGCGCGATGGCAGCAAGCCCAGCACGCCAGACAATGGTGGCGGCAATGCGCCCGTCAGTGCAGACGGCAGCTCAAGCGGTAAATCACAGCCATTGAGCGGCGGAATAATGTTCTCAATGGTGATATCTAACACGCCAATACCACCAATCGTCAGCGGCCCTACCATGCCATCGAGCGGGATAAACGTGGGCAGCAACAGACTGGTCAAGCCCAGCACCGTGTTTGGTACTGGAATCATGGTTGTTGGAATATCCGTCGCAGGGCGCGTGTTCATGAACTGATCCGCCTGAACAAAGACGGCCTCACCAGCGGCGTCACCATCACTATCATTCAGTGATAAACACACGCTGTCTTTCAGGCGCGTTAGGCCAATTGCAGTGGCAGTCGATGCCGTTTCTGCCATGGGTGGACTAAGCTTTTGGTTTAAAAACGCCACATTGGCATCTTCTACGCTGAGCGGGCCACAGCTCTGACGGCCACCGGGCGCCTGCAACTCGGGCTGCGAAATACCAATGCTGTTGAGGCCGCCCAGCAATGGATCGGTAAGCATATTCAGTGGGCCCAATGCACCGATCAGCGTTTGCGTGCCGGGCAAAATATGGCCACTTTCGTGGGTCATCAATCGCACATCGCCACCGAAGGCTTTGTAGGCGGAGAAGTTCGCCCACGCTTCATTGAAGTTGAACAAGGTGTCGCGCATGCCTTGCGAAAACAGGATGTCGACTTTTTTCGGTACTTTTTTCGCATCACCAACAAAGGTTGGCATGATCGATGTCATGGTCAGCATGGAGGTCAAAAAGTCTTGATCGCTGACGTCGGTGTCATCGGGATCGGCAAAATAACCAACGCTGTGGTAGTAGAAAAAATTCAGCGCCGGCGTCGGAATTTCATTCACCAGCAGGCCACGAATCAACGTCTCTTTGATGACCGGATCTAAGCCCATGGCAATAGGCTGGTTCGAGCCGGCTTCGCCACCAACCACCAACAGTGCCGCCCAACCAGACTTCACCACATTGCCAGGATACAAGCTGCTGCGCAGGTCATGCGGCGTGATATCTGGGGTCAGCACATCGAGACGGTTTTTCGTGTCAATGTTGTGGATGAGCAGCTGATACATGCCGCCATAACTGCCGCCGGTCGCGCCCGCCGCGAGATTGTAGGGGCTGCTGGCAGAAGGCCGGTCATAGGCCAAATAATCGAGGTTGGCTTCAGCCCAGTCGAGAATTTGCAGCAAGTCTTCGCCTTCAAAATCCGGGTCCATGACGCGCACCGTGCCGGTGCTGTCGTTGAAGCCGCGCTGATCGATACTGATGACCGCATAGCCGTTGTTTTGCAAACGCTCAAGCGTGGTGCCGGCGGGATCTTCTGTGCGCGCGCCGCCAAATCCGTGGCCATGTAAAACCAGCGGATTGCCTTTCACGCAATTGATGGTTGTCGGTTCAATGACTTGGAAGCTGATGGTTTCGCCACTGGCTGAGGGCAGCGTGACTTGATAATTGCGGCCACCATCGAGGCGGGTAGTGCTGGCGCAGGATGCGGTGTTGGGCTCGAGCATGGCCAAGGTGACGCCGGGACGCATGAAATTAACTTGGCGGGCATTGGCGTCGGTGCTGGGGCCACCATCGCCATTGCCACCACCATCGCCATTGCCACCACCGCTGCCATTGCCACCACCGCTGCCATTGCCAACGCCACCGCCATTGCCTCCGCCGTTGTCGCCACTCATATCACCGGCAGGTGGATCCGCAGGATCATCGGCAAAAAAGCTACCCGAGCTCGATGAGCCACCACAGGCGGCTAGCACTAGCGTAAGCGTCATTAACGGAAGGGTTTTGGAGATATGCATAGCGGCCTCGGCGCATTGTTCTTTTTATGAACGCCAAGCCTACGCCGGACACAACAGATGCGCAACATAACAGCTGCGTAAATTACAAAATACCTACAGATTCTTGATAATTGCCAAATAGCCGTCGCGAAAACTCGGGTACTGCAGCGCATAGCCTGTCTCTCGCAAACTGGTATTGCGCACGCGCTTGCCCTGACTACCGCCTTCGCGCTCCGGCGGCATGGGCAATTGCAGCTGCTCGGCCAACCACGCCAGCACCTCATATTGCGGTGTGGGTGTGTCATCGACGCCCAAAACTAATGGCGCCACAGCCTCGCCCGCCAGCACCTGCTGCACCAGATGCACCACCAAGCCACTGGCATCGGCAACGTGCAAGCGGTTGGTCCAACTTGCCGGCACGCGCTGCACTGCTCTGCCCTCGCGCACCCAGCGCAGCAGTCGCTCGCGGCCCGGCCCATACAAGCCGCCCAAACGCACAATAGTCGATGGCCACGGCGCATCGCCAATGACCTGCTCGGCCGCCAGCAGCACCTTCGCGCTATCGCGGCGCGGCAAGGCCGGCGTCTGCTCGTCGACCCACTCGCCAGCCTCTTCGCCATACACCCCCGTCGACGACAGCCAAATCTGATGGCATAGCGCCTGCCCCGCCAACGCCGCCTGCACAGCCTGAGCGCCGCCCAAATACACGCGCTTATACGCCGCCACGCCCGACTCACCGGGCGCTAAGGCATAGATGACCACATCCAGGCCATCGGGCAGTACCAAGCTTGCCGGCTCAGTTACATCGGCGGCCAGCCACGTCAACGTTGCCGGATGCTCAGCCAAGCCATCCGGCAGGCGGCGCCGCAGCGCCCAAACCTGGTGACCAAGCGTCGCCAATTCATGGGCAATACGCCCACCCACATCACCCGCCCCAACAATTAATATCTTTGACATATTTTTAAATTTTGATAGTTTTTGCCTACATACAGCAGACTAAATGAACCCGAGATAGCCCATGACCTTAACCGAGCTTCGCTACCTCGTCACGCTCGCCCAAGAACGCCACTTTGGGCGCGCCGCCGAGCGTTGTCATGTTGCCCAACCAACACTCTCAGTGGCGGTGAAAAAACTCGAAGACTCCCTAGGCTTGAGCTTATTTGAGCGCCATCGCCACGGCGTCTTAGTCACACCCGCGGCCGAAGCGTTAATTGCCCAGGCGCAAGTCGTGCTCTCCGAGGCTGACAAATTTGAACGCATGGCCGATTTATCGCGCGATGAGTTCGCCGAGCCGCTGCGCTTAGGCGCGATTTTTACTGTCGGGCCGTATTTATTTCCCTCGCTGGTGCGCCGCATGAAGCAGGAAGCCAGCCCATTAAAGCTGTATTTAGAGGAAAACTACACCCATGTGCTCGATGAGCGGCTGGCGCGCGGCGAGCTCGATGCCATCATCGTGGCGATGCCTTTTGAGCCGCCCGAGACCCGCGTCACGGCGCTATTTGATGAGCCCTTTCAGCTCCTGCTGCCGCGCGATCATGCCATGGCGAGCAAAAAAATCATTGCCGCCGATGTGCTCGCCAGCAGCCCCGTGCTGATGCTCGGCGAAGGCCATTGCTTCCGTGACCAAGTGCTAGAGACCTGCCAAGTTGGGCAAGCGCCGGGCGTGAGTTCAGGTAGCTCGCTGATGACCTTGCGCCATATGGTCGCCTCTGGGCTTGGCATCACGCTGATTCCGGCCAGTGCCGAGCAGCAACTTAGCGATGATGAGCTGACCACGCGGCCGGTGAAGCCGAGCCCGCATCGGCGGGTGGTGCTGGCCAGTCGCCATCGCTTTTCGCGCCCGGGTGCCTTGCAGGAACTGTTGCGTCTGTTGCAGAGCTTAAGCCTGCTCGGCACCACCATGGTGCGGCGCTGAGCGGGGTCCAGGCATGACGACCAGCACGCCATTGCACGAATGCCCGGTGGCGAGCCTGCGCGGCGTTGGCCCGGCGCTCGCCGAACGCTTGCAACGCTTGGGCATTGTCAGTGTGCAAGACCTACTGTTTACGCTGCCGCGCCACTACGAAGACCGCACGCAGCGCACGCCGTTAGGCGGACTGATTCCCGGCATGACCGCTTTGGTTGAGGCGGAAGTCGCGCTGGCCGACATCGTGCAAGGCCGGCGGCGTGCGCTATTAGTGCGCCTGCGGGATGGCACCGGCGGCCTGACCTTGCGCTTTTATCATTTCCGCCAAGCGCAAAAAGACAGCTTCAGCAAAGGTTTACGCCTACGCGTGTTTGGCGAGGTGCGCTCGGGGCCTGCCGGACCGGAGATGATTCATCCTGAAGTTGAGTGGTTAACCGACGCGCTCAGCGCCACGGATGAGCGCCTTAATGACCACCTAACACCGATCTATCCACTCGTTGAAGGACTGACCCAGCGCCGCCTGCGCGAGCTCATCCAGCGCGCGCTGCCATTGCTCAATGACCACTCGCTGATCGACAAACTGCCCTCCCACGCCAGCCTCGCCGATGCCCTGCGTACAGTGCACGCGCCTAGCCCCGACAGTGATCGTCAAGCCCTGCGTGATGGCCTGCACCCCGCCCAGCAGCGCTTGGTTTTTGAAGAGTTGGTCGCACATCAAATGGGCCTGCTGCAACGCCGCGATCGCCAACGCCACACCGCCGCACCGGCGCTCATCTGCGATGATGACTTAAGCGGGCAACTGCGCCAGGCGCTGCCATTTGCCCTGACCGCCGCGCAGCAGCGCGTGATCGGCGAGATTCATCACGACCTCGGCCAGCGCCGCGCCATGTTGCGCCTGGTACAGGGCGATGTTGGCTCCGGCAAAACCGTGGTGGCAGCGCTGGCGGCTTGCCCGGCATTGGCGGCGGGTCTGCAAGTGGCCATCATGGCGCCAACGGAAATCCTCGCCGAACAGCATTTGGCACGCTTTCGCAGCTGGTTCGAGCCGCTCGGCATATCGGTTGGATGGCTGTCTGGCAAGCAAACCGCCAAAGCCCACACGGCCTCGCTGGCGGCCTTGGCCACGGGCGATTGCCAACTGGTCATTGGCACCCACGCGCTGTTTCAAGCCAGCGTGCAGTTTGCGCGCTTAGGGCTGGTCATTATTGATGAGCAGCACCGTTTTGGCGTGGCGCAGCGACTCATGCTCGCTGAGAAAGGCTTGAGCGCTGGCTGGCTGCCGCATCAGCTCATCATGACCGCCACGCCGATCCCACGCACGCTGGCCATGAGCGCCTATGGCGACCTCGACACCTCCATCATCGATGCGCTGCCGCCCGGGCGTCAGGGCATTCAAACCGTGGTGCTCGCCAATACGCGGCGCGACACGCTCATTGAACGCATTCGTCATCATGCCGGCGGTGGGCAGCAGGTCTATTGGGTGTGCACGCTGATTGAGCAATCCGAGCAAATTCAGGCGCAAGCTGCCGAGGCGGCGATGAGCGAGCTCAGCGAGGCGCTGCCTGAGTTGCGCGTGGGGCTGGTGCATGGCCAGCTCAAAGCCGCTGACAAAGCCGAGGTCATGGCGCGCTTTGTCGCTGGCGAGATTCAGGTCTTGGTCGCCACCACGGTCATCGAGGTCGGCGTTGATGTGCCCAATGCCACGCTGATGGTCATTGAAAATCCCGAGCGCCTAGGACTCTCACAGCTGCATCAGTTACGCGGTCGCGTGGGGCGCGGCCAGCTCGCAAGCTTTTGTGTGCTGCTCTACCAAACGCCCGTCTCGGCACTGGGCCGCGCGCGCCTACAAACCCTGCGCGATAGCCAGGATGGTTTTGTTATTGCCGAGAAAGACCTGGAATTACGCGGCCCCGGCGAGGTACTGGGCACCCGTCAAACCGGCGATGTGCAATTTCGCTTAGCCGACCTCGTGCGTGATGCGGAGCTACTCGAACCGGCACGCACCACCGCTGAGTCATTACACGGTAACCCTACCTATCACTACTTATTACGCCGCTGGCTCAGCCATGAAGGCCAGTACGCACTGGCATAAAACGCTAAATCCTTGTTTACTCGCGTTAAGCACCCTAATCTTTGAGGGTGTTTTGGTTTTTTTATGTTTTTCGAGGTGCGTTATGTACTGGCTGCGTTTGCGAAACGGCCTATTTCTTGGTGTGTTGATGCTCAGTGGTGTTGTCGATGCCGCACCGCGCGTGAGCACCAATAAAGTCGATGCCAGCCCACGCCAAATCCGCCAATTCGCCATGACTGGCGCCGCCGATGCGCAGTACAACCTGGGCGTGCTGTATTACAACGGCGATGGTGTGGTGCGCAATCGTGTTAAAGCCGCCGAATGGTTTGACCTTGCCGCTCGCCAAGGCTTGGCTCGCGCGCAATACAACTTGGGTGCTTTGCATGCCAGCGGCATTGGCGTGCCCCGCAATCTTGACATCGCCATCAGCTGGTTTCGCGCCGCCGCCGATCAAGATTACCCGCCGGCACTGTATGCCCTTGGCATGGCCTATTACGAAGGCAATGGCGTGACGCTCGATAGCAATCGCGCCGCCGCATTGGTACTAAAAGCCGCCGAACTCGGCTCCGCATTGGCACAAAACAACATCGGCATCATGTATGACCAAGGCGTTGGCCTAAAGCGCAACAAGCGCAAAGCGGCCGAATGGTTTCAGCAAGCCGCCGACTCTGGTGTTTCTGAGGCGCAATTTAACCTCGCCCAAATGCTCTTGGTCGGTGACGGCGTGCGCAAAAATACGTCGAAAGGTTTGGCCTATATGACCGAGTCAGCCAACCGCGGCTACCCAAAAGCGCTGCGTCGTTTGGGCGAGATGTACTTAAATGGCGATTCGGTGGCGATGGATGTGGATCGTGCGCGAGACCTGCTCAACAAGGCCGCCGCCTCTGGCGGTTAGATCTCGCGCTCATAAAAAAGCCCGGCCAAATAAGCCGGGCTTTTTTTACCAAGGCATTAAGCCAAGATCGGCGGCAATGCGCGCGCTAACTCCATTTTGGTCTTCATGTCGCTGGCAAAACTGCCGGTCAACGCGAAGCCCAAGAGCTGGCCATCTTTCGCTAAAAAGCTGGCCTTCACATTGGCGCCATCGGCCTCAACAGCCCATGCACCCTCGGTGCCCGGTGCCACCGGCGACACCACAATTGGGCAGATCGGCGTTTTGATTTGCACCGGCATGGCTGGATAGTTCACCACCGTGTCATCACCGGCTAAGGTTTTTGCCAGCGCACGCGCACTGGCCATGAGTGGTAAGACATACATCAGCACCTTGCCGTCGACCTCGGCGCAATCACCTAGGGCGTAAATATTGGCATCGCTAGTGCGC
This sequence comes from Paraperlucidibaca baekdonensis, assembly GCF_003387535.1. GTDB lineage: Bacteria > Pseudomonadota > Gammaproteobacteria > Pseudomonadales > Moraxellaceae > Perlucidibaca > Perlucidibaca baekdonensis. The sequence continues at coordinate 369,454 of NZ_QUNR01000001.1, read as the reverse complement.
AAATAGCGATCGACACAAATGCCACGCGCAACACGCAAGCCCGCCACTTCGGCCAAGCCCAAACGCGGACGCAGACCAATCGCCGAGAGCACTATATCAGCCTCGACATGACGGCCATCAGCCAAGCTCACGCGAATCGCATCGCCGGCATGATCTGCCGCTGTGACGTTTGCACCGTAGAGGAAGTTGACGCCTAGGCCTTGCAGGCCAGACTCCACAGCCTGTGACGCACGCTCCGGCAACAGCGTGGGCAATGGCCGGCCCAGCGGCTCAACCACCGTGAGCTGATGGCCGCTGGACGCCAAATCATTAGCAAACTCACAACCAATCAAGCCGCCACCAATGATTAGCACGCGCTTGGGCGACTCGCCAAGCTGTTCACGAAATACGGCGTAATCAGCTAAGTCATTGACACTCAATACGCTGTCACCGGCATCACCACCCAATGGTGGGCGGAACACATCGGCGCCAACGGCCAACACGAGGTCTGCATAGGCCAGCGTCTCACCATTGACAGTCAGCGTTTTTGCCGCAGGATCAATGTGCGACACCGCACTGGCGGCGCGCACCTCGGCATTGAGCTGCTCGGCCATTTTTTCGGGTGAGGCCATGGCCAAATCATTGGGCGTTTTGGCTTTCGCTAACGCATTCGACAACATGGGCTTGGAATAGCTGCGCCCGTCATCCTGAGACAGAATGATTAGCGGGCGCTCCGAGTTAAGCTTGCGAAATTCGCGCGCCAACGTGTAGCCGGCCAAACCGGTTCCCAAGATAACGAGTGGTGCCATGACTTAGAGCTCCACCATTTCGAAGTCTTCTTTGCCGACGCCGCAGTCTGGGCAGACCCAATCATCGGGAATGTCGTTCCAGCCTGTACCGGCTGGAATACCATCCCACGGCATGCCCACGGCTTCGTCATAAATAAATCCACAAACAATACATTGCCACTTTTTCATCACACACCTCATCGTTAGGTAATTCGTTGGCCCGACTTTAACAGTCGCTGCCGGAAATTTTTGGCGCGCTGGGCGACCTTAACAGCGCGCAATGTTACCGAAATTAACGCGCTTGTGCTGCCGCTAATGCCCCGCGGTAATGATTGGCGTGGCGCTCTTCTACTTTCGCCAACGCCGCAAAGCGTTTTTCAGCCTTTTTCAACGCCGCTTTAAACCATTCAGCATGCTCTTGTGACTCAGCAATTTGCTCTTCAAACTCTTTCATGGCCTCGGCATTTTGCTCTTTAATCGCCGCGTCGCGGAAGCCGGGGTACATTTCGCTGTACTCGTAGGTTTCGCCGGCAATGGCCACTTCAAGCATTTTGGCCGGCGTCATCATGACTTTCGGGTAGAGCAAATCCAAGTGGCCAAACGCGTGTTGAATCTCTTGTTGCGCCGTTTCTTCAAAGGCTGCAGCGGTGGCTTCGTCGCCCATGGCACGAGCGAGTTTGGCGAAGTAGCTATACTTCATAAACGCCATAGACTCGCCGGCAAAAGCGGCTTCTAAATTTTTACCGGTCACGGTGATATCTAATGTCATGTGCTTGCTCCTCAGTCGTGGGTAGCCGTTAGGCTGCTGCTTCAACGTAGCTAGGTTATGATGCTCAGCACACGCTGGCCAATGACTTGGCAAAGAACTTTCGATAGAATTTAACTATTACCGAGCTTATGCAAAATAGCCAAAGCAAATGGTCACATCCGCACCGATGGCAACACGCGTCGCTGACACTGCGCCAACCGTCCCATCGCGCATTGCGTTCGTGGCTCGCTGAGCCCGGTTCATTAACGGCGCGTTTGGCGGCGCTCGCCCATGCGCTTGGTGGTGAATTGCGCATCACGGTAGTACACGAAGGCTGGCACTTACCACGTGCCGAAGAAGCTCGCGCTCTGGGCCTGCGACGCGGTGAGTTTGCGTGGATTCGTGAGGTCGTCTTGAGTGGTCTGAACCAGCCCTGGGTGCAAGCGCGCTCGGTATTGCCCCGTGACAGTTTGCAGGGTCTGAACCGCCGGCTTACCCGACTCGGCACGCAAAGCTTGGGCAGCCTGCTCTTTCGCGATCCGGCGCTGGTGCGCGGCCGCATTTATTACGCACGCCTGATGTTGCCCAGCACATCAAATCAACAAACACCGGTGTGGGCGCGACGCTCACGGTTTATTTTACGCGGCCGGGCGGTTTTAGTAGCCGAGGCTTTTTTGCCAGCGCTGCTGGCCGCCAGCGCCATGACGGAGACACGCAAGCCATGATTTCACGCGACCGCTTACCTGACTTTATCGCCTTAATGCGCCTCGACCGGCCCATCGGCATTTGGCTATTGCTGTGGCCCACCCTGATGGCATTGTGGATTGCTGGCGATGGTCATCCTGACCCCAAACTGATCCTGATTTTCAGTCTCGGCGTGGTGCTCATGCGCTCGGCAGGTTGTGTCATTAACGACTACGCCGATCGTCATATCGACGGTCAGGTCTGGCGTACTGCTGATCGCCCGCTTGCCTCCGGCCGCATCCGTGGCAGCGAAGCACTGATGCTATTTACCGCCTTGGTGAGTCTCAGCGCACTACTGCTGCTGTGGCTGCCCATTGCGGTGTTTTACTGGTCGTTTGGCGCCTTAGCGCTCGCCGTGCTGTATCCATTTATGAAACGGGTCACCTACTTACCGCAGGTGGTGCTTGGCGCAGCATTTTCGTGGGCCATCCCCATGGCCTTTGTGGCGCAAGGCCGTACACCCGATGACCTATGCTGGCTGCTTTACGCGGGCAACTTAGCCTGGACGGTCGCCTATGACACACAATACGCCATGGCCGATCGCGATGACGATCTGAAAGCCGGCGTGAAGTCCACGGCGATTTTATTTGGCGACCTCGACCGCGTGGTGATTGCCGGCCTGCAGCTTTTTTGGCTCGCGGCACTGGCATTTGTTGGCCATCAAATGCACTGGGGAGTGATGTGGTGGGCGGGACTCGCTGGCGCCTTGCTGCTGTTCATCTGGCAATGGCAACACACCGCCAGCCGCGATAAACATCAGTGCTTAGCCGCGTTTAAACACAACCATTGGGTTGGCTTACTGCTGTTCGTCACCTTATTAATATCTTGGTTGCAGCAATTGGCATCATAAGCCCGTAATATTTCTGCAATATCTTCGCGCTGTAATAGGCTTGTCATCTAAAGTGAGTCGAGACCTGCTATGCCTAGCGATAAAATTCTGATTGTCGACGACGAAGCCGCGATTCGCGAAATGATCTCGATTGCCTTGGACTTGGCTGGCTACAGCTGCTTGGAGGCCGAAGATGCTTTGCAAGCCCACCACCTTGTGGTAGATGAACGCCCAGCGCTGATTTTACTCGACTGGATGCTGCCGGGCATGAGCGGTATTGAGCTGGCACGTCGACTCAAGCGTGATGAAAATACCCGCGAAATCCCCATCATCATGCTGACCGCGCGTGGCGAGGAAGACAATAAAATTCAAGGCCTAGATGCCGGCGCCGATGACTACATCACTAAGCCATTTTCCACGCGTGAACTCGCATCGCGCATTAAGGCGGTGTTACGCCGCGCCAATGTGCTGCATCAGGAAAATGCCATTGAGGCCGAAGGGCTCAAGCTCGACCCGGTCAGCCATCGCATCACAGCCGATGACAACCCGGTGGACATGGGCCCGACCGAGTACCGGTTACTGGCCTTTTTCATGAGCCACCCCGAGCGTGCCTATACTCGCACACAGATGCTCGACCAAGTCTGGGGCGGCAATGTCTATGTCGAAGACCGCACCATCGACGTGCATATTCGCCGTCTGCGCAAAGCCCTCGAGCCCTTTGGCTATGATCGCTTTATTCAAACAGTGCGCGGCACAGGTTATCGGTTTTCAATACAGACCGGCGATAAGGCAGAGCCTGTGTGAGCCGGCAAATATCCGATAAAGAAATCACCGAAATTCTCTTAAGCGGTGCGCTCGGCTTAGGCGTTGGCTACCTGGCTGGACATGCCGTTTTAGGGCTATGCGTGGTACTGATTTGGCTACTGTATCGGCAGCTGCAACAGCTTGCCCGGCTGCGCCACTGGTTACTCGATACCGAACAAGACGTACCCGAAAGTGAAGGCGCCTGGGATGAAGTTTTTCGCGGTATTTACTATTTACGGCGCAATGAACGGCGCGCCCGCGACAGCTTGCTGAGTATTATTGATCGCGCACGCGCCTCCGTCTCCGCACTCGAAGAGGCCGTGGCCTTAGTTGACAGCGATGGCAATCTCGAGTGGTGGAACCCTGCCGCTGAGGCCTTGTTGGGATTTCGCGCTGTCGATCGCGGTCAACCGGTCATCAACTTAATTCGCACACCGAGCTTCATTCGCTATTTTAAACATGGCCCCTACGATGAAGGCCTAAAGGTCAGTTCACAGCGCCACTCCGGCCGCCAGCTGCAATTCGAAATCACACAATTTGGTGACAATGACCGACTGATGATCGTCTACGACATCACGCGTCTGCACAATCTCGAACAAATGCGCAAAGACTTCGTGGCTAACGTCTCGCATGAGCTGCGCACGCCGCTGACCGTACTCTCTGGCTACTTGGAAACACTGCAAGATCAGCACGAAGGCATTGAGCCGCGCTGGCTGCGTGCACTTGGCCAAATGGCGCAGCAAGCCACACGCATGAATAATCTCGTCAATGATTTACTACTGCTCTCGCGCTTAGAAAATCAGCCCGAAGACCGTGAGCCACACATCGTGCATGTGCCGCGCATGCTCAAGCAAATTCATCAGGATGCTGTGGCGCTGGCCACGCCGAAACAGCAGACGGTAACCCTCGAATGCGAGCCTGGCCTCTGCGTGCTGGGCATGGAGGCCGACTTGCGCTCAGCCTTTTCGAATTTAGTCACCAATGCCGTGAAGTACACACCAAATGGTGGTGTGGTGGCCGTGCGCTGGTTGGCCGACGGCCAAGGCGCTCATTTTTCTGTCACGGATAACGGCCTCGGCATTGATGAGGTTCACCTGCCACGCTTAACCGAGCGCTTCTATCGCGCCGATGCTGCTCGCAGTAGCGCCACGGGCGGCACCGGCCTCGGTTTGGCCATCGTTAAACATGTGCTCATGCAACACAAAGCCACGCTCGATATTCAATCTGAACTCGGGCGTGGCTCGCGTTTTACCTGCTCGTTTATGCCCACGCTAATCGAGCGTGAGACTTAAGATTCCAGCTTTTTCGCCACCTGATCAAATGTGGCATGACGCACATCAGCACCCTTCACCAAGAAGATTAATTGCTCGGCAATATTGCGGGCATGATCGCCAACGCGCTCCAAGGAGCGCAGCACACCCATCACGCTGAGCACTCGCGAAATCGAGCGTGGATCTTCCATCATATACGTCACTAACGCGCGCGTGGCGGTGCGATATTCAAGATCAATTTCAGCGTCGGCTTTCATGACTTTAAAGGCTTGGTCAGCATCGAAATGCGCGAACGCATCAAGCATCTCATGAATCATCACGCGAACTTGATTGCTGATGTGGCGACACTCCAAATAGCCACGCGGCGACTCGCCCTCCTCACACAGGCTCTGAGCAGCGCGGGCAATCTTCGCGGCCTCATCGCCCATACGCTCTAAATCAGTAATCGACTTACCAATGGCAATAATCATGCGCAAATCCGAAGCGGCCGGCTGACGGCGCGCCAAGATTCGCACGATTTCCTCGTCGATACCCGACTCCATTTGGTTAATACGCCGGTCATTATCTTGCACCGACGCCGCTAATGCTGAATCTGCATCGAGCAAGGCGGTGATGGCATCGGTGACTTGCTTTTCAACCAAGCCGCCCATAGCCAAAAAGTGACTACGGACTTCATCGAGCTCATCATTAAACTGCGCCGAGATGTGTTGGCGATAATCTTCACGCTTCATGTCAGTCTCTCCACGATCAGCCGTAACGGCCCGTAATATAGTCTTCGGTTTGCTTATTGGTCGGATTGGTAAACAAGGTGTCGGTGTCGCCGTATTCGACCATCTTGCCCAGATACATAAAGGCTGTGTAATCCGATACGCGCGCGGCCTGCTGCATATTGTGCGTCACGATGAGAATGGTGAACTGCTCTTTCAGCTCGTGAATGAGCTCTTCCACTTTCAACGTGGAAATGGGGTCTAGCGCCGAACACGGCTCATCGAGCAGCAGCACTTCAGGCTGCACGGCAATGGCGCGGGCAATCACCAAGCGCTGCTGCTGACCACCTGAGAGACCAAGCGCACTGTCATGCAGACGGTCTTTAACCTCATCCCACAAGGCCGCACCTTTCAGCGATTCCTCGACCGCTTCATCGAGCACGCGCTTGGCGTTTTGGCCCTGCAAACGCAAACCGTAAGCGACATTTTCATAAATGCTTTTCGGGAAGGGATTAGGCTTCTGAAACACCATCCCCACGCGCTGGCGTAGACCAGTGACATCAACTGAGCGGTCAAAAATATTTTGCTGATCGAGCAAAATCTCACCGTCCACACGACAGCCATCGACTAAATCATTCATGCGGTTAAAGGTGCGTAGCAGCGTCGACTTGCCGCAGCCCGATGGCCCGATAAAGGCCGTGACACGCTTTTTCGGCACCTGCATATTAATGTCATGCAGGGCCTGCTTATTGCCATAAAACAAATTTAGATGGCGTGTTTCAAGGCACATCGCTTCGTTGGCCAAATCGCGGTCGCGGCGTGCGCGGCCAAAAGCGCCGGCGTCAATGCTTTGCGGCTCTGCTGTCGAATAATCACTCATGGTCATTGCTTCCTCATCAATCAATGGGCGAAGTCGCTTAGGACTCCAGTGCCTTATATTTTTCCCGTAAACGATTACGCAGGCCGACCGCACCTAAGTTCAAGGCCACGACCACCGCCACCAGTAAAAACGCGGTGGCGTAGACCAACGGCCGTGCGGCTTCCACGTTCGGACTCTGAAAGCCGACATCGTAAATATGAAAGCCCAAGTGCATGAACTTACGCTCCATGTGCAGGAACGGCGCGTTGCCATCGAGCGGTAATGTCGGCGCGAGCTTGACCACGCCAACCAACATCAATGGCGCGACCTCACCGGCGGCGCGAGCAATCGCCAAAATCACACCGGTCATGATCGACGGCGTGGCCATGGGTAAGACCACTCGCCATAGAGTCTCAGCCTTGGTGGCACCGAGCGCCAATGAGCCCTCTTTCAGCGCACGAGGAATCCGCGCCAAGCCCTCCTCGGTGGCAACAATCACCACAGGCAGCGTAAGCAGGGCCAATGTGATGGATGCCCAGAGCAAGCCTGGCGAGCCAAATACTGGTGCGGGCGCAGCCTCAGGGTAGAACCATTGGTCGATATTGGCGCCGAGGAAATAGACAAAGAAGCCCAAGCCAAACACGCCATAGACGATTGACGGCACGCCGGCCAGGTTATTGACCGCAATACGCACCACTTGCGTCACCGCACCTTGATTGGCGTATTCGCGCAGATAGATCGCGGCAATAACGCCCATCGGCGTGACCATTACGGTCATGATCAAGACCATCAATACGGTGCCAAAAATGGCTGGGAAAACACCGCCCTCGGTATTTGCCTCGCGTGGGTCACCCGATAAAAACGCCCAGACATTGTGGAAATACACCGCCAACTTTTGCAGGGCATTGAGGTCATTGGGCTTAATGGCGTGAACGATATGGCTCACCTTCAGCGTCAGCTCCTGACCTTGGCCAGCAGTCAGTTTCACGCTGTCGCGGTCGGCCTGTGCTTTCAGAGCCTCCAAGCGCTCGGAAAGCACACCGTAATTCGCGTTAAGCTCATCTCGGCGTGCTTGCAAATCGGCTTTAGCGGCATCAGTTAAGGCATTGTCGATCACTAAACGGCGCTCTTCTAAACGCAATTTCTCGATGCCGTAATTGATTTTACCAATCTCATTTTTTTCGATATCGGCCGTCGCCTCAAGCAGCGCATTGCTCCGCTCAATGCGCGCTTGCAGCTCATCCCAAGCTGCTGGACCAGAAGCTACTTCAGTACCATTCTCACTAATCGAGACCAAGCGACCATAAAAATTGCCCCACTCTAGGCGCTCAAGCGCCACGATATCTTCGGGGTAGCTAATGTCACTTAGGCCATCGGCAAAGACCCAACGAAAGTCCATGCCGGTGACATCACGATTGCCGAGCTTGAGTGAGATGCGCTCAATAGAATCTTTATTGGGCGGGATGTTTAAGCCGGCCTCTTTTAAGCGTGCCGCCGTGTCGAATTTACGGTCATAAATCTCGCCCAGCACAATTTCCGTTTGCGTGCTGCCCGGTGCCGAATAGCTCGCCTGCATGACATCCGCTGGCCAAAAGTGGCCCAAGCCGCGCACAGCGATTAAGCCAATCACACCAATCACCATGATCAGCGAAATGGCTACGGTGCCTGCGTTGAGCCAGACCCAAGCCTCGCCCGATTTGAAGTATTCGCGTGTTTTCATCTGCGTTTTCCTTTAGGCGAGCTCATTACAAGGAGCCGTATTTTTTACGAAGCCGGCTGCGCACTACTTCCGCCACCGTATTGAGAATGAAGGTCAGCACAAACAGCACCAAGGCCGATAAAAACAGCACCCGGAAATGTGTGGAGCCAACTTCTGCCTCGCCCATCTCAACCGCCACGTTGGCCGATAAGGTGCGCATGCCTTCAAAAATATTCCAATCCATGATGGCGGTGTTGCCCGTGGCCATCAGTACGATCATGGTCTCGCCAACAGCGCGACCCATACCAATCATCAGCGCGGAGAAAATGCCCGGCGAGGCGGTGGGTAAGACCACGCGCATCAGCGTTTGCCATTGCGTGGCACCCAAAGCCAGCGAGCCATTCGTCAGGTGTTTAGGCACGGCAAATAGCGCATCTTCAGCAATCGCGTAAATGTTGGGAATCACCGCAAAGCCCATCGCTAGCCCCACAATCAATGAGTTGCGCTGGTCAAAATTGAGGCCGGTGCTGGTCTCTAGCCAAGAACGCACGTCGCCACCGAAAAACACATTTTCAATGGGCTGCGAAAAGGCAAACGACGCATAGGCTGTGAACAAAATTGGCACGATCAAAATGAGCGGCGCCCAGCCATCGGCGAAAGCGCGACGCTCTAATGGCAAGCGCGACCAGAGCGCACCCACCGCAACAATGGTAATGGGTGTCAGAATCAGCAGGCTGAAAATACCCGGCAAATTATCTTCAATGGTGGGTGCCAGCCACAGACCCGCCAAGAAGCCTAAGATCACGGTCGGCAAGGCCTCCATCATTTCGATGGTTGGTTTCACTTTGCGACGCAGTGCCGGCGACATAAATACGGCCGAATACATGGCACCGAAAATCGCCAACGGTGCACCCAACAGCATCGCGTAAAACGCGGCTTTGATGGTGCCAAAGGTCAGCGGCATCAACGACAACTTAGACTCAAAATCGGTGGTGCCCGACGACGACTGCCACGTGTAAGTCGGCGCCTCATAAGACTCATACCAAACCGGACGCCAGGTCGACTGCAGGGAGATATCGGGATGCTCAATATCCATATGCCAAAAGCTATAGGCATTGTCGGACTGCACCAGCACACCGAGTGAGCGTGCGCTCATGGCAAGGGTGCGAATCGGGCTGTCGCCAGCGGACTCACTCAAAATCAAGCGATTTGAGGTGGTGTAGTAGTAGCTGACTTGGCCGTTAACATCGCCAATCAACACGCCCTTGCGGCGCGCCTCGGGCGCCAACGCAGTGATGGCAACGTCGCTGGCTTTAATGCTACGAATTTTCTCCAGCGTGAAGCGGTCTACGCCGGTGCTCGAGTCGCGCACCATAAACCATTGCGCGACTTCACCACGGCTGTCACCGACCATCAGAGAGACATTACCCTGCAGCGCCGTCACGGCCGTGACGTCGGCATTGGGTGGTGTCAGCGTCACCTCTTGGGTATGCATGGGCTCATTGCGCACATTAAATACGCTGACCCGATTGGCATCGTGGAAGACATAGGCCCAGTGACCATCTTGACCAATGATGATTTGCTGTGGCGCACTGCCTTTATATGGCAGCTCGTCGCGCGCAACCTCGTTGAAACTTAGGTCCTCGTTGCTGCTGTCATCACCAAAAGACAGCGATAAGACATTGCTAGTCTCAGCCTCTGTACTGAAGTGCAGGCGCTGCACTTTGCCCTCGGCAAAAGCCAGTACACGCAGATCATCTTCATTACCGCGCAGATAAAACGCCGACAGCGGTGCGCCATTACGATCTATCGTGAGTGGCTGTTCGCCATAAGGATAGGACAATGAGCTGTTGATGATGCGGCGGTTATTGCCGCCATAGCTGACATCGTAATTGGGCTTGGCCACAATGAGCTGGCCATTACTCAAGCCTATGCCCACCAGCCCCGATAATATCGGGCCGCGTTGCACGCTGATCACGCCCACACCAGCGGGCAATGGCAACTCGCTAGATGACTCTACCTGGCCAGTTTTGACATCGAGAATATGCACTTGGCCATCGGCAAGAATACGTATGCCCGACTCATTGTACTCATCGGCATCTAAGTATAACGCCGCGGCCTGGGTTACTACCGGCGCCTTTTTGTCTAAGTCTGCGCCACTAAACAGCGGCCAAACCTCAAACACTAAATAGAAGAAAATTAACGTGATGGCACCGATAACGCCAACACCACCAAGACCAATCGTAAGGTTTGCTAGGCGATCTTTGATCTCGCGCTTACGACGCATGCTGGCAGATTGTTTTGCGGACGTTTTGTTCATGTGCTCAACCTAACGCTAGGCCTAGTAGACCTTCAGGATCGGGCAAAAAGGGCCTAGTGGCCCTTTTTGTTATCAGACGATGTAAGCAGAATACTTACAGGCCTAACATTTTCAACACTTTAGCAGCCTCTGTCGCGGGCATCGGGATATAGCCATCCTTTTCCACAACACTTTGACCGTTTTTCGACAACACCATCTTCAGAAACTCTGCTTCTAAAGGTTGCAGCGGCTTATTAGGTGCCTTGTTGACATAAACGTAGAGGAAGCGCGCTAAGGGGTATTTACCACTCAATGCGTTTTTCTTGTTGGCATCGTAAATCTCGCCATCTTTACCAACCAGCGGCACCGTGCGCACGCTCGATGTGACATAGCCGATACCAGAGTAGCCAATGCCATTGATTGAGCTACCAATGGCCTGTACCACTGATGCCGAACCGGGCTGCTCATTGACGTTGTTTTTGAAATCGCCCTTACACAGCGCTTTTTCTTTGAAATAGCCGTAGGTACCAGACACTGAATTGCGGCCATAAATCTGCAAGTCGCGCTTCGCCCATGCGCCGGTCAGGCCGGCATCGCCCCAGTTATTCACGGCTTTGTTGAAACCACATTTACGGGTATCGGAGAAGATCGCATCAACGACATTCATATTCATGTACTTAACAGGGTTGTCTTTGTGCACAAACACCGCCAACGCATCGATAGCAACAGGCACAGCGGTTGGCTTATAACCTTTAGCCTTCTCAAAAGCGGCAATCTCGGCGCCTTTCATCATGCGCGACATAGGGCCTAGATTGGCGGTGCTTTCGGTGAGTGCGGGCGGTGCGGTGGAAGAACCTGCGCCTTGGATTTGAATATTAATGTTGGGATAGAGCTTTTTGTAATCTTCTGCCCACAAAGTCATCAGATTGTTGAGCGTGTCGGAGCCCACGCTAGTGAGGTTACCGGCAACGCCTGTGGTTTTCGTGTAGCTCGGTAATGCTGGATCAACCGCGGCTTGAGCCGATAAACCTAGGCCTAAACCTAAAGCTGCAATCAGTACGTTCGCTTTCATGTGTCTCTCCACTGGGGATAGTTTGATTTCACGAATCGCATATTGACGGTGAATTATGACGCAATGATGACAAGCTCACTGAATTTCTAGGCTAATTGACTTTTTTCTGTCATGAGATGAACGAAAGTAATTTTATAACTGAAGCCGATGACAGATTGATATCGGCGGAGTACGCTTACGAATTAATTAAAATAACATCGGAGCCTGCATGCACAGCACCAACGAAAACCGACCCATGCCGCGCGGCATGCTGTGCTTGCAAACGATTGCTATGCCGGCCGATGCGAACCCCAACGGTGACATTTTCGGTGGCTGGCTAGTCTCGCAAATGGATTTAGCCGCCGGCGTTGCCGCGCGTATTCGCGCCAAAGGTCGCACAGCAACCGTTGCCATTGATGCGATGGTGTTTCTGCGGCCCGTGAAAGTTGGCGATATTGTTGGTTTCTACACCGACATTTTATCGACTGGCCGCTCGTCGATGAAAATCTTAGTCGAGGTATGGGCTGTCAGCGACCTCACCGGCGTTCACACCAAGCTCACCGAAGGCCTGTTTACCTTTGTCGCCATCAATGACCAAGGCAATACCCGCGAGCTTTCCAAGCACTAGCGCCTCACTCAAGCGCGGGTGAGGCGGGCGTACTGGGCCACCAGCCATTTGCTGCCGAGCGTGTTGAAATTGACTTGAATGCGCGCGTTTGGCCCACTGCCCTCGAAAGCTAAAATCACGCCATCGCCAAAGCGCGGATGATTAACCGTCTGCCCTAAGCGCCAGCCGCTGCCATCGTCGTCACCCAAGGTTTCCTGCCTAAGCCCAGACGCCGCCGAGGCGCCTGCGCTTGTCGACGCCATCGCGCCGGCGTTGCGAAAGCCTGCGCGCAAGCCGGGCGCCTGCTGTCGCACCGGCGCCAATAACGCCTCGGGTATCTCGCCCAAAAAGCGCGAGGCAACATGATAACTCTCCGTGCCATACAGCCGGCGCACCTCGGCATAGCTAATCACCAACTCACGCATGGCGCGGGTGATGCCGACATAGCAAAGCCGGCGCTCCTCCTCGAGATTATTCTCCTGCAAAGCCATTTCGTGCGGAAACAGGCCCTCCTCCATACCCGCCAAAAACACCATCGGAAACTCTAGGCCTTTGGCGGCGTGCAGCGTCATCATTTGCACGGCATCTTCAAACTCGCCGGCCTGCTGCTCACCGGCTTCTAATGAGGCATGGTCGAGAAATGCCGCCAATGGCGAAGGCATTTCCGTATCTGGCGCATAGTCATCGGCGTCGAATTCACTGGCCGCACCGATCAGCTCGCGCAAGTTTTCCACGCGCGCCTGCGCCTTCTCGCCCTTCTCTTTTTCATGATGCGCCACCAAGCCACTTTGCTCGATGACCGCCTCAACTAGCTCACCGAGCGTGGCGCCTTGGGTGTTTTTGTCGAGCTCATCAATGAGCGTCAGAAAGGCCTGAATCTTGCCAGTGGCCAAGGCTGGCAAGCGCCGCTCGGCGACCACTTGCTCCGCCGCCGACCAGAGGCTTACCTGCTGCTCGCGCGCGAGCTGACGAATCGCTTCTAGGCTTTTATCGCCAATGCCGCGCGTGGGCGTATTGACGACACGATCAAACGCCGTGTCATCGATGCGCTGCAGCATTAAGCGCAAATAGCCCACGGCATTTTTAATTTCCGCGCGCTCAAAAAAGCGCAAGCCGCCATAGATGCGATAGGGAATTTGCGCGCGCAGCATGGCCTCTTCGAGCACCCGCGACTGGGCATTGGAGCGATACAAAATAGCCATATCACGACGTGCCACGCCGCTGCGAAAACGCGCCTCAATGAGCTTGGCGATGTAATGCGCCTCATCGAGATCGTTAAAGGCGGCATACACCGAGATGCGCTCGCCTTCGCCGCGATCGGTCCACAAGTTTTTGCCGAGCCGGTCGCCATTGTTGGCAATCACCGCATTGGCAGCCTGCAAAATCACCGAAGTTGAGCGGTAGTTTTGTTCTAGGCGAATGAGCTCAGCATCGGCATAGTCACGCTGATAGGTGCGGATATTTTCAATACAGGCACCGCGCCAGCCATAAATACTCTGGTCGTCATCGCCAACGGCGGTGAGCATGCCGCGCTCGCCCGCCAACAGCCGCAGCCAGGCGTATTGGATGCGGTTGGTGTCCTGAAACTCATCGACCAAAATCATGCGAAAGCGCGCTTGGTAATGCGCCAAGATATCGGCATGTTTGAGAAATAACTCATGGCAGCGCAGCAAAATTTCTGCAAAATCAATCAGTCCGCCACGCTGGCAAATCGTTTCGTAGGCGGTGTAGACGCGCAGCTGCGTGGAGATATACAGGTCGCCATTGTGCGCAATGTGCTGCGGTCGCCGACCCTCTTCTTTATGGCCATTGATAAAGCTCGATGACTGCCGCGCTGGCCACTTTTCTTCGTCGAGCTGCAGCTCTTTCAACACCCGCTTGACCACGCGCAGCTGATCATCAGAGTCGAGGATTTGAAAGTTTTTTGGCAAGCCCGCAGCCTCATGATGAGCGCGCAGAAAACGATGCGCGAGGCCATGAAACGTGCCAATCCACAGCGGCTGCGTGGCAATACCGAGCTGCTGCTCAAGGCGCGCGCGCATCTCATGCGCGGCCTTATTGGTAAATGTCACCGCCAGCACGGCAAACGGCGAAACGCCAAAATGCTGACAAAAATAACTGATGCGCGAGGTCAATACGCGAGTTTTGCCAGAGCCAGCACCCGCCAAGACTAAGAGGTGTTGGCTGTCGCAGGTCACGGCATCGCGTTGGGCGGGATTCAGCCCGTCTAAAAGAGTCGATTCATTCATCAGACTATTGTAGACCAGCGCGCCGCTGGTTTCCGCGAATGTTCAGAGAATGGTAAGGTAAGCGCCACTGCAGCAACGGATTGCCCACCCATAAGGGCGACCGACGAGGGCCGTCATCCATGTCACGCGCATCCAACTCCGGCGACACAAGCGACCACATCAGCGCCAGTGCATTCGCCCACAATGAGCGTTTGCGCACAGCCCGACTCGCGCAAGTCCAGCGCCAATTGCCACGCTTTCTCATCATCACGGCGGTATCGGTTTTATTGGCCGTTTGGGTCCTCTGGGATTGGCCTTACGCATCCAACGAAAGCATCGCTCTGTGGGGCGGCAGCTTCATTGGTTTTTTGCTATTTCGCGGACTCTTAGTGTGGGGGCTGAATCGTAACCCACAATGGCGCGCGCGCTGGCTCGACAACATCTTGCTACTGACGGCCATTATTACTGGCCTATTTTGGGCGTTTGCGTTGGTGGCGCTGAACCCGCGTGTATTCCCTAATGGTGAGTTGTACGCCGACATCACCAGCAGACAAATATTATTAACGGCACTGCTCGGTGCTCAAGGCATCACCGCGCTGGCGGCTTACGCAGGCCACATGCGCTCATTCACCGGCTTTACGGTCACCGCATTTTTACCCGCCGTGGTGTATTTACTGCTTCATCCAACCGGCACCAGCTTGATGGTGTCGACCATTGGCGCGGTGTGGTGGGTATTTTTGATTCTCAGTGCCCGCTATTTAAACCGCATGGTCAATGACGCCATGGTGCTCCGCCTCAGCAACGAGGATTTGATCACATTTTTACGCGACACACAGACACGCACTCTCGACACCAACCGATTATTGGCCCGCGAGGTCAACACCCGCGCGCTGGCGGAAACCCAGCTACAGAGCCTTAATGACGAACTTGAAGAGCGCGTGGCACAACGCACCGAGGCGCTGATGGAAAGCCAAGAGGGCCTGACATTGGCTATTGAGGCCTCAGGCTTAGCGCTCTGGGACTGGCATATTCTCGATCAGGAAATCACCCACACCAATCTGGAGCCGCTGCTCGGCTGTGAGGGCATAGGCGATCGGAAGTTGCTGGAAGCGGCAAATGGTCTGGTGCACCCCGACGACCTGCGCTTGGTCAAGCGCAATATTATTCGCCATTTACGCCGTCGAACGCCACGCTTTGAGGCGCGCTATCGTATCAAGCACGCGCGTGGGCACTGGATCTGGGTTGAGGACCGCGGCCGGGTAGTGAGTTGGACACAGACCGGCAAGCCCGAACGCATGCTCGGGACGCGCAGGGACATCACTCGCGAGCGTGAGGCCGAAGAAACTCAACGCAAGCTCGACTATTTGGCCAATTATGACCGCCTCACGCAGCTCACCAACCGCCGCCAATTCCGCCACCGTCTACATGCTGCCATCAGTGCGGCACGCGAAACACAAAGCCGGGTTGGCTTAATTTTTATTAACCTCGATCGCTTTCGCCAGGTCAACGAGTCGCTTGGCTTTGAGGTCGGCGACAGCATTTTGCGCGAAACCGGCAGTCGCCTCACCGAACTTGGCAATAACCTCGACACATTGGCGCGCATCGGTGGCGATGAATTCGCGCTGATTTACCCTGAAGTGCGCCACGAAGACGAACTTGAGCGGCTCAGCGAAGAAGTCATTGGCAGCCTACGCGCACCATTTCGTGTTGGTGATCATGAGCTGCTGCTCGGCGCCTCGGTGGGCATTTGCGAGTTTCCCGAGCATGGCCGCGAGCTCGCGATTTTGATCAATCATGCCGACCTCGCCATGCAACAGGCCAAGCGCTTGGGCGGCAATCAATGGCGGCGTTATAGCCCCGATATGCGCAGCGCCACCGTGGAGCAGCTACATTTGGAAAATAGCCTGCGCAAGGCCATTTTCCGTGATGAGTTTGTCGTGCATTACCAACCCAAACTCTCGCTCGCCAGCCAGCGTATTGTTGGCATGGAGGCCTTAGTACGTTGGCAACACCCAACGCTCGGCCTGCTGCATCCGGGTAAATTTATTCCGCTCGCAGAGGAAACCGGGCTAATTTCGGTGATTACCGAACGCGTATTATCGCAGGCCACCACGCAGCTCAAGGCTTGGACCGATGCCGGCTTGGGCAAGCTGCATGTGGCGGTGAATATTCCCCCGCAGCAGCTGCATAAAGGTAATTTGGTGCAGCTGCTCACGCAGGCGCTCGATGACAGCGGCCTCGCCGCACGACAGCTGGAAATCGAGCTCACCGAGACCTCACTCATGGATGATCCGGAGTTAGCCATTGGCCTCTTCCGGCAAATTCGCCACATGGGTGTGAGCATTGCGCTCGATGATTTCGGCACGGGTTATTCATCGCTGAGCCATTTGCGCCGCTTCCCGCTCGATATTATTAAGATCGACCAAGCGTTTATTCGCGATGTTGGTTCGCAAAGCGAAGACGGCGCCATTGTGCGCGCCATCATTACCATGGCCCATGAGCTCGGCATGAAAGTGGTCGCCGAGGGCGTGGAGACGCAGCAGCATTTCCGCTTCTTGGAGCAGGAGCGCTGCGATATTGTGCAGGGCTATTTGATTAGCCGGCCAGTGACCGCCGAGGCCATGGAGCAGCTGCTACGCGAACAGGCACTGGCTGAGCGCCAGCAGCCGTCATTTTTGAGCGGTATATGACCTACTGATTGCGAAATTGCCGGACACCATCTAGCACCGGCAATTTCGCAAGCCTTACTCCACGGTCACCGACTTCGCCAAATTACGCGGCTGATCAACATCCGTGCCCTTGGTAATGGCAACGTGATACGACAGTAGCTGCAAAGGCACGGTATAGAGTATTGGCGCTACCTCATCGGCCACGGTGGGCATGGAAAATACCTTAATACCCGGCTCTTCGCGGACATCGGCGTTATGATCAGCAAACACATACAAAACACCAGCCCGCGCGCGAACTTCCTGCAAATTCGACTTCAGCTTATCGATGAGATCGTTTTTCGGCGCCACCGCCACCACCGGCATATCGTGATCCACTAGCGCCAATGGCCCATGCTTGAGCTCACCAGCGGGATACGCCTCGGCATGAATATAGGAAATCTCTTTCAGCTTCAGCGCGCCCTCCATGGCCACTGGATACTGCGCGCCGCGGCCTAGAAATAACGTGTGATGCTTCTCGGCAAACTCATCAGCAATTCGCTCAATGGCTGGATCCATTGCCAACACCTGCTCGACCAGCGCCGGTATGCCTTGCAACTGCGTGACAATAGTCTGCTCACGCTCAGCACTGAGTGTGCCTTGCTGACGACCAGCGGCCAGCACCAAGAGCATCAGCGCCACCAGCTGCGTGGTAAATGCCTTGGTAGAGGCCACGCCAATTTCTGGACCGGCATGGGTGATAAACGCCAAATCTGATTCGCGCACCAAGGTTGAGGTCGGCACATTGCAAATACACAATGAGCCCAAGGCCCGCGACTTCACCTCGCGCAAAGCCGCCAGCGTATCGGCGGTTTCACCTGACTGCGAAATAGTGACCAGCAGCGTGTCGGCCGGCAACACCGTGGTGCGGTAGCGAAACTCACTGGCCACTTCAACATGGCACGATACGCCCGCAATGGCTTCAAACCAGTACTTCGCAACAAAGCCGGCGTGATAGCTGGTGCCGCACGCCAAAATCTGGATGTGCTTGGCTTTTTTCAGTAACTCAGCCGCTTGCGGCCCAAAGGCATCCACCGCCACGCGCCCGTGACTTACGCGACCGGCGAGCGTGCGCACAATCGCCTGCGGCTGCTCATAAATCTCTTTCAGCATGTAATGTTTATAGCCGGCCTTGCTACTGGCGTGCAGCGTGGCATCGAGCTCAACGACTGGGCGCTGAGTCACCACGCCCTGTCCATCCCATATCGTGATCTGCTTCGCGGCGACTTCAATAAAGTCGCCCTCTTCCAAATAAATAAAGCGATTGGTCACCGGCAGCAGCGCAAGCTGGTCAGAGCTAATGAAGTTTTCACCAATGCCAATACCCACCACCAGCGGCGAGCCTTGGCGCACGGCCAGTAGCCGGTCTGGCTCATTGGCGCGAATAATGCCGAGCGCAAAGGCGCCATGCAGTTGCGCCACAGCGGCTTTCACGGCGGCCATAAAGTCAGGGTTTTTTCGTAGCTCCGACTGAATCAAATGCGGCACGACTTCGGTATCAGTCTGTGAGCTAAAAACAAAGCCCTCAGCCTGTAGGCGCTCACGCAGCGACTCATAGTTTTCAATGATGCCGTTGTGCACCACAGCAATATCGCCGGAGCGATGCGGGTGGGCGTTATCTTGCGTGGGTGCGCCATGAGTGGCCCAGCGCGTGTGCGCAATGCCCGTATGGCCATGAACATGCTGGCTCGCGTCGGCTAAAGCCTGGACTTTTCCGGACTCGCGCTCACGCAATATGTCGCCCTCATGAACCACCGCCAGCCCTGCCGAATCATAGCCGCGATATTCAAGGCGACGTAGACCCTCAATCAGCACATCAGCAACGTTCCGCTCACCTATCGCCCCAACAATTCCGCACATATTAAGTTCCTTTTTTTACGGCGTTTTTGGTCGGGCGCTGCCAACCATCAACACATAGCTGTTTCGCACGGCTAACAGCTAGGGTGCCGTCATCAACCGATTTGGTAATAGTCGAGCCAGCACCCGTTGTTGCATTGGCCCCAATAACGACAGGTGCGACCAAAGAGTTATTGGTGCCAATGAAAGCATGGTCGCCAATATGCGTTTGGTGCTTATTAGCGCCATCGTAATTGCAGGTGATGCTACCGGCGCCGATATTCACGCCACGACCGATGACCGCATCGCCCAAATACGCTAAATGATTGGCTTTAGAGCCCTCGCCCATCTGCGTGGCTTTAGTTTCAACGAAATTGCCAATATGCACTTCAGCGGCCAAATCACTGCCGGGGCGAATACGCGCAAACGGCCCGATCTGTGCGCGCTCGCCAATGCGCGCCGAGTCAATCACGCTATACGGTTTGATGACCGTGCCCGCCGCAATCTGGCAGTCGCTGAGCACCGAGCCCATGCCAATCTGTACGTTATCGCCGAGGCTCACGCGACCGTTGATCTGCACATTCGGTTCAAGCACCACGTCTTGGCCATGCTGCAGCTCACCGCGGATATCGAGCCGCGCGGGGTCAATGATGGTTACACCCGCACGGAGCAACGCATCAGCCTGCGCACGCTGCCAGATCCGCTCTAGCGTGGCCAACTGCAACTTGTCATTAACACCTTCGACCTCCCAAGCGGTATCGGGTTGCACAGCGCTCACCGCCACGCCGGCACGCGTCGCCATGCCAATCAGATCGGTCAGATAATACTCACCTTGCGCATTGGCATTGCGTAACTCAGGCAACCAGCGGTGCAGCAACGCATTGGGCACACACAAAATACCGGTGTTGACCTCGCTAATTGCCAGTTCGTCAGCGCTCGCATCTTTTTGCTCAACGATGCGCGCCACCTCACCCTGTTCACGCACGATACGGCCATAACCTGTGGGGTTTTCAAGCGTCACGGTGAGCACACCCACGGTTGAGTCATCGGCGCAGGTCGCCAATAGACGCTGCAATGTCGCCACCGATAAGAGTGGCACATCGCCATATAAAATAAGTGTATGACCATGGCTTTCGAGCACTGGCAAAGCTACTTGCACGGCATGCCCTGTGCCCTTTTGCTCAGCTTGAAGCACCCAGTCGATGGCCTCATCGGTAAAGGCCTGCTGGACAACGTCGCCGCCATGGCCGTAGACCACAATCGGGCGAATAGCGCCGAGCGCCCTACTGACCCGCAAGACATGAGCGAGGAGCGGCTGTCCCGCCAAAGGCTGCATGACCTTTGGCAATGATGACCGCATGCGTGTGCCTTTTCCTGCGGCTAAAATAACGACCTGTAATGCCATAACGCCAACGCTTAATTGCTGCAATGCCGGCATTTTACACGAACCACTTTAGTTTGCTGTAGCTGGTGCGAAGTGGTGAATAAGTTCTTCAATACGCGCCATTAATGTCGCGGATAACGAGCATCTTGATGGCGTGCAAACGCTCTCGGCGCTACGGTTTTATTCGCCGCGGATATATTGCTCTAAGTGCTCAATGATCTGCTGTTGCTCACTAATCACTTCTTTCACCAAGTCGCCAATAGACACTATGCCAATGATCGTGTCGCCATCGAGTACCGGCAAATGCCGCAAACGCTTCTCGGTCATAATGCCCATGCATTTGTCGGTGGTTTCATCAGCAGTCACTGCCAGCACGGCACTGGTCATAATATCCTTGACCAAGGTGTTGTATGACGAGCGCTCCATCAGCACCACTTTTCGCGCATAATCTCGCTCACTGACAATACCCACCATGCGCTCGCCTTCAGCAACCACTAAGGCACCAATGCCCTTGTCAGCCATTAAGCTAATGGCCTCTAGCACAGTCGCTTGCGGCGTAATGGTGTAGGTGACTTGCTCTGACTTTCCTTGCAGCAGTTGCATGACGGTTTTCACGTGGCACTCCTTTTGGCTCTTGTTTTTGTAGTCATAGGTTTATCACGGTTTGCCCATATCCGCGAGATAATCGCGCACAGACTTCAGTCGATCCAAGCACTTTCGTTCAGACATAAAAAAGGCAGCCTAAGCTGCCTTTTTAGTTACCCATCGCGTTAATTAACCGCGACCGGTACGATTTTTCATTGCCTGCAGGGTACGCAGCTGAGCGGCGGCTTCTGCCAATGAAGCGAGTGCAACGGAGGTGTCCATTTCACTCTTTTGATTAGCGAGAGCATCTTGCGCGTGCTTGCGAGCTTCCAAGGCAGCAGCCTCATCCACATCACCCGCACGTAAGGCGGTGTCGGCCAAAATAGTCACGATATTGGGCTGCACCTCAAGCACACCACCCGATACGTAATACACCAGCTCCTCACCAGACTCACTCATGATGCGCACAGGGCCAGGGCTGAGTTGTGACAACAATGGTGCGTGACCCGGGGTCACACCGATATCACCCAACGAACCATGGGCCACTACCAACGATGCGGCACCGGCAAAAATCGATTCGTTAGCACTGACGATATCGCAATGGATCATTTTCGCCATGTCTGACTCCTAAGCCCGAGCCACTAAAGCCCGGGCCTTAGCAAATTACAGCTTTTTGGATTTCTCAACGGCTTCTTCGATGCCACCGACCATGTAGAACGCTTGCTCAGGCAGGTTGTCGTAATCGCCAGCCAAAATACCTTTGAAGCCACGGATAGTTTCTTTCAGCGACACATACTTGCCAGGTGCACCGGTGAAGACTTCGGCGACGTGGAAAGGCTGCGACAAGAAGCGTTGGATTTTACGTGCACGGTAGACAACCAATTTGTCGTCTTCCGAGAGCTCATCCATGCCCAAAATGGCAATAATGTCTTTCAGCTCTTTATAGCGCTGCAACACATTTTGCACACCGCGAGCGATTTCGTAGTGCTCATCGCCAACGACCAGTGGGTCGAGCTGACGTGATGTTGAGTCGAGTGGATCAACCGCTGGATAAATACCTAGCGAAGCGATGTCACGCGACAACACGACAGTGGCATCTAAGTGAGCAAAGGTGGTGGCAGGCGACGGGTCAGTCAAGTCATCGGCAGGCACGTATACGGCTTGGATCGAGGTAATCGAACCATTTTTCGTGGAGGTGATACGTTCTTGCAGAACACCCATCTCTTCAGCCAATGTAGGTTGGTAGCCCACAGCCGACGGCATACGGCCCAGCAGTGCAGATACTTCGGTACCAGCCAGCGTGTAACGGTAGATGTTGTCAACGAACAACAGCACGTCACGGCCTTTGCCGTCCTCGCCTTTCTCGTCACGGAAGTACTCAGCCATGGTCAAGCCGGTCAGTGCCACACGCAGACGGTTACCGGGTGGCTCATTCATCTGGCCATAAACCATGGCGACTTTGTCGAGCACGCCGGAGTCTTTCATTTCGTGATAGAAGTCGTTACCTTCACGGGTCCGCTCACCAACACCAGCAAACACCGACAAACCGCTGTGTGCTTTAGCGATGTTGTTGATCAACTCCATCATGTTCACGGTTTTACCAACACCGGCACCACCGAACAAGCCGACCTTACCGCCTTTAGCAAATGGGCAGAGTAAGTCGATCACTTTAATGCCGGTTTCCAGCAAGTCAGTACCGCCGGCTTGCTCGTCGTACGATGGCGCTTTGCGGTGAATCGACATTTTCGTGTCGCATACCACGGCTTCGCCTTCGTCTTCGGGCTCGCCGAGCACGTTCATGATGCGACCGAGCGTGCCTAGGCCCACGGGCACACTGATTGGGCCGCCGCTGTTGGACACTTCGAGGCCGCGCTTGAGGCCCTCAGTTGAACCCATGGCAATCGTACGTACGACACCATCGCCCAGCTGTTGCTGAACTTCTAAAGTGGTTCCCGTTGTTTCAACGTGTAGGGCGTCATATACCCTTGGGACGTTATCACGCGGGAATTCGACGTCAATGACGGCGCCGATAATCTGGACAATACGACCGCTGCTCATGGGGCTATCCTCTAAAACTCGACATGCTATCTGCAGTGATGTGGCGCCTAAACGGCCGCCGCACCACCAACGATTTCGGAAATTTCTTGGGTGATGGCTGCCTGACGTACCTTGTTGTAAACCAACTGCAAGTTACGGATCAAATCGCCGGCGTTATCGGTTGCTGATTTCATAGCGACCATACGCGCCGCCATTTCACAGGCTACGTTTTCAATGACACCTTGATACACCTGAGACTCAATGAAGCGCAGTAGCAGCGCATCCAAAAGCGGCTTTGCTTCTGGCTCATAGAGATAGTCCCAGTTGTATGTACGCGTGCCCAAGTCTTCGGCATTACCACCAGCGAGTGGTAGTAATTGCTGAAGAGTCGGCTTTTGCGTCATGGTGTTTACAAACTCATTCGACACCAAATACAAGCGGTCAATTTTGCCTTCATCAAAGTGCTCTAACATCACTTTGATACTGCCAATAAGCGCCTCTAACGAAGGCTTATCACCCATATGGGTTTTTGCAGCAACGACTTTACCGCCAACATTCTTAAAGAATGTGGTGGCTTTTGTGCCGATCAGACAAAACTCAGACTCAACACCTTGCTCACGGTAATCACGAACAGACTGCACCACTTGTTTAAACAAGTTGATGTTCAAACCACCGCATAAGCCACGATCTGATGACACCACAATGTAGCCCACACGACGCACAGGGCGTTCAACCAAATAGCTGTGTTTGTACTCAGGCGTTGCATGCGCAACGTGAGCTACCACTTGGCGAATTTTTTGCGCATAGGGCTTACCTGCCACCATACGCTCTTGGGCCCGACGCATCTTGGAGGCGGCCACGAGCTGCATCGCTTTCGTGATCTTTTGCGTGCTTTTAATGCTCGCAACCTTAACGCGGATTTCTTTTAAGCTGGCCATAGCCTCACCGACTCGTTACTGGGTGTTGACCCGGCATTACACCGGGCCTCCCGTGGCTCACCAGGTTTGGGTGGCCTTAAATTTATCGATACCGGCACGCAGTGCCGCCTCGATCTTGCCATCGTAATTAGCGGTGGCATTGATGTCGTCCATCAGCGCTTTTTCTTCGCTATTGAAGAAGCTGTGCAAGGCGGCTTCAAAGTCCAATACCTTGTTGACAGGGACATCATTCAAATAGCCTTCGTTGACCGAGAAGATCGACAACGCCATGTCGGCAATGTTAAGCGGAGCAAATTGCTTCTGCTTCATTAGCTCGGTCACGCGTTGGCCCAACTCGAGCTGTTTGCGTGTGGCTTCATCAAGGTCCGATGCGAACTGAGCAAATGCGGCCAGCTCACGGTATTGCGCCAACGAGGTACGAATACCACCGGAAAGCTTTTTGATGATCTTGGTTTGAGCCGAGCCACCCACACGCGACACCGAAATACCGGCGTTTACCGCTGGGCGAATACCAGCGTTAAACAGCGATGACTCCAAGAAGATCTGGCCATCGGTGATTGAAATCACGTTAGTTGGAACGAATGCAGAGACGTCACCGGCTTGCGTTTCAATGATTGGCAGTGCAGTCAATGAACCGGTTTTGCCTTTCACTTCGCCATTGGTGAACTTTTCCACGTACTCAGCCGACACGCGCGATGCACGCTCAAGCAAGCGGGAGTGGAGATAGAACACGTCGCCGGGATAGGCTTCACGGCCTGGTGGACGGCGCAGCAGCAGGGAGATTTGGCGATAGGCTACAGCCTGCTTCGACAAATCATCATAAATGATTAGTGCATCTTCACCGCGGTCGCGGAAATACTCACCCATGGTGCAGCCAGAGTATGGTGCCAAGAACTGCATCGATGGCGCATCAGCTGCCGCAGCGGCAACAACGGTGGTGTATTCCATTGCGCCAAACTCTTCGAGTTTGCGCACGACGTTAGCAATGGTCGACTGCTTCTGACCAACGGCCACATAGACACACTTAATGCCTGAGGTTTTCTGCGCAATAATGGCGTCGATAGCCAACGCCGTTTTACCGGTTTGGCGGTCACCAATGATCAGTTCGCGCTGGCCACGGCCAACGGGAATCATCGCATCGACCGACTTATAGCCAGTTTGTACAGGCTGGTCGACCGACTGACGCCACCACACACCGGGCGCCACTTTTTCTACGGCGTCGGTGAGTTTGGCGTTAATGGGACCTTTGCCATCGATGGGCATGCCTAGCGCGTCGACCACACGGCCGAGCAACTCAGGGCCAACCGGCACTTCTAAAATACGGCCGGTGCAACGCGCCTTTTGGCCTTCTTGCAACGATAGGTAGCCACCTAAAACCACGGCGCCAACAGAGTCACGCTCGAGGTTGAGGGCCATGCCATAGACACCGCCGTCGAATTCGATCATTTCGCCGTACATAACGTCGGCCAAACCATGAATACGCACGATACCGTCGGCAACGCCAACGATGGTGCCTTCGTTACGCGCTTCCACAGACGCGTTTAAGTCTGTGATGCGGCTCTTGATCAGCTCGCTGATCTCGGAGGGATTCAGATGCTGCATGATGCTCTCTTCCTCGAAGGAATTATCAAGTATTCAGGGTGGCGCGAAGCTTGCCGAGTTTGCCTCGTACGGAGGCATCAATGACTAAGTCACCGGCATGAATCACGGCCCCACCAATTAAGCTGGCGTCGACAGCCGTCGTCAAATTAACCTGACGCGACAGTTTTTCTGCTAACACACGTGCCATTGCTGACTGTTGCGTCTCGCTCATTTCAAATGCAGCGGTTACTGCCACATCGACTGCGCCTTCGGCTTGCGCACGGAGCTCATCAAACAATGCACTGATGGCAGGCAGCGCGGCTAAGCGCTTATTGCCCGCCAGCTGACGAATAAAATTTTCGCCTTCAGCGTTGAATTGATCAGACACCACCGACAACACCGCATCGGCTTGATCTTTCGCGCTCAATGTAGGACGTGCAACATAAGCTGCAAATGCTTCATCGGCAATGACGTGACCAGCCAGCGCTAACATCGCTGACCATTCAGCTAGCGCGCCTTGGCTCTGAGCAAGCTGAAAAGCTGCTTTCGCGTAGGGTCGTGCAACGGTCGTTAATTCTGCCATGACTGTTCAAACGCCTCTTATTTCAGCTCGGTAGCCAGCTTATCAAGCATAGCGGCATGCTTGGCGGCATCGATTTCGGCTTGCAAAATCTTTTCCGCGCCGGCAATAGCTAAGCCTGCGACTTGTTGACGTAGGCCATCGCGCGCACTGGCAGTTTCCTGCTCAATGTCGGCACGTGCTTGCGTCAAAATACGCTCTGCTTCAGCAGCTGCCTGCGCTTTCACTTCGTCAGCCACTTGGCTGGCGCGGCGATTGGCCTGCTCAATCAGTTCAGCTGACTGTTGCTTTGCGGCCTGCAGTTCTTGCGCTACTTGGGCATGCGCAACTTCCAAGTCTTGCTTGGCTTTGTCGGCAGCATTCAGGCCATCGGCAATTAGCTTTTGGCGCTGCGTCAGTGCAGCCATGACTGGCGGCCACACGAACTTCATGCAGAACCAAACAAAGATCGCAAAAGAGATCGATTGGCCTACGATTGTGAAGTTGATGTTCACGCTATCACCTCTATTCCGGTTTCATTCACGAGCTTGGGGCTCGTCGTGGCTCGGGATTAAACCGAATTATTGAATGAACGGGTTGGCGAACAGCAGGAACAGGCCGATACCAACACCAATCATGGTGACGGCGTCGAGCAGACCGGCGACGATGAACATTTTAACTTGAAGCTGTGGAGCCAGCTCTGGTTGACGTGCAGTACCTTCGAGGAACTTGCCGCCCAAAATGCCGAAGCCGATAGCTGTACCTAAAGCACCCATGCCAATCAACAGGGCAACGGCGATCAGGTTAAGGCCAGTGATGTATTCCATGTGAGTTTCCTCTTCAGGGTTGGTTCAACGTTAAAGTTACGGGGTTTTCTTAGTGATCGTGTTTTTCCGAGGCCATGCTCAGGTAAACAATCGTCAACATCATGAACACGAACGCTTGTAGCGTAATGATCAAAATGTGGAAGATGGCCCAAGGCACAGACAAGGTCCATTGCACATACCAGGGCAACAGTGCGATCAAAATAAACAGCAGTTCGCCAGCGTACATATTACCGAACAAACGCAAAGCGAGTGAGATTGGCTTAGCAATCAAGGCAATGCCTTCTAACAAGAAGTTAAACCAGCTCAACCAAATGGTATTGAATGGGTGGAAGGTCAGCTCTTTAGCAAAGCCACCCACGCCCTTCATCTTAATGCTGTAGTAGATAATTAGTGCGAAAACCGAGAAGCCCATGCCCAATGTGGCGTTGACGTCGGTGGTTGGCACGATCTTAAAGAATACAGCATGCGGGTCGGCACCGAAGACACTGACACCGACGATTTCAGCCAGTTTTGGAATGAAATCGACAGGCACTAAGTCCATCAAGTTCATCAAGAAAATCCAAACAAAAATGGTTAACGCCAGCGGCGCAATCACTTTTGATGTGCCGTGATAGGTATCACGCACGTTGCCTTGGACAAACTCAACAATGACTTCGACTAAGTTTTGCAGACCGCCGGGCACACCCGAAGTGGCATGCTTTGCTGCTTTGCGAAACAACCAGCAAAATAAGATGCCTAATCCAATCGACCAGCCCATGGTGTCGACATGGATCGCGTTAAAACCCATTTCGGCTGCTTCTTGAGCCGTATGCGCAAAACCCCAACCGTTTTCCGGGTGATTCCCGTAGGTCAGGTTGGTGAGGTGATGCTTGATGTATTCGGTGGAATTACCAGCCATTCGTCTCTACCCATCAGCGCTGTGTGTTTCGGTTGGCCAAGGGCACAATCCAAGCGACCAGCTGTTCTAATACAAAACCAGTAAACAGCCAAACGGGGTCAACTTTTTTGTAAAAGATGAACACGCTGGCAAAGAGAAGCGCGGTAAGCAGAAACTTGCCTGCCTCGCCTCTGTAAAATTCTTGCACAATATGTTGTGCCGATCTGGCACCTGCGTGACGGAAGGCGCGAAACACAAAATACGCCTGCCCCAACACCGCAATGCCGGCCCCCGAAAGTGCCGATAAACCAGCAGCTGTACCGCCGGCCAGTTGTGCGATCAGCCATAACGCTACCATGAGTCTGGCCTGCCATTTCAGCTGCTGCAGTGCTGGTCGATACTCTACCAGCGGCTGGGGCTTGCTTACTGTCATGACGAACCTACTTATGTTGACTGCCGAAGCGGCCATTAGCGTCAAAGCGCGTGGATTATAGAGGAATCGCGAGGCTAAGGGCAACTGCGGCGCTTAGTCTCTGGTCTAAGAAAAGGCCGTTTTTGTAAATAAACACGCCATTAGTGTGCTTGAGCGGCCTCTGCGCGGACTTCTGCGCGTTGGTATTTTTCGCGCAACGCCATTCGTCGCAATTGTCGTAAGGTTTGCACGGCATCATCGGCAAGGTTGTAGTTATAGAGTACCGATGGAATCAGCCCGCCCGGCTCGCCCGAGCCCCACAGCTCCACTTTGACGCGATTACCTGGCAAGGCGGTTACTTGCCAGCGGCTTTTTGCCCCGAGCATTCGCACCACCCCCGGCTGCACTGGGTATTTATCACTAATGGCTTCTGCCTCGATGATCATGCCCGTTGCGGTCTGTTCTCGTTTCGACAACAAAACAGCATCGCGGGCCCGAAAAGGATACGGCAGCGTATAACGAAGGTACAAAATAGCGGCGTGATGTTGCCGAGAGATGACTTTAGCCTGCGATACGCGGGCGATCCATTCCGGCATCGCCACGGCATCTGTCAAAATAGCTTCAATTCGCGAGGGTCTGCCGGCAAGCTCTGTTACGGCATAAACATCATCAAAAGCCGAGTTTGCGTGTGCTCGCTGATACACGCGGATGTCTCGTTGCTCATCGACTTTCTGCAGTGACCAGTCATCGGCCCACACCAGACACGACGTCAGCATGGCGCCAATCAGTGTTAGCAGATGCTGCCACGGCCGCTTATTTGATGTGCGAAAGAATGCCATCAAGCTCATCTAATGAGTTGTAAGCAATGACAAGCTTGCCTTTACCACGCGCATTGCAATTGATCTGCACTGGCGCACCCAAGCGCCCGGCCAAGTCATCTTGCAGCTGACGTACATTGGGATCGATGGCTTTTTCTGCCGCTGCCGGTTTTTTCTCAAGCCATGCACGCACTAATGCTTCGGTATGGCGCACCGATAAACCGCGCTCAATGACTTGCTGCGCTGCCGCCACTTGCTTATTGGTTGGCAAGGCTAACAACGCCCGCGCATGGCCCATGTCGAGATCGCCGTGAGCCAGATTTTTTTTCACTTCATCGTGCAGGCCCAACAATCGCATCAAGTTACTCACCGCCGCGCGCGACTTACCCACTGCATCGGCGACCTGACCGTGATTGAGCTTGAACTCATCGGCAAAGCGCTGCATCGCTAAGGCCTCTTCAAGCGGATTTAAGTCTTCGCGCTGAATGTTTTCAATTAATGCCAGGGCAATCGCCGATTCGTCTGAAAATTCACGAATCAACGCAGGCACGGTATCGAGCTGAGCTAGCTGTGCTGCCCGCCAGCGGCGTTCGCCAGCAATAATTTCATAGGCCTTATCGCCACTTTTGCGAACAATAATCGGCTGCAAAATGCCCTGTGCCTTGATCGACTCAGCCAGCTCTTGCAATGCTTCGGGGTCCATATCGCGGCGCGGCTGATACTGCCCACGCGCCAACCATTCGATGGGTAACTGCTGAAACTCACCCTCCGGTGCCTCGCCCGCAGCAACTGCGTCGACATCGTCTTGGACTTTGCGAACATTGCCGAGCAAGGCATCTAGGCCACGCCCACCACCAAGACCACGTTTTTTTGCTGCTGCCATGACTTAGGCTTCCTTTTGTTTTTGACGACGCTTATGGCGCCGAATGAGCTCAGTGGCTAATGCCAGATAAGCCATCGTGCCGCGTGCCGTTTTATCGTATTGCAAGGCCGGCATGCCATGTGCGGGCGCCTCGGCCAAACGCACATTGCGCGGAATAACGGTATTGAGTACGTCATCGCCAAAATGGCTGCTTAACTCCGCCGAGACATCTGTCGCCAGCGTGTTTCGCGGGTCATACATGGTGCGCAATATGCCGGCAATATGCAGCGCTGGGTTGGCGCTATCGCGCACGCGCTCAATGGTCTGCGTTAATGCCGCTAAGCCTTCAAGTGCGTAGTACTCACATTGCATCGGAATAATCACCGACTCGGCGGCGACCAAGGCGTTGAGCGTCAACATACTCAAAGAGGGTGCGCAATCAATAACCACGGCATCGTAGCGCGATTGCAGTGGCAGCAAGGCTTGGCGCAAGCGTTGCTCTTTATTGGCGCCATCAACAAGTTCAATTTCTGCTGCCGTCAAGTCGCCGTTAGCAGGCAACACATCGAAGCCGCCAGAGCCGGTTTTAATGGCATCGATGGCTGGAATTTCTGCCAGCAGCACATCTAACACGGTGTGCTCAAGCTCATTTTTATGCAGACCTGAGCCCGTCGTTGCATTGCCTTGCGGGTCTAAATCGACCAGCAGCACGCGACGCTTTGTGGCTGCGAGTGAGGCCGCCAAATTAACACTGGTGGTGGTCTTACCCACTCCACCCTTTTGATTGGCGACGGCAAAAATCATATGCATTGTCCTTAATCGACCGCAGCGGTCGTGCTGACTATTGTCGCGCCAAACAGATGAGGTGGCGCGCTTGTGCTGCAAAGGGTACTCGTAAAGCGGGGGCATTTTCGAGTGTTATTGTGCTGGCCAGCTCGGCCAGCTCATCGTGCGGGATGTGACCTTTCATGGCCAGCCAGCGGCCATCGGGCGCGAGTAGATGCTCCGTACCCGCCACCATGTCATGGAGACTGGCAAAGGCGCGGCTGCAAATTTGCGCGTACTGGCCGTGATGCTGCTCGCAGCGCGCAGTAATCACGGTGAGGTTATCGAGGCCGTGTGCGGCCTTAAACTGCGTGATGAACCGGGTTTTTTTGCTATTGCTATCGAGTACCGTGACCGCGAGCTGCGTATTCACGATGGCGAGTATGACGCCCGGCAATCCCGCGCCCGTGCCAATATCGATCAAGCTATCTGGGCCAATATGCGGCTGAATGCTCAGGCTATCGAGCAAATGCTTGTCGACCATGGCTAATGGCTCACGAATGGCCGTGAGATTAAATGCGTTATTCCATTTCACCAGTGCTTCAAGGTAGGCCATGAGGCTATCTATCTGCGCTTCGGGTAGTGCCAAGGCCATGTCGGCCAAGCCTTGCTGCAAACGCATGCGAGCCTGCTGCGGCCAATCGGCGGCGAGTTGTGGCCCCGGCATTAGCCCACCTGCGCTGTGCGGCGGCTGAGTTTTTTCAGCGTAATGAGCAATAGCGAGACCGCTGCTGGTGTCACGCCGGGAATACGCCCAGCTTGAGCGAGTGTTTCAGGGCGCGCGTCTTTGAGCTTCGCCCGCACCTCATTGGATAGACCAACCACGCCGTCATAATCAAATGCCGCCGGCAGCGCCAGTTGCTCTTGCTGATGAAGGCGCGCTACATCATGGCTTTGCCGATCGACGTAACCGGCGTATTTCACACCGATCTCAATTTGCTCACCGACGGCTTCCTGCAAATCAGCGACTACATCGGATGCGCTTAATTCGGCCAAATGCGCATAGCGCACCTGAGGCCGCTTCAGTGCATCTAAGAAATGACACTCACGCTTGATTTCTTCACCGGTCAGCTCGCTAAAACGTGCCGTCATGGCACTGCCTGGGTGCAGCCATTGCGCTTTTAAGCGCTGCGTTTCCAGCGCTACCGCTTGTTGCTTGGCCTCAAACGCTGACCAGCGCACGTCATCCACGAGGCCTAATTCTCGGCCGATGGCCGTGAGCCGCGTATCGGCATTGTCTTCGCGCAACATCAGGCGATATTCGGCACGGGAAGTAAACATGCGATACGGCTCTTTGGTGCCGAGCGTGATCAAGTCATCCACCAACACGCCTAAATACGCCTGATCGCGCGTTGGATACCAGCCTGGCTTACCTTGCGCTTGGCGGCCTGCGTTGAGACCGGCGAGCAGGCCTTGCGCACCGGCCTCTTCATAGCCCGTGGTGCCATTAATCTGGCCTGCAAAAAAGAGTCCTCCAATGACTTTAGTTTCCAACGTGTGCTTGAGGTCACGCGGATCAAAATAGTCGTATTCAATGGCATAGCCAGGCCGCGTAATGTGCGCGTTTTCCATGCCGCGAATTGAGCGCACCAACGCTATTTGTACGTCAAATGGCAAACTGGTGGAAATACCATTGGGGTAGAGTTCATGCGTTTTTAAGCCTTCAGGCTCAATAAACACTTGGTGCGAGTTTTTATCAGCGAAACGATGAATTTTGTCTTCGATCGACGGGCAATAGCGCGGACCAATGCCCTCAATCACACCGCTGTACATGGGCGAACGGTCTAGCCCACCGCGAATAATCTCGTGCGTGGCTTCGTTGGTATGCGTAATCCAGCAGTTTACTTGCTGCGGATGCATGGCGCGCGTACCCATAAATGACATCACCGGCAACGGCGTGTCACCAGGCTGCGCTTGCATAACGGAAAAATCGACCGATTTGGCATCAATGCGTGGCGGCGTACCGGTTTTCAGCCGACCCACGCGCAATGGTAGCTCGCGCAAACGATCCGCAAGCGCGATGGATGGCGGATCACCGGCGCGGCCGCCGCGATGGTTATCCATGCCGATATGAATGGTGCCGCCCAAAAATGTCCCTGTCGTGAGCACTACCGTTTTTGCGTTAAAACGAATGCCGGTTTGCGTGATAACGCCAGTAATGCGCTCACCTTCAACGACTACGTCGTCGGCCGCTTGCTGGAAAATATCCAGTTTGGCTTGGTTTTCTAAGATGTCGCGAATAGCCGCTTTGTAGAGCGCGCGATCAGCTTGGGCTCGCGTAGCACGCACGGCAGGACCTTTGCGCGCATTAAGCACGCGAAATTGGATGCCCGCCATGTCGGTTGCCAACGCCATCGCGCCGCCCAATGCATCGATTTCTTTCACCAAATGTGACTTACCAATGCCACCAATCGCCGGGTTGCAGCTCATTTGCCCGAGCGTCTCGATATTGTGGGTAAGCAGCAAGGTCTGGCAGCCCATGCGGGCGGCAGCGAGTGCAGCCTCGGTGCCGGCATGACCGCCACCAATGACAATGACATCGTAAGATTTGCTGTACAACATAGATGAAATCCCGCGCAGGCGCTGGTTTAAACGGGCAACGATTATACGGTTTGCGCGGCCTCGCGGCCAGTTCAGTTTTTAACCACTAGCGCTTCGACGGTGAGGTTGACAACAATTTCGTCGCTGACCATGCCCATAAACTTATCCATGCCGAACTCGCTGCGCCGAAACCGTGTTACCGCACGCAAGCTCGCGGCATTGGCATCACCATAAAATGGATGCGGACCAACCGCGGCCGTTTCCGCGAACAACGTCATCGGCCGCACAATGCCATTGACGCTCAGCTCACCACTGAGGCTCAGTTCGCGCGACTTCTTATTGACCGTGTCGATGCTATGGCTGCGAAAAATAATCTCAGGATATTGCTTGGTTTGAAAAAAATCGCCGGATTTCACGAGGCGATGATTGATGATCGACCAGCCGCTATCAAACGTTTTCACTGGAATACGCGCCTCGGCCCATGACTTTTCTGGGTGATCTAAGTTGCCGTAAATAAAGCCAGTGACGCCACTAAACGCCCCACCTTCTGTTGGCACGCCAAGGTAATGCCAAGAAATGCTGACTTCAGTACGCTTTGAATCAATAGCGTAAGTGATGATGCGATCAGCGTAGCTTTTGGGGGCAACGAAAAGCAGTGCCAATAGAAAAGCATGCCTGCTCAACCGTGCTAGGGATTCCGTCGTGCGCGCTGCTCGTTGAGATAGTCGGGAAACCAGCGCAATTGGGGGAAAAAAATCACGCGGATCATACCAATCAACATCCATAAATACGCCCCACCATAAACCGCGCCGCAAGCCATGGTGACATAGTCAAAATTTGGCGAAATGTACTTGATCCCCCACCAGGAGACAATGTCTGTCATCGCCGCAGCAAGTCCGGCAGGAAACACCCATTGGTACCAATTCAGGCGGTTAAAGTGCATGGAAAACGGAATGCCAATAATAAAAATGGCGGTCGTGAAGCCGAATAAATGCGCATGCGTAAAGGCAATTAACTTGCCATGACTCATATTAGCGAAATACGCCTCGGTACTGCCGTGCAAGCCAATCTGATAGTGCACTTCAGCTAGGCCAAAAAAGAACGCCACGCCAAATAATATCGTTGCCAAACCAATGCCTCGCTGCGCAGCAACGGGCAGATCGCGCAATGAAAAAGACAGCTTGGGGTCTTTATAAGGAATAAACCAACGCAGCAAAAAACAGATCGCTAAAAACATAAACACTAATGCTATTGGCCCACCGACACTTAACCACGCCGACGGCTCTGGTGGTAGCTGGATGATACTAGCGTCTGAAATAGGCGCATCGCTAAAGAAATCAAACTCTGCGTCCGCCATGGTTAAGCTCCTTTTAAGCGCACATAAAGCAGCACACCGGCATGCCTAACGGCCGTTTCAATGGATTTTTCCAATGCCGTTTTAGTCTCTGCCTTCACGTGTTTGACGGACTGGCCGGCAAATTGCTGATACACAGACAAGCCCTTGGCACTCGGCACTTTATCGGCATGCAATACGCTAATCTCGCGAATGGTTAACTGACGGTCAGTGATCATCAGTAAGAAAAAGGTTTTGCCCTGATACACCGCTGGAAAGATCAATCCGGTGCCGGCAGGCCGACGAGCCACCAACGGAATATAAATCGTGTTGTCGTCATCGGTGCTTAAGGTGGCGCCAAGCGCCTTAGCCGCCATAATGTCTGCGGGTGTCAGTAAGGCATCTTTGGGCAGCCAGGTGAGCACATCCGGAAACGCGCGGCGTACCTCTCGCGGAATAAGACTAGCGATATCAAGCCAATCGCCAGGCGCTTTCGGCGTAGATGACTTGTCGCTGGGGTTGGATTTTCCCTGAATTTCCAGACGGTTGCTGATGCCATCGCCGTCGCTATCGGTGTTGGCAATTTTGGCGAAGGCGGCGGCATTTTTTCCCGCCGCTTTAAACGCCTTGCCGTATGGCGCCAGTTCAGAACCACCACCATCTAAATGACACGCATTGCATGAGGGCATGTAACCGGCTTCAAATTTGTAGTCGCGCGCCAAACTTGGCATCGCGACCGCCCAGCTTGGCAAGCACAGCGTCATCAAGACAAGCAGCATGGGCTTTGTTTTCATAGCAAATATCCTTAAAAGCCGAACAGGCTGGGCACAGCCTCGCGCATTCGCTGTAGTGACGCGGCGCCTGAGTCACCCGTAGCCATGAGCTCGTCGTATTGGATTGAATCACGCGGCGGCATCAGCGTATTTTCTTTTTCGGTTCCGGCATAACGCGACCAATCCAGCGCATCACGAATTTCGGTTTTTGCTTCAATTCGTGCCAATACGCTTGCCTCATCTGACCCGGCCATAAAGTTTAGGCGTTTTGCTGGGTTGCCCCGATGACACGCGAAGCAATGCGCCTCAAAGTCTTTCAGCACAGCATGCTGTTCGATGACTAAGGCCGGCTCGCCTGACGCTTGTGGCGGTGACATATCCGCCACTGATAAGCAGCAATAGGGTATTTCGCTACCTAACAGGGCCCGCATAAAAGCCACGCGGCTCACCGGCTTTGGCGCAAATGTAGTGTCGGGGAGCTTGTCGACGAGTGCCATCAGCGCTTTTGGCTGAAAGTCTGCTCGCTCACTTAATGCCTCAATATCAGCACTACTAAACAGCGCCGCCACACCATAGACACCATCAATATCGGTCGAGCGCAGCAATGCCTTTGGTGCGCGGCGCGTCAGTGGGTCTAAACGCGCCGGCAGTTTTGGCAGCTGCTCGAAAGCATCTAAATCTTCATTATTTAGAGCGCCTTCACCGAACTGTATTTCGCGGGTCGTCAGCTTGTGCCACCAGCCTTTAATGCCACGCTGTTCAGCCAACGGGTCTCGATTAAATAGGTCCGACTCAGGCACTGCGATACCATCCTCCGGGAAATGCTTGGCTTGTAATGCCCTCAGTTGCTGGGCAAGCGGCTGCTCGGGATCAAAGCTGCCTGGGCTGTCGCGATACAACAACGCTAACTTCAAGAGGATTCGACGGCAGTCATTTCCCGCTTCGCCACAGCCATCAAGCCATAGACGCTGGGTGACATTGATAAAGTTGCCTTCATCGGTGAGCTGGTCAAAACGATCTGGTGATGACAAGGCATTATGAATGGGTAATGACAAATACGGCTTGTCGTTTCCCCGCGCCTTTTCGATTGCCGCCGCTATATCGGGCTGAGCATTGGTTTCATTCCA
Source organism: Paraperlucidibaca baekdonensis (assembly GCF_003387535.1). Lineage (GTDB taxonomy): Bacteria > Pseudomonadota > Gammaproteobacteria > Pseudomonadales > Moraxellaceae > Perlucidibaca > Perlucidibaca baekdonensis. Next base: position 332,821 of record NZ_QUNR01000001.1, on the reverse strand, counting down.
CGGTCGTTGTGGAAAAATTGGTCCGCCGCCCTGATGGCAGGTTGTGCAGATAGCGCGCTTGGCATAGACAATGCGCGGCACACAGCCCGCGCAATAGTTTTGCACTAACTGAAACTCAAAACGCCCAGCTACTTCATTGTAACTCAGCACCTCAATTTCATGGGCATTTTCAACAAAGCCCATGAAAAGTTGACCGCGTGGCCGCAGTCCTAATCCACCTGCTTTGTTTGCTAACTCAAAATCAGCGGCTATTAAAACCCGCGGATGGGCATTATTTGCTAAGCCTTTTAGCAACGAGCGGCCATGAGGAATCATCACATTAACCGGTAGTGCTGCTTCGGGGTGCTGATCTTGCAGCAGCTTCACGAGCTTATCGAAGGGATACGGCAAGCCATCATTTTGAGCGATGAGGTGATCAAATAGCGAGCGCGTGCCCTCGGGCGGTAAGTCCGTCTGCGCTATTTGATTCACCGATACCGAACCAACGGGCGCTTTTGTGGTTTGCGCCAGCGTTGTAATCGTTGCGTCGTTCGATGGCATGACCAACCATGCCATCGCAACACCCGCAGCGACCAATAACGCTAACCATGCCGCAACTCGCATTAGCCGCGCCTCACATTAATTTCAAGAACTCTCGCAGGGCGTATTTATCTTCTGCGCTTAAATCGACACCAAATTGATGGCCCTTGTTTTCAACAGGGTCATCACAGCCCATGAACAGCGGTTTGTGCGGATTTTGCGAAGCAATATTGGCTACTGGCGTCCCCTTGTGGACAGGGATTTTTGGCCAACCCTGCATGTCTTCTCGCGCCGTCACCTTGGTATCTTCCGTTGTCACCAAAGTTTTTGCCGGACGATGCTTCTCGTCTTTCGGGTTATCCGATGTCATCAGCTCGTCATAGGCCATTTCGAACTGCTTGATGCGCCCTGCCACGGTGTAATCTGGCGAACCATCTGGCAAATAGGTGACCTCACCGATCGCATTGTTGTGCATAAACGGCGCAGTCGCCCATACCGACAGCAAGGATATATTGCGCATATAGCCGGGGCCGCCTTCGACTTTCTGCTCACCGACTTTCATGCCGCCAATCAGCGGAATCATGCGGTTCAACACGCGCGGCACGCTGCCTGGCGATGGGCTGTTTTTATAGGTCTCTGAGGAAAATTCTTCCCAAATATGACCTGTGTTGTGATTGTTATGCAGTGCTCGGCAGAAGTTTGTGCCGATGATATTGAACGGTGTGCGCTCATCGTTGCCTAACCAGTCTTGACCGAACACGCCATCGTTAACAAATTGTGTTGGACGCAACTTTCCATTGCTGTCTTTGCTTAAATAACGCGCGATAAACTTCGGATCACGACGTTGTGCTTCGCTGTACTCAAGCTGCCAATAGTCCTCTTTGCCAAAAACATGGCCTTCATAGAACTTACCCAAGGCGACTTTATCGTTGCGAATATTTGCTGGCGCCATTTTTGTGCTGTGACATGTGGCGCACTCTTGAGCGAACACGTGGCGGCCTTTCGGCACCGCGTTGGTGTCGATAAACTCAGCGCCTGGCGTGCCGTCATTATCACTCGATGCCATCAGATAGGTTGGTCCACCCGTGATCAAAAAGGCGGCAAGATCATCCATTTTCGCATCGGCGTAATTCCATGGGTCGCACTCAGCGGCACATTGCATAATGCGCATTGGGCTTTGCTCAGTGCCGCGACCGATTAGACGTCCTGGGTACGGGAAATTAGGAGTCCAACACTCTTCCGTGCACATGCCAATATTGACGTAAACGCGGATCAACGCGAGATGTTCACCGACAGAGTCTTCAGCCCCTTTCAGCACATGACGCGTATTCGCTGTACTGATTTTGCCAGTAACAGGGTCTTTCATCACGTGTTCAAAAATACGTTTATTTTGAAAGTCCATGATGTTGTTTTGCGTGCCTGGATTGTGCATCCAGTCAGAGGCCACCAGTGATGTATCGATGGTACCAAGGCGGCCACCCTTCAGGACCTGACGCGCCGGACTACTTTCAGGAACGCCATGAAAAAACGCATCGGGCTGAACGATATGTTGGTTCCCGATGGTGGCACTTAAATTTTCCCAACGCGGTTCGTTGGGGTTTTCTGGGGGGTTTGTTGGATCAAAACCGACGTGGCATTGCACGCAAGGATGACCAATAACAAAACGCTTGTTTTGTTTAATTTCATCGGGGCTATAAGCCGCTGTTTGCGGGTTATAGATGACTTTGCCGTCTTCGTTTTTAATCGGGTCGGCGTAGTATTTGCGGTAGCCCAAAACACCCGATGAATGTGGGTCTTGGCACTTGTCATACCAGTTGGTGCTGGCATCGCCTTCGCTACAATCGGGGTCATTAATAAGCCCCCATTTGCTAAAACGCTCTGAGCGTGTCCGGGTATCGAGCCATGGATAATTCATGTTTTCTTTACCGACAACTCGAGACTGCAATAAATAGTTTTCGTCTTGGTTACCAAAGGTGCCTTTAAACCACACATCACGACCGCGACGCGCCTGATCGCGCATAGCCTGAGCTTTTGCCGGATCAGTCAGCGCTACATCTTTAAATAATTGATTTACGTAACGGCAGCCTTCGGCATCGTAGCCTGTTGGCTGCGGCTGATCGCAGGGTGGCGGCACATATTGTGGAATAGGCTCCGACGTCCAGGTAACTTTATCGCCACGCTCATGCGTGTCAGGACCGGTGCCAGGCGCCCACACTTTTCGTGCCGCTAAGGTGTCGTAGTAATGATCTTTGAACCATTGTTCACGTTTTTTCCAATACGGCGTGCCGGTGTATACACCCGTGGTGAGGTTGCGCTCAGCCAGATCACTTAGCGATACGCTGCGATTAGTTGATAAGTACGGTTCATCGCTGACACTCACTTTACCTGTTGGCATGTCATAAATCGTGAGTGCCGGGACATCTGGAATGGCCACTGTCTCTGGTACAGGGGGGACCGCGGGGGGTGCGGGAGGCAATGTTGCCACCGTAAACAGCGCAAACGCGCCAGCGCCAAATAGCGCGGCATACAAAATTTTATTCTTTTTCATACAAACTCCAGGCGAGCGATGATGCGTTAACAAGCCCTGCGGCCACTCAGATTGGTACTATAGTACCATTTAATCAGGTGGTCAATTATTGTTCTATTTGCCTTTCGGCTTACTTACCAATACAGAATGACGAAAAAATCCGGCCTAGCAAGTCATCGGCACTAAATGCACCGGTTATTTCAGACAAACTGTTCTGCGCTAACCGTAAATCTTCTGCGGCTAGTTCGCCAGCATTTAACGCAACAAGGGCATGAAGCGCCTGTTCAATATGCGCTTTCGCCTTTTCTAGTGCATCTACATGGCGACGGCGAGCTGAAAAGTGCCCACTTCCTAATGGCTGATAACCGACGATGTTTTTCAAATACGCACGAAGTGCATCAAGCCCTTGCTGAGTGGCGGCCGATAAGCCGATGGCGTCTAATTCTCGGCCATCGCACAGCACTGTCTGATGGCCATACGCTGTTGCTGAGACATCACATTTATTGAGCACCACGCAAAGCCTTTTGGGTCGTGATGGAAACTGCTGCGATAATTCATCTGCAATTGATGCGGAATCTTCACGGCTATCCCAGACCCAGATAACCGCATCCGCACCATCAACCTCGCGTTTGGCACGGCGAATGCCTTCTTGCTCAATCGCATCTGTGCTATCGCGCAAGCCTGCCGTATCGATGATGTGTAATGGCATACCGTCGATTTCAATTAACTCACGCAAGACATCGCGTGTCGTTCCAGCAACATCGGTAACAATCGCCGCATCATGGCCAGCCAAAGCATTCAGTAAACTTGATTTGCCAGCGTTTGGGCGCCCCGCAATGACTACGCGCAAGCCATCGCTTTGAATCACGCCTTGTTTTGCTTGCGATAAAACGCCATCAAGCGTTGATAAAAGCCCTTCAACACGGTGTTGAATCTGGCCATCAGCAAGAAAGTCGATTTCCTCTTCGGGAAAATCGATGGCGGCTTCAATAAATAAGCGCACATGGATTAGTGCTTCTAATAATTCATCAACGCGCTGTGAAAATGCGCCTTGAAGTGTTTGCACAGCAGCACGTGCCGCGGCCTCTGAACCGGCTTCGATCAAATCGGCAATGGCTTCAGCTTGCGCTAAGTCCAGTTTGTCGTTGAGAAAGGCGCGTTCGGAAAATTCACCAGGACGCGCTAGGCGTGCGCCACGTCGCATCACTTCTTGCAGCATTAGCGCCAAAATAACTGGGCCACCATGACCCTGTAGCTCAACGACATGCTCACCGGTAAAGGAATGTGGCGCTTGAAAATACAGCAACAAGCCTTCGTCTAGGACCTGTTGCTGACTATCAAAAAACGACGTGAATACGGCTTGTCGTGGCACAAGCACAGACTGATCAACACGATTGCTCATTTCACGACCAATGCGTTGCGCATCAGGGCCAGATAAGCGAATGATACCGACACCACCTCGGCCAGGTGGTGTCGCAATGGCGGCGATCGTATCCGTGATCATCGCCATGAATGGTTAATGACCTGTTTTAAGGGCCGCAGCCTTCTCGATATTTCGTGTAATAACCCATTGCTGAGCAATCGACAGCAAGTTGTTCATTAACCAGTACAACACGAGTCCGGCGGGGAACCACAAGAAGAAAATCGTGAAAACGACAGGCATAAACTTCATTACCTTCGCCTGCATAGGGTCTTGCGGCGCAGGATTCAGCTGCTGCTGCACGAACATAGAAACACCCATGAGCAACGGTAAGATGAAGTACGGATCCATCAATGACAAATCATTGATCCATAAGATCCAGTCAGCGTGGCGTAGTTCAACCGACTCCATCAGCGTCCAGTACAGTGCAATGAATACTGGCATCTGCACCAAGATCGGCAAGCAACCACCGAGTGGATTGATTTTTTCCTTTTTGTACAAGGCCATCATAGCTTGCGACATTTTCTGACGATCATCGCCAAACTGCTCTTTCATGCGCTGCATTTCAGGCATGACGCGACGCATATTGGCCATCGAGCGATAACTCGTTGCGGACAATTTGAAAAACGCGGCCTTAACCAAAATGGTCAATACAATAATCGACCAGCCCCAATTTCCTAAGAAACCATGGATCGATTTCAGCAACCAAAACAAGAATTGCGCGATCGGCCATAACCAACCGTAGTCAACGGTCAACTCCAAACCGGGTGATAAAGCTTTCAAGCTGTCTTGGATTTTCGGGCCGGCATAGAAATCCGCAGATACACGTCCATCTCCACCGGGTGCCACCAGCAAAGGACTCGTGGTGAATCCAATAAAATTATCCGCGCCATTACTACTCTTTCGGGTGCTGATTTGGTTGATTTGCTGTGTTGGCGGAATCCATGCTGAGACAAAATAATGCTGAACCATTGCTACCCAGCCACCAGTCACTTGTTGGCTCATGGCATCACTGGCGAAATCGCTTAATGACACTTTGTTGTAGTTTTTATCGGCAGTCCACCACGCGCCACCGAGGAACGTCACCATGCCAAATGAGTGGTTGTCGCTGCTTGGATCTTTGCTGTTGTCACGTTTGATTTGACCAAACATCACACCTTGCCAAGGTTTGTCGCTCGTGTTTTTCACGTCGTATGCAACGCTTATGCGATAGTCACCGCGCTTAAACGTGAAAACTTTGTTGACCACCAGTCCAGACGATGTACGTGTTGATAACACGACATTTAGGGATTCTTCGCCATCGGCTAATGTAAATTGGCCCTGCTTCACGTCATAGATTGGGCGACCACTGGCTTGGTCATCGAGCCCCTGCAGACCACTGCCGTTACCAACGCCAACTAAACCGCTCTGAGCGATGTAGGTTAGCGCATTGGATTGGTTCATCAAGACAAACGGCGTTTTGTCCTCAACGGTCTGCGTATATTTCGGTAATGCCACACGAACCACATCACCGCCCTGGCGATCGATCGTGATATCTAGCACATCGGTCACTACGCGTACGGTTGGTGATGTCGCTGAATCCATCGCTAGATCACTAGCAGAAACCGCTTTTTGTACCGCAGGTACAGTCGGAATGTCGGTATTCGCGCTCGGTGTAGCAACGGTTGGTAGCTCGGAGTTCGCGACGCTATTCGTTGTTTCGGCATTTTCTTGGACCACGTCAGTTGTGGGCTTTGTGCCATAGTCCTGTTGCCAAGATAAAAACAAAAAATACGTGACTGAGGCTAATGCCACCATGATGAGGGTGCGACGGAGTTCCATACTCACGATTCCTGTTGACGATCGGAAGGGGTGATGTCTTTCGGTACGGGATCATAGCCGTGTTTACCGAATGGATGACAGCGCGATATCCGTTTTAGTGCTAAGAATCCACCGTGAAAAAAACCAAATCGCTGGACTGCTTCTTCGGCATACGCCGAGCAAGTTGGTAAATAACGACAGCGTGCCGGTATCAATGGGCTGATGATATAACGATAAAATCGGATCGGGACGAGTAGCAGCCATTTCATGCGCTTACCTACTGTCCGCTTAGTGTGTTGGCGTATTTTCGATGGAGTTGTTGCAAGCCTTTGGCAAGTTCACTGTGTAGGTCGTGTGAAGACAATAGACCGAGGGCGGGTTTTGCTAAAAACACGATATCAAGTGCTTGCGTTACAGCTGGTTGACGTCGAAATGTATCGCGAACACAGCGTTTCACGCGGTTTCGATCAACCGCTAATTTGATTTTTTTCTTTGCAATGATGAAACCAATTCGGTCAGAGGGAAAAACCGATGATTTGGCAAGCAAAAGAAAATTGCTGTGATGTGCTTTAAATTCAGCGCCATCCATGACTCGCTTGAAATCTGCTGGTGTTAGCAGACGCTGGTCTTTGGTAAAGCGCTGAGTGGTCACATCGCTCAGACTGTTAAACGCTTACGACCTTTTGCACGGCGACGAGCAATGACTGCACGGCCGTTCTTTGTCGCCATACGAGCACGGAAGCCGTGTGTACGTTTTTGTTTGATAGTGCTGGGTTGAAAAGTACGTTTCATGATGGCAATCCGCTAAACAACGCGCCCAGTTGGGCTCAAGGGAGCGGAATACTAGGCAAGGAGGCGTTGTCTGTCAATGCTTTTGCTTCGTTGTTCGCATGTTCTGACGTGTCTTTTGTGTTCAGAGCTTGTTGCTCTTCTCATAAATAAATACTTATTTAGATTTTAAGAGCAGTGTTTGTTTTTATAGTGTCCGTTACTTTTTGTGGATAAGCGCTTTATTTTTAATAAAAACAGTAACCTATGACTACTCTAATGCTGTACCTAAATAGCTCTTCTAATGCACTAATAAGTTGTGGATGATTGTTGATAACTTTGCACTTTGAACTTTAACACAAGCTATTCGTATGAATTTGTCGGTGTTCTCACCAGAGTTATCTACATAGTCTGATATCTTGTGGATAAAGTCTTTTGCAGCACTAGCAAAGATCGTTAGAATCAAAGTTTGGTCTGTGGATTGTTTTATGAGTGAGTCGCTTTGGTTGTCGGCATTGCAACGTCTGCAAGAGGAGTATCCGTCGAATTTATTTCAGATGTGGATCCGCCCGTTGCAGGTTGAAGAGTCTGCTACGCACTTAACGTTGTTGGCACCGAACCCCTTTTTTGTGCGTCACGTCAATGACAAATTTATTGTTCGTATTGGTGAAATCGTTGCACAACTCAGTGAGGGACGAATCAACAATGTGACTATCCGTGTCGGTAGCCGCGATGATGTCGCGCCCCGTCAAAGCAGTTCAAACCGTGTCAATTCGCCTAGTCCATTGCGTGCTGCAGCTGCTCCTCAAGAACCGATTGAGCGTCCGCCAAGCAGCCTTAACCCATTGTTTACATTTAATAATTTTGTTTCTGGTAAAGGCGCTCAATTAGCCCACGCTGGGTGTTTGCAAGCGGCCGATAATCCTGGGGCATCTCATTCGAACCCATTGTTTATCTACGGCCCTACGGGTTTGGGCAAAACGCATTTGATGCACGCAGTTGGCAACGAAATGCTCAAGCGCAACCCCAATGCTCGTGTTATGTACATTACCTCCGAGCGTTTTGTAGGTGACTTTATCCAAGCTCTACAGCGTTCAATGATGTCCGATTTCAAGCGCTTATACCGATCGCTTGATGCGTTGCTGATTGACGATATTCAGTTTTTCGCTAAGAAAGAAAGCACGCAAGATGAGTTTTTCCACACCTTTAACTCCCTGCTTGAAGGTTCCCGTCAGATCATCATGACTTCTGACCGTGTCCCACGTGATATTTCGGGTATGGATGATCGCTTGAAGTCGCGGTTTTCATGGGGTTTGTCTATCCAGGTTGATCCGCCAGACAAAGAGACGCGCGTCGCGATTTTACTGAAGAAGGCTCATTCTGCCGGTTTTGAAGTTCCCTTAGAGTCTGCTCACTTTATTGCTGAGCACGTACAAGGTAACGTGCGAGAGCTTGAGGGTGCTCTAAATAAAGTCATTGCTAACGCGCGCTTCAAAGGCTCTCCAGTGACCTTAGAATTAGTTAAAGAAGCCTTGCGAGACCTGCTGCTTCTGCGCGTCAAGCAGTTTACTATCGAGAATATTCAGCGCGTTGTGTCTGAGTACTTTGGGATCTCATTACGCGATCTTAAAGGTAAGAAACGTAATCGCTCGTTTGCTCGACCTCGGCAAATGGCGATGTCGTTGTCGCGTGAGCTAACGGGAAATAGCTACCCTGAAATTGGTTTGGCATTTGATGGGCGCGATCACAGCACAGTGATCCATGCCTGCGATAGAATTGCGAATTTGCGACAAGCTGACGCGCAATTAAATGAAGATTACTCTACGTTGTTACGCCAATTACAGGCGTAAGTTTTGGGAAGATGACCATGAAATTGTCGATGTCACGAGATCAATTATTAAAGCCATTGCAACAAGTGTCTGGCGTGGTTGAGAAGCGTCAAACGCTTCAGGTGTTGTCTAACGTTTTGCTCGTTGTCGATAGCGGCAACATGGCAATGACCGGTACCGATCTCGAAGTGGAATTGCTAGCTCGACAGAGCCTTGAAAACGAGTCACGCGATGGAAAAATTACGGTGCCCTGCCGTAAGCTTCTAGACATCTGTCGCGCTCTGCCTGCGATGGCTCAGGTTGATTTATCGCTCGATGGCAATCGCCTGCTATTAAAATCTGGAAAAAGCCGCTTCACGTTGACCACGTTACCGGCCAATGATTTTCCCAATCTTGATGAAAGCTTAAATGATGCGCACACCGTTACACTTACTCAGCGTGTGTTGAAGCAAATGATCGACAAAACGTCGTTTGCTATGGCTCAGCAAGATGTGCGCTATTACCTCAATGGCATGCTCTTTGAGGTTACGCCAAATACTCTCCGTGTGGTGTCAACGGATGGTCACCGTCTGGCCATGTGTGATGCTGAGATATCTTCTCAAGTAACTGATAAAATCCAAGTTATTGTGCCAAGAAAAGGTGTGCAAGAGCTTTCGCGTTTGCTTGCGGACGATGAAGCTGAGGTGACATTAACGCTTGGTTCTAATCACATTCGCGTCACTGTTGATAACGTCACATTTACATCGAAACTAATCGATGGCCGCTTTCCAGATTATGAGCGTGTTTTGCCAAAAAATGGCGACCGTACGCTTGTTGCCGGACGTGAAGAGCTGAAATCAGCGCTGCAGCGTGCAGCTATTTTATGCAATGAAAAGTTTCGTGGTGTGCGTCTTCAGATCAATGATCAGCAGCTCAAAATTCTTGCTACTAACCCTGACCAAGAAGAAGCCGAAGAGGAACTTGCCGTTGAATACAGCGGTAACTCGCTAGAAATTGGTTTCAATGTTGGTTACATGCTTGATGTGTTGAACGCATTAGATGGTGCCTATACGCAGGCAATATTAGGCGATACAAATAGCTCGGCATTAATTCGTGATAACGATTCAGAACAAGCCAATGCGGTATACGTTGTTATGCCCATGCGCTTGTAATGCGCTAATTCATGAGCGTTTTACGGTTGCAGGTTCAGCATTGGCGAAATCTGCAGCCGGTCGATTTGTCCCCTTCTCCCTATATAAATATTGTTGTTGGCGACAATGGCAGTGGCAAAACGTCGCTGCTTGAATCAATTTATGTGCTAGGTGTAGGTCGGTCTTTTCGTACCACTAAAGTTAAGCGCCTCATTCAAGATGGCCAGCTTTCATGCACTTTGTTTATTGCCACCGCCGATGGCCATAAGCTCGGTCTGCAAAAACATCTTGATGGTTCTTCAATTGCGCGTTTAAACGGTAGCACAGCGTCTAAGCTCTCCTCTCTTGCGCAGTTACTTCCTGTGCAGCTCTTTGATCCTGAATCTCTCGATATGTTGTCTGGCCCAAGCTTGCCAAGACGCCAGTTACTAGACTGGGGTGTGTTTCACGTGGAACACGGATTGTCGATGCAGTGGGCTCGTGCATCTCGAGCGCTGCAACAAAGGAACTCTTTGCTAAAAAGTGCTAAAATTAATGCCGATCATTTGTCTGTCTGGAGTCGTGAGCTGGCTGATGCTAGCGAGCTAATTCATAACTCAAGATTGGCGTTTATGTCCTCTTGGCAGCCATTTATTGATCGCGCGATGAGGCGTCTACTGCCTGGCTTTGATTTCACTATTTCATATCAAGCAGGTTGGGATACCACTGAGGCGCTTATTGATCTGCTCGAGTGCTCGCGCGAAAAAGATAGTGAGCGTGGGTTTACTCAGCTTGGCTATCATCGCGCTGATATACGCATACGTGCTGATGGCGTGCTAGCAGATGAACGCCTCTCGCGCGGTCAATTAAAGCTGTGTGTCTGTGCACTAAAGCTTTCATTGATTGAGCGGCTAAAAGCCAACAGCGCTAGGCCGATTTTGCTTTTTGATGACTTAGCCTCTGAGCTAGATCATGGCTCCCGAGAAAAAGTGCTTTCTTGGGTGATGGAAATGGATTTACAGCTTTGGTTGACTACGATTGATAGTCGTTATTTGACCCCTTTTATTTCGCATAAGGAACACGCTGTGTTTCACGTGGAACACGGTAAAATAATACGTTGGCCTGCTGAGCAGTCTGAGCCCGGAGAAGAAAAATGAGCGAAACATATGACGAATCCAGTATCACTCAACTAGAGGGTTTGGATGCGGTTCGAAAACGTCCGGGCATGTACATTGGTGATACGTCAGATGGTACTGGCCTTCACCACTTAGTATTTGAAGTGGTTGATAACTCCATAGACGAAGCGCTTGCTGGGTATTGTGATGAGATCCAGATAACAATCCACACTGACAATGGCATTACCGTGACCGACAACGGTCGTGGTATTCCACCAGCGGTCAAAATGGACGACAAGCATGAGCCGAAGCGCAGTGCCGCTGAAATCGCACTGACGGGTTTGCATGCGGGTGGCAAGTTTAACCAGAACAGCTACAAGGTCTCTGGTGGCTTGCACGGCGTTGGTGTCAGTTGTGTCAATGCGTTGAGCAAATACCTCCGCTTAACTGTTCGCCGTGATGGCAAGATTCATACACTTGAGTTTTCAGGTGGTAAAGTGATTGACCGTCATATTGAGCTGGTCGGAGGTGTTGAAACATCACCCATGAAGGTCACCGGCAGTACTGAGCGCCGTGGTACAGAGGTTCACTTTCAGCCTGATATAGACATTTTCACTGAAAACAACGACTTTCATTATGACATTCTGGCAAAGCGCCTACGCGAACTCTCGTTTTTAAATTCAGGTGTTCGTATTGCACTCAAGGATGATCGCTCAGGCCAAGAGGAAGTATTCCAATATGAGGGTGGTCTTGCCGCATTCGTTAACTATTTAAATGTGAATAAAACACCACTAAACAATGTCTTTCACTTTCTTGTCCCGCAAAATGAACACAGCCACGGGATTGGTGTGGAGGTGGCTTTGCAGTGGAATGACAGCTACCAAGAGAATGTTTATTGCTTCACAAACAACATCCCTCAGCGTGATGGCGGTACACACTTGCAAGGCTTTCGCACAGCCCTCACCCGCACCTTAAATAATTACGTTGAAAAAGAAGGCCTGCTAAAAAAAGAAAAAGTCAGCACCGCAGGCGAGGATATGCGTGAGGGCTTAACGGCCATTGTTTCGGTTAAAGTGCCTGACCCTAAGTTTTCTAGCCAAACTAAAGACAAACTCGTTTCCTCTGAAGTGACAAACGTTGTTTCTAGCATCATGAATGAAAAGTTCGAGGAATATTTGCTGGAAAACCCATCTGCTGGGAAAACCATTGTTAGCAAAATTCTCGATGCAGCACGTGCGCGAGAAGCGGCTCGCAAAGCACGAGAAATGACACGCCGTAAAGGCGCACTTGATATTGCTGGTTTGCCAGGGAAGTTAGCGGATTGCCAAGAAAAAGATCCGGCTTTGTCTGAACTTTATTTAGTCGAGGGTGATTCGGCAGGCGGCTCAGCAAAGCAAGGTCGAAACCGCAAAATGCAGGCCATTTTGCCGTTGAAAGGTAAGATCTTGAATGTCGAAAAAGCTCGATTCGATAAAATGCTGTCTTCCGCTGAAGTTGGTACGCTCATTACAGCGCTCGGCTGCGGTATTGGTCGTGATGAATATAACCCTGAAAAACTGCGCTATCATAAAATCATCATCATGACGGATGCGGACGTGGATGGTTCGCATATCCGCACATTGTTATTGACCTTCTTTTTTAGACAAATGCCAGAGCTGATTGATAGAGGTTATATCTACATTGCTCAGCCGCCGCTATATAAAGTCAAAAAAGGTAAGCAGGAGCAGTACCTAAAAGATGATGACGCTATGGAGCAATACCAGACATCGATAGCACTCGATGGCGCTGAGCTTCGCGTATCACCGGCGTCGCCTCCTATCTCTGGGTTAGCGCTTGAAAAGCTCATTAATGGCTATCGTAACTTTTTACACCTGAAAGAACGCTTTAGTCGTCGTTACCCAGAAGTCATGCTGGAGCAGCTATTATTGCTGCCTACCTTAAGCACAGAGCAGCTTACTTCGGTATCTGATACATCAGTATGGGCTGAGCATTTGCAGTCAGCCTTAAATGCTGCTGCTGATCCGAGCCAGCGTTATTTGGTTGAGTCAGTGTTTGATACCGAAACCAGTCGTCATGTCATACAGATTGATCTTGTAGCCCACGGCGTGCCATACACCTATCGTTTGGGCACCGACTTCTTCACCTCCGGTGAGTATCGTCAAATATCGGCGCTAGGTGAGGCGTTAGAAGGGCTTATGGTGAAGGGCGCGGTAGTGCGTCGTGGTGAGCGTGAAATGCCTGCTGAGTCCTTTAAGCAGGTCTATCAATGGCTCATGCAGGAGTCTAAGCGCGGTCTCGGTGTTCAGCGCTATAAAGGTTTGGGTGAAATGAACCCGGACCAACTTTGGGAAACTACAATGGATCCAGGTACACGCCGCATGCTGCGTGTAACTATTGAGGATGCCATTGGTGCTGACCAAATGTTTACGACCCTGATGGGTGATAATGTCGAACCACGCCGTGAGTTCATTGAAACCAACGCACTTTTGGTCACGAACCTCGATGTATAAATCGGATTATGCGGTGACGCTGTTTTGCTAGCCAGCGCACTGTCTCTGTAGGTGTTTCACGTGGAACAATTACGCGTAGTGTTGGCGCCAATGGAGGGTCTTACCGACTTTTTAATGCGCCAAACACTTACAGAGGCAAGCTCGTATGCTTGGTGTGTGACAGAGTTTCTGCGCATTACCCAGCAGCTTCTGCCTGAATCAACATTTCTTCGTCATATGCCCGAATTGTGCAGCAAAAGCCAAACGCGCAATGGCACGCCTGTGCATTTGCAGCTCTTGGGTAGCGAGCCTCAGCTTATGGCTGAAAGCGCTGCACGAGCTGCTGAGCTTGGTGTAGCGGCGGTAGACATCAACTTTGGTTGCCCCGCTAAAACAGTTAACAAGCATCGCGGTGGTGCAGCCCTACTTAATGAGCCAGAGCTGATATATAAAATTATGTCAGCCGTACGGCAAGCTGTGCCGAAGCAAATACCTGTGAGCGCAAAAATTCGTTTAGGGATAAATAATACGCAAGAGCTTTTTGACAACGTGGCGGCTGTTGCGCAGGCCAACAGTAGTTGGCTAACAATCCACGCTAGAACGAAATCACAAGGGTATCGTCCACCCGTAGATTGGCGAGCAATTGCTGATGCTCGATGTCACGCCAATGGCATGCCGCTCATCGCTAACGGTGACATTGTCAGTGTTGCCTCAGCGCATGCCTGCCGAGATATTACTGGCTGCTCTACGTTAATGGTAGGACGCGCAGCGGTGAGTCAGCCCGGCTTAATTAACCAAATTAATCGCGACACAACCGCGCTAAGCTGGCCATCAGTGCATCAGCTGCAACAACAATTTCTGATTAATATGCAAGGCAATGATAGCGGTGTCGTTGGCCGATATAAGCAGTGGCTAGCCATGACGGCATTGCATTACCCAGAGGCAGCAGCGCATTTCAATCGCGTGAAGCGCATAAAAACACGAACCGAAATGCTCATGGCAGCTGCCGTTTAAAGCACATCAAGGCTCTGACGATGAGGCGGATTGAACCTCCGCAGGCTGATCAAGCCACTCTTTCCAAATGGCGAGTATGACCGCCAAAATGACGGGCCCAATAAACAGACCAATCATGCCGAAAGCGGTTAAGCCGCCAAGCACGCCAAACATAATAAGTAGAAACGACACTTTAGTGGCGTTAGAGATAACTAAAGGTCGGATGATGTTATCCACCGAGCTGACAAACAGCGCGCCCCAAATCATCAAGCCAATAGCACTGAAGGTGTCGCCAGAAATAAGCAGCCAAAGCGATACGCCGCCCCACGCAAACGGGGTGCCAAACGGCACCAGGGCTACCACAAACGTCAACAGCGCAAGGAAGATAGGGTTAGGCGCGCCTGCCACTGCATAGCCAGCACCGGCGAGTGTTGCTTGTGCGATGGCGGTGAGCACGATGCCAAAAACGACCGCGCGCGTCATATCTCCAGCTGCTTTCATGTAGCGATCGCCCTGCCCGGGAGTAATCAATGAAAGTGCTTTACGTGTGCTACGCATCAAGGTGAGGCCATCACGGTAGAAGAAAAATGCTGTAAATACCGTGAGTGCTAATTTCGCCATATTACGGCCAATGCCGCCAGCTAAAAGTTTCGCTTGTGGTAAGCCAAGACTGGCTAAGCTGCGAATACTCTCTTTCGTCGCCTCGGGATTAATATGAACCTGTGTCCACCAGCGCTCAAGCTCCTCGTACAGCCAGGGCACGACGGTGGAAAATCGTTCAGGAATAGGTAGCTGGTCTTGGCTTAGCAATTCACCAATATGACCATAAATTGTGCGTATCTCCGCCTGCAGAAGGACTAAAAGCCACGCGAGAGGCCCGAGCATAACTAAGGTCAAAAATGTGGTCATCAAGGCGGCAGCAATGTTTTCGCGTTGCCCAACTTTATTGTAGAGCCAGCGGTAAAGCGGCCAGGTCACAAAGACGAGAATGGCGGCCCATGCCATGGGAATAAAAAACGGGCTCAACACGTTGTAGCTTAAATAGCCCAGCGATATGAGCACAATCAGCAATAAAACGCGGGTCAATGTATATGTGGTGCCAGCCATCATGACGCTCTCCTAACGAAGTGTCATGCTAGCATCGGCGGGTATATATTTTCAGCGAATAAATAAAAAAGGGGCTTATACCATCGGTATAGCCCCTTTTGGTTCAGCCGTTACACTTAACCGAAGTTAAAGTGCTCTGGTTTCATCTGCATAACAGACGCTGTCGGCTTCAGCATGCTGTCTGCATGGCCTTTGGCGCGTGGAAGCAAACGATCGAAGTAAAACTCAGCCGTTTGAATTTTTGCTTCGTAAAATGCTGGCTCATCATTGCCACCGTTTTCGAGCTTGTCGAAAGCAACGGCAGCCATTTTGGCCCAGAAATACGCCAACATGGCGTAGCCCGAATACATTAGGAAGTCGTTAGCGGCTGTGCCAACTAAGTCACGATCTTTACGAGCTTGCAGCATGATACGCACGGTGAGGTAGTTCCACTGCGTGACAATCTTGGTTAGCTCCCAAACAAAAGGACGCATGGCTTTGTTCGCCACGTTATCACGGCAGAACTTTGCAATTTCCGCGGTGAATTCGCGAACCACTTTGCCGCGCGAACCGAGCAGTACCTTACGGCCGAGTAAATCTAAGGCCTGAATGCCGGTGGTGCCTTCATAGAGTGTGGCAATGCGCGCGTCACGTGCGTACTGCTCCATGCCGTGCTCTTTGATGTAACCGTGGCCGCCGAAAACCTGCATGCCGAGATTAGCCGCTTCTAGGCCCAACTCAGTCAACACACCTTTCAAAATGGGTGTGTAGAAGCCGAGCTTATCATCCCAATAATCATAGGTTTCGATATCGCCGTTAATGATACCGACCGACATATTGTCAGCCAGTTGTGAGGCGAAATAGACCATGGCCCGACCACCTTCGGCAACGGCCTTCTGAGTCAGCAACATACGACGCACATCACCGTGATGAATCAGCGAGTCAGCGGCGTGATCAGTGTCTTTTTTGCCGCTCAGTGCGCGCATTGAGCGGCGATCTTTGGCATACGGTAATGCGCCTTGGAAAGATTGTTCCGCATGGCAAACGCCCTGCACGGCGGTGCCAATGCGTGCGGTGTTCATGAAGGTGAACATGCACTCAAGGCCTTTGTTTGCCGGGCCAATCAAATAAGCATTTGCACCGTCAAAGTTGAGCACACAAGTCGCCGATGCGCGGATACCCATCTTGTGCTCAATCGAGCCAACATTTACGGGGTTGCGCTCACCTAGGCTACCGTCCGCATTGACGTTGTATTTGGGCACAATAAACAACGAAATACCGCGCGTGCCTTTAGGGGCGTCAGGTAAGCGAGCCAGCACGATGTGCACAATATTTTCGGATAAGTCGTGATCGCCGGCAGAAATAAAGATCTTTGTGCCATATAGCTTGTAGCTGCCATCTGCTTGAGCTTCGGCTTTGGTTTTTACTTGACCCAAGTCGGTGCCGCACTGTGGTTCAGTTAAGCACATCGTGCCCAGCCAGCGGCCTTCCACGAGTGGCGGCATATAGGTGGCTTTCTGCTCAGCATCACCATGCAACATGATGGTGTTCATGCAGCCAAGCGATAGGCCGGGATACATGGTAAATGACCAGTTAGCCGTACCCATCATCTCGGCTTTCAGCAGACCCATAGACATCGGCAGGCCTTGGCCACCGTATTCAGCGGGATAGTTCAGGCCTTGCCAGCCGCCTGCAACGTATTGATCGTAGGCATCTTTGAAGCCTTTAGGCGTAGTCACCACGCCATCGGCAAAATGACAGCCCTCTTCATCGCCTGACTGGTTGATTGGCGCAAGTACTTCTTCACAGTACTTCGCGCACTCATCCAAGATGGCGTCGACGAGATCGGGCGTAGCTTCTTCGCCACCCGGCAAGTTGGCGTAATGCGTTGGGTAATCGAAAACTTCATTCATCAGAAAGCGCATATCGCGCAGGGGGGCTTTATAAGCTGGCATGATGTTGTCACTCGTATAAGTTGAAGACAGTTAACTTATACGCACATAACACCTACCGGTCATTGGCAGTTTTCGACCAATTGCCCGGCATATCGGACAATTGGTCTTGTCTATACGCTATTGAACGTGATCTTAGCTGAGTGCGGAAATATCAGCGACGCGTAAAAATAGCGCGCGTAACTGGCTCAGCAGTAATAAGCGATTATGCCGAATAGCAAGGTCGTCAGCATTCACCATGACTTGATCGAAAAAGGCGTCAACCGGCGCGCGAAGCGAGGCCAGCAAGCCCAAGGCCGCAGTGTAATCGCCGGCTGCATATAAAGGCGCCAATCGTCCATGTAATGCGCTGAGCTCTGCAGCAAGGGCTTGCTCTGCGGGCTCTTGCAACAGTGCGGCATCAAGTTCGCCCGTCATCGAAGGCTCTTTCGCTAAGATGTTCGCCACGCGTTTGTTGGCTGCCGCCAGTGCCGCCGCTTCTGGCAGCTGACTAAAGCTAGCCACTGCATGAACCCGCCGTGCAACATCGGCAGCCACGCTAGGCTGGCAGGCTTGAACTGCCGCAATGATTTCCGCACTGATGCCTTGCTCTTCAAACATGGCTCGGTAGCGGCCCAGCAGGAAAGCAAAGACTTCATCGGATGCATTCGCCTGCGTCACGGCAGCGCCGTGTTGCGCAACAGCGGTAGCAACCAGCGTGCGTAAATCAATCGAATAGTTTCCATCAATGAGCATGCGCAAGATGCCTAACGCGGCACGACGCAAAGCAAACGGGTCTTTCGAGCCGGTTGGCGGCTGACCAATGGCAAATAAGCCGGTCAGTGTGTCGAGTTTATCGGCCAAGGAAACCGCCGTGCCGGTGGACGTGGTCGGCAAGTTATCGCCAGAAAAACGCGGTAAGTACTGCTCCGTGAGTGCCAAGGCAACATCATCAGCCAAGCCTTCGTGGCGCGCATAATGGTAGCCGGCGATGCCTTGCAGCTCTGGAAACTCGCTGACCATCTCGCTGGCCAAATCAGACTTAGACAGTAGACCGGCGAGCTCCGCTGCCGCTTCATCGGCATCAATGAGCCCTGCTATATGGCTTGCCAGCGCCGATACGCGTTGCGCCTTTTCATACACGGTGCCGAGCTGTGCCTGGAAAACAATCTGCTTGAGGCGCTCATTTCGCTGAGCCAGTGTGATTTTTTTGTCTTGGCTAAAAAAGAACTCGGCATCGGTCAGGCGTGGGCGAACCACCTTTTCATTGCCAGAAATAATCTTTTCAGGATCGCTGGAGTCGATATTAGCCACCGTAATGAAGCGCGCCATGAGCTGATCATTGGCATCGACTAGGCAAAAGTACTTTTGGTTGTCTTGCATGGTGGAAATGAGCGCTTCTTGTGGAACACTCAAAAACCGCTCTTCAAAGCGACAGACCAACGGCACAGGCCATTCGACTAATGCGGTGACTTCATTAAGCAGGGCATCGGGCATGAGAGGCCGCCCTCCGGCTTGCGCAGCTAAGTCATTCACCAAATGACGAATTTGCTCGCGGCGCGCATCAAAGTCTGCCACCACATAGGCGGTCTTCATGGCATCGAGATAGTTATCGGCATGTGCCAGCTCAACCGGCTCGGGATGATGAAAGCGGTGTCCACGGCTAACGCGGCCACTCGACAAACCCAACAAAGTTGCCGGCACCACGGCATCGCCGTAGAGCATGACCAGCCAATGCATGGGGCGCACAAACTCAATCCGGCTGCTGCCCCAGCGCATGCGTTTGGCAATGGGGAGCTGTTTAATGGCCTGCTCAAAAATACCCGGCAGCAAAGCAACAGAGGCCTCACCCGGCACCGTACGAACATAGCGAAGTTTTTCGCCGCTGCGGTCTAAATCGGCAACCTCTACCCCATGCTTTCGGGCAAAACCCAGCGCCGCGGGCGTCGCTTGTCCATCGGCAGAAAATGCCGCCTTTATCGGCGGGCCGTCGGCGCGCACATCGCGATCGGGTTGCTGTGGTGCCAATGCTTCAATGCGAATAGCCAGTCGTCGCGGCGCTGCATAAAACTGCACACCGCTGAACTTGAGGCCGGCGGCGAGTAGGCCCTGCTCCACGCCATCGCGTAAGGCCGTTGCTAGCGTGAGCAATGACTTCGGTGGCAGCTCTTCGCCGCCTAATTCAAACAATACCGATGGATGGCTCATGCTTTTTTCTCCGCTGCGGGTGCCGTCTGGGCATCGATTTGGGCCATCACTTCAGCGCGCAGCGTCGGATCGGCCAATGGGAAGCCCAGTGCGGCGCGTGAGTCGAAATAGCTTTGAGCCACGGCGCGCGCGAGGGTACGCACGCGCAAAATAAAGCGTTGACGCTCGGTCACCGAAATAGCGCGGCGGGCATCGAGTAAATTGAACGTATGTGAGGCCTTCAGCACAAACTCATAGGCCGGTAATGGCAATTTCAGCGCCATGATGCGGTTGGATTCGGACTCGTAGAGGTCAAACAGCTTAAAGAGTTCGTCGATATTGGCGTGCTCAAAGTTATAGGTCGACTGCTCCACCTCGTTTTGATGAAAGGCATCGCCGTAAGTGACTTTGCCAAACGGGCCATCGGTCCAAACTAAGTCATAAACCGAATCCACGCCTTGCAGATACATAGCCAGGCGCTCGAGACCGTACGTGATTTCGCCGGTTACGGGGTAGCATTCGAGGCCGCCGACTTGCTGGAAATACGTAAATTGCGTGACTTCCATGCCATTGAGCCAAATCTCCCAGCCTAAGCCCCAGGCACCGAGCGTGGGCGACTCCCAGTTATCCTCAACAAAACGGATGTCGTGCACGGTGGGGTCAATGCCAATATGGCGCAATGAGTCTAAGTAGAGCTCTTGGATATTCGGCGGATTGGGCTTTAGCACAACCTGAAACTGGTAATAGTGCTGCAGGCGATTGGGATTTTCGCCATAGCGACCATCGGATGGCCGGCGCGAGGGCTGCACATAGGCGGCATGCCAGGCTTCCGGACCAATGGCACGCAGAAACGTTGCGGTGTGGAAGGTACCAGCGCCCATTTCCATATCATAGGGCTGCAAAATGCAGCAGCCCTGCTCCGCCCAATAGCGCTGCAGCGCTAAAATCAGGCCTTGAAAGGTTTGGATGGGTTGTGCGGTATCGCTCATGAGCTATTCCTGACGTCGTAGGGCGGCAAGCACTGAGCAGCCATGGCTGCTAGGCGGCAATCGAACGCGTAAGTATAGCTGAGGCCGATTCAATCGGCACAAAAAAGGGCCAATGCGGTATTGGCATTGACCCTTTTTCTAAGCCAGATGGCTTATTTCGGGCTAATAGCCGCCACGTCTAATACCACCTGCGTTTTGGCATCGACACGGACCACATGATCGCCAATCTTTTTCAGCTCAGTGCCCTTGGGTTGTTTGCCGAGCTTGGCTACCGAGCTGGCATCGACATTAACCGCTGATTTCGCTAAGCCGGCATCGAGCTTGGCGCCGAGCACCAGCTTAGACTCATAACCGGCCTCCGGTGCAGAGGCATCAGTGCTGCCAAACATTTTGCCCATCAGTTTGTTGGCGGCTTTACCGCTGGCGTAATGCTTGGCTAGGGCGATGCGATCTTTGGCGCCAATTTTCATTTCAGCGCTTTGCTTGAAGCCGGCAACCGAGGCTTGGGCAGCGCCCATTTTGGCTTCGGCTTGGGCTTTGGCATCGCTGATGGCCGCGTTGCCGCTGGCTTTTGCTGCCGCAGCGGCTTTCGCAGCGGCTTCCTTCTGGGCTTTTAAATCAACCGAGGCGTTGGCATCACCCTCGGCAGTCATGCCGGCGATTTGTAGACCCGTGTTGATACGTGCATCGAGTGCATAGGCGCTGGTGGTAGCGAGTAGTAATGCGGTAACTAATGCAGTGCGATTCATAAAAACCTCATTTGTATAATCAGTGTGTCAACAAAACGTCAACACCCGTGGATGGTTTACTTAAGTTTTTGCGCTTAGGGCGGGCGTGTCGAAAGCAATACCCGCCCAGCCGCTGTCCATAAAGGCGCGAATATTGGCATGATCGCTACCCGATGGTGAGGCCAACACACTAGCGTAATGCTCAGCGAAACACAGCAACGTGTCATTTTCGCTTAAGCCGACGAGCTGAGCATAGGCAAACACTCGGCAAGCCCCCTCGTTTTGGCCGGCGGAATTGGCCGAGTTGCCATTGCGAAACGCTGTGGGGGAATATTCATAATGCGTTTGAATATGTGCCAAGACATATGCAAAGGTTGCAGTTTTTTCGCGGACAGCACGCAGTAAATCATCAGTCATAAAAGTCTTCCTAGGCAATATTGAATCCTAGTGTAGCGGCTTGATGGCTTGACCGAGACCTGTCGTATGGTACCGATTGTTCATTAAATGACATAAAATGCGCGACGAATTGCCAATACCCCCACTGACTTGAGAGAAGATTATGGCCGCTATCGACACTGCCGAACTCGAACTGTTTCGCGACAACGTGAAGCGCTTCTTGGAAAATGAAATTCACCCGCACTATGAGCAGTGGGAAAAAGACGCGTGGATGCCGCGTGAGTTTTGGAACAAGCTCGGTGACAATGGCCTGCTCTGTGTTGATCAGCCCGAGCAATACGGTGGCGTTGGTGTGCCCTTCCAGTATTCCATGGTCATTCTCAACGAAATGTCGAAAATGGGCCTGTCTTCACTCGCCACTGGCGTGAGTGTGCATTCGGATATTTGTGCACCTTATGTTGAGCATTTGGGCACGCAGGCCGTGAAAGATTATTGGCTGCCGCGCATGGCTTCTGGCGAAGCGGTGTCGGCCATTGGCATGTCGGAGCCCGGTGCGGGGTCTGACCTCGCGGCCATTCGTACTAGTGCGGTGCGCGACGGTGATCATTATGTGGTGAATGGTTCGAAAACCTTCATCTCCAATGGCCAACATGCCGATATCGTCATCATGGCGGTTAAAACGGACCCAAGCGCTGGCGCTAAGGGCGTGTCCTTGCTGCTCATTGATACCTCCCTGCCCGGCTTTAACAAAGGCAAAAAGCTGGTGAAAATGGGTCTGCAGTCGCAAGACACATCCGAGCTTTTCATGGATAACGTGCGCGTGCCGGTGAACTGCCTGCTCGGTCAAGAAGGCAAAGGCTTCGCTTATATGATGAATGAGCTGCCGCGTGAGCGCTTGAACATTGCCGTGATTGCCGTCGCTGCCGCCGAGGGTGTGCTCGAAGACACCATCACGTATGTGCAAGAACGCAAAGCCTTTGGCAAGCCGTTGGCACAGCTGCAAAATACCCGTTTCACATTGGCAACTTGCAAGACAGATATTCTCGCGGCGCGTGCCTTTGTCAACAACTGCGTGGACCTTCATGCCGACAGCAAGCTCGACATCCCCACTGGTGCGGCAGTGAAGCTCTACGCCACTGAATTACAGGGTCGTGTTGCTGATGCCTGCCTACAAATGCACGGCGGCTATGGCTATATGATGGAATATCCGGTGGCTCGTGCTTACGTTGATGCGCGTATTCAGCGCATTTACGGCGGTGCTAGCGAGATCATGAAAGAAGTGGTTGCGCGCGATATCTTAGGTCGCTAAGTCGTTATAAAAAACAGCCGCTAGTCGGCTGTTTTTTTTCGTCTCACACTTATAGTGACGGCTGTGGTTTCGGCTCCATCGGGGATGGATGAGCGGCTTCGGCGGCAGCACGAATGATGCGCTGCTCAATGTCAAAGCGCTCCACCAATGGCACAGGCAAATACACCTGCAGCTCGGTAAATTCGAAGTTCTCAAACATCAAGCGAATACGCGGCGTCAGCATGGGCACACCTAGGCCGTGCTGACGCTGCAGGTCGCGCGCATGTTTAACCAGATCACTGGCGTAGCGTCCAACCTCATCGCGAGCGGTTTGCAGCATGGCGGCCTCGACGGCTTGCCAGTTATCGGCGCGCGGCAGCTGAAGCATCACGGTGTGCATGACAAAGCGCCCCAGCTGGCTCTCGTTAAACACGGACTGCGTTAGCAGCTGACTATTGGGGATGGTCACCACGCGACCGACGCTGCCTTTGGTGACGCTTGCCGGCGTAATTTCAATGACCGTGGTCGATAGCATATCCACATCCATGACCTGACCTTTCAAGCCATTGATTTCAATGCGATCACCCAACTTATAGGCGTTGGTGCTGCCACGGTAGAGCGCACCGAGTAAGCACAGAATCATTTCGCGGGTGGCAAGCACTAAGGCCGCCGCTACCGCCACCATGGAGACGGCGACAGTCTCAATTTCACTCGCCCAAATAAGCGCCAGGCCAATTAAGAGCAGCAAAAAGGTGACATTACGCACAGTGACTAGCCAGCGCCGCTTCATTTCCGGCTCAATGCTGTCACGTTTTAAAATAGCGTGACGCACGCTCATGCGAATGGCCAGCAACAGCGCAAAATAAACGCTGGTGATGAGCAGGTCACGCATAAAAGCCGCGTCAATAAAGCTCGGCAACAACTGCATTAGACTTTCATCAGCATGGCGTAATAAAAGCCATCGTGACCATCAATCTCAGGCAATAACTGACGCCCTTGTGGTCGCCACTGACCGGGCATTTCGCCGGACTTTTTCAATGGCACGGGTTGCGCATCGGGCGTGCGCGCCAAAAATGACACGATTTGGTCTTCGTTTTCCGCCTTTAATAGCGAGCAGGTGGCATATAGCAAGCGCCCGCCCGGACGCAGCGTTTTCCACAGCATATTGAGCAGGCGCGCTTGCTGTGCCGTGGTTTGCGCGACATCGGTGGCGCGACGTAATAGCTTGATGTCCGGGTGGCGACGAATGACGCCGGTGGCCGTACAGGGCGCATCCAGCAAAATCGCATCGAAAGGCGTGCCATCCCACCAGTGGCTAATGTCGTCGGCATCGGCGCAAATCGTTTCAATAGCGACTGGTAAGGGATCCGCACAGGCAAGCGTGGCGCGGTCGATATTTTCCTGCACACGGCGCAGCCGCTCAGCATCGTTATCGATAGCCACTAAGGTTGCCATGCTGGGCATTAGCTCAAGTAGGTGCGCCGTTTTACCGCCGGGCGCGGCACAGGCGTCGAGCACACGCTCACCGGCTTGTGGGTTCAGTAAGTGCGCCGCTAATTGCGCAGCCTCATCTTGCACCGACAGTGCGCCCGAGGCTAATGCAGGCAAATGATGAATCGGCAAGGGCTCGATCAAACGCAGGCCATCAGGCGAAAAGCGTGTGGGCTCGAGCGGCAAGCCATCTTCGATGAGTTCAACCAGTAAATCACTGCGCGTGTGCTGCAGACGATTGACACGCAAGCAAATTGGCGCAGCGCTGTTATTGGCCTCAATGATGTCTTTCGCTTCGGCAGGCCAGTCGGCCTCAATGGCGCGCAGCAACCACGCCGGATGGGCATGGCGCTGAACCGTGGCGGCATGCACAAGCTCGGCTTCGCGACGCTGCAAATTGCGCAGCACGCCATTAATAAAGCCGGTGAGTTTGTCCATGCCGAGTTGGCGCGCGGCCTCAACGGTTTCAGCCAAGGCGGCGTGATCGGGAATGCGCATGGCGAGCAGTTGGTGCGCACCGAGCAGCAGTAAAGCCTCCACCTGATGGTCTTTGGTGGCGCGTTGCAGCAAGGGCTTGATGAGCGTGCGGTAATAAATGGCAAAACGTGCCGTGCCCTGCACAAGCTCCTGCAGCAAACCCACGTCTTCGCCACGACATGCCTTTTGTGCACTCGGCAATGTTGCGCTGAGTGAGCGCTCGCCAGCGAGTGCCGGCGCCAAAGCTTGCGCCGCTAAGGCGCGCACACCCAATGGCCGTTTGGCGTTGGCGCCGCGTCGCACACTGGTGTGCGTTTTTGCAGATAACGAGCTCATAAACCAAATACCGTGAGGGGGCTGAAAATGTCGCGTTTGGCGTTCAGTAGCTGCGCAATCGGCAGCGCTTTACCGCCGGCTAACTGAAGTATTTCGATCAATAGCACATTGCCATCACCACAGGCCACGGCTAGACCGTGTTTATCGGCGCGAATGATCGTGCCCGGCTGCTCAACACTGATGTCATCGCTCAGCACACGGGCTTGCCAAATACGCACGGGCTCGTCATGAAGGCGGGTGTGCGCCACCGGCACGTTATTGAAGGCGCGAATGTGACGGGCAATATGTTCGGCATCCTGATGCCATTGGATCAATGCTTCTTCTTTGTTGAGCTTGCTGGCATAGGTGGCCAGCGCATCGTCTTGGACTTCAGCGACGAGCGCCTCGCCATCGTGCAGGCTATCGACCACACCGAGCAGCGCATCGCCACCGAGCAGCGCCAAGCGGTCATGCAGGCTGGCGCCGGTGTCGCGTGGTGAAATAGGGCAGCTCGCTTTCGCCAACATGGCGCCGGTATCGAGGCCCGCATCCATTTGCATGATGGTAATGCCCGTGCTGGTATCGCCAGCCAAAATAGCCCGCTGAATGGGCGCCGCACCGCGCCAGCGTGGCAATAATGACGCATGCACATTGATGCAGCCCAAGCGCGGAATGGCGAGTACCTCGGGCGGCAGCAATAAACCATAAGCAGCCACCACCATGAGATCGGGCTGCAGCGCGGCGAGCTCAGCTTGAGCATCAGCATCTTTCAAGCTGTTTGGCTGCAATACGGGAATCTCGCGCAGTTCGGCGAGCGCTTTCACGGCACTGGGCTTGAGTGCGCGACCGCGGCCGGCAGGACGATCGGGCTGCGTATACACAGCGATGACATCGTGGTGTCCTTGCAGCAGTGCGCGCAGGCTTTCGGCGGCAAACTCAGGTGTTCCTGCAAAGACGATGCGTAAGTGACTTTCCAATGCGGTCTCGTGTCTCTCTTGGGGCGCTTAGGCGCGGGATTTGTGCAGCTTTTCGAGCTTTGCCTTGATGCGATTGCGTTTCAGCGCCGAGATATAGTCGACAAATAGCTTGCCATCGAGGTGGTCGATCTCATGCTGAATGCACACAGACAGCAGGCCATCGGCGTCGAGCGTTTGCGGCTGGCCCTGTAAATCAAGAGCGCTGACACGAATAGCATCGGTGCGTTCTACGCTTTCATAAAATCCCGGCACACTCAAACAGCCTTCATCGTAGGGCTTAGTCTCTGCGGAGAGTGGCTCAAATGTTGGGTTGATGAGCACTTGCGGTTGCGACTGATCTTCACTGACATCGACAACCAGCATGCGGATGTGGTGATCCACTTGCGTGGCCGCAAGACCAATGCCGGGTGCGGCGTACATGGTCTCCAGCATGTCTTTAGCGAGTTGCCGAATCGCCTCAGTGACCTCACTGACCGGCTTGGCAATGGTACGCAGACGAGGATCGGGAAACTCTAAAATGGGTAACAGCGCCATTTATACACTCCAGCGGTTGGCATTTTATGCGCGGTGCAACTACACCTAGTACAGGCGGCTACACAGATTGGCGACATTATAGGCTGCAAAACGCTGGGGTGCGACTCAGCGTTGGCGTTGCATGGCGTAGAAAAAGGAGCAGTTATGGCACTGGATGCCGACATTGCCACACGGGTGGCGGCGTATATCTTGTTAGATCAGCAGCCCAAGCGCTATCGCCACTGGCAGGCGTTGGCACGCAGCCCAGAACATGGCATGGCGTTATTGCAGCGCACTGATGCCGCGTTGCATTTAAATGCAGAGATGATTGCGGCCTGTCGCGACTGGCCCAATGGGCGCCATGCCGCAGAGGCATTGGCGCAATGGCAGCATAGCTGTGATTGGTTAGCGCAGCCTGGCAACGGTATTTGGTTCGATGCCGATAGCGATACCCAGCTAAGCTGGCCGCCAGGATTTGCGCGCTGTGCTGAGCGCGAGCGCCCGCCACTGCTATTTTATCGCGGCGATGACAACCTCATGGGCCTGCCGCAAGTGGCCATTGTTGGCAGCCGTGCCGCCAGTGCGGCGGGCTTGCGCTGGACAACAGACGTGGCCGGCGCGCTTGCGCAAGCCGGTATTGCCATCACCAGCGGTCTAGCTAGTGGCATCGATGGCGCCGCGCATCAAGGCGCACTGGCTGTGGGCGGTAAAACCGTGGCGGTCTTAGGGGCAGGGATTGATCGTATGTACCCGCCTCAACATCGCGGGCTGGCCGAGACGCTGGTCAATGACGGCGGCTTAATCGTCTCAGAATTTGCCCCCAATACGCCGGCAAAAAAATTCCATTTCCCGCGCCGTAATGCGGTGATTGCCGCGCTCAGCTTGGGGGTGCTGGTGGTTGAGGCCGGTCCCAATAGCGGCTCGATGAGCACGGCGCGGGTGGCCGGCAACTTAGGCCGAGATATATGGGCGGTGCCTGGGCCGTTGTCTCAACTGCAATCGCGCGGCTGTCATCAGCTCATTCGAGACAATAAAGCCGTGTTGGTGGAAACCAGCGCGCATGTATTGAGTGATGTTTTGCCGCGTATTACGCAATGGTTTGGTTTGGAGCTGCAGGCGCCCTCACGCGCCTTAGCCGCAAATCGTGACGGTCGTCGTGAGCCCAGCGCGGCGGCAGCGACACTGCGTGATAGCCTCGATTGGCAAGGCCATAGCATTGATAGCCTCGCGCAAAGCCAAGCCCTGCCGATGGCCACACTCCTAGCGCTGCTCGGCGAGCTGGAGGTCATGGGTTGGATCGAGTCTGTGCCTGGTGGTTATCAACGTATTGCGCCTTAAGCGAGACAGAATCCTCGTGCTGCTGCGTGCTAAACTCGGTGCCTCGCTTGATCGGATAACAGGTGTAAGTAGCAGCGATGGCAGCAGTATTTCCTCTCAGACGCGCACTTAATGCGTTAGCAAACGATGGCGTTATTGCCTACGCCACCGAATCTGTATGGGGGCTCGGCTGCGACCCGTGGTCAGCTAAAGCCGTCAATAAATTGCTCGAAATCAAACAACGGCCATGGCAAAAAGGCTTAATTTTGATCGCCAGCGATATCGCTCAGCTCATGCCATTGCTCGATCAAGTCACTAATGAGCAGCGCCGATTAATGCAAAGCCGCTGGCCGGGGCCGACCACGTGGCTGGTGCCGGTCTCCGATCAGGTGCCGCAATGGCTACGCGGCGAGCACGAGACCTTAGCTATGCGCGTCAGTGCGCATGCTGGCGTGCGGCAGCTATGCAATGCTTGGGGTGGCCCATTGGTGTCAACCAGCGCCAATCGCAGCGGCCAACCCGCCTGCAAAACGGCGCTGCAAGTGCATTTACGACTCGCCGATGAGGTGGATGCTTGTCTGCCGGGGCAAGTCTCCGGCGCCAAACGACCAAGTGAAATTATCGATTTAGTCAGCCAGCGCGTTATGCGTGCAGGCAGTTAGGAGTCCACATGTCGGCACCACATATTGACGCAGTAAAAGCCTATTTGCTTGATCTACAAGACCGTATTTGTGACGCAATTAGTGAGGTCGATGGTCAGGCATTTAGTGAGGACAGCTGGCAGCGCGGCCCTGGTGAACGGCTGGCGGGTGGCGGTCGTACGCGTGTGTTGGAGCTGGGCAATGTCATTGAAAAAGGTGGCGTGAACTTCTCGCATGTCTCCGGCCAACAGCTGCCCGCGTCGGCTACGGCGCATCGTCCCGAGTTAGCTGGACGGCGCTTCCAAGCCTTGGGTGTGTCGCTGGTGATTCATCCACGCAATCCCTACGCCCCCACGTCGCACGCCAACGTGCGGTTTTTTGTCGCGGAAGCCGATGACGCCGAGCCTGTCTGGTGGTTTGGCGGTGGCTTTGATCTCACGCCGTATTACGGCTTTGAGGATGACTGTGTGCATTGGCATCGCACAGCGCAAGCGGCGTGTGAGCCATTTGGCGAGGATATCTACCCGCGTTTTAAGCGATGGTGTGATGACTACTTCTACTTAAAGCATCGCGACGAGCAGCGCGGTATTGGCGGCTTATTTTTCGACGACTGGCAAGCCGGCAATTTTGACCACGCATTTGCCTTAATGAAAAGCGTTGGTGATGCCTATTTGCCCGCCTACCTACCCATTCTCACGCGCCGCAAAGATATGCCCTACGGTGAACGCGAGCGGGAATTTCAATTGATCCGTCGCGGCCGCTACGTGGAATTTAATTTGGTCTGGGACCGCGGCACATTGTTTGGCTTACAAAGCGGTGGGCGCACGGAGTCGATTTTGATGTCCCTACCCGCTGCGGTCAGTTGGCGCTATGAGCATCAGCCCGAGGCCGGTAGCGTGGAGGCACGCTTGCTGACGGATTTTCTAACCCCGAAAGAGTGGTTGGCGCTATGAGTGAGTCGGTAATTGCTGAGAAGCCGTTTGATCAATATGCGGTGATCGGTCACCCCATTGAGCATAGTCAGTCGCCGCGTATACATGCCGCTTTCGCTAAGGCCAGCAGTCAGCGCATGGTCTATGAGGCGCTGCTGTCACCGCTCGATGGTTTAGCGCAAACGTGGGCCACATTGCGCGCAAACGGAGGCCGTGGCGCCAATATCACGGTGCCTTTTAAGGTAGAGGCTATGGCGCTTTGCGATCAGCTCAGTGATCGTGCTGAGCTCGCCGGCGCTGTGAATACGCTAAGCGTGTTGGCCGATGGTCAAGTGCGTGGCGACAATACCGACGGCGCCGGTCTCGTGCGCGACATCGAGACAAACGCCGGATGGCAGCTGGCCGGCCAGCGCGTCTTATTGCTTGGTGCTGGTGGCGCGTCGGCTGGTGTATTGGGGCCGTTACTGGCGGCGGGCGTGGCGCATATTTGTATTGCTAATCGAACGCTCGCGAAGGCCGACAAGCTGGCGGCTGCATTTGCCGGCATGGGCTCGGTGAGCACAGCGGCTAGCTCAGCGCTGGCTCAGAGCAACGACAGTGCCAGTTACGACCTTATCATCAATGCCACGAGTGCCAGCTTACAAGGCAAAAGCATTGACATCGGCGCCAGTTGGTATCGTGAATCAAGCGCGGTTTATGACATGATGTACGGCTTTGATACCGCCTTTTTAGCGTGGGCACGCGGTCAGCAGATTAGCCGCCGCCGCGATGGCCTCGGCATGTTAGTTGAGCAGGCGGCCGAGGCCTTTTATGTTTGGCGCGGTGTGCGCCCTGACACTCAGGCATTACTGTCGAGCTTACGAGCTGAGCTGGACTAATTTAAGTGAGGAATGACGATGTACATGCGCGTGTTATGTGGAGTGGTTTTAGGTGTCTGTGGTGTTGCTGGTCAAGCCGCTGAGTCTGACGAGGGCTGGACGGGCCGAGCCGATCTTGGCTATTTCTCGCAATCTGGCAGCGGCGGTGGCAAAGAAAGCCTGACCGCGAAGGCTGAGGCAGCGCGCAATTTTGGCGAGTATCGTGTGGAAAATCAGGCACAAGCCGTGAGTGCCTCCGATGACAAAGCCAACTCAGGTACCGCGCGCTATTTATTGAGCAGCAAGCAGAGCAAAAAGATTGCTGAAAGCGAGTATTTATTCCTCAAAGAGCAATGGGAAAAAGACAGTACCAGTGACTTTCGCTACCAAATGAACATCACCGGGGGTTATGGCCGCGAACTCATCAAAAATGACGCGCATACACTCACGGGCGAGCTCGGTATTGGTGTGCGTTATAGCAAGCGCCGAGTGGGTAAGGCTGAGACATCGCCGGTCGGTACGGGCGCCTTGGACTATAAATACGCGATTAGCAAAACCGCCAGCTTTCATCAGCGCGTTGGCGTTGAGGGCGGCACCGAGAGCATTATTGCGCGCTCACTCACGGAGTTGCGTGTGCAGCTGCGCGAGGAGCTTGGCTTGGCTATTGGCTATGACGTGAAGCGTGAGTTTAGTGACAATAATCAGCGCTTATCCTTGACCACGATCAGCCTGAGCTACGCCTTTTAAGATCTAGCCCGCCCACTATTTGCCCCGAGGTTTGCCATGAACGTGTTGTTGACGCCCCCTGTGATCCCAGAGTTTGCCAGCCTGCGCGCCGAGGATGTGCCGGCGGCAATCGACACATTGCTGGCTGAAAGTCGCGAGCAGGTGGCGGCCTTGGCAACGCAAAGCACCCCCACCTGGGCCAGTTTAGCCGCGCCATTAGAGGCGATTGATGATCGGCTCAATGCCGCGTGGTCGCCGGTGTCGCAGCTCAATGCCGTGGTCAACAGCGAGGCTTGGCGAGAAGCCTACAACAGCAGCCTGCCCAAGTTATCTGCCTACGCCACGGAAATGGGTCAACATGAGCAGCTCTTTGCCGCATGGCAGGCACTTCACGATGGCCCAGAATTCGCTCAGCTCAACGCCGCTCAGCAGCAGGCGATTCGCAATACGCTGCGGGATTTTCGCCTCAGTGGCATTGGCTTGCCCAGCGAAAAAAAGCAGCGCTTTACGGCGATCAGTGAGCGTTTGTCGCAACTGCAGTCGACATTTGCAGACCATGTCTTAGATGCCACGCAAGCTTGGTCCATGAACTTGCCCGATGCATCACGCCTGAGTGGCATTCCGGAGAGCGGCTTAGCGCTGATGGCGTCGCTGGCGCAAGCACATGACTCGGCCTATCGCCTGACCTTAGATATGCCGGTGTACATCAGCGTGATGACATTTGCCGATGACCGCGACCTGCGCGAAAGTATTTACACCGCCTATGCCACGCGCGCCTCGGAGCAAGGTCCGCATGCCGGCCAGTTTGATAATGGTCCGCTCATTGCTGAGATTTTGGCGCTACGTCATGAGCTCGCCGAACTCTTAGGCTATGCGCATTACGCCGCCCTGTCATTGGCGCCAAAAATGGCCGATAGCGTTGAGCAAGTGCATGCTTTTTTACACGATCTAGCTGTCAAAGCGCGCCCAGGCGCTGAGCGAGATATTGCTGAGCTGAAAGCGTTTGCAGCTGATGAATGCGGCATTGATGACTTGCAGTCATGGGATATGACCTATGTTAGCGAGCGCTTAAAACAGCAGCGCTATGCGTTATCGCAAGAAGAATTAAAACCCTATTTTCCCGCGCCCCGCGTCATCGACGGGTTATTTGCTGTCGCCAAAAAACTGTTTGGTTTCGATGTCGTGCCAGCACCCGAGCTCGACACTTACCATCCAGACGTACTCGCCTATGCCATTGTTGAAAACGGCGAAACACGGGCGTGGTTTTACCTAGATTTGTATGCGCGTAGCAACAAACGCGGCGGCGCCTGGATGGCTGATGCTCGTGTGCGTCGGCGCTTAGCCAGTGGCGAGCTGCAAAAGCCAGTTGCTTTTTTAACCGGAAACTTCAATCCGCCGGTGGGCAATCAACCGGCATTACTCACGCACAACGAAGTCACCACGCTATTTCATGAGTTTGGCCATGGTATCCATCACATGCTGACCGAGGTCGATGTTGCCGCAGTATCGGGCATTAATGGCGTGGCATGGGATGCTGTTGAACTGCCCAGCCAATTTATGGAGAACTGGTGCTGGACCGCTGAGGGTATTGCCTTGATGTCTGCCCACGTGGAGAGTGGTGAGCCACTGCCTGCAGACATGCTTGAGCGCTTATTGGCGGCACGAAACTTTCAGTCCGGCGTGATGACATTGCGCCAGCTTGAGTTTTCGTTGTTTGACCTCGCCATTCACCGCCGCCCCGGCGTTGATTTCGCCACACTAATGACTATTTTGCGCGAGGTGCGAGAGCTCACCAGCCTCATGCCTTTGCCGGCGTGGAACCGCTTCCCCTGCAGTTTTAGCCATATTTTTGCCGGTGGCTATGCTGCCGGCTATTACAGCTATAAATGGGCAGAAGTATTATCGGCAGATGCCTTCTCGGCCTTTGAGCAAGAGGGTGTGTTTAATGCCGAGACGGGTGCGCGCTTCCGTCAGGCTATTTTGGCGCAAGGGGGTAGCCGGCCGGCGGCGGAGTTATTCCAGCAGTTTATGGGGCGTGAACCATCGGCCGATGCCCTGCTGCGGCACACTGGTTTAGCGGCATGACTGTGCTCAAGCGCTTCATTGCCGGCGCAAAATGCCCAGGCTGTGGTCTCGAAGATAAGCTCCAGCTTTGCACCGAGGAAGGTCGCGAATGGGTAGCGTGCGTGCGTTGCGACTACACCGATGTACGACCCACCGAAGTCACCATGAAAGAGCCTGATGAGTCGCGAGACGACAGCACCAGCGTGGTGCGTTTTAAGCCTTAATCGGCTGGGGTCACGGCAAGGCGGCGGCGTTGCCAGCGCTGCATTAGCCAGCTCAGCAGTAGAGTTGTCAGCGCCAATAACACCACCAAGGCCGCCACCGGCAATGCCAAGGCTTGACCAATCAGCACAGCCAAGGCCATGCAAGCCACGGCAATGGCACTGGCGCGGCGCGCCATTTGCCCCGGGCTACGCGCTACATACCGCGCTGCCGCCGCTGGTATTACCATCAGCGCGCTGATTAACAACACCCCCATGACCTTCGCGCCAGCGGCGACCACGGCGGCCAGCATAAGAAGCAACAAGGGGCGCAGCCAATGCACTGGCCAGCCATCAATCGCGGCTGTTTCTTCATGGATGGCGGCGGCCACCAAGCCAGTCCAATGCCGCCAGAGCAGTAGCGCCACCACGGCCAAGCCAACACACATCCACGTAATGCTATTGGCACTTAAGCTCAGTAAATTGCCAAATAAGTAGTCTTCCAGTGCGTGGCCGCTGTGCTCATCATCTTGGCTGGCGGTCATCAGCAATGCCAAGCTTATGCCGGTATACGCCATGATCGTCAGCCAGGTATCGACACCGTGCTCGCTTTGGCGCATCAGTCGACTCAGCACCAGCGCCGCCACTACGCAGACCGTCGCCACCATAGCGCCCATGGGTAGATCCAGCATGAGGGCCAGCGCCACACCAAACAACGAGGCGTGCGCTAAGCTGTCGCCAAAATACGCCATGCGCCGCCAGAGCAGTAGGCTTCCGAGTGGTCCGGCGACTAGTGCCGTTAGCATACCGCCCAATAACGGCATGAGTAATTCAATCATGTGTGCATCCGGCGTGGCAGTCGGTGGCGTCGCCTTGCAGACTGTGGTGGTGGTCGTGATGGTGCGTGTAAATGGCGAGATCGCGGCTGCTACTGGTGCCAAATAAGCGCTGATATTCAGGGTGTTGGCTCACGGCTTCAGGATGGCCGGTGCAACACACATGGCGATTGAGACAGAGCACCTGATCGGTCGCCGCCATCACCACATGCAAGTCGTGCGAGACCATCAGTACGCCGCAACCATGGCGTTCGCGAAGCCTGCGAATGAGTGCGTAGAGCTCGTTTTGTCCAGATAAATCGACACCTTGCACAGGCTCATCGAGCACTAATAAATCCGGTTTGCGCAGCAATGCGCGCGCTAACAGTACGCGCTGCTGCTCGCCACCGGAGAGCGTTAGCGCTGGATGCAAAAGCAAGTGCTCAGCGCCCACTTCGCGCAGAGCCGCCAGAATGTCTTGCTGCGCGTAGCGCTGGCGAGGTGCTGGCCACCAGCGTGAGGCTTGCCCACTCGGACCTGGCAATGCCAAAAAGTCCGCCACCGTAAGCGGCAAATACGGATTAATAGGGAAGCGCTGCGGCACATAGCCAATGCGTAAATTCGGCGCTAACCACCGCGTGCCAGCACTTGCCGGTAGCAATCCGAGCGCGATACGAATGAGGCAAGTTTTACCGGCGCCATTGGGGCCAATAATAGTGGTGATTTCGCCGCGCTGCAGGCGCAAATCAACGCCATCGAGCACACTACGGCCATCGATATGCCAGCTGATTTGCTGCAAATTGAGCAAGCACTCAGTTTTTGTCATGGCTAAGCTCGGCGCTGTGTTGGCAGGCCTGACACGTACCCATAAGCTCTAATGCACCATGAGTCACGGTGAAGTTAGCTGCTGCGGTAGCGGCATCGATGGCTGAGGTAATGCCCGCCACCGCATCGAGCTCTTGCGCGGTGTTGCAGTGCTGGCAAATGAGGAAATAGCCACCATGCGCGTGCTCAGGGTGGGTGCAGCCCAAAAAAGCATTGAGGCTGGTGATGCGATGCACGAGTTGATGCTGCAAGAGAAAGTCCAAGGCGCGATAAATCGTCGGTGGTGCCGGCTTGTGGCCCTCTTGCGCGAGTTGATCGAGCAGCTCATAAGCGCCTAATGGTTTATGGCTGGCCCAAACCAGCTCCAATACGCGTTTACGGAGCGGCGTTAGGCGCGCACCCGCCGCCAAGCAAAGTCGTTCCGCCGAGGCCAACGCGCTGTTTACGCAGCGCGAATGGTCGTGAGCAAGTGCCGGGCTGCGCTGCGCTGGCGTACCGTGTTCGGGGTCGGGCGCAGAAAGTGGACGAAAAACGGCGGGCATAACGCATTAGCCTGAAATGACGAGACGCAACAGTGTAACATATCGCCATGAATTCGAAGCGAGCCACCCCATGACCAAACGCCCTCCTCTCATTCTTGTTGATGGCTCGTCGTATCTGTACCGCGCTTATCACGCCATGCCGCCGTTGACCACGCAAAGTGGCCAAGCCACCGGCGCCATCAAGGGCGTAGTAAATATGCTGAAAAGCCTGCTCAAACAGGTCGGCCCCACGCATGTGGCCGTGGTATTTGACGCGCCCGGCAAAACATTTCGCGATGACATCTTTCCCGAATATAAAGCGCACCGCCCGCCCATGCCCGACGATATGCGCACGCAAATTGCGCCATTGCACGCGATGGTTAAGGCCTTGGGCTTGCCGCTGGTATGTACCCCAGGCGTGGAGGCCGATGATGTCATTGGCACGTTAGCGCAGCGCGCCGCGCAAGCAGGCTGGCCGGTGTTGATTTCGACCGGTGACAAAGACCTCGCGCAGCTCGTCAATGCCGATATCACTTTGGTCAACACCATGACCAATGTGGTGCTCGATGAGGCTGGAGTGCTGGCGAAATTCGGTGTGCGCCCCGACCAAATCATCGACTACCTGATGCTCATCGGCGATAGCTCCGATGGCATTCCTGGCGTGCCCAGCGTGGGGCCAAAAACCGCGGTGAAATGGCTAACGGCCTACGACACGCTAGAAAATATTGAAGCGCATGCTGCCGACATTAAGGGCAAGGTCGGCGAAAAGTTTCGTGATTTTATGCCGCAGCTTGGCATGACGCGCGAGCTCGTCACCATTAAATGTGATGTCGAGATCGCCGAGGCGCTAGAGGATTTCGCATTAAAAGACAGTGACGAAGGTCAGCTATTAGCGCTGTACGACGAGCTAGAGTTTCGCAGCTGGGCCAATGAGTTACGCGCCGATGGCCATGTACCGAATTCACGCGGCGCCAACCAATGGGCAGTGCGAACGGCTGCTGCGCCAGCGGCTGTAGCAAGCGAGGCCGATAACCGCTTCCCTGCCCCGCCAAGTGATGCGAAAACGCAGACGCATATTGTCGCTACCAGCGATGCCTTGCAGGCACTGATCGAACAGCTCGCGGCGGCAAAACGATTTGCCATTGATACGGAAACCACCAGCCTAAATTATATTGAGGCGGCGCTTGTCGGCATTTCGGTGGCCATCACGCCGGGTGAGGCTTGGTATGTGCCCGTTGGTCATGCGCGAGAAGTCTCGCCTCAGCAACTACCAAAAGCCGAAGTATTAGCCGCCTTTCAGCCACTGCTGGAATCTGAGTCATATGCCAAAGTGCTGCAACATGCCAAATACGACATGCATATTTTGGCCAACGAAGGTATTACTTTGCGCGGAGTGAGCTGCGACACGATGCTCGCCTCCTATGTGCTTGATGCCACGGCGACTCGGCATAATTTAGCGGACCTCGGTAGCTATTATTTGGGTCGCCAAGGCATCAACTTTAGCGATATTGCCGGCAAGGGCGCGAAAGCGGTGACCTTTGAGCGTATCGCTATTGAGCAGGCGGCACCGTATGCCGGTGAGGATGCTGATTTCACCTTGCAGCTGGCCAATCTATTCGACGCTGAGTTGGCAAAAGCACCGGCTTTGCAGGCGTTACTGCTTGAGCTTGAGTTGCCGGTGCAACGTGTGTTGCAAGCCATGGAGTACCACGGCACGCTGATTGATCCTGAGGTGTTGCGTGTACAAACGCTATCGCTGACGTCGCGCTTGCATTGGCTGGAAACACAGGTCTATGAGCTCGCCGGCGAGACGTTTAACCTGAGCTCGCCGAAACAACTCGGAGTGATTTTGTTTGAAAAACTCGGCATTGCTGGCGGTAAAAAGACAGCCAGTGGTCAATACTCGACAGCCGAAGACGTGCTTGAGCAGCTAGCCCACCCGCTGCCCGCGCTGGTACTTGAGCACCGGAGTTTGGCGAAGCTGCGTTCGACCTACACCGATAAGCTGCCAGAAATGATGCAGCGCAAAACCGGGCGCGTGCATACCTCGTACCATCAGGCGGTTGCTGCCACGGGTCGTTTATCATCGAGCGATCCGAATTTGCAAAACATCCCGATTCGTACGGAAGAGGGTCGGCGTATTCGCCAAGCCTTTGTGGCACCTCCGGGCTGCGTAATTCTGGCGGCAGATTACTCTCAAATTGAGCTGCGCATCATGGCGCACCTATCGCGCGATGCGGGTTTGTTGAGTGCGTTTCAAAATGGCCTCGATGTGCATAAAGCCACCGCTGCTGAGGTGCTAGATGTTGCTGTCGATGCGGTAACGCATGAGCAGCGCCGTGCCGCAAAAGCGGTAAACTTTGGCCTGATTTACGGCATGTCGGCCTTTGGTTTAGCCAAGCAGTTGGATATTTCTCGTAGTGAGGCGGCTGATTACATTGCCCGCTATTTTGCCCGCTACCCCGGTGTCCAGGAGTACATGGAGCGCACGCGTGCACAGGCGCATGAGCAAGGCTATGTGGAAACGCTTTATGGTCGTCGGCTGATGCTGCGTGATATCCGCTCGCCGAAACCCATGCTCCGGCAAGCCGCTGAGCGCGCGGCGATCAATGCGCCGATGCAGGGCACAGCCGCCGATATTATCAAGCGTGCGATGCTGCGCGTGCAGTCGGCGTTAGCGGCAGAGCGCCTGCGAGCGGTCATGGTCATGCAAGTCCACGATGAGCTGGTGCTTGAAGTGCCAGAGACTGAGGTTGAGGCTGTAACGGCGTTGTTAAAG
Source organism: Paraperlucidibaca baekdonensis (assembly GCF_003387535.1). Taxonomy (GTDB): domain Bacteria; phylum Pseudomonadota; class Gammaproteobacteria; order Pseudomonadales; family Moraxellaceae; genus Perlucidibaca; species Perlucidibaca baekdonensis. The sequence goes on along the minus strand of NZ_QUNR01000001.1, from coordinate 294,197 downwards.
CGCGAAATGGCAGCCGCTGCAGACCTCGCCGTGCCCCTTGAGGTAGACGTGGGCGTTGGCAAGAACTGGGACGAGGCGCATTAAGCGCCACTGGGTCCAGCTGCGTGTTGCCGTTAGCTTATGCTGGCGGTGTGCTTGAGGGCATCGGCATCTCGAGCCAATGGCCAATTTTCAGCGCGGCTTCATCTAAACCAATGCGTGCAGTGGCTGAAAAAAGCTGCACGCTGCCATGGTAATCGAGCGCTTTGAGTGACTTGCGCACGGCACTGAGCGCCGTCAGTGCAGGCCCACGATTAAGCTTATCGGCCTTGGTCAACAAGATATGCACTTCCAAATTACGCTGCTTGGCCCAGTCCAGCATATTTCGGTCAAAAACCGACAGTGGGTGGCGTAAATCCATCAATAAAATGAGCCCGCGCAGCGTGATGCGCTCGCGTAAGTAATGCGCTAAATGTTTTTGCCACGCAATTTTCATCGCCTCTGGCACTTTCGCATAGCCGTAACCAGGCAAATCAACCAGCCGGTATTGATGCTCTTCATCGAGCGCAAAAAAGTTGATGAGCTGCGTGCGCCCCGGTGTTTTTGACGCCCGCGCAAGTTGCCGTTGGCGAGTTAAGATATTGATAGCAGTAGACTTACCGGCATTTGATCGGCCGGCAAAAGCCACTTCATGACCCATCTCCGGCGGACACAGCGCGAGCGTTGGCGCACTGATTTGAAACTGCGCGCGCGCCAGCGCAATCAACATGTGTTCAGCATCCGTCATGGTGTTTGCTCTTTTCTAAAAGCTGATAGTTTATAGGGCTACACCGCGTATGGGCACTGCGATATACTCTTCAGTGCAAAAAGCGTGTGGTTATTTCTTTGGATAGATTTGGGTGCTGCCCGGCAGCGATCCCATCAACCGCTGGAGCATGTCATGAAAAAGCATTTAGTGATGTTAGCGTTGGTCTGTGGTGCAAGCACGATGGCGCAGGCAGCGACAACTGAGCAGCGCTATACGCAAGCGTGTGCCGCATGTCATGCCTCAGGCGTTATGCAGTCGCCGAAAAAAGGCGATAAAGCCGCTTGGGCGCCGCGCTTGAAAAAAGGTGAAGCAACCTTGGTTGCGCACGTTAAACAGGGTTATAAGATGATGCCGCCGATGGGTTTGTGCAATGACTGTACAGACGCCGAGTTTAAGGCGCTCATTAAATACATGTCTCAGTAAGTTGCTACGAGTGCTCTTATGAAAAAGTTTGTTGCTGTTGTTTCGCTGCTCTTGGGCGCTAGCTCATTCAGCCACGCTGCCGTAGTGATGCCGAAAGGTGACGCCGATGCAGGTCAAGGTAAGTCTGCGGTCTGCGCCGCTTGTCACGGTGCCGATGGCAATAGCGCTGCGCCTAACTTTCCTAAGTTAGCCGGCCAAAATGCTAAGTACCTTTATAAGCAGCTGCAAAACTTCAAGTCAGGTGCTCGTCAAAACGCCTTAATGATGCCAATGGCCACTGCGTTAAACGACCAAGATATGGCGGACATCTCGGCTTATTACGCGCAACAAAAGGGCACGATTGGCGGCGCCAAGAAAGACTTGGTTGAGCGTGGTCAAAAGCTTTATCGCGGCGGTGACAAAGAGATTGGTTTAACCGCATGTTCGGGCTGCCACGGCCCAGCCGGCAAAGGCAATGAATTTGCTGCTTTCCCGCGCTTATCCGGCCAACATGCCGAATACACGGCCACACAGCTTCGCCACTTCCGCGCTGCCGGTCGTGATGATCTGACCGATGAGAAGCGCAACAACGACGGTAGCAAACCTGGTGAGCTGGGCCCCATGCAGATGATTGCGGCAAAGCTTTCTGATAAAGACATTGAAGCATTGGCGTCTTATATTCAGGGCTTGCACTAAGCTTCGTAGTTGATTTGAATCAAGCCCGCCGACGCGGGCTTTTTTCTGTCAGCGAAGTTGCCGACCTAGCGTTATACGTCTAACGATGACTGAAGGACAAAACAATGATGAAGAAGTTTTTCGCGATTTTATTGCTCACATTGCCAACCTGGGCGATGGCGCTAACGCCGGTTGCCGGCAAAGATTACACCGTGTTGACGAACCCAACGCCGGCATTGAGCGATGGCCAAGTCGAAGTGCGTGAGTTTTTTTGGTATGGCTGCCCGCACTGCTACACATTAGAGCCTCATGTGGCGGCATGGTTAAAAACTAAGCCTGAGGGCGTTCGATTTGAACGCAGCCCCGCAGCACTCAATGCCGTCTGGGAGGCTAACGCCCGCGGCTATTACGTAGCCGAGGCGCTAGGCATCGTTGAAAAAACGCATGGGCCGTTGTTTGCTGCTATTCAGGTAGATAAACAGCGCTTATTTTCGCAAAAGAGCTTGGCGGCGTTTTATGCCGGCTTTGGTGTTAAAGAGGCAAATTTTAACGGTCTCTATAATTCCTTTACGGTCAGTGCCAAGGTCGCACAATCGCGCAATCTCGCCATGCGCTATCAACTCACGGGCGTGCCAGCGATGGTTGTCAATGGCAAGTATTTGGTGCCGGGTGAAGGCGCGCGAACCATTGCTGTGGTCAAAGCGCTCGTTGCTCAAGAGCGATCTGGCAAATAGTCAGTTTGAATGAGGCGCTTTTAAGCGCCTTTTTCTGGTGCCCACGCTTGTGCGCCGAGCATGATTAAACGCAGTTGCTTGGTGCAGCGCTCAATGTGTTCCACATCTGGGGCATCAAATGGTAGCGCGAGCAGGTCAAGCGCCAAGTGAATGACCGTGTTGACGACCAAGTCAGCAAGCATGCTGAGATCATCATGCGGTAGGCCGGCATAAGTCGGCCATTGCGCGAGATCATCGGCAAGCTCAGCAACAAACTGGCGCATTTCCAGATGAATGGTTTCGCGAACTTTCGGTGGGCCGCCGGCACGTTCGCGCGCCAGAAATTCAAAATACAGCGGGTTGTGGCGAATAAAGCCGACGAGCGCTGCCACAGACTCAGTTATGGCCGCGCCACCTTGAGCCTGCTGGCGGACTTGGCGCATGATCACGCGGAGCTGATGACAGGCCTCAATAGCTAGGGCTTCACCGAGGCTATCGAGATCACTAAAATGCCGATAAAACCCGGTAGGCACCAAGCCTGCTTGGCGAGAAACCTCGCGCAAACTGAGGCCGGAAAAGCCTGCGCCTTCGTGCATGAGCGTGAGGGCAGCGTCCATGAGTGCTTGCCGCGTTTGCAGTTTTTTTTCTTCGCGCAGTGCCATAAGGGCCCCTTCTAAACGGCGTCTAGTTTAGCATTAGCGCACGGATGTTCACTAGAGAGGTCATGATCATGTCATTTTTAACGCGTGTTGAAGCCATCAAAGACTTGATTCAAGAGGCTGTCGATAAAGGCGCCACCAGTGTTGAGCAAATTCATCAAGCCATTGCCTCCATGCCACTCGATGCACTGGCTAAGCGTGGCTTATTGGAAGACAAAGCCGAAAGCGTCAAGCAGTCGCATGCCGACACAATTGGCACAGTCTACGATGCCATTCGTCGCGTAAATCGTGAGGTTGGCGACTTGGCAACGGGCCTGATTGAAAGTGTAGAAGATCAAATTGCCACGCAGAAAAACATCAACAAGAAAGACTAAACGTGCTGACTGCATCGGCTTGTCCGAGGCTGTTACACTAGCGAGCTACCGGCCACATCGGGGAAATCCGTGACACGCAAACCGCATGTATTAATCATCTTAGATGGCTTTGGCCACAGCGAAAGCTCTGACTCAAACGCCATTCGCGCCGCTCATATGCCCAATTGGCAAGCACTGCTCAACGATTGCCCGCACGGGCTAGTGTCGGGCTCAGGCGAGGATGTGGGTTTGCCAGATGGTCAAATGGGCAACTCTGAAGTCGGTCATATGAACTTAGGCGCCGGTCGCGTTGTTTACCAAGATTTTACGCGCATCACCAAAGCCGTGCGCGATGGCGAGTTTCAACAAAATCCCGTGCTGGTGCAGGCATTAGATCGCGCAATCCGTGCTGGCCGTGCGGTGCATATTCTCGGACTGTTGTCACCTGGCGGGGTTCATTCCCATGAAGATCATTTGCACGCCATGGTCGATATGGCCGTTGCCCGCGGTGCCCAAGCAGTTTATGTGCATGCATTTTTAGATGGCCGCGATACGCCGCCGCGCTCGGCGCATGCGTCGTTAGAAGCGATGGAAGCGCATCTCGCGAAAACGGGCAAAGGCCGTGTGGCGAGTATCGTTGGTCGCTATTTTGCCATGGACCGCGACAATCGCTGGGATCGTGTTGAGGCCGCGTATCGACTGCTTACCGAAGGCATGGCAACGCGCCAAGTCAGCAGTGCAGTAGCTGGCTTACAAGCCGCATACGACGGCGACATTAGCGATGAGTTTGTGCCTGCAACGTGCATAGTTCCTGAGGGCGCGGCGCCAGCAATCATTAGCGATGGCGATGCCGTTGTGTTTATGAATTTTCGCGCCGATCGTGCGCGTGAAATTACTCGCGCGTTTGTCGATGATGACTTCACGGGCTTTAATCGCGTGAAGCGTCCAGCGCTTGCCGACTTTGTCATGCTCACCGAGTATGCCGATAGCATTAAAGCGCCCGTGGCGTTCAAACCAAGCGCATTGCACAACTCATTGGGCGAATATTTGGCGGGTTTAGGTAAGACGCAGTTACGTATTGCAGAGACTGAAAAGTACGCACACGTGACCTTCTTTTTTAGCGGGGGGCGGGAGCAGCCGTACGCTGGCGAAACGCGCATTCTCGTGCCCTCACCGGCAGTCGCAACATACGATATGCAGCCCGAAATGAGCGCGGCCGAGGTCACCGACAAGCTACTCGCCGCCATTACCTCCGGCGAATATGACGCCCTCATTTGCAATTACGCGAATGGCGATATGGTTGGTCATACCGGCAATTTCGACGCCGCCGTAGCCGCCTGCGAAACGTTAGATCAGTGTTTGGGGCGCTTGCGTGCAGCAATTGAGCAAGTGGGTGGCGAGATGCTCGTCACCGCTGATCACGGCAATGTTGAGCAAATGCGTGACAGCGCCACTGGCCAGGCGCATACGGCGCACACCTGCGAGCGCGTGCCGTTTGTCTATGTGGGCACACAAAGCGCCGTGCGAATTGCCGAAAATGGCGTGTTGTCGGATGTTGCCCCCACGCTATTGAGCCTAATGGGTTTGCCGCAGCCCAGCGACATGACAGGCCGGAATCTAGTGGTGCCGGCATGAAGCGAGTGTTTTGCCAAAGCCTAGTGGCAGCCGTATTGCTGAGCGGATTTTTTGGCGCTGTTTATGCGGCCGATGGTAGCCAACTACGCAGTGAGGCGAACTCCGCCAAGTCTGATTTAGACTCCGTGAAAAATGAAATTCGCACCGCCACGAAAAAGCTGCGACTGACCCAAGCTGAGCGCAACAAACAGCAAAAATCCTTAAAGGAAGCCGAAGCAGCGATTGGCAAGTTGCAAACCTCTGTTTCAGCGACAGAAAAAGAAACGCGCGAGCGGCAGTCGCGGGTGGCGGTGTTGCGTAAACGCCAAGTAGCGCTGTCGCAGGCCAAGCGTGAGCAGTTAGCGAGTTTGAAGGCCGATATGCAGGCATCTTATCGCGCCGGTCGCGACGATTATTTTAAGCTGCTGCTCAATCAAGAGCATCCGGCGCTGTTATCGCGGCAATTACGCTATTTTAGCTACGTGCAAAAAGCACGAAGCGAACGCATTGATGAGCTTGATGCCACCATGGCTGAGCTTGCCGCAGTGGAAAAAGAAGAGGCTGAGCAAATCGTTAAGCTCGCTGCCTTGGAGCGTAAATTAGAGCGTCAGCAAGGTCAGCTTGAGAAGGCTAAAACGCAACGTGCCTCGGCCCTGAAAGTGCTGAATAGCGATATTGCTAACCAAGACCGGAAGCTTAAAAACCTGAAGAAAAACCAAGCAGCCTTACAGAATTTGATGCGCCGCCTGGAGCGCCAGGCACGCGAGGCTGACCGCCTAGAGCGCGAGCGGCGTGCGCGTGAAGCGGCGGCTAAAAATAAGCCGGCGCCATCGACCAAAGAAAAGCCGGTGTGGAGCCAGGAGCCGGACTATTCCGTGCCCTATCGCGGCAACTGCTCATTGCCCGCGAGTGGCGGTATCCGCGCACAATTTGGTGCCGATCGTGGCGGCGGTTTGCGCTGGAATGGCATTGTCATTGCGGCGAGCAGTGGTGCCGCGGTGAAGGTAGTGAAAAGCGGTAAGGTGCTCTACGCCGACTTCCTGCGCGGCTACGGCAAGCTGGTCATTGTTGACCATGGTCGCGGCTTTATGTCGCTGTATGGCTACAACCAGAGCATCACTGTGAAAACTGGCGATAGCGTCTCGGCCAACCAAACGGTGGCGAGCGTGGGCGATGGCAGTGAGGGTGAGACCGGCTTGTATTTCGAAACGCGTTTGCGCGGCCGGCCAAGTCAGCCGGGCAACTGGTGTAATTACTAGGCTAATGAAAAGGGCGCTTATCAAGAAGCGCCCTTTTTTATGCACTAGCGTTTAGCAAATTTATGTAGCGTGTGGCCTTCAGCGGCGCATGCAAATGCCGTGGACGGCCAAGAAGTCTTTCGCTTGGCCCACGGTGTATTCGCCAAAATGGAAAATACTCGCCGCCAGTACTGCGTCGGCGCCGCCCTGCACAATACCATCGCATAAATGCTGCAAATTGCCGACGCCACCGGAGGCGATAACCGGCACGCGCACGGCTGAGGTGATGGCTTTCACCAGCGCCAAGTCGTAGCCGGCTTTGGTGCCATCGGCGTCCATGCTGGTGAGCAAAATTTCGCCGGCGCCATAGTCGGCCATGCGTTCGGCCCAAGCCACGGCGTCGATGCCGGTGCGGTTACGGCCGCCGTGCGTGAAGATTTCCCAGCGACCGGGTTCGCCATCGGCGGAGACGCGTTTGGCATCGATAGCGGCAACGATGCATTGCGCGCCGAAACGTTGCGAGGCCTCAAGCACAAATTCGGGGCGTTTGACCGCGGCCGAGTTGATGCTGACTTTGTCGGCGCCGGCGTTGAGCATGCGGCGAATATCGGCGACTTCGCGAATGCCGCCGCCAACGGTGAGCGGCACAAATACTTGCGAGGCCATGCGCTCGACAGTGCGCACCATGGTGTCGCGGCCTTCAACGCTGGCGGTGATGTCGAGAAAGGTAATCTCATCGGCGCCCTGCTCGTCGTAGCGCTTGGCGACCTCAACAGGATCGCCGGCGTCGCGAATGTCGAGAAACTTCACGCCTTTGACGACGCGGCCCTGATCGACATCGAGGCAGGGAATAATGCGTTTAGCGAGCGTCATGGCGGAGTACCGATTGAAAGTCAGCGCGCATTTTATCATGGGTGCCGATGTCGCGAGCGACTATACTTGCGGCCTTCATGATGAGCTGGGGTAATGCGTGGCGCAGGCGTCTACACAAGTCGATGTGGTGGTTATCGGTGGCGGTGCCTCGGGTCTCATGTGCGCGATGGCGGCGGGCCGGCGCGGCCGCCGTGTGCTGGTGCTCGATAGCAGCAATAAAATCGGCAAAAAGATTTTGATGTCGGGCGGTGGGCGTTGCAACTTCTCCAATTACACGGTCGAGCCTGAGCATTTCATTAGTGAAAATGCGCATTTTTGTGTCTCGGCGCTGAGTCGCTATACGCAATGGGATTTTATTGCGCTGGTGGAAAAGCATGGCATTGCCTATCACGAGCGCCGCCATGGCCAGCTCTTTTGCGACGATTCAGCGAAGGCCATCTTGGCGATGCTGGTGAGCGAATGCGAGGCCGTGGGCGTGAAGATTCGCACAAAGGCGCAGGTGACCAAGATCAGCGCCAACGACTCAGGCTTTGCGCTGAGCATTGGTGATGAGCGCATACGCTGCCAATCACTGGTGGTCGCCACCGGTGGGCTGTCGATTCCGACGCTGGGTGCAAGCGGTTTTGGCTATGACATTGCTCGGCAATTTGGCCACGAGGTGCTGCCCACGCGCGCCGGTCTGGTGCCGATGACGTTTAGCGATGGGATGAAAGCGGTGACCGAGCGCCTCAGCGGTATTGCCCTCGATACTGTGGTGAGTACGCAGCGCGATGCCCCGAGCTTTCAGGAAAATCTCTTGTTTACGCACCGCGGCATCAGTGGCCCTTCGGTGATTCAAGCGTCTAATTATTGGCAGCTCGGCGAGCGCATCAGCATCGATTTGCTGCCTGGCTCGCCATGGGGTGCGATGTGTTTGAGCGACTGGTTGATTGCGCAGAAAAAGGCGCAGTCGAAGGTCTTGCTGCGCACGCTGCTGACGCCATTTTTGGTGAAAGCCTTGGTGCTTGAGCTACAGATGTTGTTGTGGCCAGCTGAGGCTGAAAAGCCCATGGCCGATTGGCCCGATGCCGCGCTGAAGCGCGTTGCAGAGGCACTGACGCAATGGACATTGCTGCCGTCGGGCACCGAGGGTTATCGCACCGCGGAGGTGACACTCGGTGGTGTGGCGACCGACGAAATATCATCACGCACACTCGAGAGCCAACTCCAACAAGGCTTGTATTTTGTCGGCGAGGTGCTTGATGTTACCGGCTGGCTCGGTGGCTATAATTTTCAATGGGCATGGGCGTCTGGTCATGCCGCCGGGCAATGTGTCTGAGCGTTTGCACTCAACAAATCACGGTTCGCTTAGGCATCGGCGAGTTGCTGTGCTTCGGCCAAGTCCAGCGTGCCCTCATAAATCGCACGACCGGTGATGGTGCCAATCACGCCATCGCCACGGACTTTCAGCAGGCCGCGAATATCGTCGAGATTAGTCACGCCGCCGGAGGCGATGATGGGTAGGCCGGAGTCGCGCGCGAGCTTGGCAGTGGCTTCAACATTGACGCCCTGCATCATGCCATCGCGGGCGATGTCGGTGTAGACGATGGCGCTAATGCCATCGGCCTTGAATTGACGGGCTAAATCGACGGCTTGCACGCTCGATACCTCGGCCCAGCCATCGGTGGCGACCCAGCCATCTTTGGCATCAATACCAACAATGATTTTGCCGGGAAATGCGCGGCAAGCGTCGCGTACAAACGTGGGCTCTTTCACGGCTTTGGTGCCTAAAATGACATATGAGACACCGGCGCGAACATAGGCCTCGATGGTCTCCAGCGAGCGAATGCCGCCGCCGATTTGCACCGGCAGCGATGGCCAGCGCGTGGCGATAGCGCGCACGATCTCGCCATTGACCGGCTCGCCGGCGAAGGCGCCATTGAGGTCGACCAAATGCAGCCGGCGAGCACCCTGCTCCACCCATTGCGCGGCCACGCCGATGGGGTCGTTGGAAAACACCGTGTCGTCTTCCATGCGGCCCTGTTTAAGGCGCACGCAGGCGCCGTCTTTGAGATCAATGGCGGGGATAATTAACATCGAATGCTCCAACGCGAAGGCCTAATGGCCAGCGAAATTAGGGGTTCCAGCGCAGAAAGTTTTGCAGCAGGCGAAGGCCATCCTGCGCACTTTTTTCGGGATGAAACTGGGTGGCAAAGACATTCTCGTGCGCAATGGCGCAGGAAAATGGCAGGCCATAATCGCAGCGACCAACACTCAGCGCAGGATTATCGGGCAGGCAATAATAGCTGTGCACGAAATAGAAGCGCGCGCCATCGGCAATGCCATCCCAGAGCGCGTGCTCACGCTGCTGCGAGACAGTATTCCAGCCCATGTGTGGCACCTTTAAACGCTGCGCCTCGATGGTGGGCACGTCGTTGAAACACTTAACCTGACCGGTGTACAGCCCAAGGCCATCGACGCCACCATTTTCATCCGAGCGCGTGAGCATGGCCTGCATGCCGACACAGATGCCGAGTAAAGGTTTGCTGCGCACGAGCTCGTCGACCAATGCAGCAATGCCGTGCTCATGCATGGCCGCCATGCAATCGCGCATGGCGCCCTGACCGGGCAGCACGACGCGATCGGCGGCACGAATCGTCGCGACATCATCGCTAATGACTACCCTTGAGGCGCCGACATGCTCGAGTGCTTTAGCGACCGAGTGCAGATTACCCATGCCATAGTCGAGGACCGCAACTGAGGTCACAGCGAGCCCTTGGTCGATGGCATTTGGCCGCTCATGCGCGGGTCGAGCTCAACGGCCATGCGCAGAGCGCGACCGAAGGCTTTAAACAGCGTTTCGGCCTGATGGTGCGCGTTGCGCCCGCGCAAATTATCGAGGTGCAAGGTCACGCCGGCGTGATTGACGAAGCCTTGGAAAAACTCAAAAAATAGATCGACGTCGAATTGGCCGATGTGGCTGCGGGTAAACTCGCAGTGCATCTCCAAGCCTGGACGACCAGAGAGATCGACGACCACGCGCGAGAGTGCTTCGTCGAGCGGCACATAGGCATGACCGTAACGACGCACGCCGGTTTTGTCGCCAAGCGCTTTGGCGAAGGCCTGGCCTAGCGTGATGCCGCAGTCTTCGGCGCTGTGATGGTCATCGATGAAATTATCGCCATCGCAGACAATATCGATGTCGATGAGGCCGTGACGCACGATTTGGTCGAGCATGTGGTCGAGAAAGGCAATGCCGGTTTGCAGGTTGCCCTGACCGGTGCCATCGAGATTGATGACGGCACGAATTTTGGTCTCTTTGGTGTTGCGCACCACTTCTGCTTGACGAACGCTCATGCTCATCCTCAACTTGGCCGAGAAAAAATGCATTATAGCCTCATCGCGCTGCAAACGGCATGGTCTGAGCCCGCGCGCGTGCTCTACACTGGCGAAAATTGTTTGAGTCGCTGCCATGCCCTTAATTGCGAAAGCCCATAACCTGCCGTTAGATGCCGACGTGGCTGAGCGCTTAGCGCGTTTGCAACCGCCAGTAAGCGCGCCACCCACGTCCGATGCCACGCTTTATATTGGCTGGTTTAATACCAAGCCGATCGCCGCGGTCTGGGCATGTGGTGGCAATGATGCGCGCACATTATCGGGCTTCGGCATTCACGCCGCCACGCGCGGGCGAAGTGTTTTGGCGCAATTAGCCGATGCGGTGCGCAAACAGGAAAATGAGCTAGGTCATCGCGTGTTAAGCAGCGATGACTTTGCTGCGCTCGATACTGACCCCGCAGCCAAGACGTCGGCCTAATAAGTCTGAAGAAATAGCCTCGACCACCGGCGATCGCCTCGATACACTAGCAAACGCAGCAACTAGCCGCCGCTTGTGCGCAGAAACTCACCGCGCGGGTGTCGTATAATGGCAATACCCTAGCTTCCCAAGCTAGAGCCGTGGGTTCGATTCCCATCACCCGCTCCATGTGCCCTCCGTAGAGGAGATCTCCGTGCAGGGAATTTCTCGCGCTTTCCGTGCTCAACGCCTAACGCAATGGCAGGCCTGGCACGAGCGTTTAGTTATTTGGGGTGCCGCCGTTGCAACCGGCGCCGTCATCGTTTTATTTGCGCGGTTAGGCGATTGGGCCGGCGAGATTTTCGCTCATGCTCACGCGCTCAGCCCATGGGCTGGCCTCCTCATTACCCCATTCGCAGGCATGGCCATTGTCGCCATTGCGCGGCGCTGGTTTCCCGGCTCTGAAGGTAGCGGTATTCCACAAACTATTGCCGCCTTAGAGGCAGCCGAAGGCACGGTTGAGCGCGGCCGATTTTTATCGTTGCGCATCGCCTTTGGCAAGCTTTGGCTTGGTACTGCCGCTTTGGCGGGTGGCTTTTCGGTGGGGCGCGAAGGGCCGTCCGTGCAAATGGGCGCGAGCATTATGTATGCGTTTCGGCGACTGTTGCCGCGTGGGCATAGCATCCGTGCCCGCGACATGATGCTTGCCGGCGGTGCGGCCGGCATTGCCGCGGCGTTTAACACGCCGTTGGCGGGCATTGTTTTTGCCATCGAGGAGTTGTCGCGACGCTTTGAGCAGCGCACCAATGGTGTCTTGCTCACCGCCATTGTTTTGGCTGGCCTGGTGTCTATCTCGCTGCAGGGTAATTACTTGTATTTTGGGCATTTATCGGTGGAGATGATTGATCATCGTATCCTCTGGCCCGTACTGATTTGCGCCATAGTTTGCGGCACGGCGGGCGGCATTATGAGTCGCTTATTGCTGTACTCAACGACGCCGTGGCGCGGGCTGCTAGGTCGTGTGCGGCATGGCAAGCCGATTATCTTTGCTGGCCTGTGCGGCTTGGTGGTGGCGTTGTTGGGGCTACTCACACGCGGCGAAGTGCATGGCTCAGGGTATTTGACCACGCAAGCTATGCTCAGCAATGACATCTTGGTGGAGTGGTATTACGCGCCGGCAAAATTATTGGCCACCGTGGTGTCGTACTTCAGCGGCATTCCCGGCGGTATTTTTGCGCCGAGCTTGGCCATCGGCGCTGGTATTGGCCGTGATCTTGAGCCGTTATTGAGTGATTTCGCTGTGGCCGGCAGCATTTATGCGTTGTGCATGGCCGCTTTTATGACGGCGGTGACGCAGGCGCCAATCACCTCATTTATCATTGTCATGGAAATGATTGATGGCCATGAGATGGTTCTGAGCTTGATGGCGGTGACACTGCTGTCATCATTGGTGGCGCGCATTTTCAGTCCGCCGCTCTATCACACACTGGCGCAGGCCATGACGTTTGCGCCTAAGCCCTTAACTCCGCCCACTATCGCGCCAGCGGACCGGCGCTGACGGCTCGGGTGCGCAGCTATTGCAGCTCGCGCAACCACTGCCACAGCCCGCCTCGGTGCTGCCGCTTTGGAGCCAGCTACCGAGGCGCGCATAGCCGTGTTGCACAACATGCTGCGCCAGCCGATTTTGACCGTTAGCCATGGCGCTCGGGGCAAATTGCTTGGCCACACGCCAGACGCTCCAGAGCAATAGCGGCGTAACAATTAGCCATTGCAGCAACGCTTCGGGAGCCAACGCAGAGGTGCTCATAGCAACCACAAGGCCAGCTGATAGGTAATAAACGACGCCAGGTAGGCGAGCCCAAACAAGTAGCCGGTCATGATGCCGACAGTGCGCCATGAGCCGGTTTCGCGACGTACCGTGGCGAGTGTCGACAAGCATTGCGGTGCGAAAATAAACCACACCAGTAATGACAGGCCGGTGGCCAATGACCATTGCTGCGAGATCAGCGTGCTGAGTTGATTAGCGACCAAATCTTCATTGCCCGACATGGCGTAGACCGTGCCGAGCGCGGCGACCACTACCTCGCGCGCTGCTAAGCCCGGCACCAGCGCGATGGAAATCTCCCAATTAAAGCCGATGGGCGCAAAAATCACGGCCAAGAATGCTCCGAGCTGGCCGGCGTAGCTGTATTCAATGGCCGGTAGCGTGGCGCCGATGGGTGCAGCTGGGAAGCTCGCCAGAAACCAGAGCAGCATGGTGACTGCGAAAATGATGCCGCCCACGCGCTGAATAAAAATCATCATGCGCTCATACAAGCCAAGAGCAATGCTGCGCCAATCGGGCAGACGATAGCTTGGCAGCTCCAGCAATAGTGCGTGTTCGCTGCGATCAGACTGCAACCATTTCATGGCATAGGCGACAAGCAGCGCACTGGCAATGCCGCCGAAATACAGCGCAAAAAGCACCAATCCTTGCAAATTCAGCACACCCCAGACGCTTTGTGGCGGAATAAACGCGGCAATCAGCACGGTATAGACCGGTAGGCGTGCGGAGCAGGTCATCAGCGGCGCGACCATGATGGTGGTGAGTCGGTCGCGTGGGTCGGAGATGCTGCGGGTGGCCATGATGCCGGGGATGGCGCAGGCGAAGCTCGATAGCAGCGGAATAAACGCGCGCCCGGTGAGGCCGGCTTTAAACATCAAGCGGTCGAGCAAAAACGCCGCGCGTGGCAAATAACCCGATTCTTCGAGCAGCAAAATAAAGAAAAACAAAATGAGAATTTGCGGCAAAAACACCAATACGCTGCCAACACCGGCGAAAATGCCGTCATTGAGCAGGCTGCGAAGCAGGCCGTCAGGCAGGGTTTGTGTGGTCAATGTACCCAGTTCACCAATGCCAAACTCGATGCCGCCCATAAATGGCTCGGCCCACGAAAACACCGCTTGGAAGATAAAAAACATCAGCGTAGCCAGTAGCGCGAGGCCGAAAATTGGGTGCAACGTGAAGCGATCAATGGCGTCATCGCGGGCGTCAGTGCTGCGTGGCATCACCACACAGTCAGCGAGCATGGCGCGCACCGCCTGATGCAAGTCGCCATTGACTGGCGTTGGCAGAGTTTGCGTGAGGGGTCTATCGAGCGCGTTTACTAATGGCTCCACGCCGCCTTTGCGGGTCGCGACGGTCTCAATAATCTCAATGCCCAAGGCTGAACTTAGCGCCGCCACGTCGATTTCAATGCCGCGTCGTTTGGCGGCATCCATCATGTTTAACGCCAACATCATGGGCCTGCCTAAGCGCATGGCCTCCAACACAAAGCGCAAGTGCAAACGCAGGTTGGTGGCATCGGCTACGCAGACAATCAGATCTGGCAATGGCTCATCGGGCAGTTCGCCCAAGCACACCGCGCGCGTGATGGCTTCATCTGGGCTGGTTGAGGTTAGGCTGTAGGCGCCGGGCAAATCGAGCGCAATGATGTGTTGGCCCGATGGCAGCAGGATTTTCCCCTCTTTGCGCTCCACGGTCACGCCGGCGTAGTTGGCAACTTTCTGGCGCGTGCCGGTGAGCTGGTTAAACAGCGAGGTTTTACCGCAATTAGGGTTGCCTACCAAGGCGATGCGCGTGCTCATGAGTCCTCCAGCGATACCACCACTCGAGCGGCTTCGCTGCGGCGGAGCGCAAAGCGCGTGAAGCCTACTTGCACCAGTAACGGGTCTGCGCCGATAGGGCCCGTGGCGGTAATGCGCACGGTTTCGCCGGGCACAAAGCCGATGTCATTGAGACGTTGAGCAATAGCATCTGGCGAACTGATGGCTTCCACTTGCTCGACCACGGCGGATTGAAAACGAGATAATTCAGAGAGACGCACGGCAACTCGGCATCAGAAATGAGAATGATTCTTAGAATTGTGAGATTTCGCGTGGCGACTGTCAAATGCTATTTTGTTGCCGGCGGCGCGCGCCGTCTCGCAAACAGTGGCGGGGTCATCCACAGCGCTGTAGAGTCGTTAACCATCTGCACAGTGTCGTTGGCGAGGAGTAAGTATGAAGCGCGTATTGAAATGGATAGCTGGCATCGTGGCCCTGTTGGTGGTGTCGGTATCGGCGCTGGCGGCCTATGTGGTCTTCGTGCTCGACCCTAATGATTACAAGCAGGCCCTCACCGATGTGGTCAAGCAAAAAACCGATATGGACTTAGCCCTGACCGGCGATCTGGCGTGGAAGCTCTACCCGAGCATCGGCATTTCATTAGGCGAGACCAGCCTCAAAGACGCCACACTCGATGAAACCTTGGTAGCCGTGAAGCAAGCCAGTGTCTCGGTCGAGTTGCTGCCATTGCTGAAAGGTACGGCCTCTGTCGATGCCGTTGAGCTCGATGGCGCCAGTGTGCGTTTCGTGCAATATGCCGACGGCAAAACCAGCTGGGATACGCTGCTTGCTAAGCTCAAAAGCCCAGAGGAAGACAAGCCATCGCAGCAAGTGGCATTTAATGTTGATAGCTTAAACATTAGCAATACTCAGTTAACCTTGGTCGACAAAGCCGCTGGCGTGACGCGTAAAGTCGACAAAATTGCCGTGCAAGCAAGTGACATCGATCCCACTAACGCCTTCCCGCTGTCGGCCAGTTTTAATATCTCGCAAGTCGATGACGCCGGTAAAAATTTCCTCGCTGAAAATAGCCTGAAGGCGCTTATTACGCTGAATTTAGACGCGCAAAAACCGCATATTGAAGACCTCACACTCAACAGCGCGCTGTCTGGCAATATGCTGCCGGCACCCATCACCTTAACGCTCAATGCGCAGACCATTGATGCCGATTTAGCGGCTCAGCAACATGCGGTGGCGGGCTTAAATCTTGATGTCACCTATGCTGATCCGAGCCGGCCAGCGCCGATTAGCGCGAACATCAGTGCTGATATCAAAGCCGATGTGGCGAAAGGTGAAGCGAGTATTAGTCCGTTGCGCGTGACCACCACCGTGACCGATAAAGCCTTGGCGAAACCAATGGCCGTGGCACTCGATACCGCAGTCACGGCAAACTGGAAAGTGGGTGATATTTCGGTGCCTAAGCTGGTTGCCACGCTCGATAAGATCCGCTTGGAGGCCAATGCCCGCGTGCAATTACCGGCGCTAGCAAGCGGCGCTGAAAATATCATGGCCGGCATGAAAGTCAGCGGTAAGCTCAGCACTAACGCCTTTAATCCGCGTGATGTGATGGCGAACTTAGGCATCACGCCGCCGGTCACTAAAGACCCGAAAGCGCTGAGCAGCGTCAGCCTAAGCGCCAACTTAACGGGTGATGAGCGTGCCGTGTTAGCCAAGAATCTGCGTATTGCCCTCGATGGCAGTACTATTTCTGGTGAGGCCGGCGTGCGTGAGCTACCGAAGGCGCGAATTTATGCGCGACTGAATCTCGACAAGCTGAACGCCGATAACTATTTGCCGCCCGAAAGCGCTGCTACCGCAAAGGCGCCCGCCGACAAAAGCGAGACCAAGCAGCAAGTCGAGGCGCTATTGCCTGTTGAGCTGCTGCGCGAGCAAAACCTCGACATTGGCTTTAAGGCCGGTGCGCTGACCATCATGTCCTACCCGATTACACAGTTGAGCCTGCAAGCCGCTGCGCGTGATGGCCTAGTCAATGTCAGCGAGTTCCGTGGTCAGGTTGCCGATGGCAGCTTTAGTGTGCCTGCGACAATCGATGTGCGTGGCAAGCAGCCGGTCATCACGCTCAAGCCCACACTAAATAAAATCGATCTGGGCCCGATTGCGCAAAAAGCCCTCAACCAAGATGTCTTTGCCGGCCGCATGAATTTCAACGGCGATGTCACCGTGCGCGGCAATGATGTGGATAGCTGGATTGCCTCGGCTAAAGGCCCCAACACGCTGCGCCTCAACGATGGTCAAATTAAAGGCGTCAATGTTCGCGATGCCCTGTTTAACGCGCTCGGTCAGTATCAAGCGTTGCTGCCCGCGCTCACTGGCCGCGATATTGATAGCTTAAAGTCGAAAATTGGCAACACTGACATTGTCAGTTTGTTGGGTGAGATCACGCTCGATCAGGGCGTGGTGCGTAACGAGTCCATGAAAGCCGACCTCAAAGATATCCAAGTCGGTGGCTCAGGCACATTCAATTTGCAGTCCAATGACGTGGATTACCGCTTCCAGCTGAAACTCGACAAAAAGTATTGGGGCGAGAAATACGCCAAGATGGCCGACTATGCCATCCCCGTGCGCTGTAATGGCAATCTCGCCGGTAGCCTCGCCACGCTCTGCGGCCTCGATAAGTCCGGCATGCAAAGCCTGGTAGGGCAAGTGGCCAAAGCTCGTCTCAGTGAAGAGGTAGAAAAACAGAAAGGTAAGCTTGAAGAGAAGCTCACCGAAAAATTGGCACCCGCGCAAAAAGAGGCTGTAAAGCAAATCTTTGACCTTTTCAAACGCTAAGTTCTCCGATGCGGTGTTGGCATGGTTCGACCATGCCGGCCGCAAACATTTACCTTGGCAGCAGGCCGTCACGCCGTATCGCGTCTGGGTCTCGGAAATCATGCTGCAGCAAACGCAGGTCAGCACCGTGCTGCCGTATTTTCAGCGCTTCATGGCAAGCTTTCCCACGCTCGCTGATCTTGCTCGCGCACCGATCGATGAAGTCCTGCATCATTGGACGGGCTTGGGCTATTACGCCCGTGGTCGCAATTTGCATAAAGCCGCACAGCTGTCGTGCGAGCGCTACGCCGGTGCCTTGCCGGATACGCTCGATGCACTGATGGCGTTGCCCGGCATTGGCCGCTCCACCGCCGGTGCCATTTTGGCGCTCGGCTTTGGTCAGCGTGCGGTCATTCTCGATGGCAATGTGAAACGTGTCTTGGCGCGCCATCAGGCCTTGGCCGGTGATCCGGCAAAGGCTGCAGTCAGCAAAGCATTTTGGGCGCTAGCCAACGCCCTCACGCCGACACAGCGCTGTGCTGACTACACACAAGCCATGATGGATTTGGGCGCCACGCTGTGTACGCGCAGTAAGCCGGCCTGCTCGCGCTGCCCAGTACAAACGAGTTGCATGGCCTATGCTCAGGGTGAGCCTACGCGCTACCCCGAAAAGCAGCGCAAGCAAGCCGTTCCCACGCGTGAGGCGATTTTGATGATCCATCGCCAGCATGACCAAGTGTGGATGCAGCAGCGTCCTAGCACGGGCATTTGGGGTGGGCTGTGGAGCTTCCCCGAATGGCCCGCCGATGCCGAGCTGCCTGAGCAGGCCGAGCCTTTGCCAGCCTTTATGCATGTGTTTTCGCATTTCCGCTTACACATCAGGCCTGTGCTTTTTTCGAGCCGCGCGGTGCTCGGTGTTTCCGATGCCAATGGCCGCTGGGTTACACTCTCCGACCTGCCGGCGCTGGGATTTCCGGCGCCTATTTATTCATTGTTGCAGCGCTTAGGCGCGCGCCAGGAGGTGTGTTGATGATGCGCACGGTATTTTGTCGCAAATTAAAGCAAGAGCTCGAGGGTATGGCCTTTGCACCATTTCCCGGTGAGCGTGGGCAAGTGCTGTTTGACACGGTGTCGAAAGAGGCGTGGATGCAATGGCTGCGCCACCAGACCATGCTGATCAATGAAAACCGCTTGAGCGTACTCGACCCGCAGGCCAAAGCCTTTCTCGACGAGCAGTTGGAGAAGTTTTTAAGTGGCGATGATTATGAGCGGCCACAAGGCTGGACGCCCGAGAAAAGTTCATGAGCACATTGCCGCCAACACGCGGCCCGGCTTCCTTAGATGCGCTGCAGGCCTTGTACCCAATGATCGTGGCGCGCAAGGTGCAATGGGGCGATATGGATGCGCTCAGTCACGTGAACAACGTCACTTATTTTCGCTATCTAGAAGATGTGCGACTGGGCGTGATGGAGCAGTTGGGCATTTTCCCGCGACTGTTTCATGAAGGCACAGGTTTGGTCATTGCCGATGCAAGTTGTCGCTACAAAGCGCCTGTGGTGTATCCCGATACGCTGCATATTGGCGTGCGGGTTACCTTATTAGGTGAAGATAAAATCGTTTTTCATTACGCGCTGTTTAGCGAGCACATGCAGCGTGTGGCGGCTGAGGCCGAGACCACGCAGGTCTGCGTGAGTCCGCAGACCGGGCGTAAAGTCGCGATGCCGGCTTGGTTCAGAGAGGCCTTAGCGGCTTTGACCTAGAGCTGCTCATGGGGCAAACAAAAATGCCGCTCAATGAGCGGCATTTTTATGTGCAAGGCTTAGTTGCGGCTAGCGCGTTTGCGATCATTTTCGGTTAAATGACGCTTACGCAAGCGGATCGACTTGGGCGTGACTTCCACCAGCTCATCATCTTCGATGAACTCAAGTGCTTGCTCCAGCGTGAAACGAACAGGCGGTGTCAGCACGATGTTTTCATCGGTGCCGGAAGCGCGCACGTTGGTGAGCTGCTTGGCTTTGGTGGGGTTGACGACCATGTCATCGCTGCGTGCATTTAGGCCGATGACCATGCCTTCGTAGACTTCAGTTTGTGGGCCAAGGTAGAGGCGACCACGCTCCTGCAAGTTCCACAGCGCATAGCCCAGCGCGGTACCTTGGACCATGGAGATCAGCACGCCATTCTGACGCTTCGCCACATCACCCGACTTCAGCGGGCCATAATGCGAGAAGCTGGAAGTCATAATGCCGGTGCCGGAGGTCATGGTCAGGAATTCGGAGCGGAAGCCAATTAAGCCGCGTGATGGCACCGTGGCTTCGATGCGAATACGGCCTTTGCCGTCGAGCACCATATTGGTCATGTCGCCTTTGCGGTGACCCATTTGCTCCATGACGCCGCCTTGATGCTGCTCTTCAACATCAAAAATGACGTTTTCGAACGGCTCAGATTTCACGCCATCGATTTCTTTGAAAATCACTTCGGGACGCGACACGCCCATCTCGAAGCCTTCGCGACGCATGTTTTCGATCAGCACTGACAAATGCAGCTCGCCACGACCTGAGACCTTGAAGCGGTCTGGGCTGTCGGTAGGCTCAACACGCAATGCCACGTTGTGAATCAGCTCTTTGTCGAGACGATCTTTGATATTGCGCGAGGTCACATATTTGCCTTCGCGACCAGCAAATGGCGAGTTGTTAACCTGGAAGGTCATGCTCACGGTTGGCTCGTCGACCGAAAGCAAGGGCAAGGCTTCGACGCATTGTGGATCGCAGAGTGTGTCTGAAATGCCCAAGCCTTCCATGCCGGTCACGCAAATGATATCGCCAGCTTCGGCTTCAGGCACTTCAACACGGTTGAGGCCGTGATAGCCCATGACTTGTAAAATGCGGCCGTTACGGCGTTTACCTTCGCTATCGACAATAACCACAGGCGTGTTGGTTTTCACTGAGCCGCGCGTCACACGACCGATGCCGATCACACCAACATAGCTGTTGTAGTCGAGCGATGAGATCTGCATCTGAAATGGACCGGTAGGGTCCACAGCGGGTGGGCTGACGCGATCGATAATGGTCTGGAACAAGGCGGTCATGTCATCGCCGAGTTTATCGGCTTCGTAGCCAGAGATGCCGTTGAGGCCTGAGGCGTAGACTACGGGGAAGTCGAGCTGCTCGTCGGTAGCACCGAGGTTATCAAAGAGCTCAAAGACTTGGTCCATGACCCAATGCGGACGCGCGCTAGGACGGTCAACTTTATTCAGTACAACAATGGGCTTGAGGCCACGGGCAAAGGCTTTCATGGTCACGAAGCGGGTTTGCGGCATGGGGCCATCAACGGAGTCGACGAGCAAGCACACCGAGTCGACCATCGACAGTACGCGCTCAACTTCACCACCAAAGTCGGCGTGGCCAGGGGTGTCGACGATATTGATACCGTACTCTTGGCCATCGCGTGGGTCAGTCCATTTGATTGCGGTGTTTTTCGACAAAATAGTAATGCCGCGCTCTTTTTCCAAATCGTTGGAGTCCATGACGCGCTCAACGTCACCAGCGCGGTCACCTAGTGTGCCGGACTGCTGCAGGAGCTTATCAACGAGCGTGGTTTTGCCATGGTCAACGTGGGCGATGATGGCGATGTTACGGATTTGCTTGATAGACAAGATAGGTCTCGCGCAGCGGTCAAAAATTGGGCGCAAAGTATACCTGAGTTCTTGAGACAATTCTCCTGCTGTTTCTTGCGGGCCAGTTTAAGGCAAAAAAAAGCCACCCAAAGGTGGCTTTTTTCAAATCACATTAAGAATTACTTCTTAACGGTGACTTTCACTTCGCCTTCAGCAACAGCGACTGAGCGACGGTTTTTCGCACGGCCTTCGGCAGTTTTGTTATCGGCAACAGGTTGGCTAGCGCCGTAACCTTTGGTGCTGATACGGTTTGCAGCGATGCCGTAGTTTTTCACCAAGACATTGGCGATTGCATCGGCACGACGTTGGCTCAGCGCGTCATTGTAAGAAGCGCTACCGCGTGAGTCGGTGTGGCCTTGAATCTCAACCGTGGCGGTTGGGTATTCTTTCAGCAGTTTGGCCACGCCTTCAATTTCATCATTGAATTCAGGCTTCACGATTGATTTGTCGGTGTCGAACAGCACACGCATTTCGCGGCTAACAGTTTCCATCAGCACTTTCGGGCAACCATCGGCTGTAACAACCACAGCAGTTGGTGTGCCTGGGCACTTGTCGGCGCTGTTGAGCACGCCGTCTTTGTCGTCGTCACCGTCGACTTTAACAGCCACTGGCGCGACAACTGCAGCTGGTGCAATAGCGGCTGGCTCTGCGCCTCCGAAGCTATACGTAACACCGATCGATGCAATGCCGTCGTGATCGCTTTCTTGCATATCTTCAACGCCACGCAATTCAGCACGGAACGCTAAGTTGTCATAGATTTCGTAGAATGTACCGATTGCGACGTTAGCAATGGTGTGTTCCACGTAGCCAGCGCCACCAGAACCGGTGCCGCGAGCCAAACCACCACCAATCAACACGTATGGCTGCAGTTTGTTTTCAACGTTGAAACGGTAGTAGGTATCTAACGTTGCCATTTCATGACGAACGTCGCCGGCACCACTGGTTTTGCTGGTTGGGTTAGCAAAGCCATAACGCAGTTCTAAGCCCACGTTGGGGTTAACGCGGTAGCCAAGGGCCAAAGATGATTCAGCTTCGTCATCAATATTCTTATCGTTGTCGAACATGTGATAGCCGACCATAGGGCTGACAGTGATTTCGGCATGAGCTGCCATGGCAGCTGTAGCCAGGAAGGTTGCCACAGCGAGACGATGCAATTTCATAGTCAAATATCCTTGTAAACAAATAATTACTAGATGTAACGAATCGTAGAGTAATGCCATGAGGTAAACTGGTCAAGTTTAGTTCAATGCGCCAACATGGCGTAATTACTCGATTTAATCCGACCAAAGTGGTTTTTATGGCGCCTAATTTTATCCAACGTTTTCAGTTTCAACCCACGCCAGTGCGCGGTGAGTTATGCCGTTTGAGCGAGGCCTATCAGGCCGTGCGCGCTAAGCACCAATACCCTGAGCCGGTCGCTGAGTTGCTCGGTGAGGCCATGACCGCGGTGGCTTTAATGACTGCGACATTGAAGCTCGAGGGCAGCTTGATTTTGCAAATACAGGGCGATGGCCCGGTGAGTTTGATCATGGCCGAGTGCAATCAGCGGGGTGAGCTACGTGCCATTGCGCGCTTTGATGAGCAGGCTGCCTACACCGATACCCAATGGACGGCGCTGACTGGCGCGGGCCGTTTGCTGCTGACCATTGAGCCTGATGACGGAGAGCGTTATCAGGGCATTGTGCCGCTTGAGGGCGATAGTTTGGCGAGCGCCTTAGGCTATTATTTTCAACAATCCGAGCAGCTGCCGACACAGTTTCTGCTTACCGCCACTGCCGATATGGCCGCGGGCATGATGCTGCAAGTGCTGCCGGGCCATAACGACGACGAAGATTTGTGGCCACGCGTCACGCAACTCGCCGCCACGGTAAAAGACGACGAGCTGCTGCACATTGAGCCGGAGCAGTTGCTCTATCGGCTATTTCACGAGGAGACCGTGGAGTTGTTTGCCGCGAGTGCGCTGGCGTTTCGCTGCTCTTGCTCGCGCGAACGCAGTGCGAATGCGCTGGCCTCACTCGGTCTCGATGAGCTGCGTGACGTTGCCGCCGAGCAAGGCGGCGAGATAGCTGTGGATTGCCAGTTCTGCCATCAAGTCTACCGCTTCGATAGCGTCGATATTGAGCAGCTGTTTCAGCCCGTGAGCGATGCGCCCAATCATATTCAGTGAGGCCTAGCTGAGTTTGCGCTGCCAGAGTCGTGGCTTCGGCAGCGTGATGCTCACCTCAAGACCGCCACCGGCGTGATTGCTCAAATGCAGCTGGCCACGATGCTGCTGCACGATGCGCGAGACGATGGCCAAGCCCAGTCCCGAACCCTGCGAGCCACGCGCGCTATCGCCGCGCCGAAACGGCTCTTGCAGCTCGGTCATGCGCGCCTCAGCAATGCCGGGGCCATGATCGCGGCAGCGCAGCACAATGCTCTGCGGCAACACCTCGGTGCTAAACAGCACCGGCGCTTGGCCATAGCGCAGCGCATTTTGAATTAAATTGCCAATGAGCCGCTTAAACGAGAGCTTACGCAGCCGCAGCAGCGGGATATCGCTGAGTGCCGTGTCGATGCGTGCCAAATGGCCAAATTGCTGCGTGACCTCGCGCACCAGCGCATTGAGATCGATGAGATCGGCCTGCTCCTCGGAGCCATCGCGCATAAACGCGATGAACTGATCCAAAATCGCATCCATATCTTCGACATCGGTAATCATGCCCTCAGCCAGCTCGCGATCGCGCATGACCTCGGCGGTGAGACGTAAGCGTGTCAGCGGTGTGCGCAGATCGTGCGAAATGCCGGCGAGCATCACCGTGCGCTCTTGTTCGGCGAGATGGATTTGCCGCGTCATTTGATTAAATGCACGGTTCACGGCGCGAATTTCCGTGGGCCCGCTGTGCACATCAAGCTGCGTGCTGTGCTGCCCGCGACCCACGCGAATGGCGGCAAGCTGTAGGCGCTTCAAGGGGCGGTTGAGCTGCCGCGCCAAAATGACAATCGCCACCACCGACAGCAGCGGCACGCCAAACACCCAGCCCAAAATAATGCCGGGGCTGTATTGCTGCATAAACGACAACTCTTCGCGTACCCACATGGGCTGCTCGGTATCGGCGCTGATCCACAATGTAGGCACCGGGCGAAACTCAAAATACACCAGCGATGGGTAGTTAATTTCGCGGCGCAACTGCTTTTGGAAGCGGTCAGTGAAGAGCTCGGCAAACCATTTTTCACGCGGCGATGGAAAACGCTCGGCATCGCGTACCACTTCAACATTGCCGTATTCGCGCAACGCGGTATCGATAACCTCGGCGGCGACCCCTTGGCGCTCGGCATCGCGTAGTTTGAGCATCTTAATTGCCGAGCTATGCGCGTGTTGGCGAATCTCCGGCAGGTATAAGTTCTGCCAAAAAAACGCGATCGATAGCACCTGACTAATCAACACCACCACGCCAATGACCAAGGTAGTGCGCATGGCGCTCGAGCGCGGCTTCAGCCATTGCAGCAGGCCGCGTTTCGCTTCGGTCGGTGCGTGTGTACTGAACATCAGCTCAGCTCATCGGGCACAAACACATAGCCCACGCCCCACACGGTTTGCAGGTAGCGGGCGTTGGCGGGGTTGGTCTCAATGAGTTTGCGCAGGCGCGAGACTTGCACGTCAATGGAGCGCTCCATGGCGCCCCACTCTCGCCCGCGAGCCAAGGCCATGAGCTTATCGCGCGTTAATGGCTCGCGCGGATGCTGCACCAGCGCTTTCAGCACGGCAAATTCGCCGGTGGTGAGCGAGACAGAGTTGCCGGCATTGCTAAGCTGGCGGGTCGATAAGTCCAATGTCCATGGCCCGAAACTCACCACTTCACTGGTTTGCGAGGGCGCACCGGGGAGCTCGCGGGTTTGCCGGCGCAGCACGGCTTTCATGCGCGCGAGTAACTCCTGCGGATTAAACGGTTTCGGCAAATAATCATCGGCGCCGGCCTCGAGGCCGTTGATGCGATCACTGTCGGCGCCGCGTGCGGTAAGCATGATGATCGGCGTGTTATTGCCGGACTCGCGCAGGCGCTGGCAAATGGCAATGCCATCTTCGCCGGGCAACATAAAGTCGAGCACGATGAGCGCAAACAGCTCACGGCCAAGCACACGATCCATCTGCACGGCATCGGCCACGGTTTTTACGCCATAGCCCTGATCTTCTAAAAAGCGCTGCAGCAGCGTACGCAGGCGCACATCATCATCGACGACTAAAATCTTCTGGGCATCGCTGTCCATGCCATCCTCATCTCGGGGTATAAGCCAATGCCTTGAGTGTACGCAGGCCCACGGCATTTGAACACGCCCGCTTTTGGCTGACACAGGCGGCAGTGCGCGTGCTTTAATTGCGCAACGTAAAACCGTTTGTGAACAGTGAGTGAGTATGTCTGCGTTAGCCTTGCAAATTGCCCGTGAATTAGCC
The DNA here is from genome assembly GCF_003387535.1 of Paraperlucidibaca baekdonensis. Lineage (GTDB taxonomy): Bacteria > Pseudomonadota > Gammaproteobacteria > Pseudomonadales > Moraxellaceae > Perlucidibaca > Perlucidibaca baekdonensis. The sequence goes on along the minus strand of NZ_QUNR01000001.1, from coordinate 268,589 downwards.
GTACGACCCGAGCAGGTCGAGGCCACTATTGCCCTGTTAGATGGCGGCGCCACGGTGCCGTTTATTGCGCGGTATCGGAAAGAAATTACCGGTGCGCTCGATGACACGCAGCTGCGCAAGCTCGAAGAGCGGCTCGGCTATTTGCGTGAAATGACGGAGCGGCGCACGGCCATCCTCGCCAGCATTGAGGAGCAGGGCAAACTCAGCGATGCGTTGCGCGAGCAGATTTTGGCCGCAGAGACCAAGGCGCGCTTGGAGGATTTATACCTGCCGTATAAGCCCAAGCGCGTGACTAAGGGTCAGCAAGCGATTGCCGCGGGCTTGTTGCCATTGGCCGATCTGCTTTTTAACGAGCCGACGCGTGTGCCCGAGACTGAGGCGCAGGCGTTTATCGTGACTGAGGCAGCCGAAGGTGGTTTGGCCTATCCCGATGTAAAAGCGGTGCTCGATGGCGCCAAGCACATCTTGATGGAGCGCTTTGCTGAGCAGGCGGATTTGCTGGCGTTGTTGCGTGAATACTTGTCGCAACGAGCGCAACTGAGTGCGCACGTGGTAGCCGGCAAAGAGTCGGCCGCGGCGAAGTTTCAAGACTATTTTGCCCACGATGAGGCTTTTGCAAAAGTGCCATCGCACCGCGCGCTAGCCATGTTTCGTGGCCGCAACGAAGGCTTTTTGTCGCTCAATTTCACGCTGCCCGACAGTGATGACGGCGTGCATCCCTGTGAGCATTTAATTGCTCATCATGTCGGCATTGAGGCGGCTGGTCGCGCCGCCGATGCGTGGCTGGCCGAAGTGGTGCGTTGGACTTGGCGGGTGAAATTGCTCACGCATTTGGAAAGTGACCTGCTCGGTGAGCTGCGCGTGCAGGCCGAGGAAGAGGCTATTCGCGTGTTTGCGCGCAATATGAAAGATCTGCTGATGGCGGCACCGGCAGGCCTGCGACCGACACTCGGTCTGGATCCTGGCTTGCGTACCGGCGTCAAAGTGGCGGTGGTTGATGGCACCGGCAAGCTCGTGGCGCATAGCACGATTTTCCCGCATCAACCGCGTAACGATTGGGATGGTTCCGTGCACGCGCTGGCGGAGATTTGCAAAACGCACGGTGTGGAGCTCGTGGCCATCGGCAATGGCACGGCCTCTCGCGAGACCGACAAGCTTGTCGCCGAGCTGATGAAAAAATACCCGGCCCTAGGCCTGACTAAAATTGTTGTGAGCGAGGCCGGCGCCTCGGTGTACTCAGCCTCGGAATTAGCCGCACAAGAGTTTCCCTCGCTCGATGTGACGTTCCGGGGTGCCGTATCGATTGCCCGGCGCTTACAAGATCCGCTAGCCGAGTTGGTGAAGATCGACCCGAAAGCCATTGGTGTCGGTCAGTATCAGCACGATGTCAATCAGCTCAAGCTCTCGCGCATGCTCGATACCGTGGTGGAGGATTGCGTGAACGCTGTGGGTGTTGATGTCAACTTGGCCTCCGCGGCATTGCTCACGCGCATTGCCGGTCTCAATGCGACGCTGGCGCAAAACATCGTGAGTTTTCGCGATGCCAATGGCATGTTCCGCAACCGCCAAGATTTGAAAAAGGTACCGCGTTTGGGTGAGCGCACCTTTGAGCAGGCCGCCGGCTTTTTGCGTATCGCGCAGGGCGACAACCCGCTCGATGCCTCGGCGGTGCATCCGGAGTCTTACCCGCTGGTCGCGACGTTTCAAGCGGCGGCAAACTGCGATTTAGCGGCGCTCATTGGCAACGTAAAGCTGCTGAAATCACTCAAGCCCGAGCAGTTTGCTGAGTTTGGCGCCATTACCGTGGCCGATGTGCTCAGCGAGCTCGAAAAGCCTGGCCGCGACCCGCGCCCCGAGTTTCGCGCGGCCACCTTCGATGACGCCGTGACCGAGATGAAAGATCTGCTGCCCGGCATGGTGCTCGAAGGGGTGGTGACCAACGTCACCGCGTTTGGCGCGTTTGTCGATGTCGGTGTGCATCAAGATGGTCTCGTGCATATTTCGGTTTTGGCCGAGCGCTTCGTGAAGGATCCGCACGAGGTAGTGAAGGCCGGGGATATTGTTAAGGTGAAAGTCATGGAGGTGGACTTGCCGCGTAAGCGCATTGCGTTATCGTGCAAGCTCGATGCCCCACTGCCGAGCGAAAAACCTGCCAATGCCAGCCAGCGTAAGGTGCCATCGCGCCAGGGTTCATCTGGCCGACAAACGCAGGGCAGCACGCCGCTGAAGTCGGGGACGCTCGGCGATTTATTTCGCAAAGCCGGTGTCTCGAATTAATAGATTGTCATCACTCGAAAACGAGTGATTGAGGAGAGGTCGATGGACCGCGAATTACGTACGCAGCTTGATTGGCTCAGCCAGCAAGCCAGTTGCTTGCAGGGCATGAAGCGCGGCTTGGAAAAAGAGTCGTTGCGCATCGACAGTGATGGCTGGTTGGCACAAACCCCGCATCCGGCGGCGCTGGGCTCGGCGCTCACGCATCCAAGCATCACCACGGATTATTCGGAGGCGCTGCTGGAGCTCATCACGCCGCCGTGCGACAGCATTGCCACAGCGTTTGGCTACCTCGATGAAGTGCAAAATTATGTGTATTCGCAGCTTGGCAGTGAGCGGCTGTGGGTCAATTCCATGCCCTGCAAGCTCGGTCCCGATGCGCAAATTCCGCTTGCGCAATACGGCAGTTCTAATATTGGCCGCATGAAAACGCTGTATCGCCATGGCCTGGGCCTGCGCTATGGCCGGCGCATGCAGACCATTGCCGGCATTCATTACAACTTGTCATTTCCCGATAGCTTTTGGCAGGCGTGGCAAACTGCCAGTGGCAGCACGCAAAGCCTCGTCGATTTTCGCTCGGAAAAATCCTTCGATTTAATTCGCAATTTTCAACGCCGTAGCTGGCTGCTGCTGTATTTACTGGGCGCCAGTCCGGCGGTCTGCGGCACGTTTTTAGAGGGTCGTAATCATGGCCTCGACAGCATGCCGTCGGGCACGTTGTATCGACCCTATGCCACCTCGTTGCGCATGAGCTCGCTGGGTTATCAAAACGATGCGCAGTCGGATTTAAAAGTCTCCTATAACCACCTCGATGAGTATGTGCGCGATCTCGATCGGGCCATCCGCACACCGTATGCGCCGTATGAGGCCATGGGCGTGAAAAAAGGCGATGGCTACAGCCAAATCAACGGCCATATTTTGCAGATCGAAAATGAGTATTACGGGCTGATTCGCCCGAAACGCAATGGTGCCTCGGGTGAGCGACCCACACAGTCGCTGGCACGTGGTGGCGTGGAATATGTTGAGCTTCGCTGCGTTGACCTTGATCCATTTGAGCCGCTCGGTATTAGCCGCGATAGTGCGCATTTTCTCGAGGTCTTTGCGCTGCATTGTTTGTTGGCGGATAGCCCGCAGTTTAGCGAGGCCGACTATCAGCGCCTGCCATTAAACCAACAGGCCATGGTCGAGGCGGGCCGTAACCCGGATTTAACGCTCGATATGGGCGCTGAGTCGCGACGCTTTCGTGACCTGGCCGCGCAGCTATTTGCCGAGCTGCGACCGGTGGCGGACATTCTCGACGCCGCGCACGTGACTGGTGCCTACAGTGCTGCGCTGGCCGCGCAAATTGCCAAGCTGCAAGAGCCGGCGCTGACCGGCTCGGCCATGGTCATTAAGGCGCTGGACGAATGGCAGGGCTGCTTCTACAGCTTCGCCATGGACCGTGCTGAGCGCGTGAAAGCGCACTATGCGCAACGGCCATTGGCCGCTGAACGCGCGCAGGCTTTCCGCGATGTCGCCGAAGCCTCATTGCAGCGCCAAGCCGATTTGGAAACACAGCCCGCGCCCAGTTTTGACGAGTTTTTGCGACAGTATTTTGCCGATAGCCCAACCGGAGTGACCTAAATGTTGACGACGCAACGCGTGTTTTTCGCCATGATGCTCAGTGCCAGTGTGGCCATGGCCTTTGCTCTATATCTTCAACATTATCAAGGTCTTGAGCCCTGCCCGCTGTGTGTGTTTCAGCGCGTGGCGGTGATCGCTTTCGGTGCCATCAGCCTGATGGCCTTTGCGCATAATCGCCAAGGCGTGGGCCGACGCATATATGCATTTTTGGCAGCGCTGGCAGGCGCCGCCGGCATCGTGGTCGCGGGCAGACATGTCTGGCTACAACATTTACCCGCCGACCAAGTGCCGAGCTGCGGTCCGGGCTTGGATTATTGGCTGGAAGCGCTGCCTTTAAAGCAGGTCATTGATCAGGTTTTTAAAGGCTCTGGCGAATGTGCGGTGATTGACTGGAGCTTGTTGGGCTTGAGCTTGCCAGAATGGACACTCGCTATGTTTGTCGGCATGACGGCGGTGGCGTTGTATCAGCTCGTTCGCCGTTAAAACTATGCAGGTCTAAGAAGACAGTGCCGCATTAATCGATGCGGCCTATGCAGCAGCTCTGAGCATCAGCTGCTGCACATCAGGGCAAGCTACTTCTTCTTTTTCGCCGCCTCAGGCTTCTCAAGGCTGAGCAGTTCGATGCGGAAATTCAGTACCGCATTGGGCGGAATAGGTCCGGCACCCTCTTCGCCATAGGCGAGATCAGCGGGAATGAAAAACTCATAAATCGAGCCAATGGGCATCAGCTGCAAACCCTCGGTCCATCCGGCAATGACTTGATCCATGGCAAACACTACAGGCTCACCACGCTGGATGGAGCTATCGAACACCGTGCCATCGAGAAAGGCGCCCTCGTAGTTCACTTTCACCGTATTTTTAGCGCTAGGCTTCTTGCCTTGGGCGTCTTTTAACACGCGATATTGCAAGCCCGATGCGGTGACGGTGATGCCATCGGCATCTTTATTTTTTGCTAAAAATGCCGCACCAGTAATAGCATTTTCTTTGGCAATGACTTTTAGGTCGGCTTCCAATTGCGCCATGCGTTGCGCTTTGTATCGATTAATGGCCGTGCTGCGCTCTTCCTCAGTCAGCAGGCTTTGCTTTTTAGCCACAGCATCTTTAAAGCCGCGAATAAACGTTTCAACATCTAGGTCAGGGATTTGCTCTGCACTGCCTTGGCCATTCATATAGCCAATGCTATAGGCAAACTGTGATTTATCGACAACCGGCTTTTTACCATCGTTGGGTGCCAGCGTCGGCGCGGGTGCAAAACGACTCGGCGCAATGTCGGCTTCGGCTTGGGCGATAGTCGAGCTGAAGACAATGGCTGCAGCTAATAAGAGGCGGCGCATGAATAACTCCTTGTTGAAAAATTTCACTCAGCATAAGCACAAGACTTGCTTGTGACCACTGGCCAATTGACTAAGTTCCGACAGAATGACGCAAAAGGTCGTGCGTCATCCTCGCAATTTGTACGATCTTCGTTTAACTTCCACTTTGCATAGACCATTAGAGGAATTTCCCATGCCCGCTGCAAAGAAAAAAGCATCGCCCATTAAGGCCAACGCTGCTAAAGCAGCGAGCCAAGTGGAAAAAATCAAAGCCGACGTAGAAAAGCACGCTGGCAAGCTTGGTGAGCAACTTCAACAAGCTGTCGACAAAGCGCAGAAAGAAGCTGAAAGCTATGTTGAGGCCGGCATGAAGCTGATTGAGAAAGCTGAAGCCAGTGCCAAAGATGCCATTGATAAATTGCAAGCGCAGTTGAAAAAAGCCGCCGGCGATAAAGAAATGGTTGCGATGATCAAAAACAGCATTCGACAAGTTCAGGCGGAAGCAAAAGCTGCGATTGCCGCGGCTAAAAAAGATTATCAAGCGCGCCGCGCGATTTTGAAGTCTTCGCAAAAAAGTGAATTAAAGGCATTTTTGCAGGCGAAATTGAAAGGCGTCAGTGCAAAGCCGGCTGCCAAAGTACCAGCGAACAAAGCGCCTGCAAAAGCGGCAGCGAAGCCAGCGGCCAAGGCAGCAGCAAAAGCGCCCGCTAAGCCAGCGGCTACACCTGCTGCAAAAAATCCTGTCGCTAAGCCCGCCGCCAAACCTGCAGCCAAACCTGCAGCCAAACCTGCAGCCAAACCTGCAGCCAAACCTGCAGCCAAACCTGCAGCCAAACCTGCAGCAAGGCCGGCCGCGAAAAAGCCAGTGGCTAAAAAGCCCGCCGTGAAGCCCGCCGTGAAGCCAGCGTCAAAGCCCGCAGCGGCTAAGCCGGCTGCAAAGCCAGCAGCTGATGCAGCCGAGACCAATACGACCAAATAAGCGATTTCGGTTAGTATGCGCAACGGGCCTTCGGGCCCGTTGTCATTTCTGCACGGTTAAACTCGCACAGCCCTCTTGAGACACACATGATTCTTGCCGAGCAAATCGGACTGCTTCGCGGCGGCCGCCCCTTATTCTCTGACGCCAGCTTTGCTATCCATCCCGGCTGGCATGTTGGTCTTACTGGCAATAATGGCGCAGGCAAAAGCTCGTTATTTTCTTTGCTATTGCGCGAACTGCAAGCCGATACCGGCAGTTTGTCGCGCCCAGCAGGCTGGGTCGTGGCGCATATGAAGCAGGAGGTGGCGGCGGTCGATCGGTCGGCGTTGGACTATGTGCTCGATGGTGATGCCGAGTGGCGTCAGCTCGATAATCAGCTGAATGATCTCGACGCGCTTGATGGCATCGCCATGGGCAATGTATTTGCCAGCTACGAAAGCATTGATGGTTATACCGCGCCTTCACGCGCCGCCCAGCTCCTTGCCGGCTTAGGTTTTTCCGAGTCTGATATGCAGCGCCCGGTCGCCGCCTTTTCTGGCGGTTGGCGCATGCGGTTGAACTTGGCGCAAACGTTGATGTGTCGCTCTGACTTATTGCTTCTCGATGAGCCGACTAACCATCTCGATCTCGATGCCATCTTGTGGTTGGAAGATTGGCTGCGCGCCTATCCCGGCACCTTGGTCATGGTGTCGCACGACCGCGACTTTCTCGATGCCGTGGTTGAGCATATTCTGCATGTGGCGCAAGGCACCATCACGCATTATCGCGGTAATTACTCGACGTTCGAGCGCACCCGCGCCGAGCGTTTGGCGCAGCAGCAACAAGCTTTCGATAAACAACAGCTGCAGGTGGCGCATTTGCAGTCGTATGTTGATCGCTTTCGCGCAAAGGCCACCAAAGCTCGGCAAGCGCAAAGTCGCCTAAAAGCACTCGAGCGCATGACATTGAGTGCACCAGCAGAAATTGAATCAGGCCTCGATATTCGTTTTCGTGCGCCGGATCGTTTGGCCAGCCCACTGCTGCGGCTTGATGAGGCGGCTATTGGGCATTCGAAAACACCCTTAATTAACGATGTCGATTTGGGTTTGTATCCGGGTGCGCGTATTGGTCTGCTCGGCCCCAATGGCGCCGGCAAAACCACTTTAGTGCGCGCGCTAGTGGGCGATTTGCCGCTACTTTCAGGCACGCGTTTAATCAGCGAGCACACACGCATAGGCTACTTCGCCCAGCATCAGGTCGACCATCTCGATGCCTCGGTAACACCATTGGTCTTGATTCAACGCTTAAGTCCTAAGGTCGATGAGCTGACGCTGCGTAATTTCCTTGGCGGCTTTGGCTTTGGCGGCGATCGCGTCTGCGCCGAAATCACACCATTTTCAGGGGGCGAAAAAGCGCGTTTGGCGTTGGCGCTGATTATTTGGCAGCGCCCCAATGTGCTGCTTCTCGATGAGCCCACCAACCACCTCGACTTGGCGTTGCGTCATGCATTGCTGGTAGCTATTCAAGCCTTTGAGGGCGCGATTGTGTTGGTCTCACACGACCGACATTTGGTCTCTGTGACCTGTGATGAGCTGTGGCTAATCAACAGTGGCAAGGCCGAGCGCTTTGATGGCGACTTAGATGACTACGCGCAATGGCTGCGTGCTTGGCGTGCGAAGCAAGCCGCGACCGGCGGCGCCGGCAGTGTGGTGCCAGTGGCTGAGGCCGCTGCAGCGCCAGCGAGCTTGCCTGAGGCAGCTGCCATAGCAGCAACAACCACTCCTAAATCCGCCGCGCAGGCTCCCGAAGCGCCAGAGGCCATGGTGGCGAAAAAGCCTGTGCGCTCAGCCGACATTCGTGCCGCACAAAAAGTAGTAGCGCGAACTGAGCAAACACTGGCTGATGCCCAGCTCAGCCTTGAAAGGCTATCGGCAACACTTAGCGGTAGCACACTTTATGAGCCGGCCAATAGCGCCGAGCTGGCCGAGGTGCTGCAGAAACAAAAAGCGGCGCAGCAAGATCTTGAGCAGGCGGAGGCCGAGTGGTTAGCGGCGAGCGAATTGCTGGAGCAGCTCAACACTTAATAATGAAACACGGCATTGCCGGTGGCAATCAGTACGTCTTTTTCGTTGTGAAAGGTCATTTGCGTGGCGCAGATTTTACTGCCAATGCGCACGACTTTCGCGCCGGCGATGAAACGCTCGCCGCGGCCGGGGCGTAAATAATCAATGCGCATGTCGATGGTACCGAGCTGGGCCATGCGGCGCATTTTTTCTTCGCGCGGCTGACCTTTCAGTCGCGCATAAGCCGCTCCCATGCTGGCCACACCAGCAACGCTATCGAGCAAGGTGGCAATCACGCCACCATGCAAAATCTGCTGGAAGGTATTGCCGACCAAATGAGGTGCCATGGCAACTTCGGCACGGACTTCATCTTCACCGAGATAGACCAGTTGAGCACCAACATGCACCACAAATGGAATGTTATTGAAGCCGTCGATGAGCTGTTGACGACGCTGTGCCAAGCGCTCAGCACGAGCCTCTGGTGTTAGGGTATTTGTTTCGCTCATATGCTTAAAGTGCCAAAAATGTGTAATGCAATGTAGCAAGCCTAGGCTTAGCCGTCATCAGGATTCGTTGGTGTGCGCTTGCTACGAAAGCGCAGCGCTTTCAGCTAAGCTGTTGACATTCTTTTGTGAGAGCTGACCATGATCGTTGCTAGCCGTGCGCCATACCCTGCCACCCGTCTTCGCCGTACCCGCGCTCATTCGTGGCTGCGCCGCTTGGTGCGCGAGCATCAGCTCAGCGTCAATGATCTGATCTATCCGGTGTTCGTGCTCGATGGCGCGCAGCGGCGCGAAGCCGTGGCCTCAATGCCCGGGGTTGAGCGGCTGTCTATTGATCTGCTGGTTGAGGCCGCCGCCGAATGGGTGGCGCTGGGCATCCCGGCCTTGGCTTTATTTCCGGTCACGCCAAGCGCGCACAAAAGCCTCGATGCCGCCGCCGCGTGGTCGCCCGATGGCATTGCGCAGCGCGCCACCCGTGCGCTGAAAGCGGCTTATCCTGAGCTCGGTATCATCACCGACGTGGCGCTCGATCCGTTCACTACCCATGGCCAAGATGGCATTCTCGACGACAGCGGCTACGTCGCCAATGACATCACCGTGGCGGCACTGGTGCGCCAAGCGCTGTCGCATGCCGAGGCTGGTGCCGATATCGTTGCGCCCTCCGACATGATGGATGGCCGCATCGGTGCCATTCGAGCCGCACTGGAAGCCGCTGGCCATGAGCGCGTGAGTATCTTGTCGTATGCCGCCAAATACGCCTCAAGCTACTACGGGCCATTTCGTGATGCAGTCGGCTCGGCCGGCAATCTTAAAGGCGGCAACAAGAAAAACTATCAGATGGATCCCGGTAATTCCGCTGAGGCGTTGCACGAGGTCGCACTGGATTTAGCCGAAGGCGCCGACATGGTCATGGTCAAGCCTGGCATGCCCTATCTCGATGTCTTGCAGGCGGTGAAAGCAGAGTTTCAAGTACCGACATTTGCCTACCAAGTCAGTGGCGAATACGCCATGCATATGGCGGCGTTTGAGCGTGGTTGGTTAGCGCGCGATGCCGTGATTTTAGAATCATTGCTGGCGTTTAAGCGTGCCGGTGCCGATGGCATATTGACTTATTTTGCGGTGGACGCCGCACGATTATTGCAGGCGTCATCGAACTGACATCGAGCGGCGATAGCATGAAAAATTATTTTTAGTAGGATTTACCATGAGCACTGAGGCTTTTGAGTTAACCAGTCCTGAGCTGTATTTAAATCGTGAGCTAAGCATTCTCGACTTTAATATGCGCGTGCTTGAGCAAGCCACTGACCCTAGCCATCCACTCATTGAACGCTTAAATTTTCTGCTAATTTTCTCGCGTAATCTCGATGAGTTTTTTGAAATTCGCGTGGCTGGACTGCTACAGCAAGTCTCCTTTGGTCATATTAAGTCGGGCCCCGATGGCTTACTGCCCCAGGAGGTATTGAAGCTCATATCCGATATCTGCCATGCCGCGGTGGAGCGTCAATATCGCATCCTCAATGAGGACTTACTACCGGCGCTAGCAGCTGAAAGTATTTGCTATTTGCGTCGTGACGAATGGACAGAAAAGCAGTCGGCTTGGGTGCGTAGATATTTTAAAGAGCAGGTGTTGCCAGTGCTAACGCCGATTGGCCTTGACCCGGCACACCCGTTTCCGCGCTTGGTCAATAAGTCGTTGAATTTTATCGTTTCGCTCGATGGCAAAGATGCCTTCGGCCGACAAATGTCGCTGGCTGTGGTGCCGGCGCCGCGCTCGTTACCGCGCGTGGTACGCCTACCCGATGACATTGTCGATGGCGGCGACCAGCACGTCATGCTGTCATCGATTATTCACGAGCATGTCTCCGAATTATTTCCGGGCATGACAGCCAATGGCTGCTTCCAATTTCGAGTCACGCGCAACGCCGATATGACAGTCGATGAAGATGCCGAAGATTTAGCCTCGGCCCTCAAAGGCGAGCTATTGTCACGGCGCTATGGCGCCGCGGTGCGTCTTGAGGTGGCTGATAACTGTCCGCGACAAATTATTGATTATTTGTTAAGACAATTTTCGCTAACAAACGAGGCGCTATATCAAGTCAATGGCCCAGTAAATTTGTCGCGGCTATTAACAGACTTTGATCGACCACGTTTGCGCTTCACGCCATTTCGACCTCGTATGCCAGATATTCTGCAGAAGTCAGAAAATATTTTCGAGACCATTGCCCAGGGCGACATTCTTTTGCACCACCCGTTTGAGTCGTTTATGCCGGTGATAGATCTGCTTCGCCAAGCCGCACGCGATCCGCATGTATTGGCCATCAAGCAGACGTTGTATCGCTCGGGTCCTGACTCGGAAATCGTCAATGTGCTTGCCGATGCTGCACGTAATGGCAAAGAAGTTACCGCCGTCATTGAGTTGCGCGCTCGCTTTGATGAGGCCTCAAATATTGAGGTAGCCAACAAGCTGCAGCAAGCCGGCGCTATCGTGGTCTATGGCATCGTGGGCTATAAAACGCATGCGAAAATGATTTTAGTAGTGCGTCGTGAAGGCCGAAAACTCATGCGTTATGGGCACTTAGGCACCGGTAATTATCACGCTGGCAATGCCAGACTCTACACCGACTATGGCCTACTCACGGCGAATCAAGAGGTCTGTGAGGACATCCATAAAATCTTCCAAGAGCTCACGGGCATGGGCAAAGTGCTGCGTTTAAAGCAGCTCTTGCACGCCCCATTTACGCTGCATCCAAAACTGCTCGGCTTGATTGAGCAGGAGATTAAAAATCAGCAGTTGGGCGTGCCGGCGCGCATTATTATTAAGGTCAATGCGCTCACTGAGCAGGTGCTGATGCAAGCCTTAATGCGCGCGTCGCAGGCTGGCGTGTCGATAGATCTCATTATCCGCTCGGTTTGCTGTCTGCGTCCGGGGGTGGCGGGTGTCACCGACAATATTCGTGTGCGCTCTATTGTTGGGCGTTTTCTGGAGCATACGCGGGTGTTTTATTTCGAAAATGCCGGTGAGCCCTTGGTCTATGGCTCAAGCGCCGATTGGATGGATCGCAATCTCTATCAGCGTGTGGAGACTTGCTTTCCGTTTCTTGAACCGGGGGCTAAAAAGCGCGTTATCGAGCAAGGCCTGATGCTCTATTTGAAAGACAACACGCAGGCTTGGGATATGCAGCCCGACGGCAGTTGGCAACGGGCCACACCCGGCAACAGCAAGCCTTGCAATGCCCAGCAGCAGCTATTGGAAAAGCTCACTTAATATACCGTGAGCTTAAAGCCAGCGCTTTGAAAGTAGCCACTTTCTTGCTCAAGATCAGCGAGTGTTAGCGGGTGCGTTTTGAGCCAGTCTTTGGCGAAATCGAGACGATAGTGTTGGCCATCGGAGCGTACCCTTGGCAGTGCAGCGTCATCGCGGCTGCGGCTATGATTGAGCAGCACAGCTAAGCGCAAGATCAGAGTGAGTTGCAGCAGCACTACGTCGCCAGCGGCTTTCAACGCATCAATGTTTTCCGTGCGTAGACGCCGGCGGTGCGAGCCAACCATCAGCGAGAGCGCTTCTTGCTCGGGCTTGGAAAAGCCGGCTAAGTCAGCATGAAAAAGTAGATACGCCCCGTGCTTGTGGTAGCCGGTGTGCGAAATGGCTTTGCCGATCTCATGCAGCTGTGCGGCTCGAAGCAGTGTGCCTAGATCATCTTCGCTAAAATTAAAGACGGGCTGTAATTGTGCAAACAACTCGCTGGCGGTGTTGCACACGCGAGTACTGAATTCGCCATCAATGCCATAGCGTTGCTGCAGGGAAACAATGCTGCGTTCACGGATGTCGCCCTCACCGAAACGACCAAGCATGTCGTAAAGTACGCCTTCGCGCAGCGCACCCTCGGAAAAACCAAGGGTATCGATATGCAGCGAGGCAAACATAGCGCTGACAATGGCAAAGCCCGCAGGCATGAGTAGGCGGCGATCATCTTTCAGGCCAGGCAGCTGTAACTCGCGTATATCGCTAACGCTCAGTAATAACTCGCGTAGTTTCGCGATTGCATCGGCAGGTATATGGCCCTCGGGCGTGGCCCAGCCGAAGCTATTGACCACATGACGAATGGCCTTGATGGTGCCCGATGAGCCAACGGCACTATCCCAACCCATATCGCGATACGCGCGCGCAATGGAGGCCAGTTCTTGCTGTGCGCTAGTGATGGCGCGATTCAGACTTTTTTCAGTGATTTGACCATCGGGGAAAAAGCGCTGGGTGTAGCTGACACAGCCCATGTGTAAGGACTCGGTGAGCAGCGGCTCATGGCGTTCACCGATGATAAATTCGGTCGAGCCGCCGCCAATATCAACCACCAGCCGTTTGCCTTGGCCTGCCAGCGTTTGCGAGACGCCGACATAAATCAGACGGGCTTCTTCACGACCGGCAATAATTTCGATGGGATGGTTGAGCACTTCCTGAGCGGCGCGAGCAAAGCGTCGGGCATTGCGCGCTACCCGCAGCGCATTGGTGCCGACAATGCGCAAACGTTGTGGCTCAACACCGGCTAGATGCTGACTAAAGCGCGAGAGGCATGCCATGGCGCGGTCAATGGCTTCATCGGTAAGTTGCTGGTTCTCATCAAGGCCGGCGGCGAGCTGAACTTTTTCAGACAGGCTGTCGGTGAGTCGCACCACGCCATGATCGAGCCGCGCGATGGCCAAATGAAAGCTATTGGAGCCCATATCAACAGCGGCCATCAAGCCGTCATCTAAAGCCTGGCTACGCGGCATAAGGATGCTCCTGGTGGCCCAACAATGAAAAATTCAGTCGATAATTGTAGCGCACCGCGAGGCACTTGCATGATTTTCTCGTCGGTGTGCTAGTATCACCTCGTTAATTTATCCATATAAAACGGAGTGCCATGATGAGCAGTGAGCTGATCGTCAACACCAGCGATGCGAATTTTGCCGCCGATGTATTAGAAGCCGACGTGCCTGTATTGGTTGATTATTGGGCGCCATGGTGTGGTCCCTGCAAAATGATCGCACCCGTGCTTGATGAGTTAGCCAGCGAGTATCAAGGCCGCGTGAAGATCGTTAAGGTCAATGTTGACGAAAATGCCGCGACAGCCGCCAAGTTTGGTGTGCGCGGTATTCCCACGCTAACCCTGTTTAAATCGGGCGAAATTGCTGCCACGAAAGTGGGCGCACTATCTAAGTCACAGTTGACAGCGTTTATCGACTCCTCTATATAAGTCCTATTGGCGATGGCTGCTCCCGGCACCATCGCCTCGTTTCAACTCAGATTACTCTTTTACGTTCCCCACGACCTCCAGCCGACCGCCGTTGTGCTGCGCAGTGAATTCCTGCTGAACGACCTCGCCACGCACTGGCCATAGAGTGATTGGGTTGCCCTTACCCTCCAATTGACAGCACGGTATGAATCTCACCGAACTCAAGAAAAAGCCGATAGGCGAACTCATTAAAATTGCGGAATCCATGGGCTTAGAAGGCATGGCCCGTAACCGTAAACAAGACATCATTTTTGCCATATTAAAAACGCACGCGAAAAACGGCGAAGAAATTTTTGGCGATGGTTGTTTAGAAATTTTATCCGATGGCTTTGGCTTTTTACGTTCCGCCGAAGGTTCGTATTTAGCCGGCCCTGACGATATTTACGTTAGTCCTTCGCAAATTCGTCGTTTCAATTTGCGCACCGGCGATACGATTGCCGGCACTATTCGACCGCCGAAAGAATCGGAGCGCTACTTCGCGCTGCTGAAAGTTAATGAAATCAATTTGGATGCGCCGGAAAGTGCGCGCAATAAAATCCTATTTGAAAATTTAACGCCGCTATTTCCTACGCAGCGTTTAATTATGGAACTGGGTAATGGTTCCACGGAAGATTTAACCGCGCGTACTATCGACTTGGTGTCGCCATACGGTAAAGGCCAGCGTTCATTAGTAGTGGCGCCACCAAAAGCCGGTAAAACCATGTTGCTGCAAACGCTGGCACAGTCGATTGCGCGAAATAACCCTGAAGCGTATCTGATCGTGCTGCTGATTGATGAGCGCCCAGAGGAAGTCACCGAAATGCAGCGCACGGTGCGCGGCGAAGTGATTGCCTCCACCTTTGATGAGCCGCCGATGCGCCATGTGCAAGTCGCCGAAATGGTCATCGAGAAAGCCAAGCGTTTGGTTGAGCACAAGAAAGATGTGATTATTTTGCTCGATTCCATCACTCGCTTGGCGCGTGCCTATAACACCGTCATTCCGAGCTCGGGCAAGGTACTCACCGGCGGTGTCGATGCGCATGCACTGGAGCGACCGAAACGCTTCTTTGGTGCCGCGCGTAATATCGAAGAGGGTGGCTCGCTGACAATTATCGCCACCGCGCTCATCGACACCGGCTCGAAAATGGACGAGGTCATCTTTGAAGAGTTCAAAGGGACTGGCAACCATGAGGTTAATCTCGACCGTCGCATTGCTGAGAAGCGCGTGTTCCCGGCCATCAACATTAAGAAGTCGGGTACGCGTCGCGAAGAGCGCTTAATTGGCGATGATGAATTGAAGAAGGTCTGGATTTTGCGCAAGCTGCTGCATCCAATGGATGAAGTCGCGGCCATTGAGTTCTTGCTCGACAAGCTCAAAGACGCAAAAACCAACGACGAATTCTTCGACATGATGAAGCGCAAATAAACGCGTTGTGCGCTATGAAAAAGCCCTCTATTTAGAGGGCTTTTTTTATGCCTGGCTTTAGTCAGCGCGCGCTCATGGCCCGATATTTCAGCACTTTTGGCGCCACCACAAACTGACAATAGCCCTGACCTGGATTATGACGGAAATAATCTTGGTGATAATCCTCGGCTGGCCAGAATGGCGTGTCGTCGGCAATTTCAGTCACAATCGGTGCACTGTAATCGCCACGAATGCCATCGATATAATCAGTGACTGCTGCGCGCTGGGCATCATCTTGGCAAAACACCACAGAACGATACTGCGTGCCGGCATCATTGCCTTGGCGATTGAGCGTGGTGGGATCGTGTATGGTGAAGAAAATTCGCAGCAGCTCATTGAGCGAAATTACCGCGCTGTCGTAGCGCAGTCGCACCACTTCGGCATGGCCGGTGGCGCCGGTGCAGATTTGCTCATAACTTGGGTTGGGGCGCGCCCCGCCGGCATAGCCGGAGACGCATTCGAGTACGCCGGGCACCTCGCGATAGACCGCATCGAGGCACCAAAAGCAGCCGCCGCCTAACACCACTATTGATTCATTCATACGCTGCTCACTTGAGGTATATTCGTTCATTCTGCCATCTGCATGGATGGCTTCCTAGTCTGCAAAGCCGTAGTCAACACCCCGTAAACGGCGTCGCGACTTGCAATCTCATGCCCCGGAGAGCCCCGCATGCGTTACTTGAGTCATCTGCCCGCTGAGTTGCCGAGCAAAACCCCACGCTGGTTTGAGGTGGCCGCCGAGGCGCGCGTGGGTTTGGAGCTGCTTGATGGCCTGCGCCTGCGCAAACGCTTGCTCAATGACCTACCACTTGGCGCGGGCCATCCGGTCATGTTGCTGCCGGGCTATGGCACCAGTGAGCGGGCTATGGGCTTGTTGGCGAAGCGTTTGCGCAGCCTAGGCTATGTGGTGCGGCAATGGGGTCAGGGCAAAAATCATGGGGCAGTACACAAGCTCGTCCCGCCGCTAAAAACACGCATCCGCGATTGGTCAGCGCAGTTGGGTCAGCCGGTGAGTCTTATTGGTTGGTCATTGGGTGGTTATATTGCCCGCGAATTAGCCCGCGATATGCCAGAGCAAATTGCTGGCGTGATCGCACTGGGCTCGCCGGTGGTGGGTGGCCCGAAATACACGCTCACGGCCAAGCAGTACATTAAGATGGGTTTTGATTTAGACGCCATTGAGCGCGATATCGCTAGCCGCGACAGCGTGCCGATTCAATGCCCGATGACGCTGATTTTTAGTCGCGTTGATGGCGTGGTGAGTTGGCCGGCGACCATCGATAGAGTCACGCCGCAGGCGCGCCACGTGGAGGCGCGCTGCTCACATTTAGGCATGGTGTTTAGCCCGCAGGTGTTTCGTCAGATTGCCATGGCGCTGGCGGACCAGCGCGCTGGGACTGAGGCTTAGCGCGAACGCTGGGGCCGCCGCGCGGGCCGACTGCCATCATCACGCGGCGGCAAGCCGGTGTGTTGCGTCTGAATCTGGCCTTTGCGCGGCACGCGTGCTGGCCGCTGTGCCGAGCCTCCAGTTTTCTGTACCTTCAGCGACACGCCATCACCAGCACTGCCGTTCTTCTTGCGCGGGCTCGCGTACTGGCCATCGGTGGCGGGCTGCCAGGTCGGGATCAAGTGCTGTTTGCTATTGCCAATTAAGTCGGCGCGCCCCATCGCCGTTAAGGCTTCCCGCAGCAATGGCCAATTATTGGCGTCGTGGTAGCGCAAAAAGGCTTTGTGCAGGCGCCGGCGCTTGTCGCCCTTCACCACATCCACCGCTTCGGAGTCGCGCATGACCTTGCGCAGCGGGTTTTTGCCGCTGTGATACATCGCCGTGGCGGTGGCCATTGGCGATGGATAAAAGGTCTGCACTTGGTCGGCGCGATAGCCATTTTTCTTCAGCCACATGGCCAGATTCATCATGTCTTCATCGGTAGTGCCGGGATGCGCGGCGATGAAGTAGGGAATCAAAAACTGCTCTTTGCCGGCCTCTTTCGAGAACTTATCGAACAGCTGTTTGAAGCGATCGTAGCTGCCAATGCCGGGCTTCATCATCTTCGACAACGGCCCACCCTCGGTATGCTCGGGCGCGATTTTCAAATAGCCACCCACATGGTGCGTGACCAGCTCGCGCACGTATTCCGGCGATTGCACGGCGAGGTCGTAGCGCAGACCGGAGCCAATCAAAATCTTCTTCACGCCTTTGAGCTCACGGGCGCGGCGATAGAGTTTGATGAGCGGGTCATGGTCGGTATTGAGGTTCTCGCAAATGCCCGGATAAACACACGATGGCTTGCGGCAGGCGGCCTCAATGGCCGGGCTCTTGCAGGCCAGTCGATACATATTGGCGGTGGGGCCGCCGAGATCGGAGACGATGCCGGTGAAGCCCGGCACCTCGCGCATTTTTTCCACCTCGCGGATGATCGAGTCTTCCGAGCGATTCTGGATGATGCGGCCCTCATGCTCAGTAATCGAGCAGAAGGTGCAGCCGCCGAAGCAGCCGCGCATGATATTCACCGAGAAACGAATCATCTCGTAGGCCGGAATGCGCGCGCCACCATAAGCAGGGTGCGGCACGCGGGCATAGGGCAGATCGAAAACGTAGTCCATCTCTTCGGTGGTCAAGGGAATCGGCGGTGGGTTCAGCCAAACATCATTTTCGCCATGACGCTGCACTAGCGCGCGAGCGTTGCCGGGGTTGGTTTCCAAATGCAGCACGCGGTTAGCGTGGGCATAGAGCACCGGGTCGGCTTTGACTTTTTCATAGGATGGCAGGCGAATCACCGTGTCATCGCGCGCGGGTAACTTGCTGCGTTTGCTGTCACTGCCCGATGGCAAAAGCTCAACCAACGTGGTGTCTTCGGGCAATGCCCCAAGCTCGCCCCAAGCGCCGGGCGTGACCTTGATGGGCGCGCCGATGTCATTGGCGCCGGGCATGCTATTGCCAGAAAATGTGCCGAAGCCGCGTTCGCTAGCCGCGTCGCTGAGCTCGCTGGAAAACGCGCTGCCGGCATAAGTGGCTGCGCCCTTTTGCTTTTCAATGTCGCAGGCGGCGAGATCGGCGGTGTTTACATACGGGTTGAGAATGCGATCGACGCGGCCAGGTGCATCGACCCGCGAGGAGTCGAGCACGAACATGCCGGCCGGTGTATCGCGACGCAAAAATACCGTGCCGCGAATATCCGTGATGTCACGGATGTTTTCGCCACGGCTTAGGCGATGAGCAATCTCAACGATGGCGCGCTCGGCATTGCCATAGAGCAAAATATCGGACTTGGCATCGAGCAAAATCGAGCGGCGAACTTTATCTTGCCAGTAGTCATAGTGTGCGATGCGGCGCAGCGAGGCTTCGATGCCGCCGAGGACTTGTGGTACATCGGAATAGGCCTCGCGTGCGCGCTGGGCATAGACCAGACTGGCGCGGTCGGGGCGGCGGCCACCTTCGTCATTAGGCGAATAGGCATCGTCGGAGCGGATTTTGCGATCGGCCGTGTAGCGGTTGATCATCGAATCCATATTGCCGGCGGCGATGCCGAAAAATAGGTTGGGCTTGCCTAAGATTTTAAAGGGATCGGCAGACTGCCAGTCGGGCTGCGCGATGATGCCGACGCGAAAGCCCTGCGCTTCGAGCAAGCGACCAATGATGGCCATGCCGAAGCTTGGGTGATCAACATAGGCATCGCCGGTGACAATGATGATGTCGCAAGAATCCCAGCCGAGCTGGTCCATCTCGGCGCGCGACATGGGCAAAAATGGCGCCGGCCCAAAGCATTCCGCCCAATAGCGGTCGTAACCAAACAGCGGTGTTTTGGCGACCGGCGGTAGCAAACTCATCACATCACTCCAGCACGGCAAGCGCGCAGATGGGCGGCGGGCACATTGGCCCGCCGAGGTATAACGTTTAGAAGCCGAGCAGTGGCAACAGCGATTCAATGAATGCGCCATCAAGGCCGACTAAGCCACCGATGCGCTTCGATAAGCCGGTTTTCAGACTCTCGCCGGTGTCATTTCGCAGCGCTGTGGCGGCTTTCACGGCGGCACTGTCGGCCGCGCTTAAGCGCGAACCCAAGGCTTTCTCAACTTTCGCCACGGCTGATGATTCGCTGATCGGCGTGCCGGCTGCAGGAAATAATGCGGCCACGGCTGGGCCGCTGAGGCCGATACGTGACGCCACATTGTCGAGAAATTTATCCTGCACGCCATTGATGCCGGATTTGGTGGCCCCGACCAGGCCTTGCAGCTGGATCTTTTCAGCCACGCCCAGCGCCGTGCCGCGTTTTGCTTCCACGGCTTGAATAAACGATTGCGTTTGCGAGGCACTGTTGGCGGAACCAGTGCTGCCACCGCCGCCGAGACCAGCGCAGGCCGATAAGCTGATGCAGGTAGCGGCGATCACGAGAAATTTTTTCATCAATATCATCTCAATTAATACGTTGACGGGCGCGCACCACAGCGGCGCGCACTTGATTGGGTGCCGTGCCACCGATGTGGTCGCGGGCGTTGACGGAGCCTTCGAGCGTGAGCACATCGAAGACATCTTCGCCAATATCGGCGGAGAAATTTTGCAACTCAGCGAGGCTCATCTCAGCTAAATCTTTGCCGCTTGAAACGCCATAGCCCACGGCTTTGCCGACCACCTCATGGGCGTCGCGGAAAGCTAAGCCACGCTTCACCAAATAATCAGCGAGGTCGGTGGCGGTAGCAAAACCGCGGCGTGCGGCTTCGCGCATGACCTCGCGACGCGGCACCAGCGCCGGCACCATATCGGCAAAGGCACGCAGGGAGCCCATGACGGTATCGGCGGCATCAAACAGCGGCTCTTTGTCTTCCTGGTTGTCTTTGTTGTAGGCCAGCGGTTGGCCTTTCATCAGCGTCAGCAGCGCCATCAGGTGGCCAAACACGCGGCCGCTTTTACCTCGCACCAGCTCGGGTACATCGGGATTTTTCTTTTGCGGCATGATGCTCGAGCCCGTGCAGAAACGGTCTGGCAGATCGACAAAATTAAACTGCGCCGAGGCCCACAGCACCAACTCTTCGCTGAAGCGCGATAGGTGCATCATGATTAAGGCGCTGGCGGAGCAAAACTCGATGGCAAAGTCGCGGTCGGAGACGGCATCGAGCGAGTTTTCGCAGAGGCCATCGAAGCCCAACAGTTTGGCGGTGATGCGGCGGTCGATGGGATAGGTCGTGCCGGCCAGTGCGGCCGAACCCAAGGGCATACGATTGACGCGTACGCGCAGATCAACAAGGCGCTCGTCATCGCGCTTAATGTTTTCGAACCAGGCCAATAAATGGTGGCCAAAAGTCACCGGCTGCGCGGTTTGCAAATGCGTAAAGCCGGGCATGATGGTCTCGGCTTCGCGCTCGGCGAGATCAATGAGGCCGGTCATCAGGCGCTTTAATTCACCGCGAATAGCGTCGATTTCATCGCGCAAATACAGGCGAATATCGGTGGCGACTTGGTCGTTGCGACTGCGGCCGGTGTGCAAACGCTTGCCGGCAATGCCGATGCGATCGGTGAGGCGGCTTTCGATGTTCATGTGCACATCTTCGAGCTCCACGCGCCAGACAAACTCACCGCGCGCGATTTCCGCTTCAATGGCGTTCAGGCCATCGATGATCAGATCACGATCAGCCACGTTCAGCACGCCGACTTCGGCGAGCATGGTGGCGTGTGCGATAGAGCCGCGAATGTCTTGGCGATACATGCGCTGATCAAACTGCACGGAGGCCGTGAACTGCGCAACAAACTGGTCGGTGGCCTCTGCAAAGCGGCCACCCCACATGGACGATGATGGGGTGCTCATGACTAAACCTTATGGCGCCTGCTGGGCGCGTCTTGCTCAAAATAAGCAGGGCTCCGGAAATCGGGTAAGCCATGCGCTTAAAAATAAGTCGCTTAGTATACATCACCCATGCTGTGCGCTGCTTGTGAACGCGGGGCTGCCTCGGGCACACTGAGTTCATGTCCAAAAACAATAAATCCACGCTCATCCATTCGCCCGCCGACTTCAACAGCAATGAGTTTTGGCTGCCCGATTTCTGTTCGCGCACCTTCACGTTTCGTATCGCCGTGATCTGCGTAGTGATTTCGCTTTTTTTATTGCTCGCGCAAACGCCCGTCTTATGGCCCTTCCCGCTCTGGGACTACATTTTATTATTGCTGCTGACCGGCAGCGTCATGGGCACCAGCTTTTTTCTGATATGTCGCTGGCGGCAACGCATGATGGCGTGGCGACATTTGGCCGTATCGGCGACCGTCGTTGCCATCATCATGATTAATTTGCTGTGGCTGAGCTTGGGCGGTTTTATGCTGCTCGATGCGCTAGAGCTGCCCATGCTGTCGTTTGTCAGCAATGAATATGCCGCGATTTTCCGACATTTGCTGATGAGTGGCTTATTTGCCGGCTTATTTATGCGCTATTTAACCTTGCAAGCGCAGCTCAGAAATCGCGAAAAAGCTGCATTACAGGCGCGCTTAGAAGCTTTGCAGGCGCGCATTGAGCCGCATTTTTTATTCAACTCGATGAACATTATTGCCAGCTTAATTGCTTCGGATCCTGACAAGGCTGAGCAGGTCGTCGAGGATTTATCGGCGCTATTTCGTGCCAGCCTCAAAGACAGCGCCGACGTGAGTTTGCGCGATGAGCTAACGCTGTGCCGGCGCTACGCCAATATTGAAGAGCTGCGTTTGGGCGATCGCCTCAATATCGATTGGCAAATTCCGGCCGATATTGGCGGCGTGCGGATTCCGCTATTAACGCTGCAGCCGCTCTTGGAAAATGCCATCCGCCATGGCGCCGAGTTATCTTCAACGCCATGCAGAATCACATTAGCTGTTCAGATTTCGCCCGATTGGGTTAGGATACGAATGACGAATCCGCTGCCGCAGTCTCCGGCGCGTCCAGGCAATCAAATGTCTATGCGCAATGTGCTGCTGAGATTAAAAGCGCGCTTTGGTCCCGACGTGCAGCTTGATGCGGCGCCAGAGGCAGGCTATTTTGTCACCGAGTTGAGCTACCCGCGACACTTGGCTTAATAAAAAAAGAGCGAGCCACAAGGCCGCCCATAACAAGAAAAAAGTGAGGTTTAGGGAATGAAACCACGGGTCATTATTTGTGATGATGAACGTCTAGCACGCGAACGCTTAGTGCGACTCCTTGAAGATATTGGTGGTTATGAGCTTGTTGGCTTAGCCGAACATGGCGAGCAAGCCATCGAGCTAGTAAATGACTACGCGCCCGATATCGTGCTCATGGATATGCGCATGCCGGTGATGGATGGCCTGACCTGCGCCCGCCAACTCGCCGATCGTGACTCGCCGCCGGCGATCATTTTTTGCACCGCTTTCGATGAGCATGCGCTCGAAGCCTTTTCGGTCACCGCTGCTGGCTATGTGCTGAAGCCAGTGAACCGTGAAAGTTTGCGTGAGGCCTTAGCGCGCGCTTGCCGCGTGAGCCAATTACAGCTCGGCGTTTTGCGTCAGCAGCCGGCGGTCACCGAGCGCAGCACACATCGCAGCCACATCACCGCGCGTACGCATCGCGGCATCGAGCTAATTCCTATCGATGAAGTGCGCTATTTTCTCGCCGATCATAAATACGTCACCGTGCGTCATGAGCAAGGCGAAGTCTTGATTGATGAGACCCTCAAAGAGCTCGAAGAAGAGTTCGGTGATCGTTTCATTCGCATCCACCGTAATGCCCTGTTGTCATTGAACTTCTTGGAAGGCCTCGAAGTCATTTCAACCGGCCAATACCGTGTGCGCATTCGCGGTCTCGACGAACGTTTAGTGGTTAGCCGCCGGCATTTGCCCGAGCTACGCGAAACCCTGCACCGCGTCTAAGTCGCCTGCTTCACGCAGCAATGCCTCGGGGCTGATACACTCGCTCGCAGTGATCGGTTCCGAGGTTTTTTATGTCCATAGGTACATCGGCGAAGCCCCTGCGCATCGCCACGCGTCAAAGCCCGCTGGCCCTTTGGCAGGCTCATTACGTAGCCGATGAGCTGCGTCGTCACCACCCCGGCCTCGTGGTTGAGCTGGTTTCCATGGTCACCCAAGGCGACAAAATCCTCGATGTGCCATTGGCAAAAATTGGCGGCAAAGGCTTGTTCGTTAAGGAGCTGGAGGCCGCCATGCTCGATGGCCGTGCCGATATCGCCGTGCATTCTATGAAAGATGTGCCCATGGCCTTCCCCGATGGCCTCGGCCTGTCGGTGATTTGCCCCCGCGAAAACCCCTTCGATGCCTTTGTCAGCAATCACGCGGCATCGGTGGAGGCGCTGCCCGAAGGTGCTGTGGTGGGCACTTCAAGTCTGCGCCGCCAGTGCCAGATCCGCCGCGCGCGCCCCGACCTCGTGGTGAAAGATTTACGCGGCAATGTGCAAACTCGTTTAGCCAAGCTCGATGCCGGTGAATACGATGCGATTATTTTGGCCTGCGCCGGACTCATGCGTCTCAATATGCACGACCGCATTCGCTGCAGCATCGATCCTGAGCTGATGCTGCCGGCGGTAGGCCAAGGCGCTGTTGGCATCGAATGCCGCAGCGACGACACGCAAACGCAGGCATTGCTTGCACCATTGCACGATCCGGTCACGGCCATCCGCGTGATGGCTGAGCGCGCCATGAATACGCGCTTAGAAGGCGGCTGCCAAGTGCCGATTGCCGGCTATGCCACGCTCGATGGCGAGCACATAATGATTGAAGGCCGCGTGGGGAGTGTCGATGGTCAGCGCATGATTATTGACCGTGTGCAGGGCCTGCAACATGATGCGGAAGCCCTCGGTGTTGAGTTGGCTGAAAAGCTGTTGGCGCAAGGTGCTGGCGAGATTTTGGATGCCGTGTATGGGCGCTCGAGTACGCGCTAATGCGCATTCTTAATCCACGCCCGGCGCGGCAAGCGGCGGCGCTTACGCAGACCTTGCGCGACGCGGGCCATGCGGTGATTGAGCTGCCGTTGCTGGCGGTTGAGCCGCTCGCATTGAGCACACAAGCGCGGGCCCAGATCATGGCGCTTGATCGCTATGATGGCGTGGTTTTTGTTAGCGCCAATGCCGCGCGCTACGCGGTCAGCGCGATCACGGATTATTGGCCGCAATGGCCTCAGCCTTTGCCCTGCGTGGCGGTTGGTCAGGCCACGGCGGCGGTGCTCGAAGCCGAGGGCTTGCAGGTGCATATTGCCGCGCAAGAAGACAGCGAGGGTATGCTTGCGCTTGCTGTTTTACAGCAGGTAGCTGGTCAGCGCTGGCTCGTCTGTCGGGGTGAGGATGGCCGCGAATTATTGCCAACTACGCTGCGTGCGCGCGGCGCAACCGTCGACACCTTGGCGCTTTATCGGCGATTTTTGCCAGATGCTGCGCGCGGCGCATGGGCCAGCTGCTATCCTCGACCCGATGCGGTGATATTAAGCAGCGCCATGATGTGGCAAAACTGGCAGCAGATTGCCGGCACTGAGGCCACGCAGCCTTGGTTGATCACGGTCAGTGAGCGTTTGGCTGATCGCGTGCGTGACGCTGGTGCTGAGCGTGTGCTCTGCGCGGGTGGTGCGCAGCCGGCGCATTGGCTCGCCGCAGTGCAAGCATTGGCTGGCGAGTAAGCAAAGACATCCTGTCATTGAGCATAATAAGGACAATCTCATGGCGACATCTTCTAGCCGTCAACCCTTGGTGACCTCGGTCGCCATTAAACGGCCATTAAGTATGGGTTTTAAGCTGGTGCTGCTGTTTCTGACGCTGCTCACGATTGCGGCCGGCATCATGGCGTGGCATAGCGAGCAGGAGCACAAGCGCGCGCGCAGTAGCTTGCGTGCAGTCGATGCGTCATTGGCGCGGGTCAGTGGCGAATTAGAGTCGATGGGTTTGCGGGAATCGCTGCGTGACGCGCAGCTTAAGCAACAGCAAGATATTATTCAGACGTTATTGCTCGATGGTCCGGCGCTGCGCCAACGCTGGCTCACCGATCGCATTGATGCCGCCGTGACAGTTGCCGAGCGCGCCTTGCAACTGCGCCATGACGCCGTGGCCGCACGCCGTGCTTTGCTCAGTGTCGATGCCCTGCTTAATGAGCAGCGCTTTGAGTCATTCGACGCACTGCATCGCGCCCTAAAACAAGACATCAAGACGCTCGCGGCACTTGAGCCGATCGATACCAGCGCGCTGTACTTGCGGTTATCGGCAGTACAGCAAGACATTGCCGCGTTGAAGGTCAGCACTGTGCGCGCGCCGACGCCTAAGCCGGCGCCGACATCGCCCCAAGAAAACTCCGCCATGGCTGATTTATGGCAACAAGGCGTGGCGAAATTCCGCCAGCTCATTGTTGTGCGTCACCACGACGAGCCATTGGCGCCAGTGCTCGATGATGCACGCCTGGATGTATTGCGCAGCCAAATTGATAGCCAGGTTTTGCAGGCGCAAGTGGCGCTTTTGCAGGGTGATGCGACGGTTTACCGGGAAGCATTAGCCGCCGCGATGCGTCGCGTGCAGGCACGGCTAGCGGCATTGCCAGTGGCCCAAACTGAAGCATTACTCACTGAGCTTGAGGATTTGCAGGCGCAAATTATTACCCGCGATGAGCCGGCGCTGATTAGTCGCGCCGCGTTAACGGCATTGCCTAGTTTGGGTGGGGAGCGCTAGCCATGCGATTACTGACGTGGTTGTGTGTGCTGGTCGTCGTGCTGACTCTGTCAGTCACGGCGATGAGTCAAGACAGTGGCTATGTATTGATTAGCTGGGGTAATACCTCGCTTGAGATGAGCTTGGTGCTGGCGGTGCTTATTGCCGTGGTGTGGGTGTGGTTGGTGGCGCGCTTGGTGAGTTTAGAATTATGGTTACGGCGCGCGACACCTGCGCTGAGCACGCGCTTATCGCGCAAAAAAGCAGCAGATGCACGCGTGCCAGCCCCCGATAATCGAAAAAACTGGACACCTAAGGCTCGTTAGGCTTGACGCTAGGCCTTCGCGCAGCTTTAATACGCCCCTCGTGTGGCCCGGTAGCTCAGTTGGTAGAGCAGCGGATTGAAAATCCGCGTGTCCCCAGTTCGATTCTGGGCCAGGCCACCATCTATTGAAACTTTAAAGCCTCGATCCGTGATCGGGGCTTTTTTGTGGCCGATATGTTTTCGCGCACAGTCTGTGCGGCCTTCTCTGGCGTAGGTTAGATTCATAGCTAATGCCTATCGAAATCCAGCAAATAATCAATTTAACATTATTAGCATCCTTGGTTACTATGCTCGGGCAGGAATTCCCTGATCCCACTGGCCAGCGCCCAGAAAGCGAGCCCACTGGCCGAGTACGACCTAAGGAGCTTTTAAATGACGAATTTGATCAACACCAAAGTACAGCCCTTCACCGCCACCGCCTATCACGAAGGCAAATTTGTGCCGGTCACGGAAGCCACGCTGACCGGCAAATGGTCGGTGGTATTTTTCTATCCTGCCGACTTCACCTTTGTTTGCCCCACCGAGCTGGGTGACTTGGCTGACAACTACGCCGAGTTCCAAAAAATGGGCGTGGAAATCTATGGCGTATCGACCGACACGCATTTCACCCACAAAGCTTGGCACGACACCTCAGACACCATCAAAAAAGTGCAATATCCATTGATCGGTGACCCAACAGGTCGTATCAGCCGCAACTTCCAAGTCATGATCGAAGAAGATGGCATGGCTAACCGCGGCACCTTCGTGATCAACCCCGAAGGCGAAATCAAGCTCTGCGAAGTGCACGACAACGGTATTGGCCGCGATGCCGGCGAGCTGCTGCGCAAAGTCAAAGCCGCGCAATACATTGCCGCTCACCCCGGTGAAGTCTGCCCCGCCAAGTGGAAAGAAGGCGCGGCAACATTGAAGCCCTCGCTAGACCTCGTCGGCAAAATCTAAGCCGCGTTGCGTAAAACGCTTCGGGGCCACAAGCCCCGGAGTGACCGTAAACCTCTGTAACCAGGCAGACCCATCATGTTAGATGCTGAACTGAAAACCCAATTAGCCGCGTACTTACAACGTTTAGTCAGCCCCATTGAGCTGGTTGCCAGCCTCGATGAGCGTGCTGAGTCGCAAGAGCTTCTGGCCTTGCTGCACGACATTGCCGCGCTAAACCCGCAAATCGCTGTGCGCGAAGACGGCAGTGATGCGCGCCGGCCCTCGTTTGCGGTCAATAAGCCGGGCGAGGAATCGGGCGTGTGTTTCGCCGGTATTCCCTTGGGCCATGAGTTCACGTCGTTGGTTCTGGCCTTGTTGCAGGTCAGCGGCTACGCGCCCAAAGTCAGCGATGACGTATTGGCGCAAATCCGCGAGTTACCCGCCGGCCTGCACTTCGAGACATTCATCTCGCTGAGCTGCCACAACTGTCCCGACGTGGTGCAGGCATTCAACCTGATGGCCGTGGTTAATCCCGGCATCTCGCATACCATGATCGATGGCGCGCTGTTTCAAGACGAAGTTGAGCGCAAGCAAATCATGTCGGTGCCCAGCGTGCATCTCAATGGTGAAAGCTTCGGCCAAGGCCGCATGACCTTGGAAGAAATTCTCGCCAAAGTCGACATCAATGCCGGTGCCCGCGATGCCGAAAAGCTCAACGCGAAAGCACCTTACGACGTGCTGATTGTGGGTGGTGGCCCCGCCGGTGCTGCCGCCGCTATTTATGCCGCCCGCAAAGGCATTCGCACGGGTGTAGTAGCCGAGCGTTTTGGTGGCCAGGTGCTCGATACCATGGGCATTGAAAACTTTATTTCGGTGAGCCAAACCGAGGGTCCGAAACTGGTCGCCGCGTTGGAGCAGCATGTCAAAGACTACGACGTCGATGTCATGAACACCCAACGCGCCACGGCCCTGAGCGCCGGTAAGCAAGTGAGCATCACGCTCGCCAATGGCGCGGTGCTTGAGTCGAAGTCAGTGATTATTGCCACCGGCGCGCGCTGGCGTGAAATGAATGTGCCCGGCGAGCAAGAGTACCGTGGCCGTGGCGTGGCCTATTGCCCGCATTGCGATGGCCCGCTGTTTAAGGGCAAGCAAGTCGGCGTGATTGGCGGCGGCAACTCCGGCGTAGAGGCCGCGATTGATCTCGCCGGCATCGTTGCGCATGTCACGCTCATTGAGTTCGATAAAGAGCTGCGTGCCGATGCCGTGCTGCAGAAAAAGCTGCGCAGCTTAAGCAACGTCACCATCATCACCTCGGCGTTGACCACCGAAGTGTTGGGCAATGGCGACAAAATGACCGGCCTGACCTATAAAAATCGCCTCGATGACAGCGCCCACGAACTTGCGCTCGATGG
The DNA here is from genome assembly GCF_003387535.1 of Paraperlucidibaca baekdonensis. GTDB lineage: Bacteria > Pseudomonadota > Gammaproteobacteria > Pseudomonadales > Moraxellaceae > Perlucidibaca > Perlucidibaca baekdonensis. Next base: position 239,878 of record NZ_QUNR01000001.1, on the reverse strand, counting down.
CGTCTTTGTGCAGATCGGTCTGCTGCCCAACACCGATTGGCTGAAAGGCTCGGTGGCCTTGAGCCCGCGCGGCGAGATTGAGGTCGATGCTAAAGGCCAAACCTCCGTGCCCGGCGTGTTTGCGGCCGGCGACGCCACCACCTCGCCCTATAAGCAAATCATCATTGCCATGGGTGAAGGCTCGAAGGCGGCGTTATCGGCGTTTGATCATTTGATTCGCAGCTCAGTGAGCGAGGATGAGGTCGAGGCCGCTTAAAAACTAAGTCGGTGAACCCAAAAAGGCTCGCCCCAGTGGCGGGCCTTTTTTAATCGTCGCGATACTGCGTTTCCGGCGTGCGGCTCAATGCCCACAGCGATAAACCTGCCGCCAGCGCCATATAGCCGCCCACCGCGCTCAAACCGAAATCCGTGGCCAGCCATGTCGCCGCGTACGGTGCCAATGACGCACCGAAGATGCCCGCCAAATTAAAGGTGAGCGAGGCGCCGGTATAGCGCACGCGCGTGGGAAATAGCTCGGCTAATAACGTGCCCAGCGGGCCATAGCCCAAGCCCATCACGCTTAAGCCTAAAATCAGAAATACCAAGCAGGCGATGGGGTCGTTGGCGACAAACAGCGGCTCAAAGGCCAGACCGAAGAGCATGGTCAGTGCGCCCACCACCATGAGGGTAACGCGGCGGCCGTAGCGGTCGGCAACAATGGCCGAGAGTGGGATGGTGGCGGCGAAAAACACCATGCTGAACATTTGCAACTTGAGGAAGGTTTCGCGGCTATAACCGAGCGCTGTGGTGCCCCAACTCAGTGTGAAGACGGTCATTAGGTAGAACACCACAAACACCGTGAGCGCAATCACTGTGCCGTGAAATAGCGCGCTGCCATGCTCGCGAAATAGCGTGACCATGGGCACTTCGGCGCGCTCATTGCGAGCGAGGGTTTTCGTAAAGGCCGGCGTTTCGGTGATGCGCAAGCGCACATAGAGGCCAACAAAGACCAGCAAGCTGCTGGCAATGAAGGGGATGCGCCAGCCCCAGCTCATGAAGTCGTCATTGCTGAGAAAATGCGTGAGTGCTAGGAAGGTGCCGCTCGATAGCAAAAAGCCCAAGGGCGCGCCGAGCTGCGGAAACATGCCGAACCAGGCGCGTTTGCCCGGTGGTGCATTTTCGGTGGCGAGCAAGACCGCGCCGCCCCATTCGCCGCCTAAACCAAGGCCTTGGCCAAAGCGACAGAGCGCGAGCAAGGCCGGGGCCAGCACGCCGATTTGCGCGTAGGTTGGCAAAAAGCCGATGGCCACCGTCGATAAGCCCATGGTCAAGAGCGCCGCCACCAGTGTGGCTTTGCGGCCAATGCGATCGCCATAATGACCAAACACGGCCGAGCCCAGAGGCCGCGCAAAAAACGCCACGGCAAACGTCGCGAGTGATTGCAACGTGGCGGTGGTGGGGTCGGCATTGGGGAAAAATAGCGTGGGAAATACCAGCACCGCCGCCGTGGCATAAATATAGAAATCGAAAAATTCGATGGTGGTGCCAATCAGGCTGGCAAACAGCACGCGGCCCTTGGAGTTACCGGAAGTCATAAGTTGGCTCAATAGATGCGCTAAGATGTCGCGCATTAAAACGCATTTTCCCTAAGGAGCGCGACCATGGCGATTGCTGCGCAGCTAAAAGCCGATGTATTGCTGGTGGTGGTCACGCTGCTGGCGGCGGTGAGTTGGATGTTCTCGAAAGAGGCCATCGCGCTGATGCCGCCGTTGTTATTCATGGCCTGCCGCTTTCTGATTGCCGGCTTGCTGCTGGCGGCCTTGGGGTGGCGCGAGCTACAACGCCTGCATCGGGCGCAATGGCGTCGTGGCGCGCGCGTGGGTTTGGTGTTTGCCGCCGGCATGAGCTGCTGGATCATGGGCCTCGAGTCCGGCGTGCATGTTGGCGAAGGCGCGTTTCTGACCAGTCTTGGCGTGGTCTTGGTGCCGGTCATGGCCTGGCTGATTTTCGACGAGGCCACGCCACGCAGTACCTGGGTGGCGCTGCCCATTGCCAGTACCGGTTTGGCGCTTTTGTTTTTGCAGCATGAGCTCAGCGTGGCGCAGGGTCAGCTCTGGTTTATTGTTGCCGCGGTGATTTTTGCGCTGTTTTTTATTCTCAACACGCGCGCCTCCAATACCGTGGCATCGACCGAGACATCGAAGGCGAAAGAGAAAGTGCCGCCGTTGGCGCTCACCGCCATCGTGCTGACCACGGTGGGCGTGGTGACCACGGGGCTATCGGCGCTGACTGAGCCGTGGTTGCCAACCTGGGAATCGCGTTCGGGCGCCATGATTGGTTGGGTATTGGCGAGTGCGGTGATTGGCTCATCCATGCGTTTTTTGGTGCAAACCTATGCGCAAAGCTTGTCGAACCACAGCCATGGCGTGGTGATTATGGTCATTGAGCCAGTATGGACGGCGCTGCTGGCGGCGGCGTGGCTTGGCGAAACCATGAGCGGCTGGCAGTTGGTGGGCTGCAGTTTGATCTTGATGGCGCTGCTGATTAGTCGCGCCGGCCCGGTCGGGCATAGGCTGTGGCGGGCAGTGATACGCCCCGGCACACCCGCTTAAGGTGTGCCGAGTTGCCAAGGCTTAGGCTTTGGCGCGTGACTTAAAGGTGGCGTCGCGGGTATCGATTTCGATCTTTTCACCGGTCTCAATAAACGCCGCCACTTGCAGCTCAAAGCCGTTGTTGAGCTTGGCGGTTTTCATGACCTTGCCCGATGTATCGCCGCGTGCAGCGGGCTCGGTGTAGGCAACTTCACGCACGATGGTGGTGGGCAGCTCAACGGAAATCGCTTTCTCGTTGTAGAACACCACGTTGCAGACATCATCCATGCCATCTTCGATGAAGTTGATGACATCGCCTAAGTTGTCTTTTTCCACCTCGTACTGGTTGTACTCTTCGTCCATGAAAATATACATGGGGTCGGCGAAGTAAGAGTAGGTGGCTTTTTTCTGGTCCAAAATCACTTGGTCGAACTTGTCGTCTGCTTTGTAGACCGACTCTTGGCCTTGGCCGGTGAGCAAGTTCTTCATTTTCATTTTGCAGACGGCCGAGTTGCGGCCTGATTTGTTGTATTCCGATTTCAAGACAATCATCGGTTGGCCGTTAATGTTAATGACATTGCCGGCGCGGAATTCCATCGCTGTTTTCATAAAGCTAATCCGGGTGGGTTTTCTCGGGCACAGATTCTACCTGATTTGCATAAAAACGCATCAGTTGTGTGGCGAGATCGGGCTGCTCCGTCAGCGCATCACGCCAGTGCAGCATGACCTCGTGTAATGGCTTGAGCACTGCCAATAGCGCGTGCAGGTGGTCGGGCGTGAGCGTGCCGCGCACCCACGCCCATTGCGCGGTTTGCCAGCTGCTTAGCGCACGCGTTTGCTGCGCAGCTTTTGGCCGCGTAGCAGAGTGCGTCTGTGCCTTTGCGTGCGTGGTCACACGCGCCAGCCAGGCCGCGAGCTTGGTTTCGTGAGCGAGCTCATCTTGCGGATAAATATGCCAAAGCAGCGGCTTACCCGCCCACTGCGCGCGCACAAACGAGTCTTCTCCGCGGATGATATTGAGGTCGCAGCTGGCCAGCAGCGCATCGAAATCATCGTGGCTGAGCATGGGCAAGGCCTGTAATGTGCTGGCGCCATGCCGCACGCGCTCACCCACCCCAAGCGACACATGAGCATTGACCACTTGCAAGGCTTTGCCGCTGCAAATAAGCAGTTCGCAGGGGCTGGTGTGCAGTGCCGCCAGCAGCGCTTGCACAGACTCGGTTTCGTAGCAAAAAAGTGAGATGCGTGGCGGCGAGTCGTTGCAAAAGCCATCGTGCGATGGCAAACGCTGAATGAGCTCAGCCTCGCGCAACAGTCCCCCGCTGCGCGCGCTAAAACCGGGAAACCAAAACGTGGTGCTGGCGCCCTGCGTTTGCGGCGAGCTCAGGCCATGGCAATCGTCTATCCACGCCTCAGCGCTTAAATAGTCGAGGTTGACCCACACCGTTTGCGCGGTGATTTGCGCGCGATAAGTCGCTGGTAGCGTGCAAGCAAACCCCTCAATAACCAGCGCTGCCGGACTCAGCGCAAGTGCTGCATCGCGCTGCCACGCCATGAGCGTGAGGCCGCCCAGCGGTTGCACCGATAGCGCCGGATCGATGCTCGGCTCAAGCACGGCAAATGCGCTGAGGTCATCAACCAACAGCGTGACCTCAGCGCTAAACTCGGCCGCCAACTGCCGCGCCAAGCGCCAGCACACGCCAAGGTCGCCGAAATTATCGATAACGCTGCAAAAAATGTGGGTGGTGGGCATGAGGGACTGATTGGTTGATTTGGTGTTTGCGGCACTATAACGTTGATTAATTATTACAAAAGGATTTGTATGCAATGCACAGGAAAAGTAGTGACTTTGGCCTAGCGCTAAACTGGCTGCCGCTTAGCACGAGCTTTTGTCTTGAAGTCAGCGCTGTCTTGTTCAGCTCGTATCGATTGCTTATACTCGTTTGTAACATACCCGCCAAGCCTATGACTACCTCGGTAGACATGCTCAAATCGTGCGGGTTTTTTATTGTTTTAAAAAAGTCGGCGTTGACGTGAGGTCATTCGCTAAGCCCGCTATTTCTATTTTGGAGCAGGTAGATCTGCTCAAAAGTCGCGGTCTTTATATTCGTGACGAAGCACGTGCAGCCGATTTTTTGAGCGCTGTAAGTTTCTTTCGTCTTACGCCTTATATGCGTCCGTTTCAGGTGGTGAGTTACGCAGATCATGCCTTTTTACCAGGCACCCGCTTTCGTCAAATAAGCCAGCTTTATGAGTTCGATCGTCGGCTGCGATTGCTACTCATGGACGCGATTGAACGCACGGAGGTGGCAATCAGGTCGGCAATCTCAAACTATATGGGGCCTGCTTATGGTCCACACTGGTATTTGAATCGTTCACATTTTAAAGACCGCTATGATCACGAGAGATTAATTAGCACCATTGAGAACGCGCAACAAAAAGCACTTCAAGACTATCGCCGAGAAGTAGCGCGTATTGATCGCCTAACTAATGCCGACGCGCTTCGCAAGGAAGCGCTAAAAAATCGGCGTGCTCATGAAAGCTATGCCCGACACTATGCTTTAACTTATGACTCTCCAGAGCTGATGCCCGGTTGGGCCATGTTGGAAGAGTTGACCATCGGTGATTTATCACACTTATATCGTGGCTTGGCCAAAGATAATGACCGCAAATTTATTGGCCAGCAGCTTGCTGCCCCTTCGCCATTGCTAGACTCTTGGCTACATACGCTTACTGTCGTGCGCAATATTTGTGCTCACCATGCAAGAATCTGGAATCGTGAGCTCGCTATTAAGCCCGTAAGACCTAAGCAGGCTGGCTTTTCGTGGCCAGATTATCTTCGCGGTGAAAACCAGCACACTCGTGTTGCGATGGTGTTGGCGATTCTGCAGCACTTCATGCGGCAGGTGAGTCCGCATACTCAATGGTGCAAGTGCCTTGCGGATTTATTCAATGAGTATATAGAAATTGATTTGCAGGCAATGGGCATTCAAGACACTTGGTATAGCGACCCTTTCTGGCAAAACGATTTAATGACCGCTAATGAAATATGAAGGACAACGTGCCAAATGCTCAAGGGATTGAAAAGTAAAGTAAAGCGGGTATAAATAAAAAGACCCAGCTGAAACCAGCTGGGTCGGGTTCGGTGTAATGCCCTAAGGCATTTACCTTATTGTAGTAACGGCTCTCACCCCGGAAAACTACAAGATTCGAAATTAACTGGAAATGGACTTCATGACAACTACTTCTTATACCCTTGGGCTCGATATTGGCATGGCCTCTGTTGGTGCTGCCCTGCTTGACTCCGACAGCATCAAAGCACTTCATGTTCGTACATTCGATAAAGCTGAGACGGCTAAAGAAGGCGACTCGCTTAATTTAGTGCGTCGAGAGTCACGGCTTACGCGACGGCGCATTCGTCGCCGGGCGTTTCGATTATTGCGGCTAAGACGTTTATTAAAGCGCGAGGGCCTGTTGAGCACCAATGACCCCATGGCCCTGATTTATACGCCAGCCACGCCTTGGGCGCTTCGCGCAAAATCATTAGATGAAAAGCTCACTGGGCAAGAGTTGGCTGTGGTCATCTACCACATGGTCAAGCATCGCGGCTTTATGTCGAACCGAAAAAGTGAGCTTAAGTCTGATGAAAAAGCAGGCCAAATGCTCAGTGGCGTAAAAGCCAACCAAGCTTTAATGACAGAAAAAAACTACCGCACGGTAGGCGAAATGGCAGCAAAGGATGCCGCCTACGAGGAAGCGAAGCGTAATAAAGGCGGTTCCTACACGCATACCTTTGCGCGCGCGGACCTTGTGTATGAGTTGGCGGAGGTATTTGCTGCGCAGCAGCGGCAGGGTAATGTCTTAGCCACCTCGACATTGCACGATCGCGTACATGAGCTGCTTTTGCAGCGTCGGCCCACGCTTTCGGGTGCAAACCTGCTCAAAATGGTTGGCAAATGTACTTTTGAGCCAGCAGAGTTTAGAGCACCCAAAGCGAGTTACTCGGCTCAGCGCTTTATTTGGTTGAGCAAGCTTAATAACCTAAAGATCGTGACCAGTGGTAAGTCTGTTGAGCTCAGTGCGACACAGCGCGAGGCGCTCCAAAATCTGCCATTTACGCAAAAGAAGCTGACCTTCAAGCAAGTGAGAAAGGTTTTAGATTTGCCGGAACACACGCGCTTTAACTTACTCAGCTATCGCTCAGCGAACGGGAAAAACCCCGAAGAAACGACTTTTTTCGAGAGTGGCTCATTTCACCGGTTAGCTAAAGCGTATGAACGTATTGGCCGCACGTCAGACTGGCAAAAAGATGTGTATCACGGCGAGAGACTAGATCAAATTGCTTACGCACTGACCTGCTTTAAAGATGACAAAGAATGCAAAGCGTGGCTGCTCGAACATCACTTTGATGACGCATTGATCGACAGTTTGCTCGAGGAAAGCTTCGATGACTTTATTCGTTTGTCACAAAAAGCATTAGCGAAAATTTTACCTTATTTGCAGCAAGGGCAGCGTTACGATGAAGCTGTGCTCAGTGCCGGCTATCACCACAGTCAGGTACAAGTCACCAATGCACGTACGACGTATTTGCCCGCTCCCGACCGCGACAAAATTATCAATCCGGTTGTTTATCGGGCGCTAAACCAAGCCCGCAAATTGGTTAATGCCATTGTCCGAGAGTACGGCCCGCCTGCCGCTATTCATATTGAATTAGCCAGAGATTTAAGCCGCGGGCCAGTCGAGCGCCGGAAAATTGAGAGCGATCAAAAGAAATATGAAGCCGAGCGCGCTGGTGCTCGAGATATGTATGCCGAGCAGTTTGGTCGAGAGCCCAATGGCTTAGATATGCTCAAGTGGCGCTTGTACCGAGAGCAAAATGGTCAGTGTGCATATAGTCAAAAGCCAATTGATACGGCGCGCCTTCAAGAGCCTGGCTATGTGGAAGTTGACCATGTGTTGCCTTACTCGCGCAGCTTCGATGACAGCCTAAGCAATAAAGTACTGGTGTTAACGGCGGAGAATCGCAACAAAGGCAACCGAACCCCGTGGGAGTACTTCGGCTCAAGTGACGACAGCCCACGGTGGTTGGCATTTTCAGCATGGGTAAAAAGCACGGCAGCTTACAGAGAACCCAAAAGACTAAAACTATTGCGCAAACACTTTGGCGAAGAAGAAGCCGAGGAGTTCCGCGACCGTAATCTCAACGACACGCGTTATATCTGCCGCGAGTTTAAGCAGATGTTGGAGACACACCTGACCTGGCATGAATCAGCGGCGGGGCACGAGCGCTGCGTGGTCGTAGCTGGCCGACTGACGTCTCTGCTGCGGGCGCGATGGGGCATTACCAAAGTGCGCCAAAATGGCGATTTGCATCATGCACAAGATGCCGCCGTGGTGGCGGCAACCAGCCGATCTTTTGTTAAGCGCATGGCCGAGCACGCCAAACGAAAAGAGCTCGCGATGGTCAAAGAGTCCTACATAGACCCTGATACAGGCGAAATCCTCGATATAGACGCATTTAGGAAGCAACAAGCGCTCAAGCTCGACGATCGCTTTCCGCAACCCTGGCCATACTTCCGGCAGGAATTAGAGGCTCGATTAGCACCCAACCCCATCCGCTACTTTGAAGAGAAGCTGCCCGATGTGTTGCGGCCAAGTGATCTAATGCCAGTTCGTGTATCCCGCGCACCGCAGCGTCGAAATATTGGCCAGGCGCACAAAGAAACGATTCGCTCTACTGGCAAAGAGGCTCGACTGCTGGCCGATAACAAATCCAGTATCAATACCCCACTGTCGGCTTTGTCGCTAAAAGATGTAGACAAAATTGTCGGTGCCGAAGACCCCCGAAATGCAGGCCTCATTGACGCTGTGCGTGAGCGCTTAAAAGCCTACGGCGGCGATGGCAAAAAAGCCTTTGGGCCAGATCAGCCGCCCCTTTTGAAACCCTCTAAGCCGGGCAAGGTGGCACCTGTCATTCGCTCGGTGAAGCTTTTGTCCACCCAAAAAAGTGGCATGGCGGTGCGTCACGGTATTGCCGATAACGGCGCAATGATACGCGTAGACATATTTACTAAAGCCGGTAAGTTTTATGCCGTGCCGCTTTATGTGGCCGATGCTGTGGCCGACACGCTACCGAATAGAGCCGTTGTACAGTCAAAGCCTGAAAGTGAATGGCCTGACATGGATGAGACTTATCAGTTTTTATTTAGTTTGTGTTCGGGCGACTGGGTGCGAGTTATTTTGAAAAACCAGCCTGCTCGCGAGGGGTATTTTGGAGGCTTAGATCGCGCTACGGGGAATATAAATATCTGGCTACATGATAGAAATACAAAGCTTGCAAAGGATGGACTGTTACGAAGCAATGGCATAAAGACAGCCTTAAAAGTTGAAAAGTGCCATGTCGATCTTCTCGGTCGCTTATTTCTTGCCAAACCAGAAGTCAGGCAGCCGTTGCGCAAAGCGCGCCCTGGCAAGCCGCTAATCTGATCATGAGCTGGCGCAGCGTGGTTATCAGCAAGCCCGCTGCGCTGAGCTTAGGGCATGAAGCGCTGTGCATTGCCCAGTCGGGTCAAAAGGCTCAAGTGCCGCTGGAAGATATCGCGGTGTTGGTGCTGGAAAGTCAGCAAATCACCTTAACGGGTCAGCTCCTGTCTGCGCTAGCAGATGCGCAAATCGTGTTGATTACATTGGGTAAAAGCTTTTTACCCAATGGGTGTTTGCTACCCTTTCTGCCCCACTCCAGAGCGCTCAAAGTACTACGCGCACAAATGGCGCTGAGCGAGCCTGCAGCGAAGCGCCTACACCAAGAAATTATTCGTCAAAAACTCGCTAACCAAGCCGGTCTTTTGGCTCGCGTGAAAGAGCATAGTGGTAGTGAGTTTCTGCATCGGCTGTCGAAAGCGGTGCGCTCAGGCGACCCAGACAACTTAGAGGCTCAAGGTGCGCAGGCCTATTTTAAAGTATTGCATGGCGCGGATTTTACGCGCCAGCAAACTAACTGGCTCAATGCCGCCTCAAATTATGGATATGCCGTGTTTCGTGCTGCTATTGCTCGCGCCCTGGTGGCCTATGGCTGCTTGCCTGCACTCGGTGTGTTTCATCGCAGTGAGCAAAATAGCTTTAATTTAGCCGATGACGTCATTGAGCCTTTTCGGCCTTTTGTTGATCAATGCGTGATCAATATGCCAAGGCCATCTGACGACATACTCACGACCGCGCAAAAGACGCAGCTCATTGGTCTATTGCACAGCGATGTGGCGCTCGTCTCAGGCCCGATGGGCGAGTGTTCAATCTTGGTGGCAATAGATAAAGCCGTGATGAGCTTAGTCAAAGCATTTATGCACGGCGATGGCGCTAAGTCACTGCCCGCTCTGGTGTTGCCAAGACTAGTTGGGAAGGACTGCTAACTTATGAGTAAGCAAACGAGGCGATTTATGCGACTACTGGTTTTTTTTGATCTCCCGGTGACTACGCCGGCATTTAAGCGTGCCTATGTGGTGTTTCGTCGGTTTTTGCTGAAAGACGGATACGATATGATCCAGTGGTCGGTGTATGGCCGCGTGGTAAACGGCACCGATAGTGCCGAAAAACACCTCAAACGATTGGCAAATAACCTGCCCAAAGAAGGCTCAATTCGTTATTTGCAACTCACTGAGAAGCAGTTTACCAGCATGAAGCTGCTTGTGGGCACGCGATCTATACAGGAAAAAAAGGTTAATGCTGATCAAATGCTGTTGTTTTAGCGCGCCTTTTTACTAAGTAAAAACCCCTGTAACGCAAGCGCTACAAGGGTTTGGATTGGGGGTATTGTAGTTTTCCGGGGTGAGAGAGGGAACTACAACATTGCGTGAATGCTTGTGAACTGCGCCACCATTGTAGTTTTCCGGGGTGAGAGAGGGAACTACAACCCAGAATCGACGCGCTAGAGGCTGAAAAGCTCGCCGATTGTAGTTTTCCGGGGTGAGAGAGGGAACTACAACAGCTTTGTTTTGGACTGTCTCGGGCTTCATATTGTAGTTTTCCGGGGTGAGAGAGGGAACTACAACTCTTGAGGCGTTATTGAAGATTAGACGGCTATTGTAGTTTTCCGGGGTGAGAGAGGGAACTACAACAGGTGCGAGAGGCTAAGCCGCTCGTATACGATTGTAGTTTTCCGGGGTGAGAGAGGGAACTACAACGCAAGATCGACCCCCGATACTTCTTGAGTCATTGTAGTTTTCCGGGGTGAGAGAGGGAACTACAACGTGGAGTTGTGTGGTTGTGTGGGATGAGTGATTGTAGTTTTCCGGGGTGAGAGAGGGAACTACAACCATCATTACTCTGGTTATTCTTCAACACAGATTGTAGTTTTCCGGGGTGAGAGAGGGAACTACAACATCAAGATCAGCAAGGCACAGATCAAAGCGATTGTAGTTTTCCGGGGTGAGAGAGGGAACTACAACGCAGCGAGTCTTCAACGCTCGAATCTTCGAATTGTAGTTTTCCGGGGTGAGAGAGGGAACTACAACTCAGCGTTGGCAGGATGTTTTGCCTAATGCATTGTAGTTTTCCGGGGTGAGAGAGGGAACTACAACGGAACTGCATAAGGTGCTGCATCTTTCCTTATTGTAGTTTTCCGGGGTGAGAGAGGGAACTACAACAGCAGCGCATCACAGCAGCACAAACCAATGATTGTAGTTTTCCGGGGTGAGAGAGGGAACTACAACAGATCGCTAAAGAGTGTGGGCGCACGCCTGATTGTAGTTTTCCGGGGTGAGAGAGGGAACTACAACATTCACCGGCCTGCTCGGCATTAAGTCGCATTGTAGTTTTCCGGGGTGAGAGAGGGAACTACAACATGCTGACTGGCTAGTTGGCCGTTCGCCACATTGTAGTTTTCCGGGGTGAGAGAGGGAACTACAACAACAGTTTTCGCTCCTCCATGCTCAATGCTATTGTAGTTTTCCGGGGTGAGAGAGGGAACTACAACCTACCCACTAATGACTTGGCCGTCGTTACAATTGTAGTTTTCCGGGGTGAGAGAGGGAACTACAACTAATGCCGGCGCCGGAACTGTACAAGTCACATTGTAGTTTTCCGGGGTGAGAGAGGGAACTACAACGGGGTGGCTGCAAACAAACCCGATGACCAAATTGTAGTTTTCCGGGGTGAGAGAGGGAACTACAACCAGAAAATAATCAGCCTGCGCAGCGCCCTTATTGTAGTTTTCCGGGGTGAGAGAGGGAACTACAACGTCAACGGTGGGCGGCATCATTTCATCAATATTGTAGTTTTCCGGGGTGAGAGAGGGAACTACAACGGCGATGATCGGGGTTCAATCGAGCTAATTATTGTAGTTTTCCGGGGTGAGAGAGGGAACTACAACGTCTCTTCGCGCATATAAAAAGCGATGCGGATTGTAGTTTTCCGGGGTGAGAGAGGGAACTACAACTGAACGGCTCTACTGTTCAGATTCATTACGATTGTAGTTTTCCGGGGTGAGAGAGGGAACTACAACCAACGCGAGGCCATTCCTGCGCAAGCCGCGATTGTAGTTTTCCGGGGTGAGAGAGGGAACTACAACGCGCCGGTGTGTGTGGCTCGTTCCAGCCGTATTGTAGTTTTCCGGGGTGAGAGAGGGAACTACAACCAGTCAGTGATTGATGGAGGCTTAATCCCCATTGTAGTTTTCCGGGGTGAGAGAGGGAACTACAACCGGCCACTCGTTCGTGATCGATTTCAGCGGATTGTAGTTTTCCGGGGTGAGAGAGGGAACTACAACATGCCGTGCAGGGCGATTGCTTTGGCTAAGATTGTAGTTTTCCGGGGTGAGAGAGGGAACTACAACCTGGACTGATGAGGACTTACAGCCTATGCGATTGTAGTTTTCCGGGGTGAGAGAGGGAACTACAACTAGACGGTGGAAGTAGGTGTAAGGGATGCAATTGTAGTTTTCCGGGGTGAGAGAGGGAACTACAACTTACGGTAGAGGCAGCACGCGAGTAGATGGATTGTAGTTTTCCGGGGTGAGAGAGGGAACTTTATTAGCGCCAAACGACGCCAATGTCGTTATGTTCGTGCTGCTGTCGTACAACATAAATTACATCTGCGAGCAGTCCTTTGCCATCAAATCACCAGCTCAGGTGCACCGCAGCTCAGCGAATCTAAGGTGACATCGCTGCGGCCAAGGTCGACACCGACGATATTACTAAGAATATTCGACAGTAAGCTGCCGATGCCGTTTAGTAAGCCGCTGAGCAGGTCGACAATGGGCGATAAAATTGCGCCCAATAACGGCTTAATCACGCTGCCAAATAGGCCGCCCAGTAGCGCGCCGAGGAAGCCGGGAGCGGCATCGGTTTGCAAGGAATCGATGAGCCTGTCACGCACGCAGTCGGTTCGATAGCGTAAGGGAAACAAATTATAGCAGCCCGTGTTTACGCTATTACGCCATTGCGACAGCATATTGCCCGTAAATAAAAACGCGGGGCGATCCCAGTTGATACCATCGTTGTTTAAACGGTTTTGCAATTTATTCAAATCGCCAGCATCGTAGGCGCCACCGGAGCCTGTAGGTGCGAGCTCAGGCAAGCTCAAATAGGTATCGGCAATTTGCGTGGCGTCGCTTTCGCTCAATGGCTCGCTAGCAAAATCACTATTGCCTAAAAGATCCAGCAGCTCATCGAGTAGGTCACCGAGCAGCGTGCCAATCGCCAGTGTGTTGGCCGATGTGGATTTGGTTTCACCGACCTCTAGCGTGACAAACTCCGGCGTGGCGGCGAGTACCGGCAGCTCCACTTGACCGCGCAAAATATTGATGCCGAGCAGCCGCACAAAGGTCTCGTCTTGCAAGGAGCTCGCGCAGACTTCTTTGGTTGACCACATCGCTGACGGCGCGATTTTACCAAGGCAAGCGTTGGCGACAGCAGAGTCGACGCGAATAGTCGCTGTGCGCGGGCTAGCTTGGCAGTTAATTTCCGTCACAGTGCCCACGGCTTGAACGGTATCGATGGTGATCGGCAACTTAATGCTGGTGCCGAGCAACTGCAAAATGCCGGTTAAGCCATTGTTGGTGTTGAGGTCAATATTTAACCGTACTTGCGCGTTATTGGCGGTCGTGCCCACGCCGCCAACGCCAATCGACTGTGGCTCGACCACGCGCAAACCGGCTTTCAGGCCGGTCAAAATATTATTGCCGCCTAAATCAAGCTTGATGCCCTGCTCTTTGGTGGCAATGCCCAGCGCCGTCGTGACAAGCCCTAAGGCATCAACGCCAACATCGAGCGCCGACGAGGCTGATGAGCTCACGGTGTCGACCACGGCAAATAAGCCCGGGGTACTATTGATGCTGGGATCTGTGCCCAGCTGAATTTTTAAATCATCAATGCCGAGGTCGGCTTCAATGGCATTGAGGAGCTGAACATTGGCACCTAATAAGCCATCTTGGCCAGCTACGGTGACCACGGCATCAAGCACATCACCTACGCTCAGTGTGTTGACCGCCAGCAGTTCGTTGAGGCCGGCCGCCGTGATATTGGCCGCGACCGGAATGCCTAATGCGTTAAGCAGGCCAGATGGTGTGACTTTAATATTTGCTAGGCCGCCGTAGGAACCGATTAAGGTATCGTCGAGATTGAGGCCCACGAGTTTGACCAGCGACATCAGCGGTGCCGCTGGATTCGTGTTGATGAGTTTGGAGCCAATACGAAACACGGTGGTGGGCGCGCTACTTAGGGCGGTTGCACGCGCACTCATGCGAATGCGGTCGCGAAATGCGCCACCGACAATAAGACTGGCCGGTACGTCGCGACTCACTTCAGCTTCTACGGCCTGGTCGTCACTTGCGCTTTCAGTAAATACGCGGAGCTGATTTTCAACCGTAATATAGCCGCAGCGCGCCGTGATGCGCTGGCTTTCTGAGCTGACAAACTGGTTGCGAGCAGCAGATTCGACAGCAATGTCTTGCGCAGTATCGAGTGCGCAGCCGCCGCGTGAGGCAATCTCAAGGGCGGCAATGTCGGCAATGCGCTGTAGGTTGCGTTTTTCCACATACAAGCGGCCGGTGTCGACGACTAGCGCCAAACTCAAGACAGCCAGCATCATGAACAACACCGTAAAAATCAGTGTCGCCCCGCGCTGTCTTGGGTGCTGCCAGTGCTTGTCCATGTCTGTGACTCGTCATGCTCTCATGATGAGTCTAATTTTAGGCGAGCATGCGTATAAAAAACGCTCAGGTAGCATTTATCCTACAAATACAAGGATTTGTAATATTTGTGTTGCACCTGTAGCTATTGCGTAAGTGCGTCACACAAGAGCATTTGAGCGACTTTATCTTCGAGTGTGATGGGTTGTGCTAAGCCCATGCGCTCGAGCAGCGGCGCTAAACTTGGTTCAATATGTGCGGGTTTAAAGCGCAGTAGTGCCAGCAATAAGCGCCATTTAGGCGTGACGTCGGCGCGCTTTTTCATGGCCTTCAGCGCCGCGCCGAGGCGCAGCTCATCGGGCGTTAGGTCGCTGCCGAGCGGGAAGCTCGGCAAGGCATGCGCGCTGAGTTTGGCCGTGAGTGTGGCGGGGAAGTTCTGGCGATACGCCTCAGCAATAGCATAGTCGGCGGCGATTTTACCGCTGGCTTTGGCCTCGGCGAGCAGGCCATCTTGGAAGCGCGAGTCACTGATATTGAGCAGCGCTTTGATGACGTCGGCGTCGGATTTTGAGCGCAAATCGGCAATGCCGTATTCGGTGATGACGACGTCGCGCAGATGCCGCGGGATGGTGATGTGGCCGTAATTCATGACGATATTGCTGGTCGGCGTATCGCCTTCGCGCACGGCGCGGACCATTAGCACGCTACGGCCGGTGGGCAGCTGATGCGCCATGGCGACAAAGTTGTATTGGCCGCCGACGCCGCTGATCACGCGGCCATCGGCGAGACCATCGGAGACCAGTGCGCCGGAGAGCGTGGCCATGATGCCGGTGTTCATAAAGCGCGCGTGGATGCGCTGGGCTTTATACAA
Organism: Paraperlucidibaca baekdonensis; assembly: GCF_003387535.1. Taxonomy (GTDB): domain Bacteria; phylum Pseudomonadota; class Gammaproteobacteria; order Pseudomonadales; family Moraxellaceae; genus Perlucidibaca; species Perlucidibaca baekdonensis. The sequence continues at coordinate 224,316 of NZ_QUNR01000001.1, read as the reverse complement.
GCGCGGGTTGAGGTCGAGCTGGTTGACCTTATTGACGCCAGTCATGCAAATGCGCGCGTTTTCGGCAGGGCTCATGGCGCGGATGGCCTCGTACATGCTGCGCGGGCCGAGAAAGAAGCCGCCGTGCAGCACCACGCCATTTTTCAGCGCCGAACCTAGGCATTGCGCAGCCATCACCGCACGCGCGGATGGCTCGGCGACATTGGCGATCACGCGGGTGCCATCGGGCGCAATGATATAGCCGTTGTCGTAGCGAGTGGCCTCATTAAAAAAGCCATGATGCTGCAAGCGCTGGAAGTCTTGCGTGCGAATCACCCGCACGCCGAGCGACTCCAGTGCCTCTAAGGCCTCAGGCTCGATGGCTTTTGGGTCGAGCCGTTGGTCATTGATGAGCACTTGCAGCGCCCAAAAATCATAGACCTCGCGCGTTAAAATGCCGGCATCCATGAGGTGCAAAAAGCCATCGACAAACATTTCGGTGGCGGCGTATAAGCCCTCGACAAAGGGCGCAACGCCGCCGACCTGCTCGATCAATTCGCCATGCTGAGTGGTGGCGCCCAAGTCGTTGAGCGCCTCACGGTAGCGGGCGTTGTGCTGATGGCGTAATTGCGTGGCGTAGACAATGGCGTCGCCGAGTGCGCCGATGCCGATTTGCAGCGTGCCACCATCTTTAATGAGGCTGCTGGCGTACAACCCGATGCAATAGTCGGGCGTAGTCACTGGCTGTTTGGGCGTCGAAAATAGCGCGCTGTAATACGCCGCGTCGTCGACGATGATGTCGAAGGTGGATGCCGGAACGATGGCATCGTTGACCATAAACGGCAGCTCGGTATTGACCACGCCGAGCACCATAAAGTCGCGATCGCTGGCTTCCAGTAGCTCCAGCAACTCAGGGCCCGTGTCGGGGTTGCAGCTTAGCGAGTAGCGCGCATTGGCGCCTTCGCCGGTTTTTGCGATGGCCTGCATGACGACATTGCAGCCGTTGTTAAAGACGTCGCGGGCGGCGTGCGAATAATTGCTGTTGATGTAGTGCTGCTGGGCATGGGCGTGGTTTAAAAAGCTGCCAGGTTTGAAGAAAAATTCCGACACCACGATATTGGCCGGCAGCGTATTTTGCCGCAGTGCGCGCATATAAGAGAGCTCAGGCACGCCGGCAAACACGCGGTTTAAAAACGGCGCCATGAACCTAGCTTCCAGACCTTTGCCCGGCGAAGGGATCTCTAGCGAGAGCGCGGTGAGGATGGTCAGCGACAGCGTTGGGTCGGCTTTGGCGCGCTCAAACAGCGCATTGATGAGCTCGGGCGGCTTGCCCAAACCGAGCGGCATGCCGACGACCAAGCGCTTGCCGACTCGCGCAATGATGGCATCGACGGCGGCATCGACATGGCTTAAAAATTCGGTATTTCTGTGCGCCATGGCGGCCACTCCTGTTAGCAACGATGGTCCATCAAGGCGATGTGTTAGGCGGCGAGCACGCGCTCATACACGACAAAGTCGTAGCCCATGCCGCTGGTCTCGTCGCGACAGGCGCGTCGCGACACCTCTTGCCAGTCGGTAGCGGCGACCTCAGGGAAAAAAGCATCGCCGGCCACCTCAGCATGCACCTCGGTGATGTAGAGCCGGTCAACTTGCGGCAGCAGCTGTGCGTAGATTTCAGCACCGCCGATCACCACGATTTCATCTTGATAGTTACTCACCGCCACGGCTTCGGCCAGCGCCAACGCGGCTTCCAGCGAGTGCACGACGCGCGTGCCAATCGGGCCTTCCCAGTGCGCATCGCGAGTCATGACGATATTGGTGCGATTGGGTAGTGGCCGACCTAAGGAATCAAACGTGGTGCGCCCCATGATGATGGCTTTGCCGCTGGTGACCTGCTTGAAGTATTTCAGATCCTCCGGCAGCTTCCACGGCAGCTCGTTATTAATGCCGATGCAGCGATTGCTGGCCATGGCGACAATCAGCGAGACGCGCACGGCATCATCGGGCAATGAGTCTTGCAGGTCGTCGGGGACTTCCCCGCGCAGCAGTTCAGGATTCATACGGCTACCTTGGCGGCAATATGCGCTTGCGCTTCGTAGCCTTCGAGCGTGAAGTCATCGAAGCGAAAGGCAAAAAGATCGGTGATATTGGGGTTGATGCGCAGTGATGGCAGTGGACCTGGCGTGCGCGCGAGCTGCGTATCGGCCTGTTCCACGTGGTTGCTGTAGAGATGGCAGTCGCCGCCGGTCCAAACAAAATCGCCGGCTTGCAGGCCACAGACTTGCGCGACCATCAGCGTGAGTAAGGCATAGGAGGCGATGTTAAACGGCACGCCCAAAAAGATATCGGCGCTGCGCTGATAAAGCTGACAAGACAGCTTGCCATCGGCCACGTAAAACTGAAATAGCGCGTGGCATGGCGGTAGCGCCATGTCATCGACGAGCGCCGGATTCCATGCGGAAACAATCAGCCGGCGCGAGTCGGGGTTGGTCTTGATCATATTGACCACGTGGCTGATTTGGTCGATGTGGCGGCCATCGGGCGCTGGCCACGAGCGCCATTGATAGCCATAGACTGGGCCGAGATCGCCGTTTTCATCGGCCCACTCGTCCCAAATACGCACGCCGTTTTCTTTCAAATAGGCAATATTGGTGTCGCCGGCCAAAAACCACAGCAGCTCATGGATGATGGACTTCAAGTGCAATTTTTTCGTGGTCAGCACTGGAAAGCCATCGGCTAAATTAAAGCGCATTTGATGGCCAAACACGGAGTAGGTGCCGGTGCCGGTGCGATCGCTTTTAAACGTGCCTTGATGGCGGGCGCGAGCCAGTAAGTCGAGGTATTGCTGCATGATTAGCGGCTCCGTTTCGCCTGTGCTGCTCGTGTTTGCTCAGCCACGCGCGCGACATTGCTTTTGCGATAGGAAATGGCCAGCAACACCACGCCGAGCACGATCATCGGCGCGGTGAGCATTTGGCCCTTGGTCATCCAGTCGAATAGCACAAAGCCTTGGTCGACGTCGGGCTCGCGGTAGAACTCGATGATGAAGCGCGCGAGGCCGTAGCCAATCAGAAATAGCGACGAGGCGGCCATGCGTGGGCGCGGTTTAAGCGTGAAAATAAAGATCACCAGAAACAGCAGCAAGCCTTCAAATAGCGCTTCATAAAGCTGTGAGGGATGACGCGCGAGCGCATCGACATGCGGAAATACCATGCCCCACGGTAGCTCGGGATTGGTCACCGGACGGCCCCACAGCTCACCACCGATAAAATTGCCCAGGCGGCCAAACATCAGGCCGGGTGGCACAATAACGGCAAATAAATCGGTGATTTCTAGCCAGGGCGTGTTGTAGCGGCGGGCGAATAAAAAGCCCGCGACCAAGACGCCCAAGAAGCCGCCGTGAAAGCTCATGCCGCCTTCCCAGAGGCGAAAGGCCCAGAGCGGATCGTTAATGAAACGATCGAAGCCGTAGAAAAAAACATAGCCCAAGCGGCCACCAATAATCACACCCATGGCCGCATAAAAAATCAGATCAGCGACTTGGTCATTGCTCCAGCCGATGCGCTTGGCGCGCCACAAAGCGAGCAAATAAGCCGAGCCAAAGCCAAACAAATACATGAGGCCATACCAATGTACTTTGAGTGGGCCGAGACTGAGGGCAATTGGGTCGATATGCGGGTAAGTGAGCATGAACGCATCCTTTTACAAACTGCCTGCATCATAAGACACTTAGTGGCTCTGGTCATGCGTGGCGGTTGATCGCGCGACGATCTGCACGGCTTTTTTACACAGGAAGATGCGCATGTGTTTACTAGCGTTCCACTGGCAGCCTGATAGCGATTTGCCATTGCAAGTGTGGGCCAATCGCGATGAGTTTCTCGCGCGTCCGGCGGCACCCACACAATATTGGTTGGAGGCGCCGCAGGTGTTGGCCGGTCGCGACTTGGTGGCGGGCGGTACGTGGATGGGTGTAACCCGCACAGGGCGCTTTGCCGCATTGACCAATTATCGTGACCCAACGCGTGAGGGTGGCTTGCGCAGTCGTGGCGAGCTGGTGGCGCAATTTTTAACCGGCGACGAGTCGGCTTTCATTACAGCCACGCGCATTGCCGAGCAAGCATCTGACTATGCAGGCTTTAACTTATTGCTGTGTGATGCGCAGCAGCTCTGGTGTGTCGATGATCGCGGCCACGCGCAGGCGCTAGATGCTGGCTGGCATGGCTTGTCGAATGCGCGTGTGAATACGCCGTGGCCGAAATTGCAGCGCTTGCTGGCGGGCGCGCAAACCTTTGTTGCCGAGCAGCGGGCTGATGCGGCTGCGCCAGCCGATGCCGCGTTGGCGCTATTGAGTGATACGTCGCCGGCAGCCGATGCCGAGCTGCCGGATACCGGCGTTGGCCTAGACATGGAGCGCACGTTATCGCCCATTTGTATTCGCACATCGGCCTACGGCACGCGTAACTCAACGTGGCTGCGACTTGGCCGCGAGCACATTAGCTGGCATGAGGAAGATTTTAATACCGGTCAGCGACTGCAGTTTGGCATTGATCGGTAAGCATTAGCACTGTGCGTGTATAGGTTCCGCCGCTACGCCGCGCTGGTGCTCGGCCGTAGTAGGTCAATCAAGCCCAGCGCCGTGAGTTCTTCTTCCACTTCGGCGCGAATATCCTCGGGCTTATCGAAAGCCAGCACCCGCTCGAGCAAGGCTCTCGCCTGTGCCATCGGCGTTAGGCAAATGGCTTTGCGCACTTTCAGCAGGTTGCTGGCGCTCATCGACAGCGTGTCGAAGCCCATGGCCATCAGCAAAATGGCGGTGCCCGGGTCGCCGGCCATCTCGCCACAAATACTCACCGGCTTGCCGACGCGATGCACTTCATTGACCACATAGCGCACCGCGCGCAACACCGCCGGATGATACGGCGAGTAAAGGTCGGCGACGCGAGCGTTGTTGCGATCCACGGCAAGCAGGTATTGCGTTAAGTCATTGGAGCCGATGCTGACAAAGTCGACCAAACGGCACAGATCGGCAATTTGGATGATGGTCGCCGGCACCTCAACCATGACGCCGATACGCGGCAGGCTCACGGCAAACTCATTTTCCTCTTGCAGTTCTTCCACTGCGCGATGAATCAGCGCCACGGCGTCTTCTACCTCGCTGACCGAGGTCACCATGGGCAATAAAATGTGCAGGTTATTCAGGCCAGTAGCGGCCTTTAACATGGCGCGCACTTGCACCATGAAAATCTCAGGATGGTCGAGTGTGATGCGAATGCCGCGCCAGCCCAGCGCCGGATTATCTTCCTCAATCGGGAAATACGGCAGGTCTTTATCGCCGCCAATATCGAGCGTACGCATGGTCACCGGCTTTGGTGCAAAGGCTTCTAGCTGCTGACGATAAATCTGCCGCTGCTCCTCCTCGCCGGGAAAGCGCTCGCGCAACATAAACGGAATTTCTGAGCGATACAGCCCGACGCCCTCGGCGCCACGCTCTTTGGCGCGCGCGACATCGGCCATCAAGCCAGTATTGACGCACAGCGACACCGCAAAGCCATCGGGCGTGACCGCTTCACGGTCTTTGTAGGCATCGAGGCCGGCAGTCAGCTGCTGCTCTTCTTTGATGATGTCTTTGTAGCGTTTGCGCAGCACGCGCGAGGGCTGCACATAAACGCGGCCAACATAGCCATCGACGATCATCTCGGCGTCATCGAGCGAGGTGATGGGCATATCGCTCACGCCCACCACGGTCGGGATGCCCAGTGCTCTTGCCACAATGGCCATGTGTGAATTCGCCGCGCCGGTGGCTGAGACCACGCCGCAGACTTTATCGAGCGGTGCTTCAAGGAGCATGGCGGTGGAGATATCTTCGCCGATCAAGATGCTATTGTCGGGGAACTCGCGGGTTTCATCGCTTTCTTGCTCTTGCAGCTGGGCCAATAAGCGCAGGCCAAGATCGCGCACATCCGACATGCGTTCGCGCAAATACGGATCGTCCATCATGGCGAAGTTTTGCATATGCGTATCGATGACTTCGCGCAGCGCGCCCTGCGCCCAGTTGCCGCCTTCAATGCGCTCGGCAATTTCACCGCCCAGCGCGTTGTCATCGAGCATGCGCAAGTACACATCAAAGAGTGCGCGCTCCTCGGGCATTAAGCTGTCGCCCATGCGCTCGTCGAGGGCGCGAACATTGGCGCGTACCGTATTGAGCGCGTTTTTCAGCAGCAACAGCTCGCTATCCACATCGTCAACCGCACGATCAGGCACTTGGTCCAGATCGGCTGGCGGGTAGAGCACCACGGCGCGACCAAGTGTGACGCCCGCTGCGCCAGTGAGGCCTTGATAAACCTGCGTTGGCGTGGCGCGTGAACCCTTCACAATCTCAAGCTGGCCCAGCACTTTGGCATGCGCCACCACGCCGGAAAGCTGCGCCGAGAGCGTGACCATAAAGGCCACCTCGCCCTCATCAAAGCGGCGGTTATCAAACTGTTGCACTACCAGCACGCCCAATACCTTGCGGCGGTGCATGATTGGCACCCCTAAAAAGGCGTTGTAATGCTCCTCGCCGGTCTCGGGAAAGTAGCGATAGCGCGGGTGTTTGGCGGCATCTTGCAGGTTGATAGGCTCTTCGCGGCTGGCGCACAGGCCCACCAGGCCCTCATCCATGGCCATGCTCACCACGCCAATGGAGCGCGGATTGAAGCCTTCGTTGGCCATCAGCACGAGGCGATTATTGCGTTCGTCGAGCAGATACACGGAGCACACTTCGGTGCCGGTGGTGTCGCGCACCGAGGCCACGAGCACGTCGAGCGCCGCTTGGAATGTTGGAGCGGAGTCAACTTCCTGAACGATGCGGCGAAGAATTTCCAGCATGCTCGGCTCGGTGGTCAATGGCATGAGCTTATCCTGCTTGGGCGGTGGCAACCGGCACGCGTGCCTGGAGCTCTTTTAAGGCCTTGCGGTAGACCTCTCGTTTAAACGACACCACTTGGTCGAGCGGGTACCAGTAGCTCACCCATTGCCAGCGATCAAACTCGGCGGGGCGCTGTTTATCGAGGGCAATGCGCGACTCAGCGCCGACCAGCTGCAGCAAAAACCATTTCTGTTTTTGGCCAATGCATAACGGCGGTTTATCGTTACGAATGAAGCGCTTAGGCAATCGGTAGCGCAGCCAGCCGCGGGTCTGCGCGAGGATTTTAACGTCATCGCGCTCTAGCCCCACCTCTTCCCAGAGCTCGCGATACATGGCTTGCTCTGGCGATTCGCCCTCGCTGATGCCGCCTTGTGGAAACTGCCACGCGTCGTGACCATAGCGTTTAGCCCACAACACATCGCCCATGGCATTACAAATGATGATGCCCACATTGGGCCTGAAGCCGTCCCCGTCGATCACTGGAGAGTCCTTGAAAATCTTGAGTTTATTGACTGTATTAGTACCGCAGCGCCGTCATATCGGCAAGGATGAGCCGCGATTTTTTCGCACTAAGTGGTTATCCTTAGCTGGCATTCTTAAACGCATAAGCTGAGCTGACGATGACGCTTGCACTGTTTGACTTAGATAACACGCTGTTGGCCGGCGATTCCGACCACGCATGGGGCGAATTTTTGGCTGAAAAAGGCCATGTTGATGCAGCGGCTTATGCACGTGCTAATGATGGCTTTTTCGCCGATTATCAGGCCGGAACGCTGGATATTCGCGCATTTTGCGAGTTTGTTTTTGCTGTGTTGGCGCGCAATACGCCAGCGACTTTGGCGCAATGGCACGCTGAATTTATGCGTGAGCGTGTTGAGCCCATGCTGTTGCCGAAAGCGCAGGCGTTGCTCGACAAGCATCGTGCCCTTGGCCATACGCTGGTCATCATTACCGCAACCAATCGTTTCGTCACCGCGCCGATTGCGCAGCGCTTGGGTGTTGAGCATCTGATTGCCACTGAACCCGAGCAAGATGCGCGTGGCCATTACACGGGGCGCCTGCACGGCACGCCCTGCTTCCAAGCAGGCAAAATCACGCGCCTCAAGGCGTGGATAAACGCGCATCATGGCCGCCTCGACGAAGCGTGGTTTTACTCCGACTCGCGCAATGATTTGCCGCTACTCGAGTGCGTGGCGCATCCCGTCGCAGTCGATGCCGATGCCGTGTTGTCACGCATTGCCGATGAGCGGGGCTGGCAACAACTCAGTCTTCGTGATTAAGTCAGCTGCTTAATGAGCCTTGGGGAATCATCATGCGTCGCATAATCAGCTTGTTTGGTGTGGTGATGTTATTGGCAGCATGCAGCTTGCAATGGGCCGGTCTCAATAACGGCGTCAGTGGCTTGACCTCGCGGGATGCCACGCGCCTGAGCGCATCCGCAGCAGAAAAAGACAAAGTCATTGCCGAAATTGCCCAAGATCAAGACATTGCGCGTCTCAATGCGGCGCTCACCGATGTCCTAACGCAGGCTGATCAGCGCGCGAGCGAGCAACGCACGCAATGGGCGGATTTGATTCCAAGCATGACCTTTGAGCAAAAGCTGCACGTGCTTGATGTACTCGCCAATGAGCGTTTGCAGTTGCTCGCTAGCGACGCCGATGCCCCGCGTCCGTAACCACCACATCGACGGCTTGATCCCACGGCTCACTAACTAGCTGCGTGTGTTCTTGAGTAGCATGCGCCAAGCCAATGAGCTGCGGGCGCCGTACGCGGCGATGCAAGCGCGCCACGACTCGGTCGTAGAAACCACCACCCATGCCGAGGCGCTGACCTTGGCGATCAAACCCCACCAATGGCATGAGCAGGGCATCGAGCTGGTGTGCGGCAATGGCGCCGCGCCCAATCGGCTCGCGTAAACCATAGCGATTGCGTTTGCCGGGCCAGCGTTGTTGGCGCAACTGTTGACGATGGCGCACGCTGAACGCTTGCGCGGGCGCCTCAACAAAGCGAAGACCGTGTCTCTGCAGGACAACCGGCAAATACAACCGCACACCGCGACGCTGTAAATAGCGAGCAAACAAGCTGGGGTCAATTTCGCCATCGCTGGGCCAATACAAAGCGACATGCTGCCAACGGTGCTGGCCGACAAGTCGCTGTAAATAGTAGGCAAGTCGCTGAGCGGCGCGCTGCTGGTGCGCGGCGGAGTATTGTCTGCGCTGTGCGCGCAAATGCTGGCGGAGGGCGTGTTTCGTGTGCTTGAACGAAAAGTCCATGAAGCGAAGTTTCTCCGAGCGTGCCGCTGTTTATCGTCACCCTTGAACCCTGCGGTTCAAGGGGGAGGCGGCGTCATAACATTAGGCTTTCCGACGGGCGGACATGCACACCGCTATAAACGAACGCATCCCAATGGTTTAAACATCGGCTCAGGGGATCTGACAAACTGGCGAACACCCCAGAGAAGAAATTTAGTATACGCATCTGCTGCCAGATTGCTAAGGCTTGTCTGTTATAAAACCGTTGTTCTTCAGTGCTGAGATTGCTAACAAATGCGTTTTAGTGCCTAAGTGCTTGATGTGTCCTCAGCCAGCGCAGTTTCTAGACGCTTTAATAGGCCAGCGACGGCGTCGGCACCGACTTGCGGCTCATGCTCAGCTTGTTGGCGGCTGAGTAATTCGTGGCTAATGTTGAGCGCGGCAATCACGGCAATCCGCTCAAGGCCCAAAACTTTGCCGCTGCCACGAATCTCGCGCATTTTGCGGTCGAGAAACTGCGCAGCGCGCTGCAAGTTGTCTTGCTCGGCAGGCGGACAGGCAATTTTATAGGCCTTGTCGAGGATAAAAATATCGAGCGTGTGGTGTTCGCTGCTCATAAATGGTCTGCGCTCAAGTGTGCATTAGCTCGATGTGTCGAGGGCTTTTAGTCGCGTAATGATGGCTTCGACGCGATCGCGCGCCACCTCATTGCGGTGCTTTAAATCTTCGCGTTCGTTTTCTAGCGCCTGAATGCGCGCTTCAAGCGCCGTGCAGTGTTGTTGGCTGGCGTGGTAACGCGCCAATAATTGCTCGAGATGACCGCTCAGTGCCTGGAAATCTTGTTCACGCATGTTCGGTTCGCCGTGAAGAAAGTCAGCCGCTACTATAAGATTCATCTCAGCTCATGCCAACAGGAGGCCGTCATCATGCAAGCAGCTCTTTTGCCCAGCGTTGAATCGCTCGCGCTCGCGTTAACCGAGGCAAATGCCGATTGCAGTAGCTCGGAGCTGCACGGCTTAATGTCTGGGCTGTTGGCGTCTGGCGCACGGCTCAATCGTCATGCCTTAATTAAGACGCTCGAAAGCCATGCCGATCCCGCGCAAGCATTTAACGATGCCATGATCGCTAGTCTCTGGCAGTTGCAATTACAAACGCTAGAAGACTTCAACGCGGATGAGCTGGCCTATAAGCCCATGTTGCCGGATGACGAAGAGCCGCTTGCGGCGCGTGTGGTGGCGCTCGCCGATTTTTGCCGCGGGCTGCTCGCCGGCATTGGCTTAGGGGCGCCGGCCAATAGCCCGGTGCTGGCCGAGGAAACCATGCGCGAGACCTTGCAAGATCTCGCGCACATCACCCAAGTCGATACAGTCGATGACGATGATGAAGAAGGTGAGGCGGCGTATTTAGAATTGCACGAGTTTGTGCGCTTGGCAGCCATGCATTTATTTGAGGAAATGGCGCCGCGCGAAGAGCATGCCCACGACGCGCCAGAGTCCACAGACCCTACTTTGCACTGAGGTTTTTATGCAGCTTGGCATTTCGCCAGAAGAATTTGCTGCCCGCCGCGCGGCGCTGATGGCGCGCGTGGGGCCCGATGCTGCGGTGGTGATTGCCGCCGCTGTGCATCATCGCCGCAATCGCGACACCGAGTATCGCTATCGCCAAGATTCGGACTTTTATTACCTCACCGGCTTTGCTGAGCCGGAGGCGCTGCTGGTGTTATTGCCCGGTCGCGCAGAAGGTGAATTTGTGCTGTTTTGCCGCGATCGTGACCGCGCCATGGAAATTTGGAATGGCTATCGGGCGGGGCCTGAGGGCGCCGTGCGTGACTATGGCGCCGATCAGGCCTTTGTCATGACTGAGGCCGACACCCAGATGCCCGGCCTTCTCGCTGGCCGCCAGCGCGTCTTTGCGCCCATGGGCACAGCTTTTGATAGCACGCTGGCCGGCTGGATGAATGCCGTGCGGGCGCAAAGCCGCGCCGGTGTGCAAGCGCCGGAGTCATTACACGCGATCGATAGCGCGTTGCACCCGCTGCGGCTGATTAAGTCGGCTGCAGAGATTGCCATCATGCAGGCGGCGGCGGATTTGAGCGCTGAGGGCCACCGCCGCGCCATGGCGGTGGCGAAGCCGGGCCGCTATGAATATGAGCTCGAAGCCGAGTTGCTGCATAGCTTTACGCGCCACGGCTGCATCGCGCCGGCGTATGGCAGCATTGTCGGTAGCGGCGCGAATGCCTGTATTTTGCATTACACCGACAACAACGCCGAACTGCGCGATGGCGATTTAGTGCTCATCGACGCTGGCGGCGAATTGCAGTATTACGCTGCCGACATCACCCGCACTTTCCCGGTCAATGGCCGTTTCTCGGCTGAACAAAAGGCCTTATATGATGTGGTGCTGGCGGCGCAGCTAGCGGCCATTGCGGTAGTGCAGGTGGGCCAGTCTTGGCAAGCGCCACACGAAGCGGCGGTGCGCGTGCTGTGTCAGGGATTGCTTGACCTGGGTTTGCTTAAAGGCGAGCTTGAGGCGGTCATTGAGGCGGGCGATTATCGGCGCTTTTATATGCACCGCACCGGCCATTGGCTGGGTATGGATGTCCACGATGTCGGCGATTATCGTGTGGATGGTCAGTGGCGCGCGCTGGCGCCGGGCATGGTGCTGACCGTGGAGCCGGGGCTGTATATCGCCCCCGATGACGACACCGTGGAGGCGCGTTGGCGGGGCATTGGCATTCGTATTGAGGATGATGTGCTGGTCACCGAGACCGGGCCGCTGGTGTTGACCGCGAAAGCGCCAAAGACCATTGCCGAGATTGAAGCCTTGGTGGGCAGCGCATGAGTGAGTCGGGCGTGGTGATTGTTGGTGGCGGCATGGTGGGCGTGACCTTGGCGCTGTTGATGGCCAAGGCCGCGCCAACCTTGCCGGTGACCCTGCTAGAGGCTGCGCGCTTGCCGCCGGCGCTGGCGCCGGGTGCGATGCCGAGCTACACGCCGAGTTTTGATGCACGCAATACCGCGCTGTCGCGGCGCAGCATTGAGGCCTTTAAAGACCTCGGTGTCTGGCCGCAGTTGGCACCGCATGCCACGCCGATTCATCAGATTCATGTGTCCGACAAAGGTCATTTCGGCATGGCGCGTTTGAATGCCGCTGAAGAGTATGTCGATAGCTTCGGCTATGTGGTGGAAAATGCCTGGCTCGGTGCGGTGTTGCTGGCGGCGCTGCGTCAATGCCCCTCGGTGACGCTGATCGACGGTGTGCAGGTCACCGAGGTGACGAGCACGGGTGAGATGGCGCAGGTACGCTATCGGCCAGCGGCACAAATGTCGTCGAGCATGGCCGCTGCGAGTGACCCAAGCAGCGCTTCCATCAATGCGCCGATGAGTGCCTCAGACGACATCACGTTAACCACACCACTACTCATTGCCGCCGATGGCGCGCAGTCGCAAAGTCGCGCCTGGCTCGGTGTCGATGTGCGCAGTCAGCCTTATGGCCAAACGGCTATTGTGACCGCCTGCGAAACCAGCCTGCCGCACGCGCAAGTTGCCTTCGAGCGCTTCACCGCCGATGGCCCGATTGCCTTGCTACCGCTACCCGACCAGCCAGATGCCATCGATGCCGCCCAGCCCGGCTGTCGGCGCTCGCTGGTGTGGGCGCTGAGCGATGCCGAAGCGGCACGCGTACAGGCGCTCGATGACGCCGGCTTTATGCAGGCCTTGCAGCAGGCCTTTGGTCGTCGTGCAGGGCGTTTTCGCCGTGTTGGTCAGCGCCACGCCTACCCATTGGCCTTGATGGTCGCCAGCCAGCAAGTGCAAGGCCGCGCGGTGATTTTGGGCAATGCCGCGCACAGCCTGCATCCGGTTGCCGGTCAGGGCTATAACCTCTGCGTGCGTGATGCCCTGGTGCTGAGTGCGCAGCTTGCCGAAGCTCATCAGCAGGGCAAAGATTTGGGCGATGCTGGCGATTTAGCTACTTATGCCGCCGCCCGCGAGCAAGATCAGTCGCAAATTATTCGTTTCTCCGACAGCTTGGTGCGCGGCTTCTCCACGGCGCAGCCGCTAGTGAGTTGGCTGCGTAATGTAGGTCTGGTCGGTTTTGATGTGCTGCCCGGCGCCAAACCCGCGTTGGCGCGCTATGCCATGGGGCTCAGCCATGTCTGAACTCGAGCCGACACCGTCGGTGTTTGATCTCATTGTGGTTGGCGCTGGCTTAGTCGGCAGCGCCTGTGTCTTGGCGTTGCGCCAGCATGCCATTGCGCGCGATCTGCGTATTGCCGTGGTGGAGCAGGCGTTGCCGCCGACACCAGCCGCTGCCAACGCGCCTTGGGGCTTGCGGGTCTCGGCGCTGTCGCCGGAGAGTGTGCAATTTTTGCAGGATGCGGGGCTGCAAAAGCATTGGTCATTGTTGCGGCCATCACCCTATGGCGATATGCGCGTTTGGGATGCCGATGGCACCGGCCGTGTGCATTTCTCCGCGCGCCAAGCCGGCGTTGAGCACCTTGGCGTGTTGATGGAAAACGCCGCGCTGCAAACCGCGCTCTGGCAGCAACTCACGCCCGATCCGGGCTTAAACGTGTACGCGCCGCAGGCGTGGACGAGTCTTGAGCGTCGCTTACACGATTGGCAGCTGACCTTGGCCAATGGCGACACCTTGAGCGCGCCAGTAATCATTGCTGCCGATGGCGCGCAGTCGCGCGTGCGCGAGGCCGCCGGCATCGCCGTGGCGCGGCGCGACTATCATCAGCGCGGCTTGGTGTGCACGGTCAGCCACGACAAGCCGCATGAGGCCACGGCGTGGCAGCGCTTTTTGACGACCGGGCCGCTGGCATTTTTGCCCACCGATCATCCGCAGCAGTCATCGATTGTGTGGACCTTGCCAGCGGCGCAGGCCAAGGCCTATGAAGCCCTGCCGACGACTGAGTTTGAGCAGGCCTTGGCGCAGGCCTTTGAGCATCAGCTTGGTGGCGTGAAACTACTCGGTGAGCGCGCGAGTTTTCCGCTGGTGGCACAGCAGGCCGAGCATTATTGCCGCGATGGTGTGGTGCTGATTGGCGATGCCGCGCACAGCATTCATCCGCTCGCCGGTCAGGGCGTGAACTTAGGCTTTCTTGATGCGGCGGCGCTGGTGCAGGCGCTGGTGGCGCAACGTCATGCCGGTCTGCCGTGGTCGCATGAGCGGGCGCAGCGCCAGTACAGCCGTGCCCGGCGCGGTCACAATAGCCTGATGATGCATGCCATGAGCGGATTCGACGCGCTGTTTGCCAGCGAGCTGCCGGCCCTGCGGGTGCTGCGTAATCGCGGCATGAGCCTGTTTGATCACAGTGGCCTTATCAAACAGCGCATAGCACAGACGGCATTGCAGGGACGCGCCTGAGTTCGCTAACCTAGCGCAAAATAATAACACCGCAGGATGCCCCCATGGCCGCTAAGCGCCTCAGTCTCGCCGACTCGTTTTTTCTTAACGCCGAATCGCGCGATGCCTATATGCATGTCGCCATGCTGCATCGCTACGCGCTGCCAGAAGGCGCGGGCCCTGAGTGGGTCGGCCAAATGGTCGCGCGCATGAAAACGTATCCGGTCGACCAGTCGCCGTTTAATCTGCGCTTGCGCACCGGCGTTGGCAGCAAAGTCGCGCCGGCGTGGGAGCCCGATGAGCGCATCGACATTGACTATCACCTGCGTCATGCCGCCTTGCCGCATCCGGGTGGCGAACGCGAACTCGGCGTGCTGATCTCGCGCTTGCACAGCCAGCCGCTCGATAAAAATCGGCCCTTGTGGGAGTGCACGGTTATTGAAGGCCTGCACGATGGCAGCTTCGCGTTGTATTTCAAGATTCATCACGCGCTAATGGATGGCATGTCCGGCTCGCGCACCATGAGCCGCTGCCTAAGCCCCGACCCCAGCAACCTCGATATGCCCGCGTTTTGGGCGATGCCGCCACTCAAGCGCGCCAGTGCCGCCGTGCCAAAAGCCATTGCCGAGTCGGCGCAAGCCTTGGCGCGCACCAGCGTGCTTAGTGTCTTGGGCCAGTCATTTCGCGCGTGGATGCGCATGCTGCGCGCCGCCCCCGAGTCTGGCTTGATCGGGCCCTACCGCTCGCCAAGTTGCTCGCTCAATGCCGTGGTTAGTCCGCAACGCCGTTTTGCCACCCAAAGTCTGCCCATCGATCGCATGAAAGCCGTGGCCGAGCGCGCCGGCGGCACACTCAATGACATCGTGCTGGCGGTCTGTGCCACCGCGCTGCGGCGCTATCTGTTGGAGCAAGGCGACTTGCCGGCCAAGCCGCTGGTGTCATCGATTCCGGTGTCGCTGCGTACGCGCGAAGAGGCGGGCGAAGGCAATGGCATCAGTCTCGCACTGGCCTCGCTCGGTACCCATATTGCCGACCCCAAGGCGCGCTTTCAGCACATCAAGGCGTCCATGCAGGCCAATAAAGACTTGCTCGGCACCATGACCAAGCCAGCGCTAACGCTCTACACCAACTTGCTCATGGCGCCATTTATGATTGGCCAGATGACCGGTTTGGCGGCGCGCACCAAGCGTCCCATGTACAACACCATGGTCTCCAACGTACCCGGCCCCATGGAAGTCTTGTACCTAAATGGTGCACGCTTACTCAGCGCCTACCCAGTGTCACTGATCTTCAACGGTCAGGCGCTCAACATTACGCTACTGTCTTACGATGGCCATTTACACTTTGGCTTCACGGCGTGCCGCGTGGCATTGCCACATGTGCAAAAAATTGCGGTGTATTTGGGCGAGGCGCTGGCGGAAATTGAGCAGGACCTTGGCAGCGAGGGTCGCGTAACGGCGGCTTAAAAGTCATGCTCAGCTAGCTAATTGCCACCATCGTGGTGTGGAATTAAATCGCCTGAAAGCGTATCCTCCGCGCCAAATCTAGTTCGTGGTGGCTGATTTTTGAGCAAATTTCCTATTTGCCTGAAAAGCAGCCATTAACAGCGGTGCGACTGAGGAGTGAGCAATGACGCCAGACGTCATGGAAACAGCCAGTTATTGGTCTTTCGGCATCTTTCTACTCGGCATTGTCGGCATGTGTTGCTTCATGCTGTTTGTCCCCTTTTTGCTGGGCGGTCGTGATTGGGGTCGAGCCAAAAATGATCCCTTCGAGTCCGGCATCGTGCCCCAAGGTGGCGCGCGCCTGCGCGTCTCCGCCAAGTTTTATTTGGTCGCGATGTTTTTCGTGATCTTCGATGTTGAAGCCTTATTTCTCTACGCCTGGGCCATTTCCATTCGCGAAGCCGGCTGGATGGGCTTTATTGAAGCCGCCATTTTCATTTTTGTACTGCTCGCCGGTCTGTTTTATCTCTGGCGTATTGGCGCGCTCGACTGGGCGCCCGAAGCTAGACGCAAGCGTGCGGCGCGTTTAGCGGCCGACAAAAAAGCATCCTGAGGCAACGCCCATGAAATACACCCTCACCAAAGTTGATCCTAACGCCGCCAACGACGTTTACCCTATTCAGCAAACCACCAAAGGTGTCATGGACCCTGTCGAAGAGCAGGTCAACAAGAGCATCTTCCTTGGCCGCCTCGAAGACATGATTCATGGTGCCGTGAATTGGGGCCGCAAAAATTCGCTGTGGCCGTATAACTTCGGCCTCTCCTGCTGCTATGTGGAAATGGCCACCGCCTTTACCGCCCCGCACGACGTGGCGCGTTTTGGTGCTGAGGTCATCCGCGCCTCGCCCCGCCAAGCCGACGTGATGGTGGTTGCCGGCACGTGTTTCATGAAAATGGCCCCCGTGGTGCAGCGTCTCTATGAGCAAATGCTCGAGCCAAAATGGGTGATTTCGATGGGCGCCTGCGCCAACTCGGGCGGCATGTACGATATCTATTCGGTGGTGCAAGGTGTCGATAAATTCTTGCCGGTCGATGTCTATATTCCCGGTTGCCCGCCGCGCCCTGAGGCATTTTTGCAGGCCTTGATGACCTTGCAAGAGCAAATTGGCAAAGAGCGTCGCCCGCTGTCGTGGGTCGTGGGCGATCAAGGCATTTATAAGCCCGAGCTCACGCCCAAGCGCGACGAGAAAAATGCTGAGCGCATCGAGGTGGTGAATTTACGCACCCCCGATAGCGTCTAAGGCCTACCCGATTACTTTTGAGCGACGACTAGACTGATGGCTGATGACCTGTCGATAACCTCCAATGCCGCGCCCGTAGCCGGCGCAGAGTTTGCTGTGGTGCGCGAACTCGGCGATCGTTTTGGTAGCGATCAGCTGGTGTTCCAGCCCACCAAAGACGGTGTGCCCACACTGTGGGTGCCGCGCAGCCTGATTCGCGATGTGCTGCGCTTCCTCAAGCAAGTGCCTAAGCCTTACAGCATGCTCTATGACTTGTCGGCTGTGGATGAGCGCCTGCGTAAACACCGCTATGGCCTGCCACCGGCGGATTACACGGTGTTCTACCACCTGCTCTCGATTGAGCGAAATAGTGACGTGCGCATCAAGGTCGCGCTCTCTGCCGATGACCTGAGCATCCCCACGGTGACGCCAGTATTTGCCAATGCCAATTGGTATGAGCGCGAGATCATTGATCTGTTTGGTATCGATTTTCCCGGCCATCCGCAGCCCTTCCGTCTGCTCATGCCGCGAACGTGGGTGGGTCATCCGCTGCGTAAAGATTACCCCGCGCGCGCCACCGAGTTTGACCCCTTCCAGCTCACCGCCTTGCGCCAAGACCAAGAGCAGGAAGCGCTGCGCTTTAACCCCGATGAGTGGGGCATGAAAAAAGGCAATGATGAGTCGGACTTCATGTTCCTCAATCTTGGCCCCAACCATCCCTCCGCACACGGTGCGTTCCGAATTGTGCTGCAGCTCGATGGCGAAGAAATTCTCGATTGCGTGCCGGATATTGGCTACCACCATCGCGGCGCGGAAAAAATGGCCGAGCGCCAGACCTGGCACAGCTTTATCCCCTACACCGACCGCATTGATTACCTCGGCGGCGTGATGAACAACATGCCCTATGTGCTGGCGGTCGAGCAGCTCGCCGGCATTCAGGTGCCGGCGCGCGTACAGACTATTCGCGTGATGATGTCGGAGTTTTTCCGGATCACCTCGCATTTGCTGTTTTTGGGCACTTATATCCAAGATTTCGGCGGCATGACGCCGATTTTCTTTATGTTCTCTGACCGCAAAAAGGCCTATGACGTCATTGAGGCCGTGACCGGTTTCCGTATGCATCCGGCCTGGTTCCGCATTGGCGGTGTGGCGCATGACCTGCCGCAAGGCTGGGAGCGCTTGGTGCGTGAGTTCTTGGCGTGGATGCCTAAGCGCTTGAAAGAGTACGAAAAAGCCGCCATGCGAAATAGCGTGCTAAAAAATCGTGCCATCGATATTGCTAAATACTCCGCAGCGGAAGCCATTGAGTGGGGCGTGACTGGGCCCGGTTTGCGCGCCACCGGCGTCGACTTCGACCTGCGCAAAGCGCGGCCGTATTCGGGCTATGAAAACTTCGAGTTTGAGGTGCCGCTCGCGCACAATGGCGACGCTTACGATCGTGGCATGGTGCGTATCGAAGAGATGCGCCAGTCGCTGCGCATTATTCAGCAATGTGTCGATAATATGCCGGCCGGCCCCTTCAAGGCCGATCATCCGCTCTCGGTGCCGCCGCCGAAAGATCGCACGCTGCAAGATATTGAAACGCTGATTCATCATTTCACCAGCGTGTCGTGGGGGCCGGTGATGCCCGAGGGCGAAGCTAGCATCATGGTCGAAGCGACTAAGGGTATTAATAGCTACTACCTGACCTCGGACAAAAACACGATGAGCTATCGCACACGTATCCGCACGCCGTCATTTGCGCATTTGCAGCAAATTCCCTCGGTGATTCGCGGTGCGATGATCCCGGATCTTATCGCCTATTTGGCATCCATTGACTTCGTAATGGCCGACGTTGACCGATAATGCAAACAGATAATTCAGCGCTGATTGCGACCAGCCGATTCACTTTGTCGCCACAAGAACGCACCGATATGGAGCATGCCAAGGGGCATTACCCCGACGCCCGCGCCGCCAGCATCGATGCCTTAAAAATCGTTCAGGCCAACCACGGCTATGTGCCCGATGGCGCGATTGCCGCGATTGCCGAGGTCTTGGGTATTCCGGCGGCCGATGTGGAAGGCGTGGCGACGTTTTATAGCCAGATTTTCCGTGTGCCGGTCGGACGCCATATTTTGCGCCTGTGTGACTCCATGACCTGCTACGTCAATGGCCATGAAGACGTGCTCGCCGCCATCACCGCCAAGCTCGGCATTGGCTACGGCGAAACCACCGCCGATGGCCGCTACACGCTGCTGCCGGTGTGTTGCTTGGGCAATTGCGACAAAGGCTCGACCATGATGATCGACGACGACACCCATGGCGGCCTCAATGCTGAAGTCATTCCTGGCTTGTTGGAGCAGTACTCATGATGCTTTCTTCTGTTGGTCCGGCCAATCGCATCGCGCGTTCGGCGGAAACCCATCCGCTCACGTGGCGCTTGCGTGATGACGGCGATGCGGTGTGGATGAGCGAATACGAAGCCAAAGACGGCTACAGCGCCATGAAAAAGGCGTTGCAAACCCTGGCGCCAAAAGACATTGCCACGCAGGTCAAAGATGCGGGCCTTAAAGGCCGCGGTGGTGCGGGCTTCCCGACCGGCGTGAAGTGGGGCTTGATGCCGCCCAATGACGGCGTGACGCCGCGCTACCTGCTCTGCAACGCCGATGAAATGGAGCCGAACACCTGGAAAGATCGTCTGCTGATGGAGCAAATGCCGCATTTGCTCATCGAGGGCATGATCATCAGTGCGCGCGCGCTGGAAGCTGAGACCGGCTATATCTTTCTTCGCGGTGAGTACGTTGATGCCGCACGCAACTTAAATCGCGCCCTCGATGAAGCGCGCGCCAAAGGCTATATCGGCCAAAACATTCTCGGTACCGGTGTGAACTTTGAGTTGTATGTGCACACCGGCGCTGGTCGCTATATTTGCGGCGAAGAAACCGCGCTGATTAACTCGCTGGAAGGCCGCCGCGCCAACCCACGCTCGAAGCCGCCATTCCCGGCAGCGGTGGGCGTTTGGGGCAAGCCCACCTGCGTCAATAATGTTGAAACGCTGTCGAACGTGCCAGCGATTATCGGCAATGGCGTGGTGTGGTATACCGGCATCGCGCGCCCTGGCAGTGAAGATCACGGCACCAAAATGATGGGTTTCTCCGGCAAAGTGAAAAACCCCGGCGTCTGGGAATTGCCTTTTGGCATCACCGCGCAAGAGTTGTTTGAAGACTACGCTGGCGGCATGCGCGATGGTTATACGCTGAAAGCCTGGCAGCCAGGCGGCGCCGGCACCGGCTTCTTATTGCCCGAGCATTTATCGGCGCAAATGTATGCCGGCGGCATTGGCAAGGTCGGCACGCGGATGGGCACGGGCTTAGCCTTGGCCATCGATAACACCGTCAATATGGTTTCGCTGCTGCGCAATATGGAAGAGTTTTTCGCGCGCGAATCCTGCGGCTGGTGCACCCCTTGCCGCGATGGCCTGCCGTGGAGCGTGAAGCTGCTGCGCGCCTTAGAGCGTGGCGAAGGCCAGCCCCAAGACATCGAAACGTTGCTGCAATTAGTGGGTCATTTGGGCCCTGGCAAAACCTTCTGTGCACACGCGCCTGGCGCGGTAGAGCCTTTGGGCAGCGCCATCAAATATTTTCGCGATGAGTTTATCGCTGGCGTGGCAATCCCTGCCGCCGCGGCAAACGCGTAATCACCTTTAGCTTTAAGACGGTCCCGACATGGCAACCATCCACGTAGACGGCAAATCATACGAAGTAGACGGCGGCGATAACCTGCTGCGCGCCTGCTTGTCGTTAGGCCTCGATATCCCTTATTTCTGCTGGCATCCGGCGCTCGGCTCAGTGGGCGCTTGCCGCCAATGCGCGGTCAAGCAATACGCCAACGCCGACGATACGCGCGGGCGCTTGGTGATGTCGTGCATGACACCATCGACCGATAACACCTATATCTCCATTGAAGATGAGGAGGCGAAAGTCTTCCGCGCTTCGGTGGTGGAATGGCTGATGACCAATCACCCGCACGACTGCCCGGTCTGCGAAGAGGGCGGCCATTGCCATTTGCAAGACATGACGGTGATGACCGGCCACAACACGCGGCGTTTCCGCTTTCAAAAACGCACCCACCAAAACCAAGATTTGGGCCCGTTTGTTAATCACGAAATGAATCGCTGCATTGGCTGCTATCGTTGCGTGCGTTATTACAACGACTACGCCGGTGGCGGCGACTTGGGCGTGTTTGGTGCGCACGACAACGTTTATTTTGGCCGTGTTGAAGATGGCACGCTGGAAAGCGAATTCTCCGGCAACCTCACCGAAGTCTGCCCGACCGGCGTGTTTACCGACAAAACTCATAGCGAGCGTTACAACCGCAAATGGGATATGCAGTTTGCGCCGAGTATCTGCCAAGGCTGCGCGGCGGGCTGTAATATTAGCCCCGGTGAGCGTTATGGCGAGCTGCGTCGCATCGAAAACCGCTTTAATGGCTCGGTCAATCAATACTTCCTCTGCGATCGTGGCCGCTTCGGCTATGGCTTCGTCAATCGCGATGACCGCCCGCGCCAGCCGCTGCAAAAAGTCGCCGGTAGCTTCGAGAAGCGTGGTCTTGATGCCGCGCTCGATGGCATCGCCAGCACACTAAAAGCCGCCAAGCGCGTGATCGGCATTGGCTCGCCACGCGCCAGCCTCGAGGCCAATCACGCGCTCATCGAGCTGGTCGGCGCTGATAATTTTTATGCCGGCGTCAATGCCGACGAGCAAGCGCTAAACATTCTCGTACTCGGTCTATTGCAGCAGCACGCCGATCGCGTGCCGACCCTGCGCGCGGTCGAGAAAAATGATGCGGTGTTGGTGCTCGGCGAAGACGTGACGCAGACCTCGCCGCGCTTGGCGCTGAGCTTGCGTCAGTCGGTGAAAAACAAAGCCATTGCCATGACCGCCGAGAAAAAGATTCAGGCCTGGAATGCGCTTGGCGTGCGCGATATTGGCCAGCGTGCGTTGTCACCGCTGTACATTGCCAGCGTAGAGGCGACCCGCTTGGATGATGTCGCGGCTGCGACGCATCAGGCCACGCCAGAAGACATCGCGCGCTTGGGCTTTGCGGTGGCGCATGCCATCGATGCCAATGCGCCAGCGGTGGCTGATCTCGATAGCGTCACCGCGAGCTTGGCACAACGCATTGCCGATGATCTGCTGCTGGCCGATGCGCCGCTGGTGCTCTCCGGCACCGGCGCTCAACACGCCGGTGTCATTCAAGCCGCCGCCAATATCACCAAAGCCTTGGTGGCGCGCGAGAAAGCCGCGAACCTGAGCTTGGTGGTGCGTGAGGTCAACAGCCTTGGCACCACCCTGCTCGGTGGCCAATCGCTCGATGCCGCGTTGGCTGAGCTCAGCAGCGGTGGCGCCGATGCCGTGGTGATTTTGGAAAATGACCTGACTCTGCGCGCCAATGCCGATGTGGTGCGCGCGGCCTTAGCCGATGCCGCCGTGGTTGTTGTTGATCATCAACACACGGCCACCGTAGACGCCGCCGATTGGGTTTTGTCGGCGGCCAGCTTTGCCGAGGGCGATGGCACGGTGGTCAGCCAAGAAGGCCGCGCTCAGCGCTTCTTCCAAGTCTATGACCCATCCTATTACGACGCCGCTGTGCTGGTGCGCGAGTCTTGGCGCTGGCTGCATGCCTTGCGCAGCACATTAATCGATCAGGATGTGCGCTGGACGCAGCTCGATGAGGCCACTGGCGCGACCGCCGCGCATCATCCGGCCTTAGCCGCGATTGTTGATGCCGCACCGGGCGCTAATTTCCGCATCAAAGGCCTGAAGATTGCCCGTGAGCCGCGCCGTTATTCGGGCCGTACCGCCATGCGCGCGAATATCTCCGTGCATGAGCCGCGCGCTTCGCAAGACATCGACACCGCCTTGGCGTTTTCCATGGAAGGCTATAGCGGCCCCAATGAGAACTCGCCGCTGGTGCCATTTGCGCATGCGCCGGGCTGGAATTCGCCGCAGGCGTGGAGCAAGTTCCAAGATGAAGTCGGTGGTCATCTGCGTGGTGGTGATGAGGGCACACGCTTATTTAGCGGTGCTTTTGAGAGTGCTTATTTCGATGATATTCCTGCCGCGTTTGCCGCTGTTAGCGGCCAATTGCGCGTCGTAGCGCGCCACCATTTATTCGGTAGCGATGAGCTTAGCGCGCGCGCCGAGGTGGTGGCGCCGCAACTCGCGAGCGCCTACGCGGGCTTGTCGGCGGCCACGGCGGCTCAGCTCAACGCCAGCGAGCAACTCAGCATCACACTCAATGGCCAAGCGCTGAGTCTGCCCGTACAGATCAGTGACACCTTGGCCGATGGCGCGGTGAGCCTGCCGCAGGGCTATGCCATGACGCTGACGAGCTGGGCCACGCTTGCTGGAGATCATGCCTAATGACTTTCGATTGGCTCACGCCCGACCTCATCAGCATCGTCACGCAAGTCGCGAAAGCGGTGATCATTTTGCTCGCCGTGGTGCTCTCGGGCGCTTTCTTGAGTTTTGTGGAGCGGCGCTTGTTGGCGCTCTGGCAAGACCGCCACGGCCCTACGCGCGTTGGTCCATTTGGTCTGTTGCAGCTCGCTGCCGACATGCTCAAGATGTTTTTCAAGGAAGACTGGACGCCGCCATTTGCCGATAAAATGATCTTTTGGTTGGCGCCAGCCATTGCGCTGTCATCGCTACTGATGGTCATGGCCGTGGTGCCAATTACGCCCGATTGGATGGTCATTGACCTGAATATTGGCCTGCTGTTTTTCCTCGCCATGGCCGGCCTCGCGGTCTATGCCGTGCTCTTTGCCGGCTGGGCCAGTAACAACAAATACGCCTTGCTCGGCGCCCTACGTGCTTCGGCACAAACGCTGTCTTACGAAGTCTTTATGGGCATCGCCTTATTGGGCGTGGTCGCGCAAGCCGGCTCATTTAGTCTGCGCGATATCGTTTTTGCGCAAGAAGGTCTGTGGAATATCGTGCCGCAGTTTTTCGGCTTCTGTACGTTTTTAGTCGCCGGTATCGCCGTCACACACCGCCATCCGTTCGACCAACCCGAGGCCGAGCAGGAGCTCGCCGAAGGCTATCACATCGAATATTCCGGCTTGAAATGGGGCATGTTCTTTGTCGGCGAATACGTTAGCGTGGTTGTTGTCTCCTCGCTGCTGGCCACGCTGTTTTTGGGCGGATGGCTGCCGCTGCCAATCCCCTATCTTGAAGGCATTCCACCATTTTTCTGGTTCGCCGCCAAAACTGGCTTCTTTATCATGTTTTTCGTGTTGATTCGCGGTGCCCTTATGCGCCCGCGCTATGACCGCGTGATGACATTCGGCTGGATGGTGTGCCTGCCATTAACCCTGATTAACCTGCTGGTGACCGCGGCGGTCATCTTGCTCAATACGCCGCAGTGAGGACACGATCATGACACTCAAAGGTATTTTGGTCGGGATTTATACGCAGCTCCGCAGCATTGTCATGGTGTTTTCGCATGCCTTTCGTAAGCGCGAGACCTTGATGTATCCAGAGGTGCCGATTTATGTCCCGCCGCGCTACCGTGGCCGCATTGTCTTAACGCGCGACCCCGATGGTGAAGAGCGTTGCGTGGCCTGCAACTTATGTGCGGTGGCCTGCCCAGTGGGCTGCATTTCCTTGCAAAAAGCCGAAACCGAAGATGGCCGTTGGTATCCGGAGTTTTTCCGCATCAACTTCTCGCGCTGCATTTTCTGCGGCATGTGCGAAGAGGCCTGCCCGACCACGGCTATTCAGCTCACGCCTGACTTTGAATTGGCCGAGTTCAACCGCCAAGACTTGGTCTACGAGAAAGAAAACCTGCTGATTTCCGGCCCCGGCAAAAACCCTGACTACAACTTCTATCGCGTGGCGGGCATGGCCATTGCTGGTAAAGCCAAAGGCGGCGCGCAAAATGAAGCCGCACCCGTCAGTGTTAAGGGCTTGATGCCCTAAGCCACCAACCAGAGAGAATCTCGCGTGGATATTATGTTTTATGTAGCGGCGGTGGTGGCGATTTTGGCCACTGTGCGCGTCATTACCAATACCAATCCGGTGCATGCGCTGCTCAGCTTGATCGTCTCGCTGCTTGCCGTGGCGGTGGTGTTTTTCAGCCTCGGCGCGCCCTTTGCCGGCATCTTGGAAGTCATCGTTTACGCCGGTGCCATCATGGTGCTGTTTGTATTTGTGGTGATGATGCTGAACTTAGGCGACGCCACGGTGGCGCAAGAGCGCGCGTGGCTGCGTCCGAAAGTCTGGATTTTGCCTGCCTTGCTCGCGCTCACGCTATTTGCCGTGCTGCTCTACACGCTCAATAGCATGGGCACGAATCCCGCTGGCCACACCGTGGTCGATGCTCGCGAAGTCGGCGTGAGCTTATTTGGCCCGTATTTGTTGGTGGTTGAGCTGGCCTCATTTTTGTTATTGGCAGCCTTGGTGGCGGCTTACCACCTCGGTCGTTCGGAGGATGTCTCGTGATGACTGGAGTGCCCATGGAGCATGGCCTGGCGTTGGCCGCTGTGCTGTTTTGTCTTGGCGTGATTGGCTTGCTGGTGCGCCGCAATATCTTATTTATGTTGATGTCTTTGGAGGTCATGATGAATGCCGCGGCGCTGGCGTTTGTCGTGGCAGGCGCGCGTTGGGCTCAGCCCGATGGCCAAATCATGTTCATCATGATTTTGTCCTTGGCTGCCGCGGAAGCGTCGGTCGCGCTCGCCATCGTGCTGCAATTGCATCGCCGTTTTAAAACCCTAGATATCGATTCGGCTAGCGAGATGCGCGGATGAACGCTTTATTCCTGACCTTTCTGGCGCCGCTGATTGGCTTCTTGATTCTCGCCTGTGCACGCGGGCGTATCAGTGAGCAACTGGCTTCCCTCGTGGGCGTCGGTAGCATGGCCATCTCCGCAGCGGCGGCGGCATACGTGGGCTATGACTTCTTGCAGCACACGCCCGACGGCGGTGCTTTCACGCAAGTGCTGTGGTCATGGATTGCTGTCGATGGCCTCGATGCCACCTTCGCGCTGCGCCTCGACGGTTTGTCATTGACCATGATGGGCGTGATCACCGGCGTTGGTTTCCTTATTCACGTCTTCGCCTCCTGGTATATGCGCGGCGATGATGGCTACGGCCGCTTTTTCTCATACATGAATTTGTTTGTCGCCAGCATGTTGTTTTTGGTGCTCGGCGATAACTTTCTCTTCCTGTATTTCGGCTGGGAAGGTGTCGGTCTGGCCTCGTATTTG
Source organism: Paraperlucidibaca baekdonensis (assembly GCF_003387535.1). Taxonomy (GTDB): domain Bacteria; phylum Pseudomonadota; class Gammaproteobacteria; order Pseudomonadales; family Moraxellaceae; genus Perlucidibaca; species Perlucidibaca baekdonensis. Next base: position 197,852 of record NZ_QUNR01000001.1, on the reverse strand, counting down.
CTCATTGGCTTCTATTACAAAGACGCCGCCAATGGCCTAGCGGCGCGCAAAGCCTTTATCGTTACGCGTGTTGGCGATACCTTCATGGCCATCGGCCTGATGATTATTTTCCGCGAACTCGGCACGCTGAATATCCAAGACGTGATGCGCTTAGCGCCGCAATATGTCAGTGAAGGCGATACCTGGATTACCTGGGCGACCCTGCTGCTGCTCGGTGGGGCTGTCGGCAAGTCCGCGCAATTACCGCTGCAAACTTGGCTTGCCGATGCCATGGCGGGCCCCACGCCAGTGTCGGCTCTGATTCACGCGGCGACCATGGTCACCGCCGGCGTTTACTTAATTGCCCGTAGCCACGAGCTGTTTTTGTTAGCGCCCGATATCTTGCTGCTAGTCGGCATCATTGGTGCCATCACGCTGGTGCTGTCGGGCTTTGCCGCGCTCGTGCAAACCGACATCAAACGCATCTTGGCATACTCGACCATGAGCCAAATCGGTTATATGTTCCTCGCGCTCGGCGTTGGCGCGTGGTCGGCCGCGATTTTCCACCTGATGATCCATGCCTTTTTCAAGGCCCTGCTGTTCCTCTCGGCCGGTGCTGTGATTGTCAGCATGCATCACGAGCAAAACATCTTCAAAATGGGCGGCCTGCGCCACAAGATTCCATTTGTCTATGTCTGCTTCTTGGTCGGTGGCGCCGCACTTGCCGCACTGCCGCTGGTGACCTCGGGCTTTTATTCGAAAGATGAAATCCTCTTTGAAGTCTGGGCGGGCGGTCACGACATGCTGCTCAATGCCGGCCTGCTTGGCGCTTTCCTGACTTCGGTCTATACCTTCCGGCTCATTTTCGTGGCTTTCCATGGCGATGCCGTGGGTCATGCCGAGCCCATCAAGGGCGTGTCGTATTGGCTGCCATTGGCGGTCTTGTTGGTGCTGTCGACTGCCGTTGGTGCGTTGGTGGTGCAGCCTTTGGGCGATGTACTGCCAGCCATGCCATCGGCCGCGCTGGCACTGGAGTACGCCACCGAAGGCCGTCATCACCTCGAATGGGTCTCCGGCAGCATCGCGGTGTTTGGTATCTTGCTCGCCGCTGTGCTCTACCACGGCGATCGCCGCTGGGTGAAGGCCATTAGTGCGAGCCCTGTGGGTCGTGTGCTCACACCGCTTTGGTTCAATGCCTGGGGCTTCGATTGGCTCTATGATCGCGTCTTTGTACGGCCCTTTATGGCGCTGGTGCACTGGTGGCGGCGCGACCCACTCGATGCCGCCGTCAATGTCGTGCCCGCGCTGGCTCAGGCTGGCCATCGTGCCATGGTGCGCACTGAAAACGGCTCGATTCGCTGGTATGCCGCGTCGTTTGCGCTCGGTGCCCTCGCCATTTTATCCGTGATGTTGTTGGTATAAACCATGACTGTATTTGCTCCCGAAATTTTGCCGTGGTTGCTGCTGATTCCATTTATTGGCGGCTTATTGGCCTGGCAAACTGAACGCATCAGCGCCGCCTTGCCACGCTGGATTGCCCTGCTGACCATGCTCGGCTTCTTCGTGATTACCTGCCTGCTGTGGCTGCAAGGTGGCTATAGCGGCGGCGCGGTCATCGACGCCATCGGCAATACGCCGCAATGGCAGCTCGAGTTTCAACGTGACTGGATTCCGCGCTTTGGCATCAGCTTTCACTTAGCGCTCGATGGCCTATCGCTGATCATGCTCTTGCTCACCGGCCTGCTCGGTATGCTCGCAGTGGCCTGCTCATGGAAAGAGATCGATAAAAACGTCGGCTTTTTTCACTTAAACCTGCTCTGGAACCTAGGCGGCGTGGCCGGCGTGTTCTTGGCCATCGACCTATTCCTGTATTTTTTCTTCTGGGAAATGATGCTGGTGCCGATGTACTTCCTGATTGCGCTGTGGGGCCATAAAGGCGCCACCGGCCGCAGTCGTATCAGTGCCGCGACCAAGTTTTTTATCTACACGCAAGCCAGCGGTTTGCTGCTGCTGCTCGCCATCATCGGCTTGGTGCTGATCAACGCGCAAACTACGGGTGTGCTCAGCTTCAACTACATGGATCTACTCAACACCCCCATGGCGCCGGCCGTGGAAATGATCCTCATGCTCGGCTTCTTCATTGCCTTTGCGGTGAAGTTGCCGGTCGTGCCATTTCACTCATGGCTGCCCGATGCCCATGCGCAAGCGCCCACCGCCGGTTCCGTGGACTTGGCCGGTGTGCTGCTGAAAACGGCTGGCTATGGCTTGCTGCGCTTTGGCGTGCCGCTATTTCCCAATGCCTCGCTGGAGTTCGCGCCAATCGCCATGTGGCTGGGTGTAATCGGCATTTTCTATGGCGCTGTGTTGGCCTGTGCGCAGACCGATATCAAGCGCTTAATTGCCTACACCAGCGTCTCGCACATGGGCTTCGTGCTGATCGGTATTTACTCCGGCAATATGGTCGCGCTGCAAGGCGTGGTGGTGCAAATGCTCGCCCATGGCCTCTCGGCCGGTGCGCTGTTTATTCTCTGCGGTGAGATCTACGAACGCCTGCATACACGTGATTTGCGCGAGATGGGCGGTCTCTGGACGCGTCTGCGCTATTTACCGCCGATCGCGTTGGTGTTCACGGCGGCATCGCTAGGCTTGCCGGGCTTGGGCAACTTTGTCGGCGAGATTATGGTCTTGCTCGGTGCCTTCCAAGCCAATGCCACGGTCGCCATCATTGCCTCCGGTGGCCTGATCTTAGCGGCCATTTACGGCCTGCTGTTTATGCAAAAAGCCTTCTATGGCCCGGCAAAAAGCGAGGCGGCATTGCCTGACTTATCGCCGCGTGAGCTGGGCACCTTGGTGCTATTGGCCTTGTTGCTGCTGGGTCTCGGCGTGTATCCGCAGCCGGTGCTCGACACCAGTGTGGCGAGCATGCAATTTCTTCATTCCGTTTATAGCCAGTCGGTGTTGCCGACTGTGCCCACTGCAGGTTGGTAAGCGCCATGACGATTTCGGTTGCACAACTCATTGCGCTATTGCCCATCATAATTACCGGCGCCACGGCGGTGTTGGTCATGCTGTCGATTGCCATTAAGCGCCAACACGACGTTAATGCCACGATCACCGTGATTGGCCTTAATGCCGCGCTGGTGTCGGTGTATTTCGCGTGGCAGGGTGGTCCGCAGCAAGTCACGCCATTGCTGATGATTGACGCCCATGCGTGCTTGTATATGGCCATTGCGCTGTTTGCAACGCTCGCTTGCGCCACGCTCATGCACGCCTACATTGAAGGCTATGACGACAACAAAGAGGAAATGTACCTGCTGCTGACCTTGTCGGTATTGGGTGCGCTTGTGCTCATTAGTGCGCGCCACTTAACGGCCTTGTTTATTGGTCTGGAATTGATGTCCGTGCCGGTCTATGGCTTGGTGGCCTACACCTTCCGCAATAAGCGCACGCTGGAAGCGGGCATTAAGTACATGATTTTATCGGCAGCGGCCTCGGCGTTTATGCTCTTTGGTATGGCGCTGCTTTATGCCGATGCCGGCTCCATGCTGCTGGCCGATATCGGCGGCGACTTAGCCAAGGCTGGCATGCTGAGCCCTTATGCCTATGCTGGCATTGCGCTGATTTTGGCGGCGTTGGCGTTTAAATTATCGCTGGCGCCATTTCACCTGTGGACACCTGATGTTTACGAAGGCGCACCTGCGCCGGTGGCCGCGTATTTGGCGACCGTCAGTAAGGTGGCCGTGTTTGCCGTCTTGCTGCGCTTGCTTATTGAAGCACCGGCCGCCCACAGCAGTGTCTGGGGGATGATTTTTGCGGTCATTGCCTTTGCCTCGATGGTGCTTGGCAACTTACTTGCGCTAAATCAAAGCAATATCAAACGCTTATTGGGCTATTCGTCGATTGCGCAGCTCGGCTATTTACTCGTGGTCGTGGTTGCCGGCGGACAGCTCGCGCTAGAAGCTGCTGCGGTGTATTTGGTCGCGTATGTGGTGACTACCATTGGCGCCTTTGGGGTCGTGACTCTGACTTCCAGCCCCTATAAGCAGCAAGATGCCGATGCGCTTTATGACTATCGCGGCTTATTTTGGCGCCATCCTTACCTGACCGCGGTGATGACCGTGATGATGCTGTCGCTGGCGGGCATTCCGCTGACCGCGGGTTTCATTGGCAAGTTCTATGTGGCCGCATTGGGGGTTGATGCCGGCCTGTGGTGGCTGGTGGCCGCGCTGGTCGTCGGTAGCGCCATTGGCTTGTATTACTACCTGCGGGTGGTCATTACGTTGTTCATGCCAGCGCCGGGTTCGCGCCGCATGGTAGCTGCCAATAACTGGGGCTTTCGTGTGGGTGGGCTCATGGTGTTATTGATGGCGGGGTTGATGTTTTTGATTGGTGTGTACCCTGAGCCCTTAATTGAGCTCGCCGCCCAAGCACCGGTAGCCATGATGGCGCCTTAGCGGCCCATCAGCGCCGCCCGATATACCCTGAAAGGCGCCGATAGCGCCTTTTTTATGTCAATGTGTTGTGAATGGCAGTGGTTGCGTAACAAATTGATAACACACGCGTGCTGGACTACCATGCGCATGATTAGCTACAGTGTCAGCCAACGACTAATAAGTCACAACAACAATAACTAGGAAGCCGTCCATGACTTCGTCCGCCTCTCGTCTTGCTATTGCCTTGCTCGCCGCCGTGCCCATGACATCCATGGCCGCCATGGGGACTATTGCTACGAATTTTGGGTTAACGCCAACCGATACGGCTTCGGCGCAAGCGCTGTCGATGTTTAGTAATCAACCCTCGGCGGTCTATTACAACCCAGCGTATTTAGCACGGGATCGTCGTGGAGCGTTGTCCGCTGGCTTTTTATTTACCGAGCAAGACATTACGGCGAAAGGCTGGGGTATGCCCGACAGCATTATTCAGTCGGGTGATACGGTTGAAGACTCGTCGAACTACAATGTGCTACTTGGCTTGAAAACGGACCTCAGTTCGATGCTGAAAAGTGATCGCGCGATGGTCTTAGGCTTTCAGCTGGGTGCTGAGCGAACCGGTGAGCGGTTATTGTCATTCAAATCGACAACCTCACAGTTGCCGCAATCATTGCGCTATGGGCAGCAGTCACTATTTTTGAGTGTGGGCGCGGGTTTAAACGTTATTCCAGGTCTCGATGTGGGTGCGTCAACGCGCATTACGTTGGCTGCTGAGGCTGAACTAGGCGCCGAGGCGCGCCTCAATGGCCAAACCAGCGCTGAGGGTCTTGTGGTGAGCGCAAAACCATCCATTCAGCCCATTTTGAGCGCTAACATTAACTGGGGTCAGCTGGCCTGCCCTGAAGATAAATACTGCTGGGCGAATGGCTTAGAGACAGCACTCACCTACCGCTATGAGTCTGACTTCTCCACCAACGTTTCGGCGAATGCCAGCGTACGCAATGCGGTATCGAATTTACCACTGCTGATTCGTACCATCGATTCCTACCAACCCGAGATGTTTTCAGCCGGCATTCAGTACAACTTTTACAAAATTCGCCTAGCTGCTTCGGCGGATTATCAGCTTTGGTCGGGTCTCAACGATAAGCTTCGTAATGACACCATCAAAGATCAAGCCGATCTGCGCTTTAAAGATACTATCGTGCCACGTGCCGGCTTTGAGTATCGCCTCAATAATGTCTTTAGCATCATTGGTGGGGTGAGCTATGAAGAGTCACCGCTCGAAACGCTGGACTCATTGAATGTGAACTATGTTGACAATGACCGTGTCACGCTGGGTTTTGGCTTCTCTTATTTAATCGAGCAGGCCCTTTTCTTATCGATGCCGCTGCGTATGGATTTTGGCTATCAGTACCACATTTTGGATGATCGCGATTTCCTCTTAGTAACGGATGCCGGAGCAGGCAACCAAACACCACCGGCAAACTGCAATGGCAACCAAAACGTGCGCTGTGAAGTCATCACCTCCGGTGGCAATGTGCATGCGTTCAATGCCTCAGTAAACCTGGCGTTTTAAGAGATGACTATGCGGATTAAGTTAGTAGCACTATCAGCCAGCCTAGTACTTGCAGCCTGCAGCGGTGGGGGCAGCGGGGGCGGTAACCCGCTAACGCCCGTCGTGCCTGACATGCCAGGGCCCAATGCCGAGGTTTTGCCACAGCAGCGAAGCTTGATTTATGCCTATCCTGCTCCGGGGCAAACAGAAGTCATTCCAGCGACCCCAATTGCCTTGCGTTTTTCACATCCGGTGGGCATTGAGTTTAACTCGAGTAATTTGGCTGCTGCATTTACCTTGTGCGAGGAGGCACAAGTCAATGCACAAGGCGTGTGTTCGGCGACTGGTCGTGTGGCTTTGTCGGCGCGTTTTGTGCCCAATTCGGGCACAACGGTTGATCGCCGTGGTGTGATTCTAACGCCTGCGCAACAGTTGAAGGAGCGCACCCAGTATCGCTTGAGTAGCAATAACCTGATGCTCGATACCGGTGAAAATGGTACAGCGGGCACGTTAAGAAATGTCTCTGTGCAGGCTGCTAACTTAGGCGAGCCCTTGATTTTCACTACCCGAGCTGCATTAGAGGGGCCGGTTAATGCGCGCAGCACCAATACGGCACGCTTTGATGTTGAGCATCTCACACCCAACCCCAGCAGCTTTTTTCTTGGCAATGAGGGGGTTGGTCTGTTCGACTTCTCCACTATTCGCTTGCAGTTTACGCAGCCCATTAACGCAAAAAGTCTGCGCTATGGCAGCGCCAGTACCGACACGGTGCGCTTGCTTGATGCCTCGGGTGGTCTTGTACCTGCCACTGTCTTATTAAATGGCAATCAACTATCCATTGACCCCATTGCTGACCTCGACCCATCGCAGCAGTACAGTCTGCGTATCGGTTCGGAGTTAATGAGCCTCAAAGGTCAGCGGTTCAGTGCGCAATCAGCGTTTGCTAACTTTCAATTTCTACCGCTGCCATCTGCGCAGGCCTCCAGCGCGAAAAGCCTAATTCCCACGTCGGGTTTGTCGTTATTGTTGGGCACGCCGGTCAATCAAGTGCCTGTGGCCTCGCCCTTGCTGGGTCAAGGCGACAGAGCACCAAAACCACAGGCCCAAGGCCAGCTTATTGCGGATTTAGGTCTGCCCGCGAATCTGCAGTTTAATGCGGCATTGGCACCTTTGCGGGTGCGAAAAAATAGTCAATTAACAGCGGCCAGTTTGGTGGTCAAGCTCGATGGCGTAGTGCCTGCAAACCTCGAGACAGACACGCTCACCATCAAGATGATCTCAGATGCCAATGGCTTTCTATTGCCTAATCGCTACAGCCGCTCACCGGTTGCGCCTAGCTTGGTAACACTGGAGATGGACATTGCGCTAGGGGCCAAAAATAAAACCTCCAATGGTGCGTTCACACAAAACCTCATGCATGTGCCGGTGTCTGGACTCGCCACCTTTGACCCTGAAAATGACCTGATTACCATCGATGCCGTTGGCACCATTGAGCTGAAAATTTTAGGCACCGATAACGCGATTGGTGTCTTAGCACTGCAACTGGTCGTCGATTTAAAGCCTGATCCTATCGTCGATGCCGAGTTTGCTGATGACGGTGTGGCTCCACAAGTTGACTCATGGGTGCCCGGTGAGACTGTTCGTCTGCGGGATGAGCTAAGCATCCCGCTCGTTGATGCCAATGCGGCTAATACCGGCCCCAACCAAATCTTGTCGGCGGCCAGCGGTCGTGTCGCAGGTGGTCAGTTATTGCGCCCAGGTGATCCGGTCATTGTGAATTTTGACCGCGTCATGGATATCAATAGCTTCACATCCACCGGTGCCATGCCCTCCGTGCGACTGACGCGTAACGGTGCGGGTGTGCCCTTTAGCTGGCGCCTCGACGGGGTGTCATTGATTATTACGCCCGAGGTGCCGTTTGCGCATGGCGAGTCGTATCAGGTGCAATTAGGCAGTGCCATTAAAGCCTTAAATGGGCAGCCGCTGATGGCTCAAAATTTGAGCTTTACACTGCCAGCATTAGCGGCCGGAGATGCTTTGCCCAATCCCGATGGTGGTCCCGATACTCGCCGCCCGCCGGTTGTGTTGGGTGTGTATCCGGGCTACCCGTGTGGGGTCATGGCGGGCACGCGAAATGTATCGGCCAATATTCAGGGCAAATGCGCTGGCGGCAAAATGAGCGATGAAGACATCCCCTTGCCATTTATTGATAGCCGCCGTGCCATCACCGTCACCTTGTCACAAAGTGTTCAGCGCACGGGTATGAATGCGGTGAAAACGGGCACTGTGTGTAATGACCCAAATGCCAATTTCCGCGTAGAGCGTATCGACGTGGCAGGAAACTGTATTGCGCCAGTGCCTGGGCAGCTGTCAGGTACCGTACGCGAGCTGCAATTTACGCCCGATGATCCATGGCAGACCGGCGAGGTCTATCGCTATGTCTTAGGCTCCAGCGGCTTATCCAGCGCGACCTGTAGCGCCAGCAGTATTTGCGGTACCAATAATCTGCCCTTGCAAACGCAGTTGATCTCACAGTCATTTGCCAGTGTCAGTAATCCACAGCATGGCGGGCCGCCCATGGAGATCGTGTTTAAGGTCTCGCCCACTCCGGCAACAGGCTCAGTGGTGGCGTTGCGTCTTTTGCCAAATGCGGATGTGGATGCGAATTTCCGGTACGAGCCCGCCCGTGGCGAGGTACGCCCTATTTGCTTCAATGAAAGCTACGACCGCGATGTGGTGGAGCAAAATGAAAACTCCGGTTCGTGCGATACACCCAATGGCGCATTGCTACTGCCGGACACAACGGTGGGTGAAGGCTCACCGAATAATGGCTCATCGTTTAACGGTGCCGCCACTAGTTTTGCCTTGGGCTGCCCTCGTGGAGCCACCGGTGGAGTTTGCGAGGATCGTCAGTTCTTGCGCGTAAGCTCGGCGTTATCCGCAACGCTGTCAGGCTTTACGAAAACTGACAACACCGCCATTACGGCCAGTGACTTCGCCACGCTATGCTCAGCAACCGCTACCACGGGCGGCGGCATCGATGTGTTGATCGACCCGGGCTTAATTGTCACCAATGGCCCCGATATCTATGCCGAACTGGGCTTGTCGCTACAGGCAACGCCAGTCACGAATGTCGTCAATGAGCTGATTAATTTAATCCCGGTGTTAGGGCCGATTTTAACAGGCGCTATTTCGCAAGGCGCCGATGTGCTGAACCAGATTGTTCCCATCGTCGTCGAGCAACCCTTGTTCACCGGCCCTTTGGTGTTCCGTATGCGGCATTTGGCACCACTAGAGAGCAATGGCCAGCTATCGGGCACGATACGGGCTGAGCGTATCCCAGGGAAAATTACCGGTAGTTGCACCAATGGAGTGCCCAACAACCCGATGTTGTCGACAACTATTAGCCTCTATACCGATATTCCGGAGCTTGATGCGCGCGCTGATGTGGGTTTATTGCAAACGCTTACCGATCTTGGCATTCCGGTCGTGAGCGATATTACTGGTCTGTTGGGCATTCCCATTGAGCAAGACGTACGCAGCAATACCGACATTACCAACTTAGCCGTGAGTGGTACGGTAGAGTTTTTGCCAGACGGTCGTTTAACGGCGCGATTGATTAACGTTGATCGCGTGCGTTTGTCTGCAAATCTTAGTGCGCTGGGGGGGTTAGTGGCAGGCAGCTTATTTGTCACGGTACCGGAAGGCCGCTTTGTGTTGAATTCTGCGCTGGCACCCCTTAAAAACTAATGTCTCAGCCAATAAAAAGGGCGCTTTAAGCGCCCTTTTTATTACCTGCATCACCATCTGCTAAGACAGCCCGCCGGCATGGTTAAGCGCCCAAGCGCTCCACTAAACGGTCTTTGGCTTTCACCAAGTCTTGCGGCAAGTTATGCGCGAGTTTCTCAAACAGCTCTTCATGCAGTTTGATCTCGATATCCCAGTCGGCTTTATCGAGGCTGATGACTTGCTCAAACAGCGTCTTGTCGAAGTCTAAACCATTCCAGCGGATGTCTTCGTAGCGCGGGCTAATGCCCATGGCGTGCTCACAACCTTGCGCTTCGTTTTCGATGCGGTCGATCATCCATTTCAAGACACGGGTGTTTTCACCAAAGCCCGGCCAGATGAATTGACCGTCGGCATCTTTGCGGAACCAGTTGGTTTTATAGATGCGCGGCAGTTTGGCGCCGGCAGCTTCGAGTTTGGCACCGAGGTTGAGCCAGTGTTGGAAGTAGTCGCTCATGTTGTAGCCAGCAAAGGGCAGCATGGCGAAGGGGTCGCGCCGTACCACGCCCTGCGCGCCAAAGGCAGCGGCGGTGGTCTCAGAGCCCATGGTCGCTGCCATATAGACGCCGTCGACCCAGTCGCGCGCCTCGGTCACCAATGGCATGGTGTTGGAGCGGCGGCCGCCAAAGATAAACGCGTCAATGACCACGCCATCGGGGTTGTCCCATTCGCTATCGAGCGCGGGATTATTGATCGCCGACACCGTAAAGCGTGAGTTCGGATGCGCGGCTTTGCGGCCGCAATCGGGCGTCCAGTCCTTACCCTGCCAATCGACCAGATGCGCTGGCGCCTCACCCAGGCCTTCCCACCAAACATCGCCGTCATCAGTCAGCGCAACGTTGGTGAAAATCACGTCTTTGTTCAACGACAACATGCAGTTGGGGTTGGTTTTCATATTGGTGCCGGGGGCGACACCGAAGTAACCCGCTTCCGGGTTGATGGCGCGCAACTGGCCTTGGGCATCGGGTTTAATCCATGCAATGTCGTCACCAATGGTGCTGACACTCCAGCCGGGCATGCCTGCTGGCGGAATGAGCATAGCGAAGTTGGTCTTACCACAGGCCGATGGGAACGCGGCGGCCACATGGTATTTTTTACCTTGCGGGTTGGTCACACCCAAGATGAGCATGTGTTCAGCCAACCAGCCCTCATCACGACCCATGGTGGAGGCGATGCGCAGCGCAAAACACTTCTTACCCAGCAAGGCATTGCCGCCATAGCCCGAGCCATACGACCAGATTTCGCGGGTTTCGGGGTAGTGCACAATGTATTTTTCGGTGGGGTTGCAGGGCCACGCAACATCGGCTTGGCCGGGTTGCAGCGGGGCGCCCACGGTGTGCATGCAGGGTACAAAGTCGCCGTCTTGGCCGAGGACATCAAACACTGCGCGACCCATGCGAGTCATCATTTTCATGTTGACCGCAACGTAGGCGCTGTCAGAGAGCTCAATGCCAATATGGGCAATCGGTGAGCCCAGCGGCCCCATGGAAAATGGCACCACATACATGGTGCGACCGGCCATGCAGCCATCAAATAAGGGGTTTAGCGTGGCGCGCATATCGGCCGGTGCCATCCAGTTATTGGTGGGGCCGGCGTCTTCTTTTTTCTCGGAGCAAATATAGGTGCGGTCTTCCACGCGGGCGACATCGGATGGGTCAGTCCAAGCCAAGTAAGAGTTGGGACGCTTCTCGGGATTGAGCTTGCGGAAGCTACCGGCGGCGACCAACGATTCGCACAGGGCATCGTATTCGGCATCGGTGCCATCGCACCAATGAATGGCGGCAGGCTTGCACAGCGCGGCCATCTCAGTGACCCACGCCACTAGGCGTGCATGTTTGACGTAGGCGGGAGCATTTACGGTCATGACAACTCTCAAAGCAGGGGAATGACAACCGTGCCTGCGGCAACAGACCACACAAGATACGTGGCTTACCCAAAGGACGACGGCAATTCGCGCAGATTATATGCGAAATTGCCCTGTTGTGGGGCGCAAAAGTGCGGACAAAACCGCGATCTGCGACCAAAGCCATGGCGAGTAAATGAATTTCACTTGTTCGCCGCTTGCCCGTGGTCAGCGGTGGGCATCTGCAGGTAAAATGCTCAACTTTGTGAATGAGAGATTAGTCCACGCGGTACGTTCGCTGGGCTAATGACAGGAGTTTCGATGGGTCAGCGTACGCCGTTGTATCAAGCACATGTCGCGCTGGGCGCTCGGGTCGTGGATTTTGGCGGCTGGGATATGCCGGTGCAATACACTTCCGTGCTCGATGAGCATCATGCCGTGCGCCGCGATCAGGGTATGTTCGATGTCTCGCACATGACCGTGCTCGAGCTCACCGGCCCCGATGCACTGGCGTATTTGCGCCATATTTTAGCCAATGACGTGGCCAAAATTACGCTGCCGGGCAAGGCTATTTACTCGCTGATGCTCAATGAGCAAGGCCGCGTGCTCGATGACTTAATCGCCTATGCGCCGACACCCGAGCAGCCCGAGCTCTGGCGCGTCATCGTCAATTGCGGCACGCACGACAAAGACATTGCCTGGATGCAGCGCCAAGCCGCGAGCTTTCGCATCAGCCTCAAAGAGCGCACCGATCTGGCCATGATCGCCGTGCAAGGTCCGAACGCCCGCGCCACAGTGGCTGGCCTGATTGGCGCTGAGCGAGCCGCGCGTATTGCTGAGCTGGCACTGTTTCAGGGCGTCGACTGTGGTGATGACTGGTTTATCGCGCGCACCGGTTATACCGGCGAAGATGGTTTGGAGATACTCCTGCCATCCGAGCAATCCGAGGCGTTTTGGCAGCAACTCGTGGATGCTGGCGTGCGGCCCTGTGGTCTGGGCGCGCGCGATACCCTGCGTTTAGAAGCCGGCATGCCGCTTTATGGCAATGATTTGAGCGAAAACGAATCACCGCTGAGCTCCAACGTTGCCTGGAGCATCGATTGGGGTCACGACTTCATTGGCAAAGAGGCGTTATTGGCTGAGCGCGACGCTGGCGTGAGCCATCAGCTCGTGGGTCTCGTGCTTGAGGGCAAGGGGGTGTTGCGCTCGCACATGCGCGTGATTATTGAGGGTGTGGGCGATGGTGAAACCACCTCCGGCACTTTCTCGCCGACGCTAGAGCAGGCCATCGCCTTCGCCCGCGTGCCAGTCACCAATGCCACGCAGGCGCAGGTTGAAGTGCGTGGCAAGCTCCTGCCTGTGCGCATTGTGAAGCCCGTGTTTGCTCGCCGCGGCGCGGCCATCCGTTAATTTTAAAACCCTAGTGAGACGGCCTCGGCCGCATGAGAGAAACCATGAGCCAATTACCTGCTGAATTAAAATACGCCGCCAGCCACGAGTGGGCGCGCCTCGATGGCGATGTGGTCACCGTTGGCATTACCGATCATGCCCAAGATGCGCTCGGCGACTTGGTTTATGTTGAGCTGCCCAACGTGGGCGATGCTGTTAGCGCTGGCCAAGAAGCCGGTGTGGTGGAGTCGGTGAAGGCCGCCTCAGACATCTACGCACCAGTCTCGGGCGAGATTATTGCTATCAATGACGCCTTGGTTGACGCCCCAGAAATTGTCAACACCGAGCCCTATGCCGGTGGCTGGTTGTATCAGATCAAAATTAGCGATGCCGCCGAGCTAGGCGAGCTGCTCAGCGCTGAAGAATACGCCGCTAAGCAAGACCACTAAGTCCCCACGGCCCTGATGACTCAGGGCGTTTGAATACGCAGCGCCTAAGCTGGCCTGCCGGAGTTACTGATGCCGTTTATCCCACATACCGCGGGTGATGTGCGCCGCATGCTCGACACCATTGGTGCCGAATCGCTCGACACGCTGTTTGATGAAATTCCGCAGGCGCTGCGCTGCAAGCCGCTGACTGGCGTGCCCGATGGCCTATCGGAAATGGACGTGACGCGGATGATGCGTGAGCGTAGCGAGCAAGATGCCGGCGCGTTGTGCTTTTTAGGTGCCGGTGCCTACGAGCATCACATTCCGGCGGCAGTGTGGGATTTGGCCTCGCGTGGCGAGTTTCTCACCGCCTACACGCCGTATCAGGCCGAAGCCTCGCAGGGCACGCTGCAAGTCATTTACGAATTTCAGTCGATGATGGCCCACCTCACCGCCATGGATGCCAGCAACGCCTCGGTCTATGACGGCGCTTCGGGCTTGGCAGAGGCTGTGCTGATGGCCATTCGCGCCAATAAGCGCTCGAAATCACGGCGCATTTTGATGCCACGCACGGTATCGCCGATGTATCGCGCCGCGGCTCGCGCCATTGTCGAAGGGCAAGATATTGAGCTAGTCGAATTTGATTATGACCATGCCCAAGGCCGTGTCGATGTGGCTTCACTGGGTGCGTTTGACGGTGAAGACTTTGCCGCGTTAGTGATTCCGCAGCCGAACTTTTTTGGTGTGCTCGAAGATGTGAACGCGCTCACCGATTGGGCACAGGCGCAGGGCATGCTGGTCATTGCTGTGGTGAATCCGATGGCCCTGGCTTTATTCACGCCGCCGGGCGAATGGGGCGCGAGCGGCGTCGACATTGTCGTTGGCGAAGCTCAGCCTTTTGGTATTCCGCTGTCATCAGGCGGCCCATACTGCGGCTTTATGTGCTGCAAAATGGCGCATATCCGCCAAATGCCCGGCCGCATCATTGGTCGCACCGTCGATCTCGATGGCAAGCCCGGCTATGCGCTCACGCTGCAGGCGCGCGAGCAACACATTCGCCGCGCCAAAGCGACATCGAATATTTGCACCAACCAAGGCTTGGCGATGACCGCCGCGACCATTTATCTAAGCTTATTGGGCGCTGAAGGCTTGGAGCGCGTGGCTTTGGCGTCGCACGACAACATCCTCACGCTTACCGATGACTTGCCCATTGGTGCGACTAAGGCCTTTGAGTCGCCAGTGTTTCATGAGCAAGTTATTCGCTTGAGCAAGCCTGCTGAGCAAGTCTTAGCGGCGATGGCTGCGCAAGGCGTATTAGCGGGTGTCGATTTGAGTGTGGAATATCCGGAATTGGGTTCGGCCATCGTGGTGTGTACCACGGAGACGAAAAATGCCGCCGATTTGGCGCGCTACCATGCCGCGCTTAGCGCCGCTTTGGCTTCGGAGTAATCATCATGACTTTAATTTTTGAACGTGGTGAAGCCGGTCGTTGCGCGAGCTCACAAGCGCCACAACAACGCGTTGAGCTGAAGGCGATTCCAGACGCCATGCGCCGCCGCACACGCGCCATTTTGCCGGAAGTCTCGGAGCTGCAAGTGGTGCGTCATTACACCAATCTGTCGCGCAAAAACTTTGCCATCGACACGATGTTCTACCCGCTCGGCTCGTGCACGATGAAGTACAACCCGCGCGGTGCGCATCGTGCCGCCATGTTGCCGGGCTTTTTGCAGCGCCATCCTTTAGCCCCTGAAACGCATTCGCAAGGCTATTTGGCGTGTTTGCATGACTTGCAAGAAACGCTGATGGAAGTTACCGGCATGAAGGGCGTGTCATTAACGCCGATGGCCGGTGCGCAGGGCGAATTTGCCGGCGTCGCGATGATTCGCGCCTACCACGAAGCCCGCAACGACAGCGCGCGTACCGAGATGCTCATCCCCGCTGCTGCGCATGGCACCAACCCTGCCACCGCCGTGATGTGCGGCTATAAAGTCCGCGAGATTCCGGTCTTAGCCAATGGCGATGTTGATCTCGACGCGCTGAAAGCCGCCGTTGGCCCGCAAACTGCCGGCCTGATGATGACTAACCCATCGACCTGTGGCGTCTTTGAGCAGCAGATCAAAGAGATCGCCGAGGCCGTGCACACCGCTGGCGGCTTGCTGTACTACGACGGCGCCAACCTGAATGCGATTTTGGGCAAAGTGCGTCCCGGCGACATGGGTTTCGATGTGCTGCACATGAACTTGCACAAAACCTTTGCCACGCCACATGGCGGCGGTGGCCCCGGTGCCGGCCCCGTCGGTGTCAGTGCGCGCTTGCTGCCCTACATGCCCACGCCCATTGCCGGTAAAAATACCGATGGCAGCTATCGTTGGCTCACCGAGCAGGACATTCCCGGCACCATTGGCCGGTTATCGACCTATATGGGCAATGCCGGCGTGCTCTTGCGCGCCGCGTACTATGCCTATGCGCTGGGTCGCGAAGGATTGCATCGCGTGGGTGAATACTCCACGCTCAACGCCAACTACCTGATGAAGCGCTTGGCCGATGCCGGCTTCCAGCTTGCCTATCCTGAGCGCCGCGCCTCGCACGAATTCATCATCAGCTTCGCGAAAGAAGCTAAAGAGCTCAACGTGAGCGCGATGGATATTGCCAAGCGCCTGCTCGACTACGGCTATCACGCACCGACGACTTACTTCCCGCTGCTTATTCCCGAGTGCTTCTTGATCGAGCCTACGGAAACCGAGTCGCCGGATGAACTCGATGGTTTTGCCGAGGCCTTGATCAAGATCTTGGAAGAGGCCCGCACCACACCGGATATGGTGCGCAATGCGCCGCACACCATGCCGGTGCGTCGCCTTGATGATGTACGCGCCGCCCGCGAGCTTGATCTGGTGTGGCGGCCACAGGCTTAACCGCCTAGAGACGCTAAACTGATCTGCGATAAGCCCCCATTTGGGGGCTTGTTGTTTACGTTACCTCCTTTTTGAAACGCTGTTTATTGTGAGAATGCCATGACCGATCTGCCCCGTTTGCGCTTAAAAATCAATGAAGAGCGCCGCTTGCGCGAAGGCCATGTGTGGATTTTCTCCAATGAAGTCGACATTGCTGCCACGCCATTAAAAGCCATGAATGCCGGCGATCAAGTGCTCGTTGAGGACAGCAAAGGCAAGGCTTTAGGTCTGGCTATTGTGAATCCTAATGCACTGATTTGCGGACGATTGTTTAACCGCGATAGTGCGCACCCGTTGTCGGCATCACTCTTTGTGCACCGCTTGCAAATTGCCGCCAGCCTGCGCGAGCAATGGTTCACTGAGCCGTATTATCGGCTAGTTTATGGCGACAGCGATGGCCTGCCGGGCGTAGTCATTGATCGTTTTGCCGATATCTTCGTGGTGCAACTTTCCAACGCCGGCATGGAGCGCCTGAAGTCGGCCTTGGTCGATGCGCTGGTGAAGGTCTTCAAGCCCAGCGGCGTGCTCTTTAAAAACGATGGCAAGATGCGCGCCGTTGAAGGGCTCGACTCCTATGTTGAAGTCGCTTACGGCGAAGTGCCCGACCGCGTGGCCCTGCGCGAAAATGGTGTGGCCTTTGAGGCCCTCGTGCGCGATGGCCAAAAAACTGGCTGGTTCTACGACCACCGCGATGCCCGCGCCCGCTTAAAGGGCCTCGTCGAAGGCAAGCGCGTGCTCGACGTGTTCTCGTATTTGGGCGGATGGGGCGTGCAAGCGGCGGCCTTTGGCGCCTCGGAAGTGCATTGTGTCGATGGCTCCGAGAAAGCCCTCGACCAGCTCATGCGCAATGCCAAGCTCAATGGCGTCGAGTCGCGCGTGCAGACCTTGCAGGGCGATGCCTTCGACGCGCTCACCGCGCTCAAGCAGGATGGCGAGCGCTTCGATGTCGTGGTGCTCGACCCGCCGGCGTTCATTACGCGTCGCAAAGATCACAAGGCTGGCCTGCAGGCCTATCGCCGCATCAATGAGCTCGGTATGCGCCTGCTCAATCGCGATGGCCTACTAGTTAGCGCTTCTTGCTCGATGCATTTAGGCCGCCACGAACTCGTCGACGTCATCCGCGCCAGCTCACGGCATATCGATCGGCAAGCACAGATTGTTCATCACGGCCATCAGGGCGCGGATCACCCGATTCATCCGGCCATCCCAGAGACCGAATACCTGAAGGCAGTGTTTGCACGGGTGCTGCCGATCTAGCAGCGGTTATTAAAGAAAGCCTCATGCGTGTCGATACAGTAGTTACCCCTACGTTTATCGCGCGAGGTTCTCTTGCCGGAATTACTGCATGCCTTGTCGGAAGAGGAGCTTGCACATGCGCTGCTGCAACAGCAGGTGGCGCTGTTTGAGCGTGCGCTTGACGAGATTGCCGAGCATACGCCCGAGGCCTCATTAAGCCAGGCTGCAGCGCGTGTTGCTGGCCTGAAAAGCCCAGTACCGGGTTTGTGGCTGGTGATCGATTCGGCGTGGTCTATCCAGCATGCCAATGAGCAGGCCGGCAAACTGCTCGGTGTGCAATCGCTGGCTTTGCTTGGGCGGCCGCTGCATGAGGTGTTGCCAACGGCATCAGCCTTGATGGCGCAAGTGCAGCATTCCGCCGATGCCGAAATCACCGTTGAAGCTGAGTTTCGTGGCTATGACGGCGAGCCAGTGCCTTTACTGCTGTCGATTGCGCAGGAGCGAGATGCGCAAAATAGGCGGCAATATGTATTGATTGGCATCGATCTTCGCGATTATCACCGCAATGAGCTGCTCAAGCGCCAGGCCCAAAAGTTTGAGGCCATGGGCAGTTTGGCCGCTGGCATTGCCCATGGGATCAATACGCCGCTGCAATATTTGGGCGATAACCTAAGCTTTATCGATGAGGCTTGCCGCGATTTATTGGCGCTGCTGGCACTGGTACAGCCGTTGGCCAGCAACCATTCTGAGCTCGCACAATTACTGCGGCGGATGGATCCTGATTTTATCCGTGAGAATCTGCCGGCGGCGGTGCAGCGCAGTCACGATGGCGTGCGACGCGTACGCGAAATCACCAATAGCATGCGCAGTTTCACGCACATCAGCGAGGGCATTTTGGCGGAAGACTTAGCTGTGCTCATCCATGAGGCAGTGACTATTTCCACCCATGAAATACGCCAAGTTGCTGATGTTATTTTAGATTTAATACCGGTACCGATGGTGTTGTGCCGTCGCGACCACATCGTACAGGTCCTGATTAACCTGCTCACCAACGCCGCACACGCCATCGCGACACGGCAGAAAACTCAGTCGGCGCGCGGCCATATTCGTATTACATTGCGTGCGGTGGGTGAGGTTTTGCGGCTAAGCGTGGCGGATGATGGCTGTGGCATCCCTGAGGCCATGCGCCACCGAATATTTGATCCGTTTTTCACCACCAAAGCCGTTGGCCAAGGCACGGGTCAGGGCTTGCCCATTAGTCGTGGCTTAATTGTCGATCAACACAAAGGCCGGCTGTGGTGCGAGTCAGCACTGCCGCAGGGCACGGCATTTATTATCGAACTACCCTTACACGGAGCGTGAGCATGAGCGATTTAGTGCAGATTTTATGCATCGATGACGAGGAGCAGGTGCTGCAGGGCCTGAAGCTATCGTTGCGGCAACTCGGCGAAGTACATACGGCCAGCAGTGGCGAGCAAGCCCTAGCGATGCTCGATAGTTTGCCAAATTTGGCGGCGATCATCTGCGATATGCGTATGCCCGTGATGGCCGGCGACGCCGTGTTAGCGGCGTGTCGCGAGCGCCGGCCCTTGGCCACGCGGCTCTTGCTCACCGGCTATAGCGATATCGATGCCGCCATGCGCGCGGTTAACTCGGGTCATATTTTCCGCTTTCTCAACAAACCGTGCCCGCGCGAGCTGCTACATCAATCCGTACACGATGCCGTGGAGCAGTATCGGCTACGTACGGCGGAAAAAGAGCTGCTTGAGCAAACCGTTCAGGGCTGTATGCAGGCTTTGGTCGATGCTTTGGCGATGGCTAGCCCAGCCAGTTTTGGCCAAGCGCAGCGCATGGCCGATTTGGTGCGTGATGTCATGCAGACACAGCAGCTACCGCCGTCATGGGCGAGCTCGATGGCGGTCATGCTGGCAAATTTAGGCCTGGTGGCACTGCCTGAGTTGCTGCAAGAAAAAGTCATGTGCGGCTTGGCATTAAGCGCTGCTGAGCGTGTCGATGTCGCACAAGCGCATCGGCGTACGTGGGCTATGTTGGCGAAGATTCCGCGCATTGAGCCGGTGCGTCAGCTGCTGGCAGCGATCGAGCCGAGCTTGCACGACAAACAGCAGCGGCCTCTGAGTGATGGCGTCATGGCTCAGGCGGCGATCATTGCCCTAGTACAACACTATGCGCAATTAGAGGCTTCGGGTTTGCCAAGCAAGGTGGCGTTGGCGACCTTGGCCGAGCGTTATGCTGATCAAGCGCAGCTGGTGGCGATACTGGCTGAGGTGCTGGGGCCGCAGTCGGATATTTCGCGGCAGCTGAAATTACCGCCAACTATGCTACGCGCCGGCATGGTGTTGCTCGATGCCGTGCATACGCCGCGTG
Organism: Paraperlucidibaca baekdonensis; assembly: GCF_003387535.1. Taxonomy (GTDB): domain Bacteria; phylum Pseudomonadota; class Gammaproteobacteria; order Pseudomonadales; family Moraxellaceae; genus Perlucidibaca; species Perlucidibaca baekdonensis. The sequence continues at coordinate 177,870 of NZ_QUNR01000001.1, read as the reverse complement.
GCTTGCTAATGGCGCCGGCGGGATATGTGGTCAATGACAGCTTTGTCGAGCGCTTGCTTTATAATTGCCCAGAGATGAAATCGCTGCGCTTTGCCGTGCAGATTCCGCCCGAGTTGGTCGGTTATGTGCACCATCAACTACAAACTAAAGCGCTCGATACTTAGCGCAAAAACAGCTGATAGGCCGGGTTATCGCTTTCATCCGAATAAGGGTAGCCCACGGCCTCCAGCGACTTGATTAACGCGCGCAATGGCTTATCGCCAAGCTGCAAGCCAATGAGCACGCGGCCATAGGCGGCGCCATGGTTGCGGTAATGAAATAGCGAGATATTCCATTGCCCGCCAAGCTCGCTGAGAAAGGCCATGAGTGCGCCTGGGCGCTCGGGGAACTCAAAGCGAAACAGACGCTCATCGGTAAGCCCAGCATGGCCGCCGACCAAATGGCGCGTGTGCAATTTCGCCATTTCATCGTCGGATAAATCCAAGACTTCGTAGCCTTTTTTGCGCAAGCTGCCGACCAGCTCCAAGCGGGCATCGAGGCCGGGTTTTAGCGATACCCCGACAAAGACATGAGCCTCTGCCGCACTCGAATAACGATAGTTAAACTCGGTGACGTTACGTTTGCCGATGGCCTGGCAAAACGCCTTAAACGCCCCGGCTTTCTCGGGAATTGTCACCGCCAGCACGGCCTCGCGGCCCTCGCCGAGCTCGGTGCGTTCGGCAATATGGCGCAGGCGATCAAAATTCATATTGGCGCCGGAATTGATCGCCACCAAGGTTTGCTGCGTGACGCCCTCGCGCTGCACATACTTTTTCAGGCCAGCGATCGATAACGCGCCGGCAGGCTCCGCGATGGAGCGGCATTCATCAAAAACATCCTTGATGGCCGCGCAAATCTCATCAGTAGTGCAGGTGATGACTTCATCGACGCAATGCTGCGCGATAGCAAAGGTATGCTCGCCGATGAGCTTGACCGCTACGCCATCGGCAAATAAACCGACGCTGGGCAAGGTCACGCGCTGACCGGCTTGCATGGCCGCCGCCAAGCACGCGGAATCTTCGGCTTCCACGGCAATCACGCGAATCTCTGGGCGCACATGCTTGATATATGCCGCCATGCCGGCCATCAAGCCGCCGCCACCGCAGGGGATAAACACCGCATCGATCTCGCCGCTATGCTGGCGGAGAATCTCCATCGCCACCGTGCCTTGACCGGCAATGGTGTCGGGATCATCGAAGGGATGCACAAAGGTATAGCCTTTTTCGGCCATGAGTTGCTGGGCGTGCGCGAAGGCCTCGTCGTAATTATCGCCATGCAACACGGCTTGCGCGCCCAACGCTCGCACGGCATTGACCTTGATATCTGGCGTAGTCTGCGGCATGACAATGACGCCTTTAATGCCCAGCTTTTTGGTCGCCAGCGCCACGCCTTGGGCGTGATTGCCCGCCGACGCCGCAATAATGCCGCGCGCCCGATCGGCCTCAGGCAGCAGACGAATTTTGTTGTAAGCGCCGCGCAACTTAAAGGAAAACACCGGCTGCAAATCTTCACGCTTAATAAGCACGCGATTTTTCAGGCGCTTCGATAATTGCGCGGCCTCATCAAGCGGACTTTCAATGGCCACATCATAAACACGCGCTTGTAAAATGCGTTTGACGACAGCGTCGAGCATGGTTGGGCAACCCTTAAGCAATGGCAGTGAGTATACTACGCGACATTGCCTGTGCTGTTCGTGGAGTTTGTTATGCCCGCTGTGATGTCTGCCGATGCCCTCAAACGTGCCGTTGCTGAGGCTGCCATTGCCTATGTGCAGCCCGGCGAAATCCTCGGTGTGGGTACGGGCTCTACGGCCAATGCCTTTATCGACGCCTTGGCCTCAATTAAAGGCCGTGTGCGCGCTGCGGTAGCCAGCAGTGAGGCCACGCGCAAGCGCCTTGAGGCCATTGGCATTGAGGTGGTGGATTTAAACCAGGTCGACCGCATCAGCATTTATGTCGATGGTGCGGATGAAATCACGCCGGCCTTGGCAATGATCAAAGGCGGCGGCGGTGCGCTCACCCGCGAGAAAATCGTCGCCGCGTTGGCCGATAAGTTTATTTGCATCGCCGATGCCAGCAAGTGGGTCACCACGCTCGGCACCTTTCCATTGCCCATTGAAGTGATTCCCATGGCGCGCTCGATGATCGCCCGCGAGTTGGTGAGAATGGGCGGCAGCCCGGTCTATCGCACCGGCTTTGTCACCGACAATGGCAACGTCATTTTAGACACCTATGGTCTGCACATCAGCGACCCCGTGGCGCTCGAGCAGCGCCTCAATAATCTCACCGGCGTGGTCACCAATGGCCTGTTTGCGGCGCGCCCGGCTGATATTTTATTGCTCGGCAGTGCCGAGGGTGTACAAACGCATCATCGCCCCACATAATACAAAAATATAAATTATGGAGCGCGCGCAATGGGTCTGCCCGAGAGTTTTCACGCTGGTTTAGTCGGTGGTCTGGTGATTGGTTTTGCCTCGGTGGTACTGATGCTCAGCATCGGTCGCATTGCTGGCATTAGCGGTATTGCCGGCAGTTTGCTGCAACGCCTTCCCAACGATGAGCGTATTTGGCGCATCGCCTTTCTGGTCGGGCTCATTGGTGTTGGCGCGCTGATGGCGCCAGCAGTGAGTCTGCCCACCGAAGGTAATTTCTGGCTACTCGGTGCGGCTGGCTTAATGGTCGGCTTCGGCACTCGTTTAGGCAGCGGCTGCACATCGGGTCACGGTGTTTGTGGTCTGGCGCGGCGCTCAATGCGCTCGCTGACTGCCGTGGCAGTGTTTATGACCAGCGGCTTTGTAACCGTTTATTTGCTGCGTCATGGAGGCTTCTAAGATGGGTATTATCATGGCCTTGCTCGCCGGCGCATTGTTTGGTTGGGGGCTGATTTATTCGGGCATGTCCGACCCCTATAAAGTCCAAAACTTTCTCGATCTTACCGGTCAATGGGACGCCACCCTGGCCTTCGTTATGGGTGGCGCGGTGGCGGTGACTGTGCCGGCCTTCGCGCTCCTGCGTAAGCTCGCCAAGCCATTGTTTGCGGCGCACTTTAGCTGGCCCAACAGCAGTATCATCGACCGCAAGTTGGTCATTGGTGCGATGTTATTTGGCATTGGCTGGGGGCTGTCTGGCTTATGCCCCGGGCCCGCATTGGTCAATATCGGCACGGGCCAAGGCGATGTATTGTTTTTCTGTGCCATGCTGCTGGCGGGCATGTGGATTCATGACCGTTTAATGGCCAATCGCTAAGACTTCTAGCACAACGCGAGACTATTATGACTCTTGATGTCACCACCCTGAGTATTCCCAACCTCATGCAAGGCGCGCCAAATCAGTTTAGCGCCGGTTTTGTCTCTCCAGAGACGATGGCTGATGTGAAGGCGTGTGGCTTCACGCACGTCATCGATATGCTGCCCGAGCATGAACACGGCGGCTTCGATGAGGCCGCCTTAGCCGCGGAGCTCGGTCTTTACTACGTGCATTTGCCCATCGTCGGTGGTCACGACCTCAACCGCCACAATGCTGAAGCGCTCGATGCACTGCTCGCCAGCGTCGGCGAGACACCCGTATTGGTGCATTGCATGAGTGGTAACCGTGTCGGTGCGCTGTTTGCGCTACGCGGCTTTTGGCTGAATGGCATGAGCGTTGAGGAAGCGCTGGCTGAAGGCCGACGCTTTGGCTTGACGAAACTCGAGCCATTGGTGGTGCAACTACTGCAACAAGCCTGATGGACTTGTTGCAGCATGCGTTACTGCTGATATTGCGTAGTGCTTGGTGTGATATCGCGTTTTGCCGCTTTTACCCAGCGGCTTGAGCCTGCCAAGGTTGTTGGTTTGCCATCAATCTTCAAGGTGATATTCCAACGTTGTACCTTCTTAGTCGACGCATTCGCTGCCGGCAGGGTGCGCGGCTCTACCCACGTGTAGCGTGGTGAGTCTGAGACCTTTTGCCAAGCCTGCACCTGCATCTGTCGCAATGACGGTGTGGCCGCGGTTTCTCGCCACAGTGCACTGTGCGTATTAGCAAACGTGCCTTCAGCGTTTAAACGCAAAAATGGTTGCTTTTGATTATCCAAAACCTCAACCGTTTGCGTGGTTTTATTGCTCAGCATTAAGCCAAATGGCTGTCCAGGAATCAGCAGTGCCGTGATGCCTTTCGGTAGCTTCGGCGCGCTATGCCAGTTCGCCTGCCACAAGCCATTGGCCAGTGCGGCAACAAACGTGCCGGTGATGGCCGTCTCTGTATCACCATAGCGCACAGGAATTCGCCAGCTATCGCCTTCCGCGACCTCAGCTTTTAGGCGCTCATCAAACCAGCCCCAATGCGAGGCTTTACGAACAAAACGCCAGTCCGGCTTGTCGCCTTCACCCGCCACCGGTTCACGATGCGGCAGGCCACCCGGTAAGTAGCTATCGAGCCAGGTTTGATGACGCACATTGGCCTCAGCGCCGGCTTTGCTGATGCGCAAAAACGGCTTGCCATCATTGGCCAAAATAACCAAGGGCTTGCTGGTTGGGTTGTCGATCACGAGTTGCGCGCCAAGGGTGTCGACAAGTTGTACGGTGAGCCCATTGAGGGCCTTTGGTAACGGGTCGATGGCGGCTCGGCGATCTTCGTTATGGGCTCCGTGAGACCACGCTTGAATGCTAAAAAGGCTAGTTAAAACAACAACGGCCAGGCGTAAGCCTGGCCGCGTTGCGACGCGTGAAGAGTTCATCGTTGCGCAACAGCCGGTTGCGCGGTGCAGACCGGATTGGTGGTTTCAGGTGAGGTCACCCGCAGCGATGTTGACTCGGATGGAATACGCTCACCATTGGCGTTTTCAGTAATCACAAAGACCATGTAAGCACCTGCAGGTGTCACCGCTTTTTGCGTTGGCATGCGCGCATTAAGCGTATTGCCGGAGCGTGTAAACGGTAATGACACCGTGCGTTGGTCACCATCGACAATGTGCGTAAGGGTGGTGCGTTTCACTAACACCACATCAACCACGTTGTCTGCATTAGCCACACCAATGTTCAGGTTGTCGCCGTGTGTGGCACGCGATGGCGCGCTGGTGATGCTGGGGCGCGGACCAAACACATAGGGTGGGCTGTAGATCTCAAAGCTTGGGTCACGGCCGTCATTGGGCGATAAACCCGGAATGTTGATCGAGAACAGGTATGCGGTGTTGATGGGCGAATGGCCACCGATCAAGATGCGGCCATCGGGCAGCAGCATGGCGGTGTTGTGATAGGTGCGTGGGTTATGCGCCGTTGCCATTTCAGTCCATGTTTCCGTTTCGGGATCATACATTTCCGACTTTTTGATCGGGCCACCCAAGCCGGGCAGCACCACTTCATCGCGGTCAGCACCTGAGAACACCATGACTTTACCGGTTGGTAGCAGTACGCCGGTACCGTACCAGCGTGGCACAGTCATGTTACCGGTGATGCGCGAGACGTATTCCATGCTGTCGTCTTCGGCAATATTGATACGGTCAATACGCGACAAGTTGGTGGGGAAGTATGAGCCTGGGCTACCTACGGTAACCAAGCCCAAAACGCCACCGCCGGTGAGGAATTCAGCGTGATCGTAGCGGCCCTGATCGTTGGGCTTTAGCGGCATTTGGATGGAGAATGTAGAGCCACGGAAGCCAGAGCCAATCGCATTCATCAGCGTGCCAACAGGGTCGCCAGTTAGCGCATCGGTTAATGGCTCAAGTGCTGCCATTGGATCCTGTAATACTGTGCCGAGTAATCCGGTCAGCGTTGAAGTAATGTCTGCGACTGCATCAGGGTTAGTAATGTTCAGTGCTGAGCCAATACGATCTAAACCCATTTTATTGAATTTAAGAGGTAGGCCGGCATAGCCTAGGTCAGTCCATTTTTGCGTGTCTGGATTGTAGGCAGCCAGGATATTCCACAGGGCTTGGTCGTAGGCTTGGCCGAAGGGGTTAAAGGCTTGGCCACCGGCGTTATAAAGTACGTGTCCATTAGGCAATAAATGCTGGCGTGGGTAGAGTGGTAAAGAACGTTCGCCACCGCCACCATTGCTCGACCAGGTACCGCAACCGAGATCATAAGTCTCAGATTCGGTGACATTACGGCCGGACGTCAGTGGGTTTTCGGGATATATAGGCTTAATAAGCTTGGTAACGCCGGATGTTACAAAGACATCACCATTTGCGAGTGTGGTAAGCGAGGGATACCAGCGGCCATTTTTCATGTCGCCAGTTTTTGACCAGCTGTTATCGGCTGGGTCAAAAATACGTGCTTGCTTCACGCCTTCTAACTCTGATAAGCCAAAGGCAATCGGGCCTTCGAGGCCTGGTTCAAAATAGTAGTCGGTACCGCCAACGGCCATGATGCGGCCATCGGCAAGCATTTCGAGGTCGGCACAAAATAGCGCGCCATCGTTGTTGTTGCGAGCACCCGCGGTATCGAGGATGCCGCCTGGGAGTAGCACTGTGGAGTCGGCGCCATCGGGATTGGCACCGCCATCCACCGGTGTGGGCTGCATCCAGCCTGCTTCGCGGCCGCGCAGGCTCATGACCCGAGTTTGGTCGTTTGTGACTACAGCACCGGCTTCAAAGAAGATGGAGAACTCAGCATCTTCGGTGCCTTCAAGGGCGTTGAAGTAGAGGATGCGGTCATCTTCTAAAAGCGCCATGGAGCCAGCTGTCGGCTTACATTCGGTTGGGCGACCGTCTTCATTGCGTAAGCAGCGGTCGTCTTGTGGCACCATTTTCAATGGATTTTTTAGGTTGCCTTTGGATGTCAGCAAGCCCATGGAGTCAAGCAGGCCACTAAGCATATCGAGCGGATTACTGCTCTCGGCTGCCGCTTCTTCGTCCGCCACTTCACGTGCTGCGGCCTTCATTGAGCTCGGGCCCAAAGGCTCTACGAATGGCTGTGTAAAGCCACCTACCTGCGCACAATCTTCTGTAGCGCAGTCTGGTTCTGAGATGTTGGCTTGGCCGGTTTCACGAGCGCTAACGCCGCTGGAGCCGCCGCCACCACTGGATCCACCACCGCACGCAGCGAGTGCTAATGTGGTACCAACAAGGAAGAGCGGAGCGAGTTTAGTTTTTGAAATTTTTTGCATGATTTTTGTATTCCTGACACAAGTCGGGAAATACTGATCATTAACTAAACAGAAGGCAAGTTAGACAGTGCCAGATCCGATGAGCTGCATAAATGTGCGCTGAACGGTACTTTTTGTATAGCTTATGTGACTGGGCGCAGCGATTTTGTCTAGGGAAGTGCCAGATTCCAGACGCTCACGCTAATGAGCGATAACAAAATACCAACACCAAGCACGGCATTAGCTAAGTCCGGCTCGAGGTCATATTGCTCGGCTAAGATGGCCGCTGAAATCATCGGCGCCATGGCTGCTTGCAATACTGAAATGCTTAACGTTAAGCCCGAAACTGCCATCAGGCTGCCTAAGCTCAGTATGAGTAATGGTGCCATCAGCAACTTCCAGCTGAGCCCAATAGCTACCGGCGCGAATTGATATGCGTGGAGCGTTAAGCGTAGGCGCAGCCCCACAGAAAACAAGGCCAGTGGCGTGAGCGTGGCGCCAAGACGAGCCAGTATCGTATCGACCGACGCTGGCCATCCGCCCAGTTGACCGACCATCATGCCGATCATCAGGGCAATAAAGGCAGGAAATAGGAGGATTTTTTTGGCAATAGCCGAGGGGCTAGTGGCCGCACCGCCGTATATCACCGCGACCATCACGCCGCCAATGCTGAGCATCATAAAGCAGCCGAGCTGATCGGCGACCACGCCAAGCGCCAAGCCCTCGCGGCCGCGAAGCGCTTCGAGCATGGGGTAACCAACAAATGAGGTATTGCCGAGGCCACAAACCAAGATTAAGGCGCCGATGCGAGCGCGTGACCATCCGAGTACGCGACCGATGCTATGCAGCACCACGGCGGCGCCAATAAACACCAGCCATTGCGAGACAGCCAAAAACCACAGGTCGGCGGAGAAGCTCAGGCGTGGAATCAGGTCTAGCACGAGAGCTGGTAGCGCGATTTGGATCACCCACCAATTCAGTGCGGGCACCATATTGGCCGGTGGTGTGGCCACGCGCGCCACCACAACACCGAGAAACAAACAAATAGGAATGAGAAGTAGCGATTCCATAGGACACGCCATCGCGAGCAGAAAGGTGGTGCGCCCGGCGGGATTCGAACCCACGACCACCGGCTTCGGAAACCGATACTCTATCCAGCTGAGCTACGGGCGCATAGCGAGCAAATCGTCTTAAGTCGCTCAACTTAAGGCTGCGCATCATAACGATTGGCATTGAGGCCGTCCATGGTGCTTATAGCGTTTACTTATGAGCTCATGGTGTAAAAGTATTTTACAGCGCGATGAAAAACGCGAATTATCCGCGCTAATTCGATTTGTCGCGGCGTTAGGCTGCTTGGAATATTAGATGAAACGCCTATTGGCCGTTGTTATTTTATCTGTGAGCAGTAACGCTGCATTTGCCACCAACGGCTATTTTGCCCACGGCTACAGCGCCTCGCAGCGCGCCCAGGGCGGTGCCGGCACTGCCACCAGCGATGATGCGCTGATCGCGACGATCAACCCCGCCGGCATTGGCCGCTTAAAAAGCCTGCGTTGGGATGCCAACCTAAGTCTCTTCGTGCCGCGCCGCGAATTCGAGGCCACAGCGCCCGACGCCACCGGCCTAGGTATTTTCGCCACCGATGCGGGCCGCGTTAAAAGTAGCCATAACTTATTTGCGATTCCGGGCTTTGCCATTGCCGGCCCGATCAATGACACGTTGTCGGCCGGTTTGGCGGTCTATGGCAATGGCGGTTTGAACACGGTCTACAAACAAGGCGAGACGAACGCGACGTTTTTTGGCGTGAATACCGCCCAGCCGGGTAATACCGGTTTGGTTGGCAATTTATTAAATGGGTTGGGCGTAAATCCCGGTAACTTGGTCGGTGGCGTGGTCAGCAGCCGCTGCCAGGGCGCCTTCGGTGGTGGTGATGCGCTGGCCAACAACCCCGATCTACTGGGCTTTTGCGGCAATGGCAACGGCACAGCGTCGGTCGATCTGATCCAGCTATTTGTCACGCCAACCTTGGCCATCAATGTTAGTGAGCGCTTGTCGTTTGGTCTGTCGCCGATTTTCGCTGTGCAGCGTTTCGAGGCCAAAGGCTTGAGCGCCTTCGCGCCATTTTCCAATGCGCCCGGTAAAGTCACCGACAATGGCACCAGCTTTTCCTATGGCGGTGGCGGCCGCATTGGCATGCTCGCCACCATTGCACCGGGCCTAGATTTTGGTGCGTCATGGCAGTCGCGCATTCACATGACTAAATTCAAGGAGTACGCCGGCCTTTTTCCCGAACAAGGCGATTTCGATATCCCCTCGGCGTGGAATCTTGGCCTCGCTTGGCAGCCGCATCCGCAGCATCGATTTTTGCTCGACTATCAGCATATCTCGTTTAATGAAGTGGCCTCTGTTGGCCGGCCATTGAACCCGCAGGCGTTTGTCAGCCAATGCGCATTGCCGCGACTGGCGGGCAAAGTTACTGGCTTGAGCTCGCCGAGCCCGTCGTGCTTGGGTGCCGACACCGGCCCCGGCTTTGGCTGGCAGGACATGGACATTTACAAGTTTGGCTATCAGTACAGCCAAGGTGACTGGACGTGGCGCGCCGGCTATAGCCAACCGAATTCGCAGCCGATTCCATCGAGCGAGGTCACGCTGAATATTCTCGCGCCCGGCGTGGTCGAGCAGCACTACACGTTGGGCGTGAATTGGCAGGCATCACCGCGCTGGGGCTTCGACTTGAGCATGATGTATGCCGACGCTGATCCGGTGCGTGGCCGCAACCCATTGAGCAATGTGCAGCTGCTCAATGGCAATTTGGTGACGGCGGGCATCGACAGTGGCGACCAAGAAATAGCGCTCGATATGCGGCAATACGAGGTGACATTTGGTATGAATTACACCTATTGATTAACGTCTGTGTAGCTGAGCAGCAAAGGCTTTTGGCACACTCTAAATGCGGGTATACTTTTCCCGTTTCGGTAGGGCCGTAGGTCCACCGCTTTGCCCAAGTGAGGTTGACGTGAAAAAATTTGCATTGATGCTGGCTGGCGTTGGTTTGGTGTTGTCGGTGGCAGCCCAAGCGAAATCGACCAAAGAAATATCGCAATATCCGTTGGGTGAGCGTGGCTTATTCAGCGAGCGTGCAACCATTGAACGTATCGATATGGTGGGTACGGTCTGCTATGAGGGCGATCCCTGTGCCGCCGCTGCAGTGGCGGCGCCTGTCGTTGCCGCCGGTCCGCGCTCAGGCGATGAAATTGTTACCGCCGTTTGTGCAGGCTGCCACAATGCCGGTGTGATGGGTGCTCCGGTCATTGGTAATAAAGTCCAATGGGCGCCGCGTTTGGCACAAGGTACCGCCACACTGCACAAGCATGGCGTGGAAGGCATTCGTAGCATGCCGCCTAAGGGCGGTTGCGGCACCTGCTCCGATGACGAAATCATCGCGGCAGTTGACGTGATGATCGCACAGGCGAAATAAGCATTTGCCGATCCCCAAAGCCGCCCAGTGAGGCGGCTTTTTTATGCCGCTCTCTAAAGGCATGGTTGTTTTCGGCGCCCTATTGTTTAACCGAGCAAGTCACGCAAATTAGTCAAATGCGCCCGACCAATCGCTTGCTTTTGCTCAACACTTTTACCGCTGCTTTTACCTTCCCAGTCGAGATCATCGGCGGGCAGCTCATCGAGGAAACGGCTAGGCGTGGTCGGTAACATCTCACCGGCAACTTTGCGCTTGGCCGAATAAGTTAGCGTCAGGGTTTGCTTGGCGCGCGTGATGCCGACATACATCAGACGACGCTCCTCCTCCACGGTATCGGCCTCGATACTATTGCGGTGCGGCAATAAATCTTCCTCAAGCCCGACCAAAAACACGTGCGGAAACTCCAAACCTTTGGCGGCGTGCAGGGTCATTAGCTGAACTTTGTCGCTGTCGTCTTCCTCGGCTTGTTGCTCGAGCAAGTCCAGCAAAACCAGCTTGCGGATTACTGCCTCGATGTCGCGATCTTCTTCGTCTTCGGCCTTTTCCCAGAGTCGCTGCACCGAGGCCAAAAAGCTATTCACCGATTCCATGCGGCGTTCGGCGGCTTGCGGCGTTGCTGATTGTTCGAGCAAATAGTCGTTGTAATCGATGTCACTGAGCATTTGCTTGATGGCGTTGAGCGGCTCATTGCCATCAATGATTTCGCGCGCCGTGCTAGCGATCCACGCTGAAAATTCCTGTAAACGACTCAGCGCACGATCGCCCACATGCAGGCCAAGCCCGAGCTCATCGCAGGCGAGCAGCATGGCGCACTCGCGTTGTTGCGCATAACTGCCGAGTTTTTCCAGCGTTGATGGGCCAATTTCGCGCTTTGGCGTGTTCACAATACGCAAAAACGCGTTGTCGTCTTCGGGATTGATGACCAGCCGCAAATAGGCCATGACATCTTTGATTTCCGAGCGCCCAAAAAATGATTGACCGCCGGAGATTTTGTAAGGAATTTGAAATTCACGGAGCTTGGTTTCCAGCGCGCGCGCCTGAAAATTGCCGCGATAAAGCACGGCGTAGTCGCGGAACTCGGTGCGTTGCATGAGCTTGTGATTGAGCAGTTCAGTGGCGACCTTTTCGGCCTCGGCATCTTCGCTGGGGCATTGCACCACGCGGATGGTGGCGCCCATGCCGTGCTGGCTCCAGAGCTTTTTTTCAAACACATGCGGGTTGTTGGCAATCACCGCGTTGGCGGCTTTTAAGATGCGGCTGGTCGAGCGATAGTTTTGCTCAAGCATGATGACTTTCAGTGCTGGATAGTCTTTCGACAGCTCCGCCATATTTTCTGGTCGCGCGCCACGCCACGCGTAGATCGATTGGTCGTCATCGCCCACGGCGGTAAAGCAGGCGCGACTGCCGACCAAGAGCTTGACCATCAAATACTGGGCGGAGTTGGTGTCTTGGTACTCATCGACTAAGAGGTAATGCACTTTGTTTTGCCATTGCTCGCGCACTGCGTCGTTGTCGCGCAGGGCTAGCGTGGGGCGGACAATTAAGTCATCAAAATCAACGGCGTTGTAGGCGCGTAAATGCCGCTCATAGGCTTCATAAACGGTGGCGGCAAACAAGTCGCCATCGCTCTCGGCGCGGCTAATGGCCTCAGCGGGCGTGATCAATTCATTTTTAAAATTGCTGATGAGGCTGCGCACCAGTTTGATTTTGTCGCTGGCATTTTCTTTGTGCAACAGCTCGCCGAGTAGCGTGTTGGAGTCTTCGGCATCGAAAATCGAGAAATTCTTCTTTAAGCCAAACTGCTCGGGCGCGCGCTTGATCATGGTCAAGCCGAGCGTGTGAAAGGTCGATACGCTGAGGCCGCGCGCAATTGGGCCGCTGACCAGCTTGGCGGCGCGTTCTTTCATCTCGCGCGCGGCTTTATTGGTGAAGGTCACCGCGAGAATTTTATTCGCCGAAATGCCGCACTCAGTAATCAGGTAGGCGATTTTTTGCGTGATGACCGAGGTCTTGCCGGAGCCGGCGCCGGCGAGCACCAACACGGGGCCAGAGATGGCTAAGACGGCTTCGCGTTGGCGAGGATTAAGCTGATTCACACACACTTCCGGGCAGCTGGGCGGCGGGGCGATAGTGTAGTGGGCTGGGCTCGGTTATTCCACGCCTGCGAGCAGATGTTGGGTGTGAGGTTGGCGCGTGGCATGCGAGGGTCGCCGCGGCGGTCTCGCACGCAGAGGCTTATTCGATGCCGTAGACAGCCTTCCAATGATTCATCGCGGCCGTGGTGTCACGCTGCCAGGGATGAAAACTGGGCTTGTAATACGACAAATACGCCTTGCCCATTTTGCGCAACCAGCCGGGCTTCACAAACAGCTCTTTAAGGCCCTCGCGATGCATTTTCCAATCGCGCTGAATGCCACGCGCTTTCAGTAACTGGTAGGTGTGATAGCTCGAGAAAAACGCGAACTCCACGGTATTGATGACCATCTGCGAGCTGCGTATCCAGTAGCTGCCGACCTGCTCTTGGAAGACATCGAAGGCCACCGCTTTGTGCTCACTCTCTTCAATGGCGTGCCAGTACCACAGCGCTTTTACGCGATCATCCATGGGCGCGAAAAACTCGGGGTTTTCCAAGGCCAGCTCGGCCAGCACGGCGGTGAAATGTTCGAGTGCGCAGGTCATCGCCAGTTGCCGCTCAGGCGAGAGTTTGCCTCGCATGAATGTCAGGCCTTTTTTAACGAAAGCATCGATCTCGGCCATGGGCAAACCTTTACGGCCCATAAACTCATTAAAGGCGGTGTGTTCGCGGCCATGATGCGCCTCTTGACCAATAAAGCCACTGACTTGCTTGGCGAGGTCTGGGTTCACATGCTTTTGATAGTGCCGCACGGAGTCGACAAAAAAGCGCTCACCTTCGGGGAATGTCGCCGATAGTGCGGTTAACAGCATGGACTTGAAGGGGCTGCCGCCAAACCAGTCCATGGGAATGCTGTCATCAAAGACATAATCCATGCGCCGTGGCGTGGGGCGATTGACCAGATTGAGAATTTTCGCTTGAGAAGTCATGGCTAACTCACCATTTGTCGGTATTGGTCAAATATACACCGATGACTTAAATTGACAAGCTAGCATGTCGGATTTTTGGCGAGCGTGCGCGTGTTGCGGTTTTTGCACAGATAGGGCCCACTGCAGTAAGCCTGTTGTGGTTTATGCAAATGCGAATTGAATGCGAAGTAATCTTCACATTATGTTATGTGCTTTGTTTGACTCGCGTCATTTCACGCGTAATTTTCATGGTATTTCGGTGCTCTGGTCGATCGTACGTTCATCCGTTTCACCTCGCTGCTAATGCCGGCCTGCCGGAGCATTAGCAAACACTCTGAAGGAATCCATCATGGCAGCATGGCAAGGCAAAACTCTTTTTATGACCGGCGGCAGTCGCGGTATTGGCCGCGAAATAGCGCTGCGCTTTGCGCGTGAAGGCGCCAATGTGGTGATCGCGGCGAAAACGGACACAGCGCATGCGCGCTTGCCGGGTACCGTGCACAGCGTGGCTGAGGAAATAAACACTGCCGGTGGCCGCGCCTTAGCGCTGGTGGTCGACGCGCGCGATGAGGCGCAGCTAGTCGCTGCCATTGCGCGGACCGTTGCCGAGTTTGGCGGCATCGATGTGCTCATCAATAACGCCGGCTTTTTGGGCGTCACGCCGATTGCCGCCACGCAAACCAAGCATTACGACCTCATGCATGCCCTTAATACGCGCGCGCCGATGATTACCATGCGCGAATGCTTGCCACACTTGGCCGCCAGCAACGGTCAGGTACTCAATCTGTGCCCGCCGATCAATCTCGACCCCGGCTGGCTCGGTGCGTTTGCGCCTTACACCAGCACCAAATACGGTATGACGCTGCTGAGCTTAGGCTTGCAGCAGGAAGCCGGCGCACGCGGCGTGCAGGTACGTACACTGTGGCCCGCCACGTTAATTGCCACTGCCGCGGTTGGCCTCACGGCTGGCGAGGCGGGCTTGGCGGTGTCGCGCAAACCCAGCATCATGGCTGATGCCGCTTACGCGCTACTCAATGAGCGTGAGCATTTTGGTGCGGAAGTGTGTTGGCTCGATGAAACCGCGCTGCGTCATGTCGGTGTCAGCGAGTTTGATCATTACGCCAACGACCCTTCGCAGCTTGCCAACATTCAACGCGACTTTTATATCGGAACCTTCTAATGGATTTTTCGCTAAGCCCAGAGTTACAGGCGTTGTGCCAGCAGGTACGCGCGTTTGTTAGCCGTGAGTTGCTGCCGCTGGAGTCGCAAACTGGCTTTATGGATGCCCACGAAAATATCGACGAGACCGTGCTTGACGGCTTGCGGGCGAAAGCCAAAGCCGAGGGCTTGTGGGCCTTTCAAATGCCTATTGAGCGCGGCGGTCGCGGCTTAAATCATGTCGGCATGGCGGCGGTCTACGAAGAAGCGGCGCGCTCGCCCTTTGGCCCGGTGGTGTTTAACTGCGCGGCGCCTGATGACGGCAATATGCAGGTGCTCAATAAGGTCTTGAAAACCGAGGCGCTGAAGCAGCGCTGGTTACAGCCCATCATCGATGGCAAGGTGCGCTCAGCCTTTGCCATGACGGAGCCCAAAGGCTGCGGCTCGGATCCATCGTTGACCTACACGAAAGCCGAAAAAGTCGGTGATCAGTGGCGCATCACGGGGCGCAAATGGTTTATCACCGGCGCTGAGGGGGCGCAGACCTTTATCCTCATTGCCCGCACCAGTGATGACGAGCGCAAAGGCCTCACGGCGTTTTTATTTGATGCCGACTCGCCCGGCTGGCGCATTGAGCGGCGCATCGCCATCATGGGGCCCGAGGAGCACGGCGGCCATTGCGAGCTCGTATTCGATGGCTTGATGATCCCCGATGAGCAGCGCCTGCTTGAGGTCGGCGATGGCCTGAAAGTCACGCAAATTCGTCTTGGCCCTGCCCGCCTCACGCACTGCATGCGCTGGCTGGGTTTGAGCAAGCGCTGCTTGGAAATTGCTGGTGCGTATATCCGCCAGCGCCAAAGCTTTGGTATCACGCTGGCTGAACACGAAGGCGTGCAGTGGATGCTCGGCGAGGCCGCCATGGATATTCATATCGGCCGCCTATTGACCATGAACGCCGCGTGGATGCTCGATCAAGGCGACTTTGCCCGCAAAGAGGTGTCCATGGCCAAGGTGCAGGTTGCCGATACGCTCCACAAAGCCGCCGATACCGCCATCCAGCTCTTGGGTGCGCAAGGCTATTCGAAAGATACCTTGGTCGAATGGGTCTACCGCTACGCTCGCCAAGCGCGCTTGGTCGATGGTGCCAGCGAGATCCATAAGATGGTGTTGTCGCGCAGCTATTTGGCCGATGAGTCTGAGTTTTTTCGCTGGCATTAACAAAAGCTGATGCATTTGGCGGCAGCGCTCAGTTTGGCCGTTGGCGATACGTCAGCGCTTCTGCCACCATGGTCTCCGCCACTTCACTGGCATCGGCTAGGTCGGCAATCGTGCGTGCCACTCGTAACACGCGGTGGTAGGCCCGCGCCGACAGCGCCATGCGCTCACCAACTGTCTGCAAAAAGGCTTGGGCATTGGCGCTCAAGTGCGTTTGCAGGTCGGTCGCTGGCAGGTTTGCATTCAGTACCTCGCCTTGGCGTATGGTTTGCCGCGCTCTAGCGGCTAATACCCGCTGGCGTACCGCCGCACTGCATTCACCATCGGCGCTATTGGCTTGCAGTAAGGTCAGCGGCACCGCATCCACACGGATCGATAAATCCAAGCGGTCGAGCAATGGCCCAGAGATGCGACCGCTATAGCGCGCGGTTTGCTCTGGTGTGCAGCGACAAGTATCGGGCTTTGCCCCTTTTTGGCCGCATGGGCACGGATTCATCGCGGCAATAAGTTGAAACTGCGCGGGATAGCGCAGCTGATGCTTGGCTCGAGCAATCCACACCTCGCCCGACTCCAGTGGCTCGCGCAAAGACTCCAGCACATGGCGATCGAATTCGGGCAATTCATCGAGAAATAGTACGCCGGCATGGGCTAAGGAAATTTCGCCAGGCCGCGGAATGCCTGAGCCGCCACCAATCAAGGCTGGCCGTGTAGCGCTGTGATGTGGTGCACGAAACGGCGGTTGACTGGAGAGTGCGCGCGGCTGGTTGATCAATGAATGCAGCGCCGTGACCTGCAGCTGACGCTCGGCGCTGAGCGGCGGTAAAATGCTTGGCAGGCAACTGGCCAGTAGGGTTTTACCTGCGCCCGGTGGCCCACACAATAGCAACGAGTGACCGCCGGCAGCGGCAATTTCCAGCGCCCGGCGCGCGCCGAATTGACCTTTGACTTGACTCAGGTCGTGGCTAAAAGCGGCATTAGATACGGCTATTTCGTGTGCGGCGTGGTGCTCAATCGCATCGTACTGACCGCGCAGAAAAGCCACGACTGCACTCAAGGTACTCGCCGAAAACACGCGCGCCTCACTCACCAGTCGCGCCTCAGATGCATTCACCTGCGGCACCAGTAAGCGCTGGCCTGCCTGCGCTGCCGCCAAGCTATCTGACAAAACACCCTTCACCGCGCGCAGATCGCCCGACAGGCCGAGCTCGCCAACACAGCACAGTTCATCTAACGCTGACTCGGGCAATTGCTGGCTGGCGGCCAAAATACCCAGCGCAATGGCCAAGTCAAAACGCGCGCCCTCTTTTGGCAGTTCCGCGGGCGCTAGGTTGATGGTGATGCGCTGCTGTGGAAAGGTAAAACCGCTATTGATGATGGCTGAGCGCACGCGATCTTTGCTTTCGCGCACCCCCGTTTCCGGTAAGCCGACCATCGCCAAGCCCGGCAAACCCGCCGATAAATGCACTTCTATGCGCACCGCCGGCGATTGCAGGCCAACGCTGGCGCGGCTGTCGACACTGGCTAAGGCCACGGCAGTTCTCCATCCCTGATACCACTAGGTATGGCTCAGCGATGGCCACCGCGCTAGGGCGCGGGCGTTATTTTTTTTCGATGGCGGTGAGTTGTGCTTCGAGCGCACGCAGTTGCGTCTCTAGCGTATCGACTTTGTTGCGTGTGCGCGCGAGCAAGGTTTGTTGCACATCAAACTCATCGCGCGTGAGCAAATCCATGCGCGACAGGGCATCGCGCAGCAGGCCTTTTAGTGTGCCCTCAAGCTCGCTTCTGGCGGTTTGCAGGCTGCTCGGCAGGCGCTCGCCAAACTGCTGACCGAGTTTATTAATCAATGTTTCATGAGCCATAACACTCTCCTTATTGTCCGCAGTTTACTGCATGGCAGTCGTCGCTGACGAGGATTACTGGCGCGCACCAAAGCAGTGCTTTTGCCAGTTGGCGGAGCGATAAATGGCTGACATGCACCGTTTTGGTGCTTGTGACATGTGTTGGATTTGACGGGGCATGAGTGGGGCTTAGAAAAAATATAATGAGCGTTTACGCGGCTTATCGCGGCTATTCGCGGTCATTAACAAACAAAAAATAAAAGTTGGCACGCCGGCTGCAAAGGCTCTAGTGCACATCGCGGAACGAATACCGCGAGTCATCCTAACTAGAGTGAACGGAGTTTGACCATGAAGTTGTCCAAATTATCACACGCTGTAATTGCTGCCTCGCTCATGACTGCTGGTGCCATGGCGCACGCTGAAATCACCACCTCGGGCTCGGTGGCTTTGACCAGCGATTACTTATTCCGCGGTATTTCGCAATCAGCCGAGAACATGGCTGTGCAAGGTTCATTCACGGTCTCGCACGATTCCGGTTTGTACTTCACCGCGTGGGGCTCAAGCATTAGCACTGAGGCAACTGGTGTGTCGTCGTCCTCTGGCTTAGAGCTCGATACGCTCGTTGGCTATGCCGGTGAAACCGCCGATGGCGTGGGTTATGACGTCGGTGTGATGCGCTACAACTACCCCGGCGCCGATGATGCCGGTACGACAATTAGCTACAACGAAGTCTATGGTTCTGTTTCCTACTCGGGCGCAAAGCTCGGTGTGGCGTATTCGGATGACTACTTCGGCGAAACTGGTAAGTATTTATATGTCTATACCGGTTATAGCACCGAGCTGATGGAAAACCTCAGCGGTAGCGTTAGTGTGGGTTGGAACAAGTTTGACAACGATGCCACTAACACATTCCTTGGTGGCAATAGCGATGCCTACTTTGACTATAAAGTCGGGCTAAGCACCGAACTCAAAGGCATTGGCCTCGAGGCGGCTTATATCGGTTCGGACTCTATTGCCTCTGATGAAGTAACTGGCTATGGCGAAAATGCTGATGGCCGCATGGTCTTCACCGCCTCCAAATCCTTCTAATCCCACGCACACTCGGCTGCCCTTCGGGGCAGTCACTTCCATCAAATGGAGTACGCCACCATGAAATTGGTCACTGCCGTCATTAAGCCCTTCAAGCTCGATGATGTTCGCGAAGCGCTCTCAGATATAGGCGTTCAGGGCATCACAGTTACTGAAGTGAAAGGGTTTGGCCGTCAAAAAGGTCATACCGAACTGTATCGCGGCGCGGAATACGTCGTGGATTTCTTACCTAAAGTGAAAATTGATATCGCCATTGGCGACGAGCAAGTCGATCAAGTCATCGAAGCCGTCACTAAGGCCGCCAACACCGGAAAAATCGGCGATGGCAAAATCTTTGTCACGGCGCTGGAGCAGGTCATTCGCATTCGTACCGGCGAGTCCGGCGTCGATGCCATCTAAGGAGAAGTCTCGTGACTGAACTTACTGAACTACAATACGCGTTTGATACCTTTTACTTCCTCATGTGCGGCGCCTTGGTGATGTGGATGGCAGCAGGCTTCACGATGTTGGAGTCGGGCTTGGTTCGCGCCAAGAACACCGCTGAAATCCTCACCAAAAACGTCGCGCTGTATGCCATTGCCTGCATCATGTACATGTTGGTGGGTTACCAAATCATGTACGGCAGTGCGGAAGCCGGTTGGATGCCATCGTTGAGCTTTATGATTGGCGCAGAAAACACCGCTGATGCCATGGTGGGCGACGATGCTCCCTACTACTCGGTGATGTCGGACTTCTTCTTCCAAGTCGTGTTTGTTGCGACCTGTATGTCGATTGTCTCCGGTGCCGTGGCTGAGCGCATGAAGCTCTGGGCATTCCTCGCCTTTGCGGTGGTGATGACTGGTTTCATCTATCCCGTGCAAGGCTACTGGAAATGGGGCTCAGGCTGGTTAAACGAAGCCGGCTTCCTGGACTTCGCCGGCTCCGGTGTGGTGCACATGGCGGGTGCGGCTGCTGCGCTAGCGGGTGTGTTATTGCTCGGTGCACGTAAAGGCAAGTACGGTCCCAATGGCCAGATCAACCCGATTCCGGGTGCCAATATGCCATTAGCGGCCTTGGGTACTCTGATTCTGTGGTTGGGTTGGTTCGGTTTCAATGGCGGTTCACAGCTGAAAATGTCGACCTTCGATGATGCCAATGCCGTGGCAGCCATCTTCGTGAATACCAATATGGCCGCTGCTGGTGGTCTGGTGGCCGCACTTTTACTGGCACGTGGTTTGTTCGGTAAGGCCGACCTGACCATGGCACTCAACGGTGCACTGGCTGGTCTGGTGGCTATCACCGCTGAGCCATTAACACCAAGTGCGGGTCTGTCGACGCTGATTGGTGCGATTGGTGGTGTGCTGGTGGTGTTCTCGATCCTAGCTTTCGACAAGCTGAAAATCGATGATCCAGTGGGTGCCTTGTCGGTCCACGGTGTGGTCGGTATCTGGGGTCTGTTGGCGGTTTGCCTGAGCAATTCGGATGCCACACTGGGCGCTCAGCTGCTCGGTATCGGCGCCATCTTTGCCTGGGTATTCTTTGCCAGCCTGATCGTCTGGGGCATTATCAAAGTGGTCTTCGGTCTGCGCGTTAGCGAAGAAGAAGAGTACAACGGTGTCGATACTGCCGAGTGCGGCCTCGAAGCCTACCCAGAGTTTACTCGCGGCAAAGTGTCATAACGCGAGCTTAAGTTTTGCAACGTGTTGAGCACACGTGCGAGGGAGCCTACGGGCTCCCTTTTTTTATTTCGATCAATGGTGCATTTTTTACGCAAGAACACTAGTCAAACGCCGGCGAGCGTTGCAGCATCTACAACTGAACTGTGTGTAGAGATGACGCCATGGCTGACAATGATTACGACTACGATGAAACCGAAGACAACGGCGATGACAGCAACGACGCTGCCGTGCCAGAGGCTGATGTGGATCCTGAGGTTGCTGCACGCAAGCGCAGTGAAATAGCTGAGGCAGAAAGCCTGAGCCCTTCCGCTAAAGAATCATTACGCCGCGAACTCGAGGCAGAAATGGAGCGGTTTTTAGCGTCGGGCGGGCGTATCCGAGAAGTCGCGCCGGATGCGGATTCGCAAGATTGATTGATTCATCGCGGTGGTCTTGGGGAGCCCTGTCACGCCTACAAAAAATGGCTTTGCTCTCTATTGCCACCGCGTTTGCCACCATGGCCCTCAAAGCGTGGGCATGGTCACTGACTGGCTCAGTGAGTATTTTATCCGACGCGCTTGAGTCATTGGTCAATCTGGCGGCGGCGACCTTCGCGTTGTATGTGCTAACCGTCGCGGCCCAACCCGCCGATGCCGAGCACCCATTTGGCCATGACAAAGCGGAATACTTCTCTGCCGCCGCTGAAGGCTTACTGATTTTAATTGCCGCCGTTGGCATCATGTTGGCTGCGTGGTCGCGCTTGCAAAACCCTACCGCACTCACCCAAATGAGCATCGGCTTGTTGATTGCCGTCGCGGCCTCGCTGCTCAACGGTGCCACCGCGTGGCAGCTATTTCGTGTTGCGCGCGAAGAAGACAGCTTGGTATTGCGCGCTGATGCAGAGCACTTGCTCTCAGATGTTTGGACATCTATGGCGATCGTGGCGGGTCTGCTCGTGATTTGGCTGCTGCCATCACAAGCATGGCTCGATCCGGTGATTGCCTTGGCAGTGTCAGTACACCTGCTGATGACGGGTTTGCGCGTGATTGCGCCAGCGATTGCTGGGCTGATGGATGAAGCATTGCCCGACAATGAGCTGCGCAAGCTCGATGCAGCGCTGGCCCGCACCTTGCCCACCGATGCGGCTATTAGTGCCCTGCGCACCCGTAAGTCTGGTCGCCGGCGCTTTGTTGATGGCAATTTGCTCGTGCCTGGCCAGCTCAGCGTTGGCGAGGCACATGCCCTCTGCGATGAGCTTGAAGATGCGGTGCGGGCGGTGTTGCCCGAGTGCGACATTACCTTACATCTTGCGCCAATGGCGGAGCGCGAACGCCACTAAGGCATCCCCCTCGTTTAGCCCAAGGCGATGATGGCTGCGGGCAGTGCCGCCAGTGATTGCACTTGCGCATCCGGCGCGCCGGCTAACGGCCAGGGCGCGCCGCTGGGGTTATACCAAATCGCGCGCATGCCCACGGCTTGAGCCGCTGCGATATCTTGCTCTGGGTGATCGCCAACATGCACGGCGCCAGTGGCGCTAATGCCCGCATACGTCAGTGCCGCCTCGAAAATAGCCGGATCCGGTTTTGCCACGCCTACGCTTTCCGCAGAAAAGTGCGCGCGAAAATACGGCGCAATGGCCATCTGAGTGATGTCGGCATTGCCGTTGCTGATGGCGTGAATATCGTAGCGATTGGCCAGTGTTTGCAGCATGTCGATTGCGTCATCATATAGTGTGACGTTGTTGCGCTCCGCATGAAATACGGCAAATGCCGCACGCGCCGAAGTGCTCGCTTGCTCGGCGTCCAAACCGCATTGCGTAAGCGCTATTTCCAGTGTGGCAATGCGCAGCGCGGTGAGGTTGTGGTGCTCATTGGCCAGTTGCTCGCGGGCAGCGCGTTGACACGCTGAGAGATCCGAATGGTCGAGCGTCTGCCATGCTGGGTGGGCGTTGATAAGCCACGCATTCATGGCGGCATCGGCGCGCACAATCACCGGCTCAACATCCCAGAGCGTGTTATCCAAATCAAATGTAATGAGGCGAATCGGGGTCACAAGAAACTCCGCGCCTAAGCGCTTTAAGGTTTAGTTTTCGCGCGCGGATGAGCTTGGTCGTAAACCGCCGCTAAGTGCTGAAAATCCAAATGCGTGTAAATTTGCGTGGCACGAATATCGCTATGGCCAAGCAGCTCCTGCACGGCACGCAAATCGTGACTTGACTCTAGCAGATGCGAGGCAAATGAGTGCCTCAACAAATGCGGATAGAGCTTTCTATCCAAGCCCACGCGCGCGGCTTGATGTACCAGGCGCGCCTGAATGCTGCGCTCACTCAGGCGATCGCCGCGCTGACTCAAAAAGAGGGCGTTATTGCCGCCTTCGCGAACAAACTCCGGTCGTGTACCGAGCCACGTCACAATGGCTGCGCGGGCTAATTTGCCAACGGGTAAAACCCGTACTTTTCGGCCCTTGCCCAGCACCGTTACTAGGCCTGCACGAAGGTCAATATCGCTGAGCGTCAGTTGCGCAAGCTCGGCTAGTCGAAGGCCGGAAGAGTAAAACAACTCGAGCAAGGCCTTGTCTCTGTGCCACAGGCGCAGCGCTTTTTCGTCGTGCGGCGCGGGCGCATCGAGCAGCTGCTGAATGTGATCGACATCGAGCACTTGCGGTAGCGCCACGCGTTGCTGTTTGAGCTGATAACCGCGAGCGGGATGCTCGCCAACATCTTCTGTGCGCGAGAGATGGTCATAGAAGCGCCGCACCGCCGAGAGCTGGCGGGCAATGCTGCGCGTGCTTAAGTCACGGTCACGGCATTCGCCGATCCACGCTTCAAGGAGCGGCCGGTTAAAATCTCGCCACTGCGCAATGCCCTGCGTGCTGAGAAAGTCAGCCAACGCCTGCAGGTCGCGGGAATAGGCCTTGATGGTGTGCGTCGAGGCCAAGCGTTGACTGCTTAAGTAGCGCAGAAACGCATCAATATCGGCGCGCGTACTCATCGCGCAATGGCATCGGTTGGGTGGCGTAAAAAGCGTCCCAGCAGCTCACCAATGACATCGCCCAAGTGCGAAATAAATAGCGTGTCCATGCTGCTGCGGAAATGGCTGGCTTCGGTGGAGCCTAGGCTGAGCACGCCAATGACGTGCTCGCCAGCACAGAGCGGAATGATCGCCGCCGAGCTGAGCTGCAAGCCATCATCACCAAAGAGAAAGCGCAGTTCTTCTCGGCGCCATTTGCCAGCCAGCGCGCGACGATTGCCGAGCACGCCAGAAAGGCGTTGCTCAAACTGTGTCATGGCCACGGCGCGCCAAGGCATGGGCGCATCTTCAGCAAACAAAATCATCGAGACTTGCTGGCAATGAAAGGGTTCGCGTAGCTCGTTAAAGAGCCGCGTGCCCATTTGCGCAATACTGGCGCTGCCAACCACTCGCACCAGTACGCTGCCGAGCTGCTCAAATAGCACATCGTTCAGATGAGCGGTTTGCACCAGCTCCTCGAGGCGCTCGCTGAGCTCTTCGTTGTGGCGGCGCAGCTGCGTGACTTGGCGCTCAATCAGTGACACCGCGCGGCCCTGATGTTCATGGCGAATATGCAGCGTCGCGAGCAGCTCCGGGTGGTGCTCAAAAAAGGTCGGGTGATCGGCTAGCCAAGCGGCGACGTCAGCATCGGTCATGATCCGCCCTCGCCAATGCGCAGCAGGCCATCAAAGACGCGCGCCGTGGGGCCAGTCATCAGTACCGAATGGCCAGCGCCAGCCCAGCTGATGCTGAGTTCGCCGCCCGGTAGCGATACGCGCACCTCGGCATCGAGCAGGCCCCAACGGATGCCGGCCACCACCGCCGCGCAGGCGCCGGTTCCGCACGCTTGCGTCTCGCCAGTGCCGCGCTCATAGACGCGCAGGCGAATATGGCCGCGATGCACAACCTCCATAAAGCCGGCATTGACGCGATCGGGAAAGCTCGCATGCGACTCAATGAGTGGCCCAAGTGTCGACACGGGTGCCTGTGCCACGGCGCTCACGCGCAAGACTGCGTGCGGATTGCCCATGCTCACCGCGGCAATGCGCAAAGTCTGATTGCTTGGCGCGGGGATGATTGCGGAAGTGTCGATCGCCACTAACTCAGGCACCAGCAGCGCGTAATCGAGTGCTGTGGCCTCGGCTTGAAACGGAATGTCATTGGGTATGAGGCGCGGCTGGCCCATGTCGACCGTGACCCAACCATTGCGTGCAATAGTGAGCACAATGACGCCGCTGGCGGTTTCCACGCGCAGCTCGGTTTTGCTGGTCAAGCGCCGGTCGCGCACGAAACGCGCGAAGCAGCGCGCACCATTGCCGCACTGCGACACTTCGGAGCCGTCGGCATTAAAAATGCGATAGCGAAAGTCGACATCGGGGCGAGTTGGCGCTTCGACAATCAAGAGTTGGTCAAAGCCTACGCCGGTGTGGCGGTCGGCGAGGCGGCGAATCAGCGGCGCATCCAAACGCGCACGTTGCGATACGAAGTCCAGCATCAAAAAGTCGTTGCCGAGACCATGCATCTTGGTAAATTCCAGACGCATCGATGCCTCCATAAACTAATGGCGAGTCTGGCGGCCTGATGGCCTAGCGACTCGCGAACCCGTCCATTGTGTTGTTAGGGCAGCAACGATTCAAGCGCTAAGAGATCGGCGGTGGTTTCGCGACGGCGCACTTGCCAGGCTTGGTCACCATCAACAATGACCTCGGCGGCGCGGCCCCGCGTGTTGTAGTTCGAGCTCATGACAAAACCATAGGCGCCGGCGCCCGTCACCGCCAGCAAATCACCGGCGGCAATGCTCAGGTCACGATCTTTGCCCAAAAAGTCGCCGGTCTCGCACACGGCGCCCACCACATCGTAGCGCTGACTTGGCGTCTCGCTGCGCGGTGTGGCCGGCACAATGTCCATCCAGGCCTGATACAGCGCCGGGCGGATCAGGTCATTCATGGCGGCATCAACAATGGCAAAGTGCTTGTGCTCGGTGGGCTTGATGAACTCCACACGCGTCAGCAGCACACCTGCATTGGCGGCAATGGCGCGGCCTGGCTCCATATAAACCTTCAGGCCGGCGGCCTTTAAGCGTGGCAATAACACCGCGGCGTAGTCGGCCGGCGTTGGTGGCGTCTCGTCTTTATAGCAAACGCCCAAGCCGCCGCCGATATCGATATGCGTGAGCGCGATGCCCTCCGCTTTCAGCTGCTCAATCATCGCCAACACGCGATCGAGCGCATCGGAAAATGGTGCGGTGCTGGTCAGCTGCGAACCAATATGGCAATCGATGCCCACGGCATCCAAATGCCCCAACGCCAAGGCGCGGCGATAGACCTCAGGCGCGCGCTCAATGGCCACGCCAAACTTATTTTCTTTCAAGCCGGTGGAGATATACGGGTGCGTTTGCGCATCGACATCGGGGTTCACGCGCAGGCTAATCGGCGCGCGCACATTCAGCCGTGCTGCCACGGCGTTGATGCGCTCCAGCTCAGCCTCTGACTCCACGTTAAAACAGGCAATGCCCAGTGCCAGCGCGCGCTCAATCTCCGCCTCGGTTTTGCCCAAGCCCGAAAATACGATCTTGCTAGCTTCGCCACCAGCAGCAATGACACGCTCCAGCTCGCCGCCCGAGACGATATCGAAGCCCGCGCCTAAACGCGCCAGCACATTGAGCACGGCAATATTGGAATTGGCTTTCACGGCAAAACAAACCTGATGATCAACGCCGGCAAAGGCTGCATCGAAAGCCTGATAATTGGCGGTCAGCGCCGCACGCGAATAGGCGTAGAGCGGCGTGCCGAAGCGCTCGGCAAGGCTTTCTAGGGCAATGGCTTCGAGCTGGCGTGTGCCATCGATGAGGGGCAGCGCGGTCATGGCAATCCTAACTAGTCAGTATTTATTGGGCGGGCGCTTCTGGCTCGGCAGTGGTCGCTGCCGGTGCCTCGGGAAACTCCGGCGGTGCACTACGCTCAGGTGCTTGATAAGGCTCGGCATTGGCCGGTGGAAAATACAGCGGGCCTTTTTGGCCACAGGCACTGAGTAGGCCAACCGCTAGCAACATCGTGAGGCGAATCATGGCAATCATCCCGCGGCCAAATTAGAGTGCGCTATTATGCGGCAGCGCTGGCATTTCCCCAAGCCCACGATCTTTGCGAGGACCTATGAACGAATCCGAATTTAACGCCTTGGCCGAGGCCACTTTATTGAGCATTGAGCAGCAGGTTGAAGACGCCGACACCGAGCTCGATTTTGAAATGAGCGCGGGCATCCTTACGCTCACCGCCGAAAATGGCAGCAAGATCATCATCAACCGCCAAGTCGCGACCTGTGAGATTTGGGTGGCGGCGCGCTCGGGCGGCTACCACCTCGGCTGGCAGGATGAACAATGGTTTTGCCGCACTACTGGTGAGAGTTTGCAAACGCTACTTGAGCGGGTGGTGGTGGAGCAGGGTGGTGAGCGGATTTCGTTTTGCTGAGATGGTCTGTGGTGTGGGCTGAGGCGGTGAAACACGCCGTGAATACGTCCATGTAGGCTCGCAGGCGCCATCCATGGCGCCTGACGGTTTCACCACCGCAGCCCACACCACCGCTCGGCTTTGGATATTCACGGTACTTGATTGCCCAGGTAAATTTTGCGTTCGCTGAGAGAGGCCTTTATTTCGACTAAGATTCTAGGCTTTTTAAGGTTTTGCCCTGTGAGTCGCGCCATGCCGTCAGCCCATTTGCTCCGCCACCATGAACAACCGCTGCAGCTGAACTTGGGCTAGTAAACTCGGTATCTTTTGTGAACAAGTAGCTGCCCGTGTCGTGTATCAGGTTGCCATCGGCAATTAGCTTCTGCCGAAGTGTCACCACAAAAGGATGTTGCGTGGCCGCTGAAGGTCGCTCCTCTAAAATAGCGCGTGATCCTTTGAAAATGACAAAGCCTGTAGCGGTTTGCTCGCCAAATGCTTCTAATCCTTTGATTAAGCAAACTAACTTGTCAGCCTTTACAGTGAAGTCACTATCACGAGTCACTATGGGGGTTAGTAGCTCAGAGCCTAAAACTGGCAATAATTGTTTAATTTTAGACAGAAATATTTCCATATCTTCGCGATCAGACTCAGGCAGTCTTGATCCGCTAGCTTGACCATTGTCTAGCTCAAAACGTGCTATTGATTTAGCTTCGGCGATCAATCGACCTTCTAAGTATCGTATGTGCGACTTTGTTAAATTTTCATCTTTACTAGTAAATACGATCGCTTGAACCCAGAATTCCTTATTTTTATGCGCCTTCAAGCGCTCTTTTAGTACCTCGGCCTCTCCGATATAGGCTAGCGGCGCGCCGGATGTTGGGTTAAAGCCGGTCAAAATATAAACACCGGACTGCGTTAATTCATCCCGCGACAAAAACTCATCAAACTCAGTGCGCGGAGCGCCAAGTGCTTTGCCGCTCCAATTTGACATTTCCGCAGTACAAAGTCGCTTCGAGTCGCCCTGTGTCAAGAAAAGCTTAATTGTTGCTGACGGCATCGCTAGTGTCTCAATCCATTGGAAATTAGAGCACATGATAGCGTAATTGATATTTGATGGCCGGGGCAGACTGAGGCGGTGAAACCGTCAGGCGCCATGGATGGCGCCTGCGAGCCTACACGGACGTATTCACGGCGTGTTTCACCACCTCAGTCTGCCTCGGTCCAGGCAGCAGTTCACTCAACCACCAACTCCGCAAACAAATCATACTCATCCGCCTCAGTCACACGCACCATCACTAACTGACCCGGCTGCAACTGCGCCGCACCCGCGCCTTCAATAAACACATTGCCATCAATTTCCGGCGCATCGGCTTTCGAGCGCGCAATTGCCACGCCTTCCTCATGATCGATCTCATCGACCAAGACCTGCTCCACGCGACCCACTCGGCGTTGCAATCGCGCCGCTGAAATCTCTGCAGCCAGCGTCATAAAACGCTCGTGGCGCGCTAACTTCACGTCTTCGGGCACCGGCTCAGCCACGTCATTGGCGAGCGCGCCTTCAACCGGCGAATAAGGGAAGCAGCCCACGCGATCTAGCTGGGCGACTTTCAGCCAGTCGAGCAGATCTTGAAATTCCTCTTCGGTCTCGCCGGGAAAGCCGACAATAAACGTTGAGCGGATGATCAGATCAGGGCAAATCTCGCGCCAGCGCTTGATGCGCTCGAGCGTATTCTCGGCATGCGCGGGGCGCTTCATGCGTTTCAAAACACTCGGGCTGCCATGCTGAAACGGAATATCCAAATACGGCAGAATCTTGCCTTCGGCCATCAGCGGGATGACATGGTCAACGTGCGGATAAGGGTAGACGTAATGCAGGCGAACCCAGACGCCGAGTGTGCCGAGTGCTTCGCAGAGCTCGAGCATGCGGGTTTTCACCGGACGGCCGCCCCAGAAATCGAGCTTATATTTCAGATCCACGCCATAGGCGCTGGTGTCTTGCGAGACCACAAGAATTTCTTTGACGCCGGCTTTCGCCAAGTTCTCGGCTTCAGTGAGTACCGAGCCCACGGGGCGCGAGGCGAGATCGCCGCGCAAAGACGGAATAATGCAAAACGTGCAGCGGTGATTGCAGCCTTCGGAAATCTTCAAATACGCATAATGCTTGGGCGTGAGTTTGATGCCCTGAGCCGGCACGAGGTCAATAAACGGATCGTGTTTGGGCGGCAAAAATTGATGCACAGCGCCCATGACTGCTTCGTAGGCCTGTGGCCCAGTGACGCTAAGCACGCTCGGATGTGCGGCGCGGATGACATCAGCTTTTTTGCCTAAGCAGCCGGTGACAATGACCTTGCCATTCTCCGCTAATGCCTCGCCGATGGCGTCGAGCGACTCCTGCACGGCCGAGTCGATAAAGCCACAGGTGTTGACCACCACCAAGTCCGCGCCATCGTAGCTGGCGGAAATTTCATAGCCCTCGGTGCGCAGCTGGGTGAGGATGCGCTCGGAGTCGACTAGGGCTTTTGGGCAGCCAAGAGAGACAAAACCTACGCGGGGATTAGTGAGCGACATGAGGGGCAAACCGGGTGATCAGAATGCGCGCATTGTAGCGTAAATCGATAGAGCGGCGATGCTGTCGATGGTGGCTACGCGGTACAAATGAGTGGGCACTACGCCGGCACCAAAACAGTGCATAATGCCGAGGCTGGTGCGCCGATTTACGCACTAAAATTGTGCATTTGTTTGCGTGTTAGCGGTCCTTAGCTGGTGCAGGCCGCTTGCGTGCGGCATTTGCACGAGATGGTGTGGATTTTGCAAAGTCTTAGGTCATTACCACAATAGAGCAGCGTATGCGCGACGAGCGATCACCAAAACGCCTGCTGGAGAGTTTGAGCACCGCCATTTTGCTGTGCGATACCGACTTGAAGTTGGCGTATGTGAATCCGGCGGCGGAGAGCTTGCTGGCCATCAGTCACACCCGTGCGGTGGGCCTGCCGCTCAGTGATGTGCTCATTGAATTTGAAAATAATGCTGGTGGTGCGCTCGCCGAGACACTGCGCAGTGGTCATCAGTTCACCAAGCGTGAGGCGAGATTACGCGTGGGTCTGCGCGATATTACCGTGGACTACACGGTGTCATTGCTCACCACACCGAGCGCGAAAGCGGAGCTATTGATAGAGATTCAGCCGCGCGATCGGCTGCTGAAAATCGCCCGCGAGGAAGCCATGCTCGCCAGCCATCAGGCCATGCGTAAGTTGGTGCGTGGTGTGGCGCATGAGATTAAAAACCCGCTCGGCGGCATCCGCGGCGCAGCGCAATTGCTTGAGCGCGAACTGCCCGATGCCGAGCTGAAAGAGTACACACGCGTGATTATTGAAGAGGCTGACCGCCTACGCGTGCTAGCTGATCGCATGTTGGGGCCACGGCGATTGCCGACATTGCGCACGGTGAACCCGCACGAATGTGTGGAGCGTGTGGTGAGGCTGTTGGAGGCCGAGGCAGATGGTCGCGTGAGTATTGTGCGCGACTATGACCCCTCGCTGCCGGACATTGAAGCCGACCCTGATCAGCTCATTCAAGCCATGCTCAATATTGGTGGCAATGGCCTGCAAGCGCTGCTGGAAAACCCCAGCAAGCATCCGCCGGTGCTGCTCTTTAAAACCCGGCCCATGCGCCAATTCACCATCGGTGCGAAGCGCCATCGACTGGTGCTGCGCATCGATATTCAAGACAACGGCCCGGGCATACCCGCCGAGCTCAAACAGTCGATTTTCTACCCGATGGTTAGTGGTCGCGCCGCTGGCAATGGCCTTGGGCTGTCGATTGCGCAAGATATTATTCATCAATACAACGGCTTAATTGAGTGCGACTCGTATCCAGGGCGCACGCTATTTAGCATTTATTTGCCTTTGGAAAAGCCTCATGACTAAACACACGGTATGGATTATTGACGATGACCGCGCCATACGTTGGGTGCTTGAGCGCGCGCTGACGCAGGCAGGCATGGCGGTGACGAGCTTCGAGGACGCCAGCGCGGCATTGGCGAAACTCGCGCATGAGCAGCCCATGACCTTGGTCAGCGATATTCGTATGCCTGGCATTGATGGCTTGGCGTTTATGGCGCAGGTGCGCGAGCAGTATCCGCAGGTGCCGGTGATCATCATGACCGCGCATTCGGACTTGAGCTCGGCGGTGGCATCGTATCAGGGCGGCGCATTCGAATACCTGCCCAAGCCTTTCGATGTCGATGAGGCGGTGGCGCTGGTGCAGCGCGCCGTGGTGCACCATTTAGAGCAAGTCACACCGGCACTTGAGGCGGTCGTGGAGGCGGTGCGCTCGACCAGTATTATTGGCGAGTCACCGGCGATGCAGGAGGTTTTTCGCGCCATTGGTCGGCTCAGCAACTCCAATATCACCGTGCTCATCAATGGTGAGTCGGGCACCGGCAAAGAGTTGGTGGCGGGTGCGCTGCATGAGCATTCGCCGCGTGCGCGTAAGCCATTTATTGCGCTCAATATGGCCGCGATTCCGAAGGATCTCATGGAGTCGGAGTTGTTTGGCCATGAAAAAGGGGCGTTTACTGGCGCCAGTACGCAGCGCGCCGGCCGCTTTGAGCAAGCCGATGGCGGCACTTTATTTCTCGATGAAATTGGCGATATGCCCATCGATACGCAAACGCGCTTACTGCGCGTGCTGGCCGATGGCGAGTTTTACCGTGTCGGTGGCCATGTGCCGGTGCGCGTGGATGTGCGGATCATTGCCGCGACCCATCAACACCTCGAAAAGCTGGTGACTGATGGCAAGTTCCGCGAGGATTTATTTCACCGCATCAATGTCATTCGCGTGCACATTCCACGGCTGCGTGATCGCAACGTGGATATTCCGCGCTTGGCGCAGTTTTTTATGGCGCGCGCGGCCAAGGAGCTGCAGGTCGAGGCGAAGTCATTGACTGCCGAAGCTTCTGCGTATCTGCAAAAACTGCCATGGCCGGGCAACGTCCGTCAGCTCGAAAATACCTGCCGATGGATCACCGTAATGGCCACGGGCCGCGAGGTTTTGGTCAGTGATTTGCCGCCAGAGTTGCAGCCCGGCAGTGATCAAGAGCCCGATGCGGTGCTGCCAAACTGGGAGCAGGCCTTAGCGTTATGGGCGCGGCAGGCATTACAGCAGCGTCCACATGAGCCATTGCTCGATCAGGCCGCGCCGGCGTTTGAGCGGGTGCTGATAGCGGAGGCATTGCAGTTTACTGGCGGGCGGCGGCGTGATGCTGCGGTGGTGTTGGGCTGGGGCCGCAACACGCTAACGCGCAAGCTCAAGGAGCTAGGGCTTAGTGCCACACTGGATGACGACGAGGATTAATTCGCCAGAGAGGTCGTTAGGGTGCCATCTTGCGCTGCCGGCGATGCGCTGAGCGCTTCCCGGCGCTCGTCTGTGCTCAGTGAGTTCCAGCGCTGACGTAGGGCTTGGCGCGCTTCCGGCGATAGTGCTTTGAGTTCATTCCAGCGCGCGATGATGGCTTGGCGACGCGCATCGGGCAGGCTGCGCCAGCGCTCGGCACGATCCAGCAAATGGGCACGCCGTGATTCATCCAGCGCATCCCAGCGGCCTTCAAAATCCGCTAAGGTGACTTGTTGCTCTGCGCTCAGCGCCGCCCAACTCAGATCGTTTGCCCACGCAGCGCCAGGCAGTGCGAGCACACTTAGCAATAGCAGTCGAGACGCGCAGCGACCGCGGCAAAGATCAGCGCTGGTCACGAGAGACTTCCTCCATTGACATCAGCCAGTCAATTTCTTCGAGCATTTGACCATCGATACTGCTGCTCGCCGGCCGTGCCTGTGTGGTTTCCGTGCCACTGGTTTTGATCAACCAATCGCCGGGCAGCACCACCATAAATGCCACGCTGGCGGCCAAAGCGAGGCCGCCTGACCATTGCCAGCGATGCGTCTTTTTCTGCTGACGCTGCGCCTGCGCGACGATTTGCGCGACGCGCGCATCCCACAAGGGATCGGCATCGGCGATGGCGCGATCGAGGGTCTCGCCAAGGCGCTTAGCCAAGCGGGCATCTTCCAAGGAAAGCTCTGGGGTAGTGTTCATGTCATGTCCTCCGCGGTCGTGCCAACGCCGTCGAGCTTGGCGCGAATTTTATTTAAGGCCCTGAAGTAATGGGTTTTTACACTCCCCTCAGCGCAGCCCATGGCCTCGGCTGTCTGAGCGGTGTCATAGCCTTCCCAGGCCCGCAGCAAGAAGGCTTGCTGCTGTCTAAAGGGCAACTCGCCCACCGCCGCTAAGACGGTATCCATATTGTCGGCACGTTGCAGCAAGGTGATCGGGTTGTTATCGACGCGATCGGGGATGTGCTGCCACGGGTCTTCTTCGCCCGCATCATCGAGTGGTTCTAATTTAGTGAACCATTTGCGCTTGCGGGTTTCGCGGCGGAAATGATCCATTAAGCGGCTATGCAAAATGCGATGAAACAGCGGTCCCCAACTGCCTGGGTCGTGATTGCCGTATTTCGCCACCAAGGTGAGCATGGCTTCTTGCACAATGTCTTGGGCCGCGTCGGGATCGCGGGTAGCGAGCTCAGCGCTCAGGCGTGCCCGTCGACTCACGCCATGTAAAAAGGCGTCGATAGACTGCGGGGCGGGTCGTGCTGGCATGGCGGGTTTTACCGGTGGCGCGTTGCGCACACCATAGGCGAGACCGGCCTCGGCGACAAGATGCATAATTGGCACTTCACTCCTGCATGCTGGCGTTTTCGCCATCTGAGAACAGGAACGCCATAATTAGCGCGCGGTTGACGCCGCCACGGTTAAAATAAGCACAGACTTTGTATTGGAAAAGTGAATGATCGACATTGTGCTCTATGAGCCCGAAATTCCCGGCAACACCGGCAATATCATCCGGCTATGTGCCAACACCGGCGCCCGTCTGCACCTTATTGAGCCGTTAGGTTTTGAGCTCAGTGATAGCAAATTAAAGCGTGCGGGTTTGGATTATCACGAATGGTCGCGACTTAAGGTGCACGCCAATTGGCAGGCGGCGCGTGATTATTTGGCCGATAAACGCTGGCGGGCGGTGACCACAAAGGGCTCGCAATCGGCATTTGCCGCGGAGCTGCGCGAGGGCGATGTGCTGGTCTTCGGTCCTGAGACACGCGGCTTGCCGGCCGAGTTGCTCGCCACCTTTGCGCCAGAAAACAAACTGCGACTGCCCATGGTGGCGGGCAGTCGCAGCTTGAATTTATCCAATAGTGTGGCGGTCATGGCCTATGAGGCTTGGCGCCAGCAAGGGTTTATTGCGGGCGAGTAGTGTCGGCGGCTTCAGCGCCGGCGTCGGCCTCGGCTTTACGGCGTAGGCTATCGGCAT
Source organism: Paraperlucidibaca baekdonensis (assembly GCF_003387535.1). Taxonomy (GTDB): domain Bacteria; phylum Pseudomonadota; class Gammaproteobacteria; order Pseudomonadales; family Moraxellaceae; genus Perlucidibaca; species Perlucidibaca baekdonensis. The sequence goes on along the minus strand of NZ_QUNR01000001.1, from coordinate 143,497 downwards.
AGAGTGCGTCGAAGTTGACCGGCTGCAGCAGTAGCTGCGGAAAGCTGCCTTTGCCGACTAGGTCGGAGATGGCTTCGCGGGCAAATGGAAACAGTACATTCGGGCAATAAGCGCCGAGCAGTGGGCCGAGCTCAGCCTCAGCCACACCCTCGATTTGAAAGATGCCCGCTTGCTTCACTTCCACCAAAAACGCGGTAGCGCCTTCGTTTTTTGCGGTCACGGTAATCGCCAGCTGCACTTCATAATGCTTGCCATCTTCGAGTGGCTGATGCGCGGTGGCGAGATCAATATTGACCTCAGGATTCCACTGCTGCAGAAACACTTTGGGTGCGCCGGGCACTTCAAATGAAGTGTCTTTCAGGTACACGCGTTGGAGGGCAAATTGCGGTTGATTGTCAGCCATGTCATCTCTCTTATTGTGTGGCGGTGAGTGGCAAAAGTGCCAAGTAGTGTGGCGCTAGGCCTGTGTCAGTTGGTCGAGTTGGCCGCTGCGCTCTAGGCCAAAAAGCTCATCGCAGCCGCCCATAAAGGTGTCATTAATAAATACTTGCGGCACGGTGCGACTGCCGCTGCGTGCAGTTAGCGCGGCGCGTTGCTCGGGGTCATTGCTCACATCGATGTCATCAAAGCTGATGGCTTTATTGCGCAGTAGCTGTTTCGCACGTACGCAAAATGGGCATGTGCGCGTGGTGTAAATGATAACCTTAGCCATTCGTCTCTCCTGTCTCGATAAATAAACAGCGCTGGCCGGTTTAGCGAACCAGCGGCAGACCCTGTTGGCGCCACGTGGAAATGCCGCCACTTAAGATATGCACATCATTAAGGCCGGCTTGCTTGACGCTGCGCGCAGCATTGCCTGAGGTCTGCCCCATGGCGCAGACAAAAATGATGGGCTTGCCGGCGCTGGCGAGCTTCTCAGCTTCTTTGGCGACCTGACTAAACGGCAGATTTTCACTGCCGGTGATGTGGCCATCACGAAACTCAGGGGCATTGCGTAAATCAATTACGCGAGCCTGTTGGGCGTTGACCAAGCGGGTGAGATCGGCGGGTGAGATGCGCTTGCCGCCGCGCTGCATTTCGGTAAACACAAAAGCAGCCAAAAGCGCCACAAAGGCGGTAACTAAGTAAAGATGATTGCTAGCAAACTCAATAACGCGATCCATGATCTGTCTCAGTGTGGCGTGAAAGTCGGCCAGTATACGCAAGCCACCCCTTAGGCTCTAGCACTTGCTGTTTAGCGCGTGCCGATATCGCTGACGAGGCGCTTGAAGCTAGCGAGGCGCCGAGCTTGCACATGGCCATCGAGCACGGCTTGTTGGAAGGCGCAGCCCGGCTCGCTGGCATGGGCGCAGTTGCGAAAGCGGCAGGCACCAATAAAGGGTTGTAGCTCAATAAAGCCGGCCAAGAGTTCGTCTTTGTTCATGTGCCAGACGCCAAATTCGCGGATGCCTGGCGAGTCGATGAGCGCACCGCCAGTGGGTACATCAAACCAACAGGCCGTGGTGGTAGTGTGCTGGCCGAGCTTGGAGCCGGTGGATATTTCTTTCACTTTTTGCGCGACATCAGGCAGTAAGGTGTTGATCAGCGACGACTTACCGACGCCGGATTGGCCAACAAACACCACCGTGTGTTGCGCTACGAGGCTGGCCAAATCGCCGGTATCGCCGTGCGCCGAGAGTGTGCGGGTGTCGTAGCCTAGCGCGGCAAAACTGGCGAGCAGGGCGGTTAAGCTGTCGCGATTTCCCTCGCTAATTAAGTCGGCTTTATTAAGTACTAATAAAGGCTGAATGTCGGTTGCCTCGCAGGCAATCAAGTAACGATCGATGAGCTCTGCCGAAGGTGTCGGCTCAGGCGCAATGATCAGCAAAATCAGATCGATGTTGGCGGCCACTGGCTTGAGCTTATGGTAGGGGTCGGGGCGCACCAGTACCGAGCGGCGTGGTAGTAACGCCGTGATAACGCCGGTGGCGGCTTCGGTAGCGGGTTGCCAAATCACTTCATCGCCGGTAACTAAGGCGTCTAAATTCGCGCGGCGATGGCAGCGAAAGCGCTGGCCGGCAAGCTCGCCATCGAGCGCTTCAACCAATAGCTGCACGCCATAGTGGGCAATGATGCGGCCGCGCTGCTCGGCGCCGAGTGCGCCGCCTTCGAGCAGCGCTTCGGCTTTGGCCTCGCGTTTGCTGGCGCGGGCAATGCGTTCGGCCTGAATGCGATCGATGCGAAAACTTTGTTGGCGGCTGATGCGGCGTTGGCTCATGGCCTGATCTCATGCTCTTGCGGCCGGTATTGGCCAGAAAATAAACACCGCTGATCATACAGCGATGAACAGGGCGCTGACTTGTCGGCGCGCTCTGCTATGCTGCATTTTTCGCGCGCAGCACTCACCGAGTGTCATTGTGCCATCGACGGCGACGAGGAGTGTCCATGAATCATCAGAAGGCCGGCAATTTAGTGTGGATAGACTTGGAAATGACCGGGCTTAATCCAGACACCGACCGCATTATTGAGATGGCCACCATCGTCACCGATGCGCATTTGAATGTCTTGGCCGAAGGGCCGGTGTTGGCCATCCACCAAAAAGACATCGTGCTCAATGCCATGGATGAGTGGAATACGCGCCAGCATGGCCAGTCGGGTCTCACTGAGCGGGTGCGCCGCAGCAAACTCAGCGAGGCCGAGGCCGAAGCACAAACGCTGGAGTTTTTAAGCCGTTTTGTGGATCCGAAAAAGTCGCCCATTTGCGGCAATTCGATTTGCCAAGATCGTCGCTTTTTATATCGCCACATGCCCAAGCTTGAGGCCTTTTTCCATTACCGCAACCTCGATGTCAGCACGGTGAAAGAGCTGGCGCGGCGCTGGTATCCGGATTTATTGCAGCGCTTTACCAAGCAAAGCTCGCATCTGGCGCTCGATGATGTGAAAGACTCAATTGAGGAGTTGCGCTATTACCGGCAGTATTTTTTCAAGCTGCCGGGCTTTAGCGAAGACTGAGCTTCTGTGCTTGCTCGCTGATAGCCCAGTCGATGTGCTCGGCGACCACCGCGTTGAGATGCTCGCTGCTGCTCAATGACTCACGGCGTTGCTCAAGCGCCTGCACAATTGTTGCGTTGGCTGGTGCATTAGCCAAGGCAATCGAGACATTGCGCAGCCAGCCTTCATAGCGTGTGCGGCGCAGCGGCATGCCTTCGGTGCGGCTCTGCCAGGTGGCTTCATCCCAGTGCCATAACTCCAGCAAAGCTGGGCCATCGAGGCCGTGGCGCGGCACAAAGTCGGGCTCTGCGCTAGCGCGTGCATAGCGATTCCACGGGCACACCAGCTGGCAGTCATCACAGCCGAAAATGCGATTGCCAATGGCGCGCCGCAACGGCTCGGCAATCACACCGCGATGCTCAATGGTCAAATAGCTGATGCATTTATTGGCATCGAGCACATAGGGCGCAATGATCGCCTGCGTTGGGCAGATGTTCATGCACGCCGAACAACTGCCGCAATGGCTGCTGACCGGCGCATCCACGGGCAGCGCCACGTCGGTAAATAGCTCGGCCAAGAAAAAATACGAGCCGGCGTGGCGATTCAAAATCAGCGTGTGCTTGCCCATCCAGCCCAGGCCCGCCTGACTAGCAATGGCCTTCTCCAGCACCGGTGCCGAGTCAACAAAGGCGCGATAGCCAAATGGCCCAATGGCCTCGCTCATGCGATCGGCGAGCTTTTGCACGCGTTTGCGGATGAGCTTGTGGTAGTCGCGGCCCAGCGCATAGCGGGCAATGTAGGCGCGTTCGCCATCGGCTAGCGTCTCAAGAATGCGCGGGTCGGCGGGCAAGTAATCCATGCGCAAGCTGATGATGCGTTGTGTGTTGGGCACCAGCTCGGCGGGCGAGGCGCGCTTAGGCTCATGCATCCAGCCCATACCGGCCTCAAAGCCCTGCGCCAACCAGCGCTTTAGATGCGCGGGATGCTCGCCAAGATCAATGCCGCTGACTCCCATTTGTTGAAAGCCTAAAGCGCGCGCCCAGTCGGCTATGTCAGCCTTTAGTGCGTGCAGGTCGGGGGGCGATAAATTCGCGGCGGGGCGTAAAGGGATTCGCGTCATGGCGCACATTCTGACATCCTTAGCGGTTAGTCACCATGCGTAAGCCATTGTCATGTTAGGTCGTTTATCTTCTGCTCAAGCCGTGTCTGCGGGCCTCACGCGCGCCTTGCCCAATGCCGAGGCCACTGAGGCCTTAGGCGCAGATATTGCGCGTGCTTGCTTCGCGGCGGCTGATGCCGAGGCCATGGGCGCGGTGATTTATGTGCAGGGCGACTTGGGCGCTGGCAAAACCACGTGTGTGCGCGGGTTGCTGCACGCCCTAGGGCATCAGGGCGCGGTAAAAAGTCCAACCTACACGTTGGTTGAGCCTTACGAGTTGCAGGGGCGTCGCGTTAATCATTTTGACCTGTATCGCTTAATTGACCCTGAAGAGCTTGAGCTGATCGGTTTCCGCGACTACTTTTCGGCCGATCAGCTGACGTTGGTGGAATGGCCGAGTCAAGGCCAGCCGTTGTTGCCAACGCCGGATTGGCAGATGACATTAATGCCCGTGAGTGAGGAGCTAGCTGACGGGCGAATAGCCACCATCACGGCGCACACGCCGCGTGGTGAGAAATTATTAGCGAGATTGATATGAAAAAGTGGGTGCAGCACGCGTTGCTGCTAATGGTCTGTGGGCTGGCAGGTGTGGTGCAGGCGGCTGAATTGGTGGGCGCACGCACGGGCAATTTTCAGGGCAAGACGCGACTGGTCATTGAGTTTGCTAGCAACACGGCATTTCGTGTCAGTGAAGAAACGTCGCCGGGACGCTTGGTGGTGGTGGTGCCGGGCGCGAGCACGCGTTTATCGCGGAATGATTTCCCGAGCCGCGTGGGGCCGCTGCAGAGCATGAGCCTCGATGGTCAAAAGCTACTGATTGACCTCAATGAAGAGGCCGAAGCGTCGATTTTTATGCTGCCGGTAAACGCTGAGGGCGTGTATCGCTTGGTGGTAGATCTCGACACCGTGAGCGCCGGGCAAGTGGCGTCGGCGGCTGCCTCACCAGCGCCAAAACCGGCATCAAATAGTATTTTTGGCGGCATCTTTTCCGGCAAGCCGGGTGGCCGCGACATTATTGTCAGTATTGATGCCGGCCATGGTGGCCAAGATCCCGGTGCTATCGGCGCACGCGGCACTTATGAAAAGCACGTCACGCTCGCCATTGCGCGAGCACTGGCGGATTATTTGGGTCGGCAAAAGGGCATTAGCACACGGCTAACGCGCGACCAAGACTTCTTCATTCCGCTACAAAAGCGCCGCAAGATTGCGCGCTTTGACCACAAAGCAGACATTTTCATTTCGATTCATGCCGACTCGGCGTTGAACCGGTCAGCCCATGGTGCCTCAGTGTTTGCGCTATCGCTGAAGGGGGCCAAAGGTGCGACCTCGCGCTTTGCGCAGCAATTGGCTGAGCAAGAAAACAAGTCCGATTTAATTGGCGGCGTGGTGGCTGAAAACGACGACCTTAACGACATGCTCGCCGGCATGATGGTCGAGGGCACGCTGAAGCACAGCCTAGAAATGGGCAAGCTCATTTTGGAGGCCTTACCAACGGTGGTGGAGCGCCTACACAGCAAGCGTGTTGAGCAAGCCGGCTTTGCTGTGCTGAAAGAGCCTGGCATGGTGTCGTTGCTGGTGGAGACTGGGTTTATTTCTAACGCAGGTGAAGAAAGTAAGCTGATTACTGCGCGCTATCAGCGTGATATTGCCCAAGCGGTTGGCGAGGCGGTGCTGCGCTTTTGCCAGCAATTCCCAGTGCCCGGCACATGGTTTGACCGAGGCTGATTGATGGCTCGCATTGCGCTACTTGAGGCGCGGCTTGCCAACCAAATCGCCGCCGGTGAGGTGGTGGAGCGGCCGGCATCGGTCATTAAAGAGCTGATTGAAAATGCCCTTGATGCCGGCGCGCGCGCCATTGATGTGCACGTCGAACAGGGTGGGTTAGCCTCGTTGCGGGTGCGCGATGACGGCGATGGCATTGCCCAAGACGACTTGCCGCTGGCCTTGGCGCGCCATGCTACTAGCAAAATCCATCATGTCGATGACCTAGAGGCGGTGGCCACCTTAGGCTTTCGTGGCGAGGCGCTGGCATCTATCGCTTCGGTATCGCGCCTGACGCTAACCTCCAGCACCGACAGCAGTGGCTTAGGCTGGGCGGTGCGCACAGAGGGCCGCGAGATGTCGGCGGTAGTCCAGCCGGCGCGGCATCCGCGCGGTACCTCGGTGGAGGTACGCGACTTATTTTTTAATACCCCCGCGCGGCGCAAGTTTATGCGCACCGAAGCCACCGAGTTTCGCCATTTAGAAGAAGTGGTGCGGCGTTTGGCGCTGGTCTCACCGCAGGTGTCATTTAGCCTCACACACAATGCCCGCGTGCTCTGGCAACTCAAGCCGGCCACGACTGAGGCCGAGATGTTGCGGCGTTTAAGTCATATTTGCGGGCCGCAGTTTGTCGCCGCCGCGCATCCGCTCGATCAAGAAGCTGCGGGCGCGCGTCTGCATGGCTGGCTAGGCTTGCCGACGTTTTCGCGGGCGCAGGCTGACTTGCAGTATTTCTTCGTCAACGGTCGCATGGTGCGCGACAAAGTTGTCTCCCATGCGGTGCGCCAGGCCTATGCTGATGTGCTCTATCACGGGCGCCATCCGGCCTTTGTGCTGTTTTTGGATATCGACCCGGGCACGGTGGATGTCAATGTGCATCCGACCAAACATGAAGTGCGCTTTCGCGAGCAGCGCTTGGTGCATGACCTGATTTATCGCGGGCTGCATCGTGCGCTGGCCGAGGTGCGCCCCGATGATGCGCCGCCGACGGGCTCATTGGCATCGGGGGCTGATACAGACGGCGCCTCACGAGCGGCAGCGTTAGGTCAAGGCGCGGCGACTCAAGAGGCTGGATCGCAAGCCACCATGCCTGCATGGCAAGCCAACTATGCCCCACAGCAAGGTGGGCTCGACTGGCGCAGCAATGCCCCGGCGCGCGATGCGTTCGCGAGCTACTTAAGTGCGGGGAAAAATCATCAGCCGGCGGTCATCGAGCCCGCGACCACGCCGGTGCTGGGCTATGCCATTGCGCAACTACATGGTGTTTACGTGTTGGCGCAAAACGCTGAGGGCTTGGTGCTCGTCGACATGCACGCCGCCCATGAGCGCATTGTCTATGAGCGCCTCAAGCAGCAGCAGGCCGATGCCGGTGTCGTGTGCCAGCCTTTATTGGTGCCATTGAGTGTCGCGCTCAGTCAGCGCGAGGCCGATGTTGCCGAGGCCGAGCAAGAAGCGCTCATGCGCATGGGCATTGAGACGCAGCGCATGGGCCCCGAGACGGTGCTGGTGCGTTCGCTGCCAGCGGTATTGGCGCAGGCCGATGCCGCTGCGCTATTGCGCGATGTGCTGGCGGATTTGCTCGTGCATGGTCAAACCCGGCGCGTGCAGGAGCAGCAAAATACCTTACTCGGCACCATGGCCTGCCACGGCGCGGTGCGCGCCAACCGCCAGCTGAGCATCCCTGAGATGAATGCTTTGCTGCGCGATATGGAGGCCACCGAGCGCAGCGGTCAATGCAATCATGGCCGCCCAACGTGGACGCGGCTGAGCATGGCCGAGCTTGACCGACTGTTTATGCGGGGCCGTTGAGCATGATCTATCGTGCGGTGCTGTCGTCGTGAGCGAGCCATCGGATGCGCTAAAACGGCCGCCGGCACTCTGCCTCATGGGGCCGACGGCGGCGGGCAAAACTGCGCTGGCCATTGCGCTTGTGGAGCAAGGCATTGGCGAGATCATTTCGGTCGACTCCAGTCTCATTTATCGCGGCATGGACATCGGCACCGCCAAGCCCAGCGCCGATGAGCTTGCGCGGGCGCCGCATCGGCTTATCGATATCATCGAGCCGACTGAGGCCTACTCGGCGGCTGAGTTTCGTCGCGATGCATTGGCGGCCATGGCGGACATTAGCAGTAATGGCAAGGTGCCGATTTTAGTCGGCGGCACCATGCTTTATTTTAAAGTTTTGCGTGATGGTCTAGCGCGCCTGCCCGAGGCCGATGCCGAGCTGCGTGCCGAGCTCCTGCGTGATGCCGAGCGCGATGGCTGGCCGGCCCTGCATGCGCGTCTGCAGGCGGTCGACCCGGCTGCCGCTGCGCGTCTAAACCCGCACGATAGCCAGCGCCTGCAGCGCGCGTTGGAGGTCTGGATGCTCACCGGCAAAACCCTCACGCAATGGCATGCCGAGCAGCCTGAGCCCATGCCTTTGCCTTATGACATGCATTGGCTGGCGCTATCGCCGCCGGATCGCACGGTGCTGCATGAGCGCATCGCGCAGCGTTTTGATGCCATGCTCGCGCAGGGCTTTCTTGCCGAGGTGGCGTGCTTGCGCGCGCGCGGTGACTTAGCGCCTACCATGCCCTCGATGCGCTCGGTCGGCTATCGCCAAGCGTGGGAGCATTTAGACGGTCATTATGATCGCGTCGAGCTGCGCAATCGCGGCATTTTCGCCACTCGTCAGCTCGCCAAACGCCAGCTCACGTGGCTGCGCAGCTTCACCGAAGCCATCTGGCTCGACCCATTAGCTGCCGATACGCAGACGCGAGTTGAAGACCTTTTGTCGCGGAGTGCTTGAAAAAGTCGGCAGTGGCCCCATAGTGTTTGTAGGCGCGCTGATTTGAGTGTCGTTATTTCTGCTTTGCAGAGAGCCGCCATCGCGGTTATACGCTGTTTTACGTACGTGGCCTCGTTCGCCACCGGAGTTATCCATGTCAAAAGGTCAAACCCTGCAAGACCCGTTCTTAAATGCCCTGCGTAAAGAGCGCATTCCAGTGTCTATTTTTTTGGTCAATGGCATTAAGTTGCAGGGCCAAATTGAGTCGTTTGACCAATACGTGGTGCTGTTGAAAAACACCGTTAGCCAAATGGTCTATAAGCACGCCATCTCCACCGTGGTGCCCGCGCGTAACCCGCGCACTGCGTTGCCGGGCAGCCTTGCGCCCATGGGCGCTGCAATGGGTCAGCCGGGGTCGTCGCTAGAAGATCTCGACGATGATGACGATACCCAGCCAGCATTTGTATAAACCCGCTTGTGTGGTTTTAGCGCCGCCATTTTGGCGGCGCAATTGCGTCTGTCTTAAGAGTTTTCATGGAATATTTTGAGCGCCCCAGCGGCGGCGAAGGTGCCGTTTTAGTGCATTTATCGCTGCGCCAACATGGCCAAGATGAAGATCTCGACGAGTTTCAGCTATTAGCCAAGTCGGCGGATGTCTCGGTGTTGTCGGTGATTACCGGCTCACGCCAACGTCCCGACCCCAAATTTTATGCGGGCACCGGCAAAGTTGAAGAAATCGCACAGGCCGTGAAACAACTAAACGCCGAGGTGGTGCTCTTTAATCATGCCCTGACGCCGGCGCAAGAGCGTAATTTAGAGCGTGTGTTGCAATGCCGTGTGCTTGATCGCACAGGGCTTATTTTGGATATTTTCGCGCAACGTGCCCGTACGCATGAGGGCAAATTGCAAGTCGAGCTGGCGCAGCTTGATCATTTGTCATCGCGCTTGGTGCGGGGCTGGACTCACCTTGAGCGGCAAAAAGGCGGTATCGGTTTGCGTGGTCCCGGTGAAACTCAGCTGGAAACCGATCGCCGCTTGCTGCGTTTGCGCATTAAGGCGCTGAAAGAGCGGCTCGATAAAGTCCGTCAAACGCGGGCGCAAGGCCGTGCGGCGCGGCAAAAGGCCGGTGTGCCAACCATCTCGCTGGTGGGATACACCAACGCCGGCAAATCGACCTTGTTTAATCGGCTATCAGGTGCTGATGCCTATGCCGCAGACCTGTTGTTTGCGACACTCGACCCCACGCTGCGGCGCATCGATTTAGAGGGTATTGGCCCGGTCGTGTTGGCCGATACCGTGGGTTTTGTTCGCCACTTGCCCCATCAATTAGTCGATGCATTTCGCGCCACACTAGAAGAAACCGCGCAGGCCGATTTGCTCCTGCATATCGTCGATGCGGCGAGTCCTGATCGACAGCTACACTTAGACTCCGTTGAGACGGTATTGGCGGAGGTCGGTGCCACGGCGCCGGTTTTATTGGTGTACAACAAGCTCGATGCACTGCCCGATCAAGCGCCACGCATTGATTATGATGACGATGGCAGGCCGCACGCTGTGTGGCTTTCCGCGCGTGACGGCGTTGGTGTTGATGCGCTGCTGCAAGCGATGCAAGCCTGTGTGTCATCGCCCTGGGAGCAGCTGGTGTTGGCCATGACGCCACATTTGGGGCGATTACGGGCGCGATTCTACGAGTTAGGAGTGGTAGAGTCAGAGCTTCCGAATGATTGTGGTGGTAGCCGTTTGTCCGTTCGCATTCAGGCGCCCGATTTAGCCCAATGCCTCGCACGCGAAGGCTTGGTTCGAGCAGATGTCGTGTTGGAAAACGACCTAAGCTAAGACATTGACGTAATAGTAGGAGTGCCAGATGGCGTGGAATCAACCCGGTTCGGGGCAAGACCCCAACGGTAATCGCGATCCGTGGGGTGGCCGCAAGCCATCCGGCGGTTCAGGTGGTGGTAGCAACCCCTTGGTCGATAAGCTGCAGAAAGTATTTGGTGGCGGCGATCCTGATGGCGAGAAGCAGCTGACGCGCTTATTGCTGGTGGGTGCGGTGGTGCTCTGGGCGTTGTTTGGCTTTTACCGTGTGGAACAGGCCGAACGTGCGGTGGTGTTCCGCTTCGGTGAGTATTCGAAAATGGAAGCGGCTGGCCTGCACTGGCGTCCAGCGCTGATGGACAATATTCGCAAAGTGAACGTGGAGCGTACGGAGCAGATGCCTCTAAATGCCACCATGATCACTGAAGATGAAAATATCGTGGATATTTCGTTGACCGTGCAATACCGCATTGCCGATCCGAAAAGTTATGTCTTGGCGATCGCTAGCCCCGAGTCGACCTTGGCGCATGCCACCGAGTCAGCGTTGCGCCATGAAGTCGGTAGCGCAAAAATGACACAAGTTCTGGGCGAAGGTCGTGCCAAGTTGGCGCAAGACATGTTGCCGCGTTTGCAGTCGTACTTAGATCGCTACAATTCGGGCCTGAGTGTGCGTAATGTCAATATTTTGGAGGCCTTGCCGCCGAAAGATGTGAAATCGGCATTTGATGACGTTATTCGCGCCAAAGAAGATAAAGAGCGTTTGAAAAACCAAGCCGAAACCTATGCCAATGGCATCGTGCCAGAAGCGCGTGGTCAGGCTGCGCGCTTAATCGCCGACGCCAGTGCCTATAAGCAAGAGGTCGTGGATCGTGCGACAGGTAATGCCTCGCGCTTCCAAGGCCTGTTGGCTGAGTATCGTCTGAACCCGCAAGTGCTGCGCACGCGTATGTATCTCGAGGCCATGGAGTCGGTTATGTCACAAAACCGCAAGGTGGTGGTCGAGCCAGGTGGCGCATCACCGCTGCTTTATTTGCCCATGGATAAACTCAACGCGGCCGCTGCTTCAACAACGTCACCCGTACCGAACTCGGGTGCTGCGCAGTACATTCCGCCGGCAAATACCGGTAGCCTGCGAGACGTTCAACGTCCTGGTCGTTCACTGGATGGAGCCCGCTAATGCCATCGCGTAATATGTCGGCGTTATACGCCACCCTCGTTGTTTTATTTATAGCGAACAGCTTGTTTTTCACCGTGCAGGCGACTGAGCGCGCCGTGCTGCTGCGTTTTGGTGAAGTCGTCGATGCTGATTTGAAACCCGGTTTGCATTTCAAAATCCCCTTGGTGCATGAGGTGCGTCGTTTTGATGCGCGCTTGCAAGTTAGCGATGCCGAACGCACCGAGTTTTTGACCAAAGAAAGCAAGTTTCTGATCATCGACGCTTATGTGATGTGGCGCGTTAATGATGTGAAGCGCTATTTCACCGCGACCGGCGGCTTGGCGTTGGAAGCCGAGTCACGCCTCATGCCATTGGTGCGTGATGGCTTGAAAAACCGCGTCTCTGAGCGTGATGTGCATGAAGTGGTTGCGGGTCAGCGTGAGCAGCTCATGCAAGACTTGACCAAGGCAGTGAATACGGTCGCCATGCGCGAATTTGGTATTGAGGTAGTCGATGTCCGCGTTAAACGTGTCGATTTCCCCAACTCCACCGTAGAATCCATCTATAACCGCATGCGCACCGAGCGTGAGCGTGAGGCGCGTGAGCATCGCGCGCAAGGTACGGAAATGTCGGATCGCATCAAGTCAGATGCCGATCGTCAGCAGCGTGTGATTTTGGCGGATGCCTATCGTCAGGCGGAGACGCTGCGTGGTGAAGGTGATGCCGATGCCGCGTCCATTGCGCGGAAAGCGTTTGGTCAAAATGCCGAGTTCTATGACTTCTATCGCTCCTTACAGGCCTATCGCAACAGCTTTAACCGCAGCGATGACGTGCTGGTATTGAAGGGCGACAGTGAGTTCCTAAAGTACATGCGCAAGCCGGGTAAATAACCCCTGCGGCGGCTCGGCTACACGCTGAGCCGCCGAGTTTGGGCAAGCGCGCAAAGCCTGTGATAAACTCCACCGAACCGAGTGCTGCTCGGTTTTTTTGTGTCTAATGAGTGGCGAGAAGCATGGTAAAACCCGTGGATGCGTGGCTGCTGCCCGATGGCGTTGCCGATGTGCTGCCAGCCGAGGCGGCGCGCTTAGAGTCGTTGCGACGGCTGTTGCTGGATCATTTTGGCCGCTGGGGTTATGCCCTGGTGTTGCCGCCGCTCATGGAGTATCTCGAGTCCCTACTATCTGGCTCGGGCCGTGATCTTGCTGACTTAACGTTCAAGATCACCGATCAGCTCAGTGGCCGCTTGATGGGCGTGCGTGCCGATACCACGCCGCAGGTCGCGCGCTTAGATGCGCATTGCCTGCCTAGCCAAGGCCCCGCGCGTTATTGCTATGCCGGTACCGTGCTGCATACACGCCCCATGGGCATTGCCGCCTCGCGTTGCCCGGTGCAAATTGGCGCTGAGCTCTATGGCCACAGCGGCGTTGAAAGTGACATTGAAATTATCCGTTTATTGCTCGATGCCCTAGCGATTGCTGGCGCTGAGCAGCTTCATCTCGACCTCGGTCATGTGGGTGTGTTTCGCGCGTTGGCCGCGCTTGCCGCTCTCGATGGCGACACAGAAGCTAGCCTGCGTGACATGCTCACGCGAAAATCATTGCCCGAATGGCGTGAGGCGATTCCGGCACGTGTTGACGCTGAGCATCAGGCTGCTTTGTTGCCACTTCCTGAGCTGGCTGGCGATATCTCCGTGTTGGCTCAAGCGCGCGAACTTTGGGCATCGGCACCGTCAGCGGTGGCGCAGGCGTTGGCCGATGTAGAGGCCGTCATCCATGCCATTGAGCAGTCGCATCCGCACGTTGTGCTGACCCTCGATCTCGGCGATGTGCGCGGCTATCACTACCATACTGGGCTCGTGTTTAGCGTATATGCGCCGGGCCATGCCCGCGAGATCGCCAAAGGCGGGCGCTATGATCACATTGGCGAGGCCTTTGGTCGCGCCAGACCAGCGACCGGTTTTAGTGCTGACTTGAAGCAATGGCTGGCATTTAGTCAGCCGGCTCTGTCTGCGCAGGGTATTCTCGCGCCCATTGGCGATGAGCCCTTGCTCCGCGAGGCCATCGCGCAAGCGCGCGCGCATGGGCAGCGTGTGGTGCAGCAATTGCCCGGTGCCTTATTGAGCGCCGGCGAAGCAGGTTGCGATCGTGAATTTTATTTTGCTGATGCGTGCTGGCAAGTACGCGCAGTGGCGTCCTAACTGATTAAGAGAGCGTTAAAACATGGGCAATCATGTGGTGGTGTTGGGTACCCAATGGGGTGATGAAGGCAAAGGTAAGATCGTCGATTTACTCACCGATAACGCACGCGCGGTGGTGCGTTTTCAAGGCGGTCATAACGCCGGCCATACGCTCGTTGTCGATGGCGAAAAAACCGTCTTGCATCTAATTCCCTCGGGCATTTTACGCGCTGGCGTGCAATGCCTGATTGGCAATGGCGTGGTGTTAGCGCCTGATGCGCTCTTGAAAGAAATGGCGTACTTGGAAGCCAAGGGCGTGCCGGTGCGCGAGCGCCTGAAGGTCTCTGCTGCCTGCCCTCTGATTTTGCCCTATCACGTGGCGCTCGATCAGGCGCGTGAAGCGGCGCGCGGCGCGTCGGCCATTGGTACCACGGGTCGCGGCATTGGCCCGGCCTATGAAGACAAAGTGGCTCGCCGTGGCCTGCGTTTAGGTGATTTGTATCGCCGTGAAACATTAGCCGCCAAGCTCGGCGAAATTATTGATTATCATAATTTCCAGCTCACGCATTACTACAAAGTGCCGGCAGTAGACTTCCAAAAAACTTTGGATATGGCGCTGGAGTGGGGCGAGCAGTTACGCGGTTTAATTGCCGACGTACCGGGCATCCTGCATGATTTGCGTCGCGAAGGCGCCCAAATTATGTACGAAGGTGCGCAGGGCTCATTGCTCGATATCGACCACGGCACCTACCCCTTTGTGACTTCCTCCAATACCACAGCCGGTGGTGTCTCTACGGGTTCGGGCGTTGGCCCGCTGTATTTGGATTATGTCTTGGGTATCACCAAGGCGTACACCACGCGTGTTGGCGCTGGGCCATTCCCTACCGAGCTGTTTGATGAAACCGGCGCGCGCTTAGCGAAAGTGGGTCATGAGTTTGGCTCTACTACCGGCCGTGCACGTCGTTGCGGATGGTTCGATGCCGTGGTGCTGCGCCGTGCCGTGGAGCTGAATTCGATTTCCGGCTTGTGTTTGACCAAGCTCGATGTGCTTGACGGCCTGGCCACGGTGAAGGTCTGCACCGGATATGAAACGCGTGAGGCGGACTCTATTGAGGCCTTGATGAGCGATGCGGTCGCGCTATCTGGGGTGACACCGATTTACGAGGAAATGCCGGGTTGGACGGAGTCCACGGTGGGCGTGCAAAAGCTTGAAGATCTGCCTGAAAATGCGCGCGCGTATATCCGCCGGATCGAGGCCTTGGTGGGCTGCCCAATCGACATTATTTCAACGGGGCCAGATCGCGATGAGACCATCGTGTTGCGCCACCCATTTCACTAAGGTCCGGCCATGAAGTTTGTCACTACAATGACTTGGCCGGCGCCACTGGCGCGCGTGCTGGCAATGATCTCAAGCACCGAGTATGCCCATTTGCGCTTGTCGCGGATGGGTTATGAGGCGTTTGAGGTGTTATCGACGAGCGATGATGGCCGGCATTTTTCGCTGACCGCGCTAGTCACAGGCAAGCCCAGTGTGAAGCTGCCGGCGTTGGCGCAAAAGTTCATTAGCAGTGAGCAAGCCGTTGATGTTGAGCAAACCGACCGCTGGGATCGTGAAACGGCCAGCGGTTCATTGCAGCTGATTAATAAGTCGGTGTCGGCGCTGAGTATTGCGGCGAGCATGCAGCTTAGTGAATGCGAGGGCATTACAACCAATACGCTGCACTGGGATGTGAGCTGCAGTATTCCGCTGATTGGCAGCAAGTTGGCGAGCATTATTGCCGATGATATTCGTGCTAAAGCCGCGCAGAATGAAGCCGTGAGTCGTGAAATCTTAGCTGAGCGGTATGAAAATTTGGCATGATGTTTATTGTCATTGCGACTGAGTTAGGCATTATGTAATGCAGAGCGAGCGGATAATCTCGCGAAAATAATAACTAAGGAAAGACACCATGCTAGATCAGATGATCACTGACTTTAAAGCCGATATGTGGCTTTACATCTCGATTCCCTTCATTAGCGGTTTTATTGGCTACATCACCAAAGTAGTGGCCATTAAGATGATGTTTGCGCCGATGGAGTTTATCGGCATCAAGCCATTTTTTGGCTGGCAGGGCATTGTGCCGCGCAAAGCGGAAAAGATGGCGATGATCTCGGTCGACCTGATGACCAATCAGCTCATCAAGCCTGCCGAAATTTTTGCGCGACTCGACCCGAAACGCATTGCCAAAGAAATTGAAGTGCCCATGATGGCCGCCTCTGAAGATATTGTCCGCGAAGTAGCGCAGCAGTATCAGCCGGGCTTGTGGGAAGGCATGCCGGAGTTTGCACGACAAAAAATCATCACGCGGGTGAAAGCGGAAGCGCCCATGATGGTTGAGAAAATCATGTCTGAGGTGCAAGGCAATATCGATAAATACTTCGATATTAAGCACATGGTGATCACCAACTTGATGCGCGACAAAAAGCTCTTAAATGAGATTTTCCAAAAAGTGGGCCGCCAAGAGTTCAAGTTTTTCAGCAACGCTGGCTTTTATTTTGGTTTCGCGATTGGTTGGGTGCAGATGGTCTGTTGGCTGGCCTTTAAGCAGCCGTGGATGTTGCCGGCTTTTGGCGGTTTCGTCGGCTTTTTCAGCGACTGGATTGCGCTGCAGATGATGTTTCGCCCGCAGTTGCCGAAAAAGATTCTCGGCTTCACCGTGCAGGGTTTGTTTTTGAAGCGTCAGAAAGAGGTGGCCGCCGATTATGCGGACCTCATTTCCAAGCAGCTACTGACCCCAGCAAACATGATGGAAGAGCTGTTTCGTGGCGCCTTTGCCGACCGCATCATGGAGCTCATCCATAAGAATGTGAAAATGATGGTCGATGAGCAAACTGGCGTGGTGCGTCCGCTGGTGGTCTACGCCGTGGGCAGCCAGACCTATATTGAAATGAAAGGGGTCATTGCGCAACGCATCATGGATCAGATGCCGGAAACCATGAAATATGTTGAGAACTATGCTGGCGACGCCATGGACGTTCGCAATACCTTGGTCACTCGCATGCAAGAGCTTTCACCTGAGCAGTTTGAAGGCATGTTGCGGCCAGCATTTAAAGAAGACGAATGGGCCTTGATTACCGTTGGTGCGGTGCTCGGTTTCCTCGTTGGTGAGATGCAAATTCACTTCATGTTGTAAGCGGAAGTCTGGCAACGGCCGTGTCATCACACGGTCGTTGGTCATGCCAAGCCACCGCGCTCAAGAGCGTTCGCTCCAATTCTAGGCGCGCCTGCGCCACCATCGCTTGCAAGCCATCATCTAGGCTTAAACGATGCCCTGCGATAACCAGTGCTTGCCAAAACACCATCGCTAGCACCTTGTCATCCTGCGGCGGGCTAGATTCAGTCGTCTCGTCTCGCTGCCGTGTGATGCTAACGGCATGAATGAGGCACGGCGGCTGCCAGCAAACCCGCATTAAAGCCGCGCCAACTGGCCATTCGGTGACATACTCGCTTGTGCGTTTGCCGTGATGAAGCTGTGTCATGGGCTACTCCCTGAGCCAACCAAATACGAGTAGTTTTGCTATTTCAAAATACACCAAAACTGCCATGGAGTACGCTGTCGCCGATTCACACAATAGGCTTATGAATGAATTTATTGGCCAGGCCATTAAGCAGCTGCGCAAAAGTGCCTATTTGTCGCAAGAGCAACTGGCGCATCAGCTGAACTCAAGTACTGGCCGGATTTCAAATATTGAGCGTGGATCAGCAATGCCGAGCGTTCGGCTTCTGTCCGAAATAGCCGTGGTCATTGGGCTGCCGGTGTCAAACATTATTCTGTTGGCGGAGTACTTGGCAGAGCAAACAGACCTTGCGCTGAAGGATGTTCCATCAAGTTATATTGTTGTGCAGCAACGCGTCATGTCGAGCTATAACGGCTTGTTGCCGCGTGATCAGCGCCTAGTGAGCGAGTTGATGGAGAGCATGAAGCGCTGCGATTAAGCGCTGTGCTCAACAAATTGCGCCCATAAAAAAGCCGATCCAATGATCGGCTTTTTCAATATGGTGCCCGGAAGAGGACTTGAACCTCCACCCCCTTGCGAGGACCAGCACCTGAAGCTGGCGTGTCTACCAATTTCACCATCCGGGCAGATGAGGCCGCGAAATATAGTGAGGCAACCTCGGGCTGTCAACTGTCTTGGTGTAGAATGGCCAAAATTATTGAGATTGCTTATGACCGTACAGCCCCCCAACACTCCCCATGCCGATGATCCGCACGCCGACCGCGAGGCCGAACGTTACGACAATCCGGTGGCCAGTCGTGAGCTGATTTTGGCCACGTTGGAGGAGTTGGGCAAGCCATTGACGCATCCGCAACTCGCCAAGCACTTTGGTTTTTTCGATGACGAACGCGTGGAAGCGTTGCGCCGACGCCTAATCGCCATGAGCCGCGATGGCCAACTGCAGTCCGACCGGCGCGGCAGCTATCAGCCATTAAGCGATGAAGATTTGATCCGCGGCCGTGTGCAAGGCCATAAAGATGGCTTCGGGTTTTTGATTCCCGATGAAGGCGGTGCCGACCTGATTTTGTCATCACGGCAAATGCGCGTGCTCTTTGACGGCGATATCGCACTAGCGCGCATTGCCGGTTACGACCATAAAGGCCGCCGCGAGGCCAATGTGGCACGCGTTGAGACGCGTCGTTACAGCCACATCATTGGCCGATACCGTGAGGAAGACGGCGTGGCCTATGTGCAGCCCGATAACCCGCGACTCACGCAAGATATTCTTGTGCAAGCTGGCCCTGTTGGCGCCCAACCTGATCAGTTTGTCAGCATTGAAATCACCGAATACCCCACGGCTCGCAGCCTGGCCTGCGGCAAAATTGTCGAGATATTAGGTGACTTTATGGCGCCCGGCATGGAAATCGATATTGCGCTGCGCAACTACGAGATCCCGCACACCTGGCCCGATGCGGTGGAGGCCGAGGTCGCCTCGCTATCGCCCGAGGTCGATGAAGCCGCTAAGACACAGGCGGGCCGCGTCGATATCCGCGCCATGCCGCTAATGACCATAGACGGCGAAGATGCCAAAGATTTCGATGACGCGGTCTATGCCGAAAAGCGTCGTGGCGGCGGCTTCCGCTTGGTCGTGGCGATTGCCGATGTGTCACATTATGTGCGCCCCGATAGCGCCCTCGATACCGAAGCGAAAGCGCGCGGCAACTCGGTGTATTTCCCCGGCCACGTGGTGCCCATGCTGCCGGAGATTCTCTCCAATGGCCTGTGCTCATTGAATCCGCACGTCGATCGTCTGTGCATGGTCTGCGACATGACCTTCTCGGCCGCGGGCAAAATGACCGGCAATACGTTCTATCCCGGTGTGATGCATTCGCAAGCGCGCACCACCTACAACCAAGTCAGTGACTTTTTAGAGCGCCCCGATGGCAAGGCCGCTAAAGCCTTGGGCGAGCGCTGGCCGGCGGCGGTGCAAGACTCATTGCACACGCTGTATGCGCTATTTAATACCTTGCGTAGTGTTCGCGAAGCGCGCGGTGCGCTCGACTTCGATAGCGGCGAGACGCGCCTGCTCTTTGGTGCCGATCGTAAAATTGAACGTATCGTGCCAGTCACGCGCAATAAAGCGCACATGCTCATTGAAGAGATGATGCTCGCCGCCAACGTGGCCTCGGCGAAATATATTCTGAAAGCGAAAATGCCGGCGCTGTTTCGTAACCACGAAGGCCCGAAAAACGAGAAGCTCAATAAGCTGCGCGTCACGCTGCAGGCCATGGGCCTGCGCTTTACGGCCTCAGCGCAACCGAAGCCAGCGGATTTCTTGGCGCTCATTAAGCAAATTGAAGACCGTCCAGACAAACACATCATTGAGACCATGCTGCTGCGCTCGCTCTCTCAAGCGGTGTATGCGCCGGAAAATATCGGCCACTTTGGCCTCGCCTATGAGGCTTACACGCACTTCACTTCGCCGATTCGTCGCTACCCCGATTTGCTCACGCACCGCGCCATTCGCGCGATTATTGCCGGTGAATCAGAGACGACATTCCGCCAGCGCATGAGCCGTGCCGTGAAAGGCGCGCTCGGCGGCAAGGTCGAGCCACTGGCGGGCGAGGTGCAAATGGTCAGCCTCGGTGAGCATTGCTCCATGACCGAGCGCCGTGCCGATGAAGCCACGCGCGACGTCATGGCTTGGCTGAAATGTGAATACATGCAAGATCGTGTCGGTGAGGATTTTGATGGCGTGATCGCTGCAGTGACCGCCTTTGGCTTCTTTGTCGAGCTCAAGGATGTCTATGTCGAAGGCCTCGTGCACATCAGCCAATTGCGCGATGACTACTACCAGTTCGATGCCACTTTCCATCGCCTAGTCGGCGAGCGCACCGGTAAGCGCTATGCCATCGGCGAGCCGGTGCGCATCAAGGTGGCGGCGGTGAATCTCGACGAGCGCAAAATGGACTTCGAGTTGCTCACCGGCGGCGCTACGGGCAAGCGCTCATTGCGGGAACGTCTGCGTGAGGGCGATGTGCCGACCCAAAAATCTGATAAAGGGCGGGCCGCCACGAAAGCGCCCAGCGGCGCAAAGTCGAAGCCACGTACCCGCAAACGCAAGTAAGAGTTTTTTTATGTCGAAAATGTCTTGGGTATATGGCCTGCACACAGTACAAGCCTTGTTGGAAAATGAGCCCGAGCGCGTGCTGGAGCTGCAAGCGCTGAGCACGCGTGAAGATGCACGGCTCAACCCCATCGTGCAAATGGCGCGCCAGCTTGGTTTGGCCGTGGCTTTTCGTGAACGCACAGCACTCGATCAGCTCGCCGAAGGCGGACGTCATCAGGGCGTGTTGGCGCGTGTGCGCGAGCGTCAGCCCGGCGATGACAATGACCTCGCCGAGCTACTCGATAACCTCACCGAGCCGGCGCTCTTATTGATTCTCGATGCCGTCACTGATCCGCATAATCTCGGCGCCTGTTTGCGCACCGCCGAAGCCGCCGGTGTGCATGCCGTGGTGGCCCCGCGCGATAAAGCCGCAGGCTTAACGCCAGTGGTGCGCAAGGTGGCCTGTGGTGCAGCGGAGCTCGTGCCATTTATGCAGGTGACGAATTTGGCGCGCACGCTGAAGCAGCTGAAAGAGGCGGGCGTATGGGTCGTGGGCACCAGTTTGGAAGCTGGCGCGAAGCCATTTTTTGAGACCGATTTGAAAGCGCCAACCGCGATTGTGATGGGTGCGGAGGGCAGTGGTTTGCGCCGCCTCACCGCCGAGCTCTGCGACCATTTGGCGTATATCCCCATGGCCGGCCAAATCGAAAGCCTCAATGTCAGTGTGGCGACCGGTGTGGCGCTGTTTGAGGCGGTACGCCAGCGCAAACACTAAGCCCGAATCTATCTAATAGGAGATGAGCCATGACTACCTCGACCACTGATGAGTCCGAACATAAGCTCAGCCTGCGGCAACTCTGCTTCGATGACTACGCCAACCTTAAAGCCATCATGGACAAGGTCTACCCTGTGTTGGGCGGCACGTTTGTTTTGCCAGAAAAGAAGTTTCGTGCGCAGCTGAAAGTCTTTCCGGAAGGACAAATCTGCATCGAAGATCATGGCGTGGTGGTGGCGGCTGCATTTGCCATCATCGTGGACTATGACAAATTTGGTGATCATCACACCTACGATGAAATCACTGGCAATGCCTACTTGACCACGCACGATCCGCTTGGCGATGTGCTGTATGGCGTTGATGTTTTTGTCTCGCCGGATTATCACGGCATGCGTTTAGGGCGCCGCTTGTATGAGGCGCGCAAAGAGCTTTGCCAGAGCCTAAATCTCAAGAGCATTGTCGCTGGTGGGCGGATTCCCAAGTACAAAGATTATGCGCACGAGATGTCGCCGCAGACCTATATTGAGCAAGTGAAGCGGAAAGAGATTTACGACCCTATTTTGACTTTTCAGCTCTCCAATGAGTTTGAGGTCAAGCGCGTATTAAAAAATTATTTGCCTGAAGACAAAGAGTCGCACGGCTACGCCACGCTGCTGGAATGGAACAACTTATATTACGACGCCAGCAAAACGCCGCTGATTGGCGCCACGCGAAGTTCAGCGCGTATTGGCTGCGTGCAATGGGAAATGCGGCCGCTGAAGTCGGTTGAAGAACTGATTCAGCAGGTCGAGTTTTTTGTCGATGCGCTCTCGGACTACCAATGCGACTTGGCCTTGTTTCCGGAGTTTTTCAACGCGCCACTGATGGGCATTGAAAGCCATGTGAATTCGATTGAAGCGGTGAAAGCTCTGGCGCGCTATAGCCCGGAGATCATCGAGGCGATTTCCAAACTGGCGGTGTCGTACAACATCAATATCATTGCCGGCTCATTGCCGGTTATTGAAGACGATGAGCTTGTTAACGTGGCGTATTTGTGTCGCCGCGATGGCACTATTGAGGCGCAGCACAAAATCCATCCCACGCCTTACGAAAAGCGCGCCTGGATTATGCAGGGCGGCAATGATCTCAGAGTCTTTGATACCGACTTCGGCAAAATCGGGGTGCTGATTTGCTACGACGTGGAGTTCCCCGAACTCGCGCGTTTGCAGTCCGAAGAGGGCATGCAAATCCTCTTTGTGCCCTTTTGGACCGACACCAAAAATGGCTATTTGCGGGTGCGTTGCTGTGCGCAGGCGCGGGCGATTGAAAACGAATGCTATGTGGCGATTGCTGGTAGCGTGGGCAACTTGCCGAAAGTCGATGGCGCCGATATTCAGTACGCGCAGTCGGCGGTGTTTTCGCCTTCAGATTTTGCTTTCCCGCACGATGCTATTATGGCGGAGACCACGCCCAATACAGAGATGACGCTGATTGTGGATTTGGATTTGGATAAGCTGAAGAAGCTACAGAATGAGGGGTCGGTGCGTAATTATTTGGATCGGCGTCGGGATCTTTATAAGATCCAGTGGACGGGTAAGTAAGGGAGACGGCGAGAAGCACGCAGCAGGGATAAAACTCGCCGTGAACCCATCCGTGGGGGCTCAGCTCGGCATCCATGCCTCGCATGGTTTCCTCCCTGCTGCGTGCTTCTCGCCTTCGGCTTCGTTACGTTTCTTTGAGCCATAAGCCCCACGCACATAAGCAAATCCACCTTTTGCTTGAATTTTCACCACAACTCCGATACGCTCGCGCGTCCTTCAATAAGGCCTCAAGCCCATTGAAGTCGCGAGACATTCGCCAGCGCTTTATTAGTGCCAGCGAAACACTCGTACTCCTTGCTCTGCCGGCTGTCGGCGGGGCTGACTAATCCGTAAGGAGCACAATACGATGCGTCATTATGAAGTCGTGTTCTTGGTGCACCCCGATCAAAGCGAGCAAGTGCCCGCCATGGTCGAGCGTTACACCGGGATCGTGAAAGATGCAGGCGGTTGCATTCACCGTCTAGAAGATTGGGGTCGCCGTCAATTGGCTTACCCAATCAACAAAATCCACAAAGCCCACTACATTCTGTTCAACATTGAGTGTTCAGATGCAGTGCGTGCTGAGCTGGAAGAAGCCTTCCGTTACAACGACGCCGTGATCCGCAGCTTGATCATCCGTCGTGAAGAAGCCATCACTGAAGAATCAATCCTTGCCAAAGGCGCAGAAGAGAAGCGTGCTCGTAAAGCCGCTCGTGCCGATGAAGGTTCAGATTCGTCAGCGTCGGCTAGCTGATTCGCAGAGCGATTTGCGTGGAGCAAAACCTGCTCCGGTTTAGCGGGGTGATTGAAAAAATCTACCCACGCCGTACGAGCCCTGCGGGCATTGCGCATCAAGATTTCTTAATGCGCCATCGCTCGAAACAAACAGAGGCGGGTGCGGCACGCGAAGTCCATTTAGTGCTCAAGGTCCATGTGGCCGCTGACCTAGTGGATGCGCTGAGGTCTTTTGGCTTAGGCGACCGAGTGGAGACGATGGGATTTCTGGCGACGGCCAGCCATCGCGACCAAGAGCAATTGGTGCTGCATGCGCAGTCACTGCATAGACAGGATTAAGGAGAGGAAGCCATGGCGCGTTTCTACCGTCGTCGTAAGTTCTGCCGTTTCACGGCCGATAAAGTCACCTACATCGATTACAAAGATGTGGAGACACTGAAGCAGTTCATCACGGAAAACGGCAAGATTGTTCCAAGCCGTATCACCGGTACTAAGGCTCGTTACCAGCGTCAGCTGACTCTTGCTATTAAGCAAGCGCGCTACCTGGCCTTGATGCCTTACACCGATAACCACATCTAAGGCTGGGGTGCGTGATGCAAGTTATTTTGTTAGAAAAAATTAAAGGCCTCGGCGCTCTTGGCACCAAGGTTGATGTAAAGCCTGGCTATGGCCGCAATTTCTTGATCCCACAGGGTAAAGCGTTGCCAGCCACCGCCAAAAACTTAGCCGACTTCGAAGTGCGTCGTGCTGAGTTAGAGCGTCAAGAAGCTGAAGTGCTGGCCGCGGCCAATGCACGTGCCGCTTCATTGGCAGAATTGGTTGTCACCATTGCCTCGAAAGCTGGCGATGAAGGCAAACTGTTCGGCTCGATTGGCAACCGTGATATCGCTGATGCAGCGACTGCTGCTGGCGTTGCGGTCGACAAAACCGAAGTGCGTTTGCCTGAAGGCCCGCTGCGTCATACCGGCGAGTTCGACATTGTTGTGTATGTGCACAGCGATGTGGCGGCGACACTGAAGTTGGTGATCACGGCCGAATAAGCCGCAACCACTGGCTTCACCAAAAAGGCGCTGGGGCTAACTCCAGCGCCTTTTTGTTTTTCTGAGACGGCAATATTGCTGTCAAGGCCTTGGTCGCGGCGGGCTTTCCGCCTAAGCTAACGGCATTATTTGCTCAGATGTGCCCGATGACTAACTCACCTATATCCACTGATGATGCCGTGCTGTCTGCGCTGAAGTTGCCGCCGCATTCGCTCGAGGCTGAGCAGGCCGTATTGGGCGGTTTATTGCTCGATGATCAGGCTTGGGATCGTGTCTCGGATCGTGTTGGCGAGGAAGATTTTTATCGCCGCGATCATCGCCTGATTTTCAAAGCCATTATGTTGCTGGCCACCGAGGGCAGCCCACGGGATGCGCTGACTATCGCCGAGACATTAACGCGCTTGGGCGAGCTGGAAAATGCGGGCGGCATGGCCTATCTCGGTGAGCTGGTGCGTAATACGCCATCGGCGACCAACATTGCGGCCTATGGCGACATCGTGCGTGAGCGCTCGGTGCTGCGTCAGCTCATTCGCATCAGTAATGAAGTCTCTGATTCGGCATTTTTGCCACAAGGCGCGAGCGCGCAAGCCATTCTCGATGAAGCCGAGCGCAAGATCTTCGCGATTGCTGAGCAAAGTCAAAAGTCGGGCGGCCCGCAGGCGCTGAAGCCATTGCTGACCAAGGCGCTCGATCGTATCGATACCCTGTTTCAGTCCGATGAGTCGATCACGGGTTTGAGTACCGGCTTTAATGATCTCGATGAGCGCACCTCAGGCCTCCAAAAAGGCGATTTGGTGATTGTCGCGGCACGGCCATCGATGGGTAAAACCACGTTTGCCATGAACCTCGTGGAAAACGCCATGATGCGCTCCGACAAGCCCGTGTTGGTGTACTCCATGGAGATGCCTGCAGAGCAGCTGGTCATGCGGATGCTGTCGTCGCTCGGGCGTATCGATCAGGGTCGCGTGCGTTCGGGTAAGCTCGAGGAAGAGGATTGGCCGCGGCTAACCTCGACCATCACCATGCTCGCCGAGCAAAAGCTATTAATTGATGACTCCGCCTCACTCAGTCCCAACGATGTGCGTACGCGCGCGCGTCGCGTGGCGCGTGAGCACGGCGGTATTGGCCTCATCATGGTCGACTATTTGCAGCTCATGCGCGTGCCCGGCTTGGAGAGCAATCGTGTCAATGAGATCTCGGAAATTTCGCGCTCGCTGAAGGCCCTAGCGAAAGAGATGGAATGCCCCGTGATCGCGCTCTCGCAGCTCAACCGCTCGCTTGAGCAGCGCCCCAATAAGCGCCCGGTGATGTCGGACTTGCGCGAATCCGGTGCTATTGAGCAAGATGCCGACGTCATCATGTTTATTTACCGCGACGAGGTCTACAACCCCGAATCGCCCGATAAAGGCACCGCGGAAATCATCATTGGCAAGCAACGTAATGGTCCAATTGGCAGTCTGCGCCTGGCCTTTTTGGGCAAGTACACGCGTTTTGAGGATTTGGCCGCCGGCTATTATCAAGACTCGGAGCAGTACTAAATCATGCGCGACTGTTGGCTAACGCTCGACCCTCAAGCACTCGCCCATAACGTGTCGGTGCTGCGCGAACACATGCCGGAAGCGAAGCTCTTGGCCATGGTGAAAGCCGATGCATATGGCCATGGCATGGTCACTGTCGCGCGTCATCTAGTCGATCACGTCGATGGCTTGGGCGTGGCGTGCATGAGTGAGGCATTGGCGCTGCGTGAGCACGGCGTAGGCGGCACCATCACCGTGATGGAGGGCGTCTTTAATGCCGAAGAACTGGCGCAGGCGCGAGCGAAATACCTAACCTTGGTCATGCATAGCCCAGAGCAACTTGCCGTGCTCGAGGCCGACGAAGCCACCGGGCCTTTGGCGGTGTGGTTAAAAGTCAACACAGGCATGAATCGGTTGGGGTTTCGGCCAACGCAAGCGCTGCTGGCGTGGCGGCGGATTGGTCAGTGCGTGGGCGTACATCGCTTAGGCCTTATGACGCATTTTGCCTGCGCCGATGAGCCGGTACTGGCCATGACCGACCAGCAAATTGGCCGCTTTCGTGCACTACAACAAGCGTTGTCTGCCGATAAAGGCGGGCCAGTGGCGGGTAGCTTGGCAAACTCGGCGGCGGTATTGGCATGGCCTGAGGCCGCCGATGACTGGGTGCGCCCGGGCATCGCGCTGTATGGCAGCTCGCCATTTGCCGATCGGTCGGCAGCACAGTTTGGCTTGCGACCTGCCATGACCTTGCGCGCCCGGGTGATTAGCGTCTTTACCGTGTCGGCCGGCGAGCGTGTGGGCTATGGTGCCAGCTGGCAAGCGCCACAGAGCACGCGCATTGCGGTGGTCTCGGTAGGCTACGGCGACGGCTATCCGCGCCATGCAGCCACGGGCACGCCGGTATTGATCAATGCCCGTCGTCACCCGCTCGTGGGTCGTGTGTCGATGGATATGATCACCGTGCAAGTCGATGACAGCGTCAATGTCGGCGACGAGGTGGTGCTCTGGGGCGAAGGCTTGCCAGCCGATGAGGTCGCCACAGCGGCAGGCACCATCAGTTACGAATTATTTTGTCGGCTTACGCCACGCGTGCGACGCACGGAGATTCCAGCCAATGGTTAAAGTGCGCACTGTCTTTGTTTGCAGCGCCTGCGGCACAGAAGCCAGCAAGTGGGGTGGCCAATGCGCTGACTGCGGCGAATGGAACACGCTCGCCGAGCAGCAGCGCGCCGTGGTCAGCAAAGCCGCAGCGCGGGCGGTCGGCTATGCCGGCACAGTGGCGCAGGTCAGCGTGCTCGATGCCATTGCGACCGAGGACGCACCGCGCATTGCCACCGGACTCTCGGAGCTCGATCGCGTATTGGGCGGTGGCTTAGTGACGGGCTCGGTCGTGCTGATTGGTGGCGACCCCGGTATTGGTAAATCCACCATTTTGCTGCAAACGTTGACGCATTTGGCGCAAAGCTCGCCGGCGCTCTACATCACCGGCGAGGAGTCTTTATCGCAGGTAGCCATGCGCGGCCGGCGCTTGGAGTTACCGCTCAATAAGCTGCGCGTGATGGCCGAGACGCAAGTGGAGACGATCATCGCTACGGCTGAGCAGGAGCGCCCGCGCATCTTGGTGGTGGACTCTATTCAAACGCTCTACACCGATAGCCTGACCTCAGCGCCCGGCGGTGTGTCGCAAATTCGTGAGTCGGCGGCAATGCTCACGCGCTATGCCAAACGCTCGGGTTGTGCGTTATTTTTGGTTGGTCATGTCACCAAAGAGGGCTCGCTTGCTGGTCCGCGCGTGCTCGAGCATATGGTCGATTGCGTGTTGTATTTTGAGGGCGAGGCCGACTCGCGTTTTCGCCTGATACGCGCCGTGAAAAATCGCTTTGGCGCGGTCAATGAGCTCGGCGTGTTTGCCATGACCGATCGCGGTCTGCGCGAAGTATCCAACCCCTCGGCGATATTTCTCTCGCGCTACGACCAGCCCATTCCCGGCTCGGTGGTGATGATCACGCGCGAGGGCACGCGGCCATTGCTGGTAGAAGTGCAGGCCTTAGTCGATGACGCCTTTAGCAATCCGCGCCGCGTCGCCGTGGGCTTGGATCAAAACCGCTTGGCCATGCTGCTGGCGGTCTTGCATCGCCACGGCGGCATTTCCAGTCAAGGCCAAGATGTGTTTGTCAATGTCGTGGGTGGCGTGAAGGTGCTGGAGACCGGCTCGGATTTAGCGGTGGTGTTGGCCGTGACCTCAAGCCTGCGCGGGCAGGCACTCGACAGCGACCTTGTGGTGTTTGGCGAGATTGGTTTGAGCGGTGAAATACGCCCGGTGCCCAATGGCCAGGAGCGTCTGAAAGAGGCCGCTAAGCATGGCTTTGCGCGTGCCATTGTGCCGCGAGGCAATGTGCCTAAGCAGGCCATTGAAGGTATTAAAGTTATTGGTGTGGGGCGCTTAAGCGAGGCCCTCGACGCGCTCTAAGCGCTTTACCGATAGGGCGCGAACCAGTCTAAGCTCGCTTCTGTGCCAGCATCATCGGGGCGATATTCTGCGCCCGTCCAGCCGCTGTAAGGCAGCATTTCGATCACGTCAAATAAACCCTTAAGCGGCAGCTTGCCGGTGCCCGGCGCGCCACGGCCAGGGGCGTCGGCGAATTGAATATGCGCAATGTTGGCGGCATTTTCCATAAGCCCGAGAATGACATCGTCGCCCATGCGCGCGAGGTGGTAGAGGTCGAACTGCATCTTTAACGTGGGGTGGTCTGCTGCCTCAATAATTTCTTGCATTTGGGCAATATTGCTGACTAAAAAGCCGGGCATATCGAAGGTGTTGATGGCTTCGAGCGTGGTGGTGACGCCAATGCTTTGGAAGGCTTCGGCGGCATAACGCGCGTTAGCCGCCAGTGTGTGTAGGCACTGCACGAGGTCAGCGTCGGGTGGCTGGCGTCCGGCGAGTATATTTACACAGCGCACGCCAAGGCCATCGGCATAAGGCAGCGTATCGAGTACGGCGCGGCGGAAATCTTGCTCGCGCCCGGGTATACCGGCAAGGCCATTGCCGCCATTGGTGAGGTCGCCGACCGGCACATTAATGACGGTCATCTCAAGATCGTGGCGTTGCAGCTCGGCGGCTAGTGTCTCCACGCTCAGCTCATACGGAAACTGCACTTCAACACCGCGAAAGCCGGCGGCATGAGCGGCAGCAAAGCGTGCCTGCAGCGGTAGCTCAGTAAACAGCATCGATAAGTTGGCCGAAAATTTCAGCATGGACGCGCCTCGTGTGCGGGAAAATAAACTGCGTAATAGCTAAACTGCTGATAATGTTGTCGAGCAGACGGGCTGTGTGCAACCCGATTTTAGTGATACGAATTTTTTAATTGTATGGAGACCGGCCATGAGCGCCTTTGAGCAAGCCCAAAAAGACATCAAAACCCTGAGCCAACGCCCCGGCAACGACGATATGCTGGCACTCTACGCGCACTTCAAACAAGCCAGCCAAGGTGATGCTACCGGCAGTCGTCCCGGCATGTTCGATATGATTAATCGCGCCAAATACGATGCCTGGGCGGCATTGAAAGGCATGAGCCAATCGGCTGCCGAGCAGGCTTATACCGATAAAGTAAATGCCTTGCTAAAAACACACGCCTAATTCACCCGGTTTTTGCTGCAAACGCGGCGTTTGGCTTGCATGCTTACGCCGCCTCGTTTCCAATATGCCCCTCGTTTTCGATTGATGTTTTTTTATGGCTTCTTCCGCTGTTTCCGATGCCTCGGCCGCTTTCCAGCTCAAAGGTAGTTCTTTTACGGCGACTGTCTTAGAGTTGCAGTCGGCTAATCTCGCTGACATCAAAACGCAACTCGCCGCGCGCACGCTCGATGCTGCCGCGTGGCTGCAGCAATCGCCGGTGATTTTGAGTGTTGAAAAGATTGCTGATGCGCACGCGGATTGGCCCGCTGTGGTGGCATTATGTCGCGCCCATGGGGTGAGCTTGGTAGGCATGCGTGCGCCGAAAGCCATGCATGCGGCATTGGCCTCGGTAGGCCTGCCGGTATTGGCTTCATTGCGCCCGAAAGCCGCCGACAAAGTTTACGACGCCGATGGTCATCGCGTCGCCGTTGAGGCGGCTCCAGAGCCTGCCCCGGAAGCGACCGCACGCGAAGCCACCCAAGTCATCACGCAGCCCGTTCGCGGCGGCCAGCAAATATACGCCGCCGGTGACTTGATTATTTTGGCGCCGGTGAGTGCTGGCGCTGAAGTCTTGGCTGATGGCCATATTCATGTCTATGGACCGTTGCGAGGCCGGGCGCTGGCGGGCGTGCAAGGCGATACATCAGCGCAAGTATTTTGCCAGTCGCTGGAGGCTGAGCTGGTGTCCATTGCCGGGCGTTATCGCGTAGCGGATGACCTGCGCACGAGCGCGCAATGGCGTCGCGGCGCGCGCATCAGCTTAGTGGAAGAGATGTTGAACCTGTACGACCTTTGAACAATACTGCGTGCCATCATTGCACGCGCTTGAGGACTTTTTTGTGGCAAAAATAATCGTCGTAACATCGGGTAAAGGTGGGGTCGGTAAGACCACCACAAGTGCCGCTATTGGCACCGGCTTGGCTATGCGCGGGCATCGTACTGTGTTGGTCGACTTTGACGTGGGCCTGCGTAATCTCGACTTGATCATGGGCTGCGAACGCCGGGTGGTCTATGACTTCATTAATGTGGTGCAGGGCGATGCCAGCCTCAATCAGGCGCTCATTAAAGATAAGCGCTTAGATAACTTATACGTGCTGGCGGCGAGCCAAACGCGCGATAAAGACGCGTTGACGGTCGATGGTGTGGCGAAGGTCATGCAAGACCTGAGCGATCAATTCGACTTTGTCATTTGCGATTCGCCCGCCGGTATTGAAAAAGGCGCGCACATGGCCATGTATTTCGCCGATGAAGCCGTGGTGGTAACCAACCCCGAAGTGTCGTCGGTGCGTGACTCCGATCGCATGTTGGGGCTGCTGTCGAGCAAATCCAAGCGTGCCGAAGAGGGCTTGGAGCCTATCAAAGAGTTTCTGCTGCTCACGCGCTACAACCCCGCGCGCGTTGAGACGGGCGAAATGCTGTCGGTCACCGATGTGGAAGAGATTTTGTCCATTAAGTTACTGGGCGTGATTCCCGAGTCGCAGGCTGTGCTGAAAGCGTCAAACCAAGGCGTGCCCGTCATTTTTGATGCTGAAAGCGACGCTGGCCAGGCCTATAGTGATGCGGTCGATCGTCTACTGGGTGCCGACATGCCTCATCGCTTTTTAGAGGTGCAGAAAAAAGGCATCTTGAAGCGAATTTTTGGAGGCTGACATGAGCTTTATGGATTTTTTCCGGGCTCAAAAAAAGCCCACGACTGCATCGCTGGCGAAAGAGCGGCTGCAGATTATCGTTGCTCACGAGCGCGGTCAGCGCACACAGCCCGACTATTTGCCGCAGCTGCATCGCGATATTTTAGAAGTGATTCGAAAGTATGTGCCGATCAGCGAGGATCAGGTGCATGTTGAGCTCGATAGCCAGGGCACCTGCTCTGTGCTGGAGCTCAACATCACGCTACCTGAGCGCTAACGCCGCACCACCTGGCTACCGGCTAGTCGTATGGCATCGCCTACGACGAAGCCGGGATGGTCAGCGTAACGCAAACTTCTGACTTCGCCGCTATCGAGGCGAATGCTCATCTCATAGCCACTAACTCGGCTGCGCTCGTAACGATTGCCAGCGTAAGCGCCGCCTAAGGCGCCGGCCACGGTTGCCACGCGGCGACCATTGCCGCCGCCAATTTGATGGCCAATGACGCCGCCGGCGATGGCGCCGACTAAGGCGCCAACCCCTGATGGGCCAGCCGCTGCCGCGATGGGCGTAATGCCCGTGACCACGCCACAATCCACGCAGCTGGCATAGCGCTCAGTAGTGGCTCGCGACTGATGTCCATACTCTGCGTAGGGCTTTTGCTGAATGGGTTGCTGTTTGACTTCGGCCACGCGCACCGTCGTCGGTGCGCGCTGAGGGCTAACCGGCTCTGGCTCAATGCTATACCACTGCTCTTGTGCCCGCGGTGCTGGTGCTACCTCGGCGAGACGTTCAATGGTGTGGGTGGGCGCCTGTGGCTCGGCTTGGGCGGCGCTAATGGGCCACCAGCCGATCGATTTTGCCCCCGCCGCAAGGCTGACAAATAAAACCGCGACTGCCGCGATGCTCAGAAATGGGCGCACACGGCGCGTTGAAATATCCATGGTGACATCCTGCCTGCAAGGCTTTGTTGTTGCCAACAAAAACGCCCGACCTAGTGAGCTCGTTGACCGAGCCATAGGACGGGCGTCTGGCAACGCGTTACGGCTTAGGCCATTTTCTTGTGCTTCACCCGCTTAGGCCCGGCGTTATTGCCGAGTTTCTTGCGACGATACTCTTCGTATTCGGTGTAATTACCGTCATACCATTCCACATCATCGCCTTCAAACGCCAGAATGTGCGTGGCAATGCGGTCGAGGAACCAGCGGTCGTGAGACACCACCATGGCCACGCCCGGGAAAGTCAGCAGCGCCTCTTCGACAGCGCGCAGGGTTTCCACGTCGAGGTCGTTGGAGGGTTCGTCGAGCAACAATACGTTGGCGCCAACTTGCAAGATTTTCGCGAGCTGCAAACGATTGCGCTCACCACCAGACAGATCGCCGACGCGTTTTTGCTGGTCTTGGCCCTTGAAGTTGAAGCGGCCAATATAGGCGCGTGAGGGGATTTCGTAGTCGCCGACCTTCATGATGTCGAGACCGCCAGAGACCTCTTCCCAGACCGATTTATTGTCATCGAGCGAGTCGCGGATCTGGCCAATGTAGGCGACTTTCACGCTTTGGCCAACGACCACTTCACCGGCATCGGGATTTTGCTCGCCGGTAATCATGCGAAATAGTGTGGTTTTGCCCGCGCCATTGGGGCCGACAATGCCAACAATGGCGGCTTTCGGCACCGTGAAGCTGACGTTTTCGTAAAGCAGGCGGTCACCGAAGGACTTGGCAATGCCTTGCACTTCAATGACTTGATCGCCCAATCGCTCACCGGGTGGAATGTAGATTTCCTGGGTCTCGGCGCGTTTTTGGAACTCTTTGCTCGAGAGCTCCTCGTACGCCTGCATACGCGATTTGGATTTTGCCTGACGTGCTTTCGGGTTGCTACGCACCCATTCGAGCTCGCGTTTGAGGGCCTTGGTGTGGGCTTCCTCTTGGCGGCTTTCCATGTCTAGGCGGGCGCTTTTCTGCTCCAGCCAGCCGGTGTAGTTGCCCTCGTAAGGGATGCCGCGGCCGCGATCGAGCTCGAGAATCCATTCCGCGACATTTTCTAAGAAGTAGCGATCGTGAGTAATGGCCACGATGGTGCCCGGGAAATCTTTCAGGAAGACCTCCAACCAGCCCACAGACTCGGCATCGAGGTGGTTGGTGGGTTCGTCGAGCAGCAGCATATCGGGCTTGGAAAGCAGCAGGCGGCACAAGGCTACGCGGCGACGCTCACCCCCGGAAAGGGTGCTGACTTCGGCGTCCCAGGCGGGCAGGCGCAGCGCGTCGGCGGCTTGCTCAAGCTGGTTATTGAGGTTGTGGCCATCCCACGCTTGAATAATGGCTTCGAGTTTTTCCTGCTCAGCGGCGAGCTTGTCGAAGTCAGCATCTTCGCTAGCGTATTCATTGAAGACTTCGTCGAGGCGGGCCATGGCATCGAGGCATTCGCGTACGCCATCTTCGACATTGCCGCGCACATCTTTGTTAGGGTCGAGCTCGGGCTCTTGCTCGAGGTAGCCAATTTTGGTGCCGGCTTGCGCGCGGGCTTCACCGCTGAAGTCGGTATCGACGCCAGCCATGATGCGCAGCAGCGTGGATTTACCGGAGCCATTGAGGCCGAGTACGCCAATTTTTGCGCCGGGGAAAAAAGACAGCGAAATATCCTTTAGAATCTCACGCTTGGGCGGAACCAATTTCGACACCCGGTTCATGGTGTAGATGTACTGAGCCATGCGATGCTCCTCTTTACGGGCCAATCAAGCGGCGCAGTATACTGCACAGCGACATCACTGCGGGCATTTGCCGCAAAGGAGATACATGTGAGCACGACTCAATGGCCATGGCAGCGCTGGGCGCCCGATGTACAAGCCGGCATCTTGCTGATGCTCGCCACGTTGGCTGCGCTAGCACTCGCTAACTCCCCGGGTCGCGCCTTTTACGAATGGCTATTATCGGTGCCGGTGCAGGTGCGCGTTGGCGCGCTCGATATCGATAAACCCATGCTGCTGTGGATTAACGATGGCTTGATGGCAGTGTTTTTTCTGATCGTGGGCTTGGAGATCAAACGCGAGACCGTGCATGGCCATTTAAGCAGCTTTAAGCAAATGGCTTTGCCGGGCGCCGCCGCCGTGGGTGGCATGGCTGTGCCAGCGCTAATTTATGTGGCGCTGAACTATCATGACCCCGTGCTGCTGGCGGGTTGGGCCATTCCCTCGGCCACCGATATCGCCTTTGCGCTAGGCATTATCGCGCTGCTTGGCTCGCGCGTGCCGCCAGCGCTGAAAGCGTTTGTCATGGCCTTGGCGGTCATGGATGACCTCGGTGCCGTGGTGATTATTGCGCTGTTTTACACCAGCAAATTATCGCTGCTGTCGCTGGTGGTGGCCGGTGTGGCTACAGCAATTTTATTTTGGATGAATCGTGCCGGTGTGCGCCGCATTTCGCCCTATACCGTGGTTGGTTTGATTTTATGGGTGAGCGTGTTGAAGTCCGGCGTGCACGCGACTTTGGCTGGTGTGGTGATTGCCTTGGCGATTCCGGTAGTGCGTGATGCCAATGGTCAGTCGCCCTGTGAGCGTTTGGAGCACACGCTGCATCCGTGGGTGGCTTATGCCATTGTGCCGATTTTCGCCTTTGCCAATGCCGGTGTTGGGCTGGCCGGTTTAGGGCTCGATGTGCTGAGCAATTCGGTATTCCAAGGCATCGCGCTGGGTCTGTTTGTTGGCAAGCAAATTGGCATTGTCGGCTTTTCGTGGTTTTGCGTGCGCATGGGCTGGGCGCAGCTACCCAAGGACACCAACTGGCGTCAGCTCCATGGTGCCGCCGTGCTGTGCGGCATCGGCTTCACCATGAGTCTATTTATTAGCTCGCTGGCGTTTGAGCATTCGGGCCAAAGTGTGGCCTTGGTCGATCGCTTGGCCGTGTTAATTGCCTCGTTTGCTTCGGCAGGCTTCGGCTACTGGCTGCTAACGCGCGAAAGCAGTTCGCATCGCGCGGTTGAGCACTAGCCTTCGACCGCGAGGGCTTGTAGCGCCAATGGTCGCCGTGTTTTGCTGATGCCTTGGGTGAACTCGCGGAGCCATTGCGCGACGAGGTCGGGCTGGCTCAGCAGTACCCAGTGGCCGCCGTCGATGTCGCGGCGATAAAGCTCGGGCACCCAAGCCTTCAGGTCATCAAAGAGCGCGACATTGACGAATTTGTCGCGCGCGGGAACGATGATTTGCACTGGGCAATTGGCGTAAGCCTCGGCGGGGCCGGCGAGCTTATTCATGAAGTTGGCGCGATAAAGCTTGACGCCCTCGGCGCCATCGGCGATTTGGCAGGGATTGGGTTGGGCCTCCTGCACGCGTTCATAGCGCGATAAATAGCGCGGCCACCAACGCCCGACGCCGAGCTTCCACGCGCTCGGTGCTAATACCGGCAGCTGAAACAGCATGATGTACCACGAGCTCGACAGTTGTTTCAGGCCCTCCTTGATGCTGGCTGCCTCGCCGCTGCCCAAGCGCTTTCGCATCCAATGCCCCGCGTGATCGAGGCTCGGGCCGGAAATGCTCGAGAAGCTCAAAATAAAGTCTTTTAAGGCCTCGCCGGTGACCGATTGCCAACTTTGAATTGAGCCCCAGTCGTGCGCGGCTAAGTGAAACTGTTGGCCGGGAATGATGGCATCGACTACTGCTTCAAGGTCACGCGCTAATTGTGTCAGGCGGTAGGCGGCGACATTGCGGCCGCAATCAGAATCTCCTGCGCCACGCACATCGTATAAAATCACCTGAAAATGCTCGGCAAGGCGCTCAGCCACCGGTATCCAGACGCGATGATTGTCTGGGTAACCATGCACCAAGACCAGCGCTGGTGCGTCGGCAGAACCTAAGCTCATGGCGTGTAGGTTGATGCCGTCAGTCGTGCGAATGCGGTAAGTTTTCACGGAATATTTAGCTCATGTTGACGATGCGTGATCATTACACCGAAGACTGTTACGCAGCAAGACTGGCGAGTGTCGAAGGCTCGTTGAGTGCCACTGCTATTCCGTCTGAATTACCGTATAATCCGTCATCACTTATGAGCACCCTGAGCCGCCACGGAGCCCCGCATGTTCAGCAATGACCAAACCATTTCGCGTTTTGACCCCGAATTAGCCGCCGCCATGGCACAAGAAGATGCGCGCCAAGAAGCGCACATCGAATTGATCGCCTCGGAAAACTATTGCTCACCGGCGGTCATGGAAGCGCAGGGCTCCAAGCTCACCAACAAATACGCGGAAGGTTATCCTGGCAAACGCTATTACGGCGGCTGCGAATACGTCGATGTCATTGAGCAATTAGCCATCGATCGCGCGAAAGCCTTGTTCGGCGCCGACTACGCCAATGTCCAGCCACACGCGGGTTCGCAAGCCAATAGCGCGGTGTTCTTGGCGTTGCTGAATGCCGGCGATACTGTCCTTGGCATGTCCTTGGCGCATGGCGGTCACTTGACGCATGGCGCGAAAGTGAATTTCTCCGGCAAAAATTACAACGCCGTACAGTATGGCATCGACACCGATACCGGCTTGATCGATTATGACGACGTGGAGCGTCTGGCGCTTGAGCATAAACCACGCATGATTATTGCTGGTTTCTCGGCGTATTCGCAGGTCTTGGATTTCCCGCGTTTCCGCGAAATCGCCGATAAAGTCGGTGCCTATTTGTTCGTTGATATGGCGCACGTGGCGGGCTTGGTGGCGGCGGGCGTATACCCCAACCCCGTGCCATTTGCCGATGTGGTCACCACCACCACGCACAAAACCTTGCGCGGCCCGCGTTCGGGCTTGATCTTGGCGCGCGCCAACGCCGACATTGAGAAAAAACTCAATTCCGCGGTATTCCCCGGCAACCAAGGCGGCCCCTTGATGCATGCTATCGCGGCGAAAGCGATTTGCTTTAAAGAGGCGATGGCGCCGGAGTTCAAGGCCTATCAGCAAGCCGTGGTGAAAAACGCCCAGACCATGGCGCGCGTGTTTATTGAGCGCGGATTCGATGTGGTCTCGGGCGGTACCGAAAACCATTTATTTCTGCTCTCGCTGATCAAGCAAGACATCACCGGTAAAGACGCCGATGCCGCGCTCGGTCGTGTGGGCATTACCGTCAATAAAAATGCCGTCCCCAACGATCCGCGCTCACCCTTTGTGACCTCGGGCATTCGTATTGGCACGCCAGCGGTAACCACGCGCGGCTTTAGTGAGGCCGACTGCGCCACATTAGCCGGATGGATTGCCGATGTGGTTGAAGGCTTGCAGCGCAACCCCGAAGGCGATGCCGCGGTGGAGGCCAAAGTGGCTGCCGCCGTGAAAGCCATTTGCGCGCAATATCCGGTCTACGGCGCCTAATACGCCGCGCACCAAAACGCTGTTGTTGACGAAACACAGGGTGGTTCTTTAGTTATGCATTGTCCGTTTTGTAAGACCGAAGACACCAAGGTTATCGACTCGCGGTTGGTCACCGAGGGTGATCAAATCCGCCGCCGCCGCGAGTGCATCTCCTGCGGCGAGCGCTTCACTACGTTTGAAACGGCCGAATTAGTCATTCCGCGGGTCATCAAATCCGATGGCACGCGCCAGCCCTTCGATCTCGAAAAGCTCCGCGAGGGCATGCTGCACGCACTGCAAAAGCGTCCGGTGAGCTTAGATCGCATCGATGCCGCGCTGCATCACATCATGCATAAGCTGCGCGCTACCGGTGAGCGCGAGGTGAAGACGCGGCACGTCGGTGAGCTGGTGATGACCGAGCTCAAGCAGCTCGACTCGGTGGCCTATGTGCGGTTTGCCTCGGTGTATCGCGACTTTCAAGATGTCGACGCCTTTCGTGCCGAGATCGACAGCCTGCGCCCACGCGAGAGCGACGAGTGAGCGACTTCGCGGCGAGCACTGACTTTAGCACTGCCGACTTCGCCTTCATGGCGGATGCCTTGCGCCTCGCCGCGCAGGGGCAGTATTCCGTACATCCCAATCCGCAAGTCGGCTGTGTCATCGTGCGCGATGGCGTGGTGGCCGGTCGTGGCGCGCATTTACGCGCCGGTGAGCCACATGCCGAAGTCTATGCCCTGCGTGAGGCCGGTGAGTCCGCGCGTGGCGCAACGGCGTATGTAACGCTTGAGCCCTGCGCACATCATGGTCGCACGCCGCCCTGCGCCGAGGCGCTCATCGCCGCCGGCATCGCTGAGGTCGTGGTCGCCATGCCCGATGCTAATCCGCAAGTTGCCGGCCGCGGTTTTGCGCTTTTACGCGCTGCCGGCATACGCGTGCGTCATGGCCTGCTCAGCGCCCAAGCGCAGGCGCAAAACCCCGGGTTTCATCGCGTAATGGCCGGTGGTCGCCCCTGGTTGCGCGCAAAAATTGCCCTCAGTGCCGATGGCCGCAGCGCCATGACGTCTGGCGAGTCGCAATGGATTACCGCTGCTCCTGCGCGCGCCGATGTGCAGCGCTGGCGGGCGCGCAGCAGCGCCATCATCACCGGCAGCGGCACGGTCTTAGCCGATGACTCCAGTCTGAATATTCGCCCCGAACTCTGGCCCGATGCTAGCGTCTTGATGCCGCATCCCGAGCGCGGCGTGCGCCAACCCGAGCGCGTGCTGCTCGATAGTCGCGCGCGCCTGCCATTAACAGCGAAGCTCATTGCTGCAAATGGCTCTGTGCGCCTGCTGCACACGGCGCAAGCGCCGGCTGAGCGTGTGCAGGCCTTGGCGCAAGCGGGCGTGATGATGCACTGTGTGGCCGAGGCAGCAAGCGATAGGTCGGCCAGTTCAGGTGTGGCCATTCAGGCCGCGCTAGCGGCACTGACCGAGGCGGGCCATCACACGCTGATGCTCGAAGCCGGCGCCACCTTAACCGGCGCATTCTTGCGTGCTGGCGTGGTGGATGAGCTGATTGTCTACCAAGCGCCAACACTGCTCGGTAGCAGCGCGCGTGCAGCGGTGACGTGGCCAATGCAGCGTATGATTGAACAGTGCCGATTAATCGTGAAAGATCGCCGTCAACTAGGCGACGATACCCGCACGATGTACCAGTGCGTGCTGAGCAGCGAGGAGTAGGGCTATGTTTACCGGGATTATTGAAGCGGTTGGGCAGGTGCGGCGCATGGAGCCGCGCGGCGGTGATCTGCGCTTGACCATTGCCACCGGCAAGCTTGACTTGGCCGATGTCAAACTGGGTGATTCGATTGCCACCAATGGCGTCTGCTTAACAGTCATCGCGCAGGGCAGCGACTGGTACAGCGCCGATGTCTCCTTGGAGACCGTGGCGCGCTCGACCTTGGCCCATTTCACCGTGGGCCAACGCGTGAATTTAGAAAAAGCCCTGCTGCCCACCACACGCTTGGGTGGCCATTTGGTGAGCGGCCATGTCGATGGTGTCGGTGAAATTGTCTCGGTGACGCCCAGTGCACGCTCGATCCGCTACCGCGTGAAAGCGCCGGATAATCTCGCCAAATACATGGCCGAAAAAGGCTCAATCACCACGGATGGAGTGAGTTTGACCATCAATGCCATCGACGGCGCCGTGTTTGATTTAAATATCGTGCCGCATACTGTGCAAGAAACCAATGTCGGTGATTGGGCGCCCGGCGTTAAACTCAATCTCGAAGTCGATGTCTTGGCGCGCTATCTTGAACGCCTGATGATGGGCGATAAGGCCGCGCACACCAGCGCCAGCGGCGGTATTACGCTGGCCATGTTGGCGGAGAATGGTTATGGCGCACACTAACATGACAGGCCGCGCGTGGCTGCTAGCGCTTTGCGCAGTGAGCAGCAGCTCGGCGTTGGCCGTGGATTTTGCTGCTGCGCGTGAGCAGCAGTTTAAGCAAGCCTGCATGACCGATGCCACGGTGGCAGCCGGTCAGCGTGAGGCCTTGTGCCGTTGCGTCTTTGAGGCGTTTGCCTATGGTGGCGACACACGCTTTGGCATTACTGATGTGTTAGCGCTCGATGCGCGCGTGTGGGAAGCACCCGATCAGCGCCTGCCGAAAAGCGCACTCGGCGATAATGTGCGAAGCATTCGACAAGCCTGTGTCCGCGAGTCGGCACGCTAATTTTATCGGCCTTTGGTTGGCCATCAACGCAATAGGATAGGCATGAAACTTGATTCCGTAGAAGCGCTCATCGACGACATTCGCCAAGGCAAAATGGTGGTGTTGATGGACGACGAAGATCGCGAAAACGAAGGCGATATCGTTATGGCGGCGCAGCATTGCCAAGCCGAACACATCAACTTTATGGCGCGCCATGCGC
The DNA here is from genome assembly GCF_003387535.1 of Paraperlucidibaca baekdonensis. GTDB lineage: Bacteria > Pseudomonadota > Gammaproteobacteria > Pseudomonadales > Moraxellaceae > Perlucidibaca > Perlucidibaca baekdonensis. The sequence goes on along the minus strand of NZ_QUNR01000001.1, from coordinate 102,946 downwards.
GTGGCTTAATTTGCATGCCGATGACCCGCGAGCGTTGCCAGCAACTTGATCTTGGCCTTATGGTGCAGGCCAATGGCTCCGGTTATGGCACGAAATTCACGGTGTCGATTGAAGCCGCGACCGGTGTCACCACCGGCATTTCTGCGGCCGACCGGGCACGCACTGTGCAAGTCGCCGCCGCACGCGATGCCAAGGCGGCCGATATCGTCCAGCCGGGGCATATTTTCCCGCTCATGGCCGAGGCCGGTGGCGTGCTGCATCGCGCCGGACACACCGAGGCGGCGTGTGACTTTGCGCGCTTGGCCGGTCTCGACCCCAGCGGCGTGATTTGCGAGGTAATGAACGATGACGGCACCATGGCGCGCCGCCCCGATCTGGAGAAATTCGCCGAGCAGCACGGCTTAAAAATCGGCACCATTGCCGACCTCATTCATTACCGCATGGTCAATGAGCAAACCGTGGCCTGCGAGTCCACGCGCACTTTGCCCACCGAATACGGTGACTTTCAGTTGCACGTCTACCGTGAGAGCAACAATCCCGGCGTGCACATCGCGTTGGTGAAGGGCGAGCTCGATGCGGCCACCGTGCCGACCGTGCGTGTGCATGCCGTGAATCCGCTGCGCGACTTGTTGCATGCGCAATTTAACGGCCGCTTTGGCTGGAATATTCAGCGCAGCTTGAAAGCCATCAGTGACAGCGGCAATGGCGTGCTGGTGCTACTCAGCCAAGACTATCGCGCCGCCGATATGGTCGATCATATTGAAGGCTTTTTTGCCGCGAGACCGCGCACGGCAGAGACCTCGGGCATGTATCGCACCATCGGTGTTGGCTCGCAGATTTTGCGTGACTTAGGCGTGGGCAAAATGCGTCTGCTGAGCTCGCCGATGAAATTTAATGCGCTTTCAGGCTTTGGTCTTGAGATCGTCGAATACATTACTACTGATTAACACTGAGGATAAACCATGAGCCATATCAAGACCTTGGAAGGTAACTTTCAAAATGCCAATGCCCGTTACGCGATCGCTGTGGGCCGCTTCAATAGCTTTGTTGTGGAGTCGCTGCTCAGCGGTGCGCTCGATGCCCTGAAGCGCCATGGCGTGACCGACGACAACATCACCATCGTGCGCGCGCCCGGTGCCTGGGAGCTGCCCTTGGTGGCGAAAAAGCTCGTGGCCACCGGCAACTACGACGCCATCATTGCCCTTGGTGCGGTGATTCGCGGCGGCACACCGCACTTCGACTTTGTCGCGGGCGAATGCGCCAAAGGCTTGGGCGTGGTGTCGCTGGAGTCGGATATGCCAGTGAGCTTTGGTGTGCTCACCGTCGATTCGATTGAGCAGGCCATTGAGCGCTCAGGCACGAAGGCTGGCAATAAAGGCGCGGATGCCGCCATGGTCGCCATCGAGATGATTTCGCTGCTGAAGGCGGTAGGCTAACTCGTGAACGCCAGCAACGGTCTTAACCCTGCCGCACGCCGAAAGGCCCGGCGCTTTGCATTGCAAGGTCTCTACGAATGGCAACTCTCCGGCAATCCGCCGTGGGAAATTGAGGCGCGCTATCGCGTCGAAAACGCCATGCACAAGGTCGATTTGGATTACTTCCATGACCTATTGCATGGTGTGCCGCCCGAGTCAGATGCTCTTGATGCGCTGTTTACGCCGCACCTGGATCGTGATTTTGCCGCACTCGATCCGGTCGAGTTGGCGACGTTGCGCATTGGCACCTTTGAGCTCAAGCATCGCGTCGATGTGCCTATGCGCGTGGTCATCAACGAGGGCATCGAGCTCGCGAAAACCTTTGGTGCCAGCGAGTCGCACAAATACATCAACAGTATTTTAGATCAGCTGGCTCGGACTTTACGCCCGCATGAGCTTAGCTAATACGCTAGCAGCGGAGCATTCGGCGCCATGAGCCTTGGCGAGTTCGAGCTCATCCAGCGTTATTTTGTCCGCAAGCCTGATGACTGGCCCGGCCATCCGCAACTTGGCCATTCGCAGGTTTGTCTCGGCATTGGCGATGATGCCGCCTTGCTCGAGCTGCCGCCGGGCGAGCGGCTAGTTGTCACCACCGACACGCTAGTGGCGGGTCGGCATTTCCCGCATGATGCGGCGGCGGTGGATATTGGCTGGAAAGCCTTGGCGGTGAATTTATCTGACCTCGCGGCGATGGCGGCGAGGCCGCTCGGCGTAACCCTCAACCTGACCATGCCCGAGGCCAATGAGTCGTGGCTCGCGGCGTTTGCGCGCGGCTTCTGGGGCCTGGCGGACATCGCCGATGTGCCGTTGATTGGCGGCGACACCACGCGCGGGCCGCTATCGGTGACCATCACGGCCATCGGCTGTGTTGAAGAGTCCGTGGCGCTCAAGCGCGGTGGCGCGCAAGCCGGCGACCTGATTTGCGTGACCGGCAGCCTTGGTGATGCCGGGGCTGGCTTGGCCTTGGCGATGAGCTCTGCCGAAATGGCGGGCATCAGTGACGATGACCGTGCGTATTTGCTCGATCGCCTGCACCGACCCATGCCGCGTCTGCTTGAGGGCGCCTATTTACGCGGCATCGCCAGTGCCGGCCTGGATATTTCCGATGGCCTGCTGCAAGACCTTGGGCATTTACTCAAGGCTTCGAATGTCGGCGCTGAGCTGGCCGTGGAGCAGCTGCCGCTGTCTGAGCCGCTGCAGGCCTATGCGGCCACGAGCAGTGCGGCGCTCCTGCAAGTGCGGCGCTGGGCGCTCAGCGCGGGTGATGACTATGAGCTGCTGTTTACGCTGGCGCCAGCGCGCGCCAGGCTATTGCCGCAACTGCGCTATACGGTCATCGGTAAAATTACCCCAACTGCCGGCCTGCGCTTGACCGCGCACGGCAAGCCTTGGGAGCATGACAGCCTCGCTGGTTATCAGCATTTCTGAGCACGACTATGAATGACCCCTTGCCGCGCCTGCCTCGTGCGCTCGATTTGCTCGCTTTCGGCTTTGGCTCTGGGCGCAGCCCAAAAGCGCCGGGCACGGTAGGATCGGCCATCGCGGTGGTCTGGTTTGGCGTGTTTGCGAGCTTCCCGTTGCCGGTGTACTTGGTGTGGATTGTCATTGCCGCCATCGCTGGCATCGCCATTTGTGGCGAGGCCGCCAAGCTCATGGGCGTGCATGACCACCCGGGCATTGTTTGGGATGAGTTTGTTGGCCAATGGATCGCGCTGATTCCAGTCGTGCCGTTGCTGCATTGGGACACTCACCATGTGCTTGCCGTGCTGCTCAGTTTTGGCCTTTTTCGACTCTTCGATATATGGAAACCGTGGCCCATCAGCTGGGTAGATCGTCAGGTCCACGGCGGTTTCGGCATCATGCTCGATGACATCATTGCCGGCATCATGGCCGCCATCGTGCTGTATTTTTTGTTGCCTTACTTGCCGGCAGCTGAAGCCGGCTGGTTTGGTATTGTTCACTAATCGTTGCAGGCAATCGCTGCCGCAGAGCCGCGCGCTTTTGCTACACTCTGCCCCCTAATTAGTTGTCCGGAGCCCATCTGGTGGCTTTTGAATTTGTAGCATCCTCGCGTCTGCCCACAGAATTTGGCGATTTCGTCATTCATGGCTTCCAAGACAGCGCCACCGGCAAAGAGCATGTGGCGCTCAGCGTTGGCACACTCAATGACGGCGAGCCAGTGCTCATGCGTGTGCATTCGGAGTGTTTAACCGGCGATGGCTTTGGCAGTTTGCGCTGCGATTGTGGCCCGCAATTACAAGCCGCTATGCAGCAGATTAGCCATGTCGGTCGCGGCGTGATTTTGTATTTGCGTCAAGAAGGTCGTGGCATTGGTCTGGTCAATAAAATTCGTGCCTATGCCTTGCAAGACACCGGCGCTGACACGGTTGAGGCCAATGAACGCTTGGGCTTCGGCGCCGACTTGCGTGAATACGCCATGTGTGAAGACATGCTGCGGCATTTGGGCGTCGCGACTGTGCGTCTACTCACCAATAACCCGAAAAAAGTCGAGGGTCTGCGCGCGGTCGGTATTGATGTCATCGAACGTGTGCCGTTGTTTGTTGGCGCTAACCCGCACAACGAAGGCTATATGCTCACTAAAACCGCGAAAATGGGTCATCTTTTGAAGCCGAGTCAATCATGAGCGTGCGTGTTCTCACCGGCATCACCACCACCGGCATTCCGCATTTGGGTAATTACGCGGGCGCTATCCGGCCTGCCGTGGCCGCGAGCCGCGAAGCCGGTGTCGATGCGTTTTACTTTCTCGCCGACTACCATGCGCTGATCAAGTGTGATGACCCAGCGCGTATTGCCGAGTCGCGACTGTCCATTGCCGCGACCTGGTTGGCCGCCGGCCTCGATGCCGAACGCGCGACATTTTATCGGCAGTCGGATATCCCCGAGACCACCGAATTAAACTGGTTGCTGACCTGCGTGGCCGGTAAAGGCTTGCTCAATCGCGCACACGCCTACAAAGCCGCGGTTACCGCCAATCTCGATGCCGAGCTCGATGCCGATGCCGGCGTGACCATGGGGCTATATAGCTACCCGGTACTCATGGCCGCCGATATTCTGCTATTTAACGCGCACCGTGTGCCGGTTGGCCGCGACCAAATCCAGCACGTGGAAATGGCGCGTGATATTGCCCAGCGCTTTAATCATGTGTTTGGCCGTGACTATTTCACGCTGCCCGAGGCCGTGGTCGATGACCATGTGGCCACGCTGCCCGGCCTTGATGGCCGCAAAATGTCGAAAAGCTACGACAACACCATCCCGCTGTATTGCACGCCGAAGCAGTTGAAGGCGGCGATTTCGCGCATCGTCACCGACTCGAAACTGCCCGGTGAGGCCAAAGATGCCGATACCTCGCATCTGTTTCAAATCTACCGCGGCTTTGCCAGCGCCGAGGCCAGTGCTGAGTTTCGCGCCAGCTTGCTCGATGGCATGGGTTGGGGCGATGCCAAGCAGGCACTGTTTGCTCTGCTCGACGCTGAGTTAGCGCCGGGCCGCGAGCATTATCAGGCCTTATTGCAACGCCCTGATGACCTGGAAGATATTCTGCTCGCCGGCGCGAGCAAGGCGCGAGCGATTGCCCAGCCATTCTTAGCCGAGTTGCGCGATGCCGTGGGCCTGCAAAGCTTTCGTCGCACGCACACATCGACCAAGACTGCCGCGAAAAAAGCCACCAGCGGCCCGCGCATGGTCAGCGGTCGCGACCACGATGGTCAGTTCCGCTGCCGTCTGCGCACGACCAGTGGTGAGGTGTTATTGACCAGTCTGCCGTATGCCGATGGCAAGAGCGCGGGCTTAGCCGCAAAAGCGCTGGTGGCAGGGGTTGATGACTGGCGCACACAGGCAGAAGGCTATGTGCTTTGGCAGGCGGCAGTGCAGGTCGCTGAGCCGGTAACCACGGAAGCGGAAATGGCTACGGTGCAGGCCGCGTTGGCTGAGTTGCGCGCCGCGCAAGACTCCTAAGAAAGCGGTTTGCGTCGCTAGCGTAGGCGTTGCGTTAGTGGGTCGCTGGGCTATTTTGCTTAGGTGATGTTTTGTGGGCTAGGTCATCGAGCGCGCGCAGCACATCGCGGCGACTGATTTGCCCGACCACCACGCCTAAATCGTCGACTACCGGCAGGCGTCTGCGGCCGCGCTGCTTAAACAGCTCGGCGGCATCTAAAATACTTTGGCTTGGATGAATGGTGTCGGCGCCGGCACTCATGACATCGCGCACCAAGCCCGAGCTCATTTCGTAATAGCCCGACTGCAGCATATCGCTGAGGCAGTCGGCTTCCGAAAAGATGCCCACGAGCAAGCCATCATGCACGACTGGCGCGCCAGAAATTCGGTGCTGCAGCAGCGTTTTGATGGCCGCATCGATGCTCATGTCGGGAGTCAGCACCACGGGTTGTTTGGCCATGTAATGATCAACGCGAATGTCATGCAGCATGATGGAGCCCCGCCAACAAATGTGTATCTCACTCATGGCTTAAGTTGTGCGGGCGGTCAAGCCACTTACGCCGGATGACCGGTTTTAGTGGCCGAGCTGCGTGCGCGCTAGGCGGGCGGCAATGCTGCGCACCATGCCATCGCGGTCGAGGCCACAGGCGGCGTGCATTTGCGCGGGGGCGGCGTGCTCAATATAGGCATCACGGATGCCGAGGGTTAGCAGGCCGCAGGCATAGCCCTCGGCGTGCAGCCATTCGCTGACCGCTGAGCCGGCGCCGCCCATCAGCGCGTGCTCTTCAACACTGACAATCAAGCTATGGCTGCTGGCGAGTGCGGCGAGGCAGTCTTCATCAAGCGGTTTCACCCAGCGCATATCGATGATGGTTGGTGAGGCGAGGCCCATGCGCTTGAGCTCGTCGGCGGCTTGCACAACGGCCTCAAGGCGCGAGCCAAAATTGACAATGGCAACTTCATGGCCGTCGCGGATGCGGCGGGCGTGGCCAATCTCGACTTGTTCGGCGTGGCTGTAAAGGCTGGCGCCCGTGCCGGTGCCGCGCGGGTAGCGCACTGCCGATGGCCCGGGGTGCTGCCAAGCGGCAGTGAGTAGGGCGTGACATTCGGCCTCGTCGCTGGGCGCGGCGATAATCATATTCGGAATGCAGCGCAGGAAGGCCAAGTCGTAAGCGCCGGCATGCGTGGGGCCATCTTCGCCGACCAAGCCGGCTCTATCGATGGCAAAGGTGACATCGAGGTTTTGCAAGGCTACATCGTGAATGAGCTGGTCATAGCCGCGCTGCAAAAACGTCGAATAAATCGCCACTACCGGCTTAAAGCCTTCGCAGGCCAAGCCGGCGGCAAAAGTCACGGCGTGTTGCTCGGCAATGGCAACATCGTGATAGCGCTCGGGGTATTCGCCAGCAAAGCGCACCATGCCCGAGCCCTCGCACATGGCCGGCGTGATGCCCACCACGCGCAGATCAGCGGCGGCGGTCGCGCAGAGCCAGTCGCCAAAAACATCGGAGTATTTTTTCGGCTTCACGCTTGCCGCTACGGCCGCTGGCGTGCTCATCGGCGTTGGCGTGTCTGCCGCTTTGCGCTCAGCTACTGGCGCAATTTTACTAATGGCGTGATAGCCAATGGGGTCGGCTTCCGCTGGCGCAAAACCCTTACCCTTGGTGGTAAACACATGCAGCAGTTGCGGGCCTTGGGCTTCACTTAAATTGGCGATGGTCTCGACCAACTCCTCCAGATTATGGCCATCAATCGGGCCAACATAATTGAAGCCAATGGACTCAAACAACGCGCCGGGCGCGTCGGTGACCATGGTCTTCATTTGCTCTTCGGTGCGCCGCACAAAGTTCATTGCCGTGGGCATCGATTGCAGCACGCGCTTGCCGCCTTCACGCAGCGCGATATAACTTTTGCTCGCCCAAATATGCGAAAAATAATTCGACAGGCCGCCCACCGCGTGCGAAATCGACATCTGGTTATCGTTCAAAATCACGAGCATATTGGTGTTCTGATGCGCCGCGTCATTGAGTGCTTCAAAGGCCATGCCGGCGGTCATCGCGCCATCGCCAATGACCGCGACGACCTTGCGCTCACTGCCGGTGAGTTCGGCGGCGCGCGCCATGCCGAGTGCCGCCGAGATGGATGTTGATGAATGGCCAACGCCGAACGTGTCGTAAGGCGATTCTTCACGGCGTGGAAAGGCGGCGAGGCCATCTTGCTGGCGCATGGTCAGCATCTGTTCTTTGCGACCCGTCAGGATTTTATGCGGATAGGTCTGATGACCAACATCCCACACCACGCGATCATGCGGCGTGTTGTAGACATAATGCAGCGCCACGGTGAGCTCAATAACGCCCAAGCCGGCGCCAAAATGCCCACCTGTCTGGCCGGTGCTCCAGAGCAGGTATTCACGCAGCTCGCGTGCCAATTCGGGCAGTGCATTGAGCGGTAACTCGCGCAGCTTGTCCGGTGTCGGCACTTGATCGAGCAATGGCGTGACGGGGCGGCTTAGCGGAATTTCATGAAACATCAGAGGCCTTCCTGAGCAGATGGGCGAATTATACCCAAACGTCAGTGATCGCGCGCAAGTAAGTAGCGCGCCAGTGTTGCTAGCGGTTCAGCGCCGGAGCCCAGTGGCGTTAGTGCGGCTAATGCCTGCTCGGTGAGTTCGGCGGCCAAGGCCTGTGCCGGTGCTAAGCCGAGCAGCGCTGGGTACGTGGCTTTGCTGTGTGCGGCATCGGCGCCAGCGTGTTTGCCGAGCGTGGCCGTGTCGCCGATCACATCGAGCACATCATCGTGGACTTGGAAGGCTAATCCGAGGGCGTCGGCGTATTGGTCGAGGGCGGCAAGTTGCGCCTCAGTGGCGCCGCCGGCGAGAGCACCCAGCCGCACGGCCGCGCGTATCAGTGCGCCGGTCTTGAAGCGATGAATTTGGCTGAGCTCATCAACGCGGATGGATCGACCCTCGGCGGCGAGGTCGAGGCGTTGGCCATAGACCATGTCGCGGGCGGCGACACTTAAGGCCTGTGTTTGCTGCGCTGAGTAGGGGGCGAGCTCGGCGTCTGTGCTGGCATCGCTGAGTGCGCAAAAGGCCAGTGCTTGCAGGGTATCGCCGGCGAGCAGCGCGGTGGCCTCATCAAACTGGCGATGGCAGGTGGGTTGGCCCCGGCGCAAGTCATCGTCGTCCATGCACGGTAGGTCGTCGTGCACCAGCGAATAGCCATGGATGCATTCGACGGCCAAAGCCGCTGAATCCGCCGCCTGCCATGGGCCACCGACCGCGAGGCAGGCGCCCCAAGCTAAGGCTGGGCGCACGCGCTTGCCGCCATTGGCCATGGCATAGGCGAGGGCGTCATTGAGGCGCGCATCGGGGCCAGCGTGGCGCATCAGAAATGCCGTGAGCAAGGATCGGAAGTCTTGCTGTGCGCGACTTAATAGCTCAGGCGGTGCGGCGCGGAGCAAAGCGGTATCTGATGCTGTCGCAGCGAGCATGAATCAGCTCTCATCGCGCGCGGTGAAGACCTGCGTGTCGAGGCTGCCATCGCGTTTGGCGAGCAGCAGTTGGACTTTCTGTTCGGCGGCATCGAGCGATTGTTGGCATTGGCGAGTCAAGGTCACGCCTTCTTCAAAGGCTTTTAGCGCCTCTTCCAATGGCAGATCGCCGCTCTCCAGTCGCTGCACTTGCGACTCAAGTGCAGCTAGGGCGTGTTCAAAATCAATGGGCGTTTGTGCGTCGGTCATGGTCGCGCTCCGTGTTGCCAACAAAACACTATTTAAGCACGAACGATGGCCTTTGCGGGCAACCGCCGCCGTGACTTGCTGGCAATTGGCGCGCCGAGACACGGAGGCTCCGGCGCGCGACCATTAGAAGGTGTAGCGCACCCCGACCACGCCGCCGCGACCCGGTGCGGGCACAGCATCCTTAATGAACGAGGTGGCGCGGCGAATGTCATCGTCGAGCAAGTTCGTGCCTTGCACAAACACACTGGCTTCGCTGGCGCCATGACGATGCACCACCACACTCAGATCGGCATTGAGCAGACCGTAGCCATTGGTCTCGGTGTCGAGGCGGCCGGGACGATTTTGGTCCATGGCCTGCACAAAGCTGATGTTGGCGCTGGCTTCGCGATAATGCCCATGCAGGCTCATACCATAGCGGCTGGGCGTGAGGCGTGGCGCGGGAGCATCGCCGCTGTCGGTCTCCAACGTGCCGCGCACGGCATCGGTGAAGCCGCGTACGCTGAGCTGCACGGGGCCATCGGTTTCGTTGAGCAACGCGTAGCTGGCGGCGAGTTCGTAGCCAGTAAAGCGTGCGCGGTCTTGCACAAAATTGATGAGTAATAGCTCGTCACCTGGCAGGCCATCGTCACCCACGAGTAGCGCATTGCCGTTGCCGTCATCTTGTTCGCGAGCATAAATGTAATTGCGAGCCTGCTTATGAAACACGCTGGCCTCCAAATCAAAACGGCCCTGATGATGATCAATACCGACTTCGATATCTTGGCTTTGCTCTTTGCGCAGGCGGTCTGAGCCGATTTCAAACGTTGCTGTGGCTTCATGCGGGCCATTGGCATAAAGCTCCTCAATGGCCGGCGCACGTTCGGCATGCGTTAGCGTCACGCGTAAATGCGTGTTTTCGCCCAGGTCATAGCGATTACCAATCGATGCACTAATCGGCGTGAAGTCGCGCTGCTGGCCTACTTCTGGATCAAGCACGACATGCTCGATACGCGCGCCAAACTCAATTTTGTTGCGGCCAAAGCGCTTTTCCTCGAGGAAAAATAGCCCAGCCTGCTGGCTTTTAGTTGCCGGCACAAAGGCTTCGTCGCCGAGTGCGGCAAACTCGCGCACACCAAATTGCGCACCGATGACACCGCGCAGCCCACCGATATCTTCATGCACTGCCTCAATGCGCGCTTGCGTTTCATTGTTGGTGAAACGTGTGCCGACCTCATTGGGCGCTTCAAATTCGGTGTGGCGGTAGCGCGAGTCGCTTAAGCGGATGCGTACCGACTCCAATGCAGGTGTTGGGTTGCGCAGTAACGCTTGTGCGTCGTAGCGACGCTGGCGCATGACAATAAACTTCTCTTCTTCAATGGGCAGGCCATAGCGCTGATCGTATTGGCTCGCTGAGACGCTAAAGGCATTGCCATTGTCGGCAATATAGCTGTAGCCAAGCGCGCCATTGTCGAGATCGCTGGCGCTGTTGGCGAGTCGGCCATTGCTACCGCTGCCATCGATGGCGGCATTGCCGGGGATGGCATAGTCCTCGCTGCGGCTGCGAGTGGCATCGAGGTGGAACTGATGGTTGCCGGAGCCGTAATTAATGTCGGCAGCGCCCAAGGCGTTGCGGGCATTGGAGCCGTAACTTGATTCGAGCGCGCCGGAGAAGCCTTCGGTGACCTCGGTGGCAAGACGCGTATCGGTGACATTGATCACACCGCCGGAAGAGCTGCTGCCATAGAGCAACGTGGCAGGGCCTTTGATAACTTCAATTTGCCGGGCAATTAAGGGGTTGATGGTCACGGCATGGTCGGGGCTCAGCGCCGAGACATCCATCGCGCTGATGCCGTTTGCCAAGACATCCACGCGTGGCCCGGACTGGCCACGAATCACGGGGCGTGAGGCGCCTGCACCGAAGTCGCCGGTGCTAATGCCGGGCTCATTGGCCAGTGTCTCGCCAATGCCGCCGCGCTTTTTGCTGGCCAGCTCTTCGCCACTGAGCACGCTCACCGGCTGCACGAGCTCGTCGGCCGTGCGCCCTAAGGGGCTGGCGGTAATGGTGATTTCCAGTAAGGGCTTGGCCTCGGGCGTGTTGGCGAGTGCTACGCTGCTGGCCAGTGCGGAAAGGGCAAAGAGACCCATGGGGGCTTTAGGGAAACGAGCAGATGACATGGTAAAAACTCACGGTAAGGCAGTTGATTAGCTATGTTATACCATAACATATTAAGTGCAAGCCCCTGAGTGTCATTCGGCAGGTTTGTGTGTCTGAGTTATCATGCGCTGTCGACAACAGAGGGGTGCGTTTGTGACTGTGATCAAGCCATTGAGCCAGGCTGAGCTGGCGCAAGTAAAAAAAGACTGCCAGCGCCTCGTGCGTCGTGTGTCGTGGGTGTCGGCAGGCGCTGCGGTGGTGCCGGTGCCATTGTTTGATGTGGTGTTTGATGTCGGCGTGCTCATTAAAGTGATCCCCGACATCAATCAGCGCTTTGGCCTTGAGCCCGAGCAAATTGAGCAAATGCCCGAGGAGACACGCATTCAGGTCTGGAAGCGTCGCGCTGAGCGTGGCAGCGAACTGATCGGTATGGTGGTGTCGCGTGAGCTGATTCGCCGCAGCTTGCAGGGCATGGGCACGCGCATTGTTGCCAAGCAGGTGACAAAATTTATCCCGCTGGGTGGGCAAATTATTGCCGCAACATTGGGCTATTGGATCATGCGCAAGTTGGCCATGAGCCATGTAGATGATTGCTACGAAGTCGCGCTTACCGCCAATGGCTACAGCACGAAAGCGACGCGTTAATCATGACGGATACAAGCAAGGCCGCTGTGAAAAAGTCGGCGCCAAAAAAAGCCGCAGCGGTAACGGGGCGGCGCTATCGCGGTGTCAGCGAAGAGGCGCGCCAAGCGGAGCGCCGGCAACGCTTTATTGAAGCGGGCTTGAGCGTATTTGGCTCGCGTGGTTATCACAGCTCCACGGTGCGCAGCATTTGCGCCGAAGCGGGGCTGACTGAGCGCTATTTCTACGAGTCATTTTCCAATAGCGAAGATTTACTCTGCGTTGTGTATGACTACACCAATCAGCGCATCCGCGAGCGAATTTTAGCGACCTTAATGGATGCACCGCGTGAGCCGTCAGCCATCGCCTATGCCACGTTGGAGGCATTTCTGACCATCATGCGTGATGATCCACGCATGGCGCAGATACTGTTTGTTGAGGTCTTGGGTGTGAGCGAACGCGTGGATGCCAAATACCGCGCCAGCGTGGAGAATTTTGCGCAGCTCATGCAGCAGATGATTGCGCCGCTGCTCGATGCCGAGACGTTGCCGGCGCCATTGCAACCCGATATTTTGTCGGTAGCGATGCTTGGCTCCGTGATTACCGTAGTGTCGCGCTGGATGATTGGCGGGTTTCGCGAGCCAATTGCCACGCTCGCTGAGAATCTGCACGTGGTGCTGGTGGCGCTATTGCGGCACTTAATTATTTTGGCGGACGCACCTGATTCATCCGCTTCGAAATAGTCGCGGTGCGGCGATTCAAATAGCGTGTGTTGCGATGCGTGTCGTAATAGCGCGGGTTGGGGATCATCGCGGCCAATTTTGCCGCCTGTTGCGGACTTAAGTTGGCGGCGGATACACCAAAATAATGCCGCGCGGCGGCTTCGGCGCCAAACACACCATTGCCCCATTCGATGACATTGAGGTAAATCTCAAAGATGCGACGCTTGTCTAGGCGTTGCTCCAGCATCAGCGTGATGATGGCCTCTTCGCCCTTGCGCAATGGCGAGCGTGAGCCGGATAAAAACAGATTTTTCGAGAGCTGCTGCGAGATGGTTGAGCCGCCGGCCACGATGCGGCCTTTTTTCAGATTTTTCTGCCACGCCGCCTCAATACCATCCCAGTCAAAGCCTTCATGCTGCATAAAGCCGCTGTCTTCGGCGACCATGACCGCGCGTTTGAGCGAGGTCGAGATGCGCGCATAAGGTACCCACGTGTGCTTGAGCGTGGCCTTGGGGTTGTCGGCTTGCAGCGCATCGAGGCGCGCACTCATGAACGCAGTCGACGTTGGCGCATGGCTTTGCCACCACCAGAGTTGCGCATAAACCCAGGCGTGCCACGTTAGCGCCATCGCTAGGGCAAGCAGCACGAGTCGCCCAAGCAGACGACGCCATAATGACCGGCGCTTAGTAGCCATAGACTTCGTGCCGATGCTCAGCTGCCTGCATTACGCTCAAGGTCATCAGGCGGTTTAGGCGCTGTGCAGGCGCGTGAGTTCAGTGATTTCGTCACGGGCACCGAGCATCACGGGCACGCGCTGGTGTAGGCCGGTGGGCATGATATCTAGGATGCGCTGATGGCCCGTGCTGGCCTGACCACCAGCCTGCTCGACAAGCCACGCCATGGGGTTGGCCTCATACATCAGGCGTAATTTGCCGCCTTTGCTGGCCATTTTGCTGTCGAGCGGATACAGAAATACGCCACCACGACTGAGCAGGCGATGCACATCGGCGACCATGGCGGCGACCCAACGCATATTGAAGTCTTTCGCGCGCGGCCCCGTTTTACCGGCCAATAAATCCGTCACATAGGTCTGCACGGGGGCTTCCCAGAAGCGCTGATTAGACATATTGATGGCGAATTCTTGAGTCTGTGCCGGCAGCGCTAGGTGCTCTTGCGTGAGGATGAGCTCGCCGCTGTAGCGGTCGAGCGTGAAGGCATGTACGCCATGCCCCAAGGTAATGATGAGCTGCGTCGATGGCCCATAAATGGCGTAGCCAGCGGCGACTTGGGCACTGCCGGGTTGCAAAAACACCGAGGCATCGCGGGCGTCACAGCCGGCAGGAGCGGGTAGCACCGAGAAAATCGTGCCGACAGGTGCGTTAATGTCGATATTCGATGAGCCATCGAGCGGGTCAAAGAGCAGCAGGTAGGCGTCGGAGCTACCGGGGTGCGGCACGGGAAATGGATCGTCCATCTCTTCCGAAGCCATGCCGGCCAAGTGGCTGCCATCGCTGTGCAGTTGCAGCAAAATATCATTGGCAATGACATCGAGCTTTTTCTGATCTTCACCCTGTACATTTTCGCTACCGGCCGCACCAAGCACGCCGGCGAGCGCGCCCTGGCCAATCGCCGCACCAATACGCCGGCAGGCCTCGGCCGTGACCATCAAGGTTTGAATGAGGTTGGCCGGCAGCGTGCCATGAGCGCGTTGGCTGTCGTGCAGCCAGTCGGTGAAAGTGATGTGATGCGCTGTGCTCATGTGGCGGCCTGCTGATGTCTGTAAAACGAAAGTATAGCAGCGTGGCGCGCTGATGAAATCTGCGATTCGGGCTAGACGCTGTGCGTATTGCACCGTTTAATAAGCGCCTGTTTAGGATCTGTAGGAGTCTGCTATGAGCTTGGTTCAAGAGTTTCGCCAGTTTGCCATTAAGGGCAATGCCATCGATTTGGCCGTGGGTGTCATTGTTGGTGCGGCCTTTGGCAAGGTGGTGTCTTCGCTCGTCGGGGATATCATCATGCCGCCCATCGGCCTATTGGTCGGCGGTGTCGATTTCGCCGATCTGGCGGTGATTTTAAAAGCCGCTATCGATGACAAGCCTGCGGTGGTGATTAGCTACGGCAAGTTCATCCAGACACTGATCGATTTCATCATTATTGCCTTCTCGGTCATGATGGGGGTGAAGGCTATCAATGCCATGAAGCGCAAGCCTGAGCCTGCGCCTGAGAAGGCCGCCGCGCCCATTCCGCCAGCACCGCAAGAGCAGCTGTTGATGGAAATTCGTGACCTGCTCAAGCACAAGGCATAAGCCATGAGTTTGAGCGAGGAAACCGCGCTGCTGCGAATTAAGCGTATGGAGGCGTCGCTGATTCGTAGCTACTTAACGCACAGCGATGTGCTGCGCCGCGCGGATTATGAGCTGGTGCGTTATGCTCTAGTGCTCGCGCGCTTGCGGGCTTTTAGTCCCGGCGCGGCCGGCACGCGGCTCGCGCATCGACAGGCGCGTGCGGAAGTCACCCTCAATACGTCGCCGGTGGCAACCTTGCGTAAATTATTGCTCGATACGCTTTATGCGCCGCTTCGCGAGCAGCGCAATATATTGCTGCGCTTAAGCCAAGTGCGCCAACACGTTCCGCAAGTGCGCGCCGCCACCGCACAGGCTCGGCGCGAATTGCTCGCCACGCATGCGCACGACTTCAACGCTGCTGAGCTTGATGCCGAGCTGTGTCATAAAGTCTTGGTGCTGGCGCCGGGCGGTGGCGGCGGCTCGGGCTTTGTCTATATTGGTCTGGTGGCGCGGCTGAAAGCGGAAGGCTTGCTGCCCTCATACATTGTTGGCGCATCGATTGGTGCGCTGCTTGGCGGCCTCATGGCGCGTGACGCCGAGCCCGATATTGAGGCCTTGATGGCCTGGGGCAAGGGCTTGCGCGTACGGCAAATTTTTTCGCGGCCAACCACCGCCGGCGTGTTGAGTTTGCCCGGTGCGGTGCGGCTGCATTTACGCGGCATGGACCAAATGCTCTGCCACCCCGATGGCTCGCCGCTGCGTATCAAGGATTTGGCCATCCCCTATGATGCACTAATCGCTGGCGTAAAGCTCTCGGCTTACCGCGATTTGCCGGCGCTTCCGGCGCGTCGTAGTCACATGCTAGGCGCGCCCATGGTGGTAGCTGAGCGCATGCTGCAACTCATTAGCTACTTCAGTCCGCATGTAGCGCAAGGCATTGTCTTAGGTCGCGATGAACGCACGCGTGAGATGCGTGTGGTGGATGCGATTGGCCTGTCGTCGGCTATTCCGGGTGTCTTGCAATATGCGCCCTGGCGTGATGATGTCAAAAGTCTCAGCATCCTGAGTGACTTGCGCAAAACGCATCAGCTTCGTGCCTTTATGGATGGCGGCACGGTGGCCAATGTGCCGGCGCGGGCGGCATGGAAAGGTGTGCAATCCGGCCGCATTGGCACGCGCAATGCATTTTATCTCGCGCTTGACTGTTTTCATCCGCAGTGGAGCGCGGGTCACGCCTGGCTAGTCCCCGTAACGCAGGCCATTCAAGC
The DNA here is from genome assembly GCF_003387535.1 of Paraperlucidibaca baekdonensis. GTDB lineage: Bacteria > Pseudomonadota > Gammaproteobacteria > Pseudomonadales > Moraxellaceae > Perlucidibaca > Perlucidibaca baekdonensis. The sequence continues at coordinate 86,746 of NZ_QUNR01000001.1, read as the reverse complement.
GCAATTGCCGGCGCAGCGGCCCTATTACGATTGGCTAGTGCGCTTCCAGCCCACGCCCTCGCCAGTGAACTTATTGCCCTCGCCAACGGTCTTCGATAAAGCCTTCCAGTGGGGTTGGGATCAAGCAGAGTCCCTATTGCCGCAATTGCATGAGGCACTGAGGCCATTGCAAGTACCTGATTTTAATTAATATTATGGCGACTTTAAAAATTTGAGTGAACATGTGTTGACTTAAATAAGTTACATGCGTACTCTGAGTGTGTAGATGTTCACTTGGAGACGCAAACATGTCGTCGCAATTTGCCTTACCCTCATTTGTTAGCCGTGTTGTGAAGTCCGTGGTAACGCCCAGCGTTATCGATTTTTGGGCCGCCGAACTCGGTTTCGATAGCCGTGTCGAGCGCACGGTCTGCCGCGTGGTTGCACGCTGGATGGAAACCCCCGACACCGTCACCTTGGTGCTCAAGCCCAATAGCAACTTCGCCGGCTTCCAAGCAGGCCAGCACGTGAATCTGAGCGTTGAGATTGATGGCATTCGCCACACGCGCAGCTATAGCTTTAGCGAAGCCCCAGCGGCCACCGGCCTGCTCGCCATCACCATCAAAAAAGTGCCGAATGGCCGTGTCAGTAACTTCTTGGTTGACCGTGTTGAAATCGGCGATCGCATTGAGCTCGGTCAAGCCTTTGGCGAGATGACCTTCGCGGCTGGCGCGCCTGAAAAAATCGTCATGCTTGCTGCCGGTAGTGGTGTCACGCCATTGATGAGTTTGTTGCGCGAACTCGCGCAGCAGCAGATGCCCAGCGATGTCGTGTTTATGTTTTGGGCGCGCACCCGTACTGATCTGATTTTTGGCGATGAGCTGGTCAGCTTAGCGCGCCAATACCCACAGCTACGCTTAGTGCAAATTTATGAGCATGAAACGCGTTTAGAAGCCGGTGACTTAGTCGGTCGGCCTTGCGCAGAACATTTTGCCGATATCACCGATATGAGCGAGCGCACGGTCTATGCCTGCGGTCCCACCGGCTTTATGAATGCTGTGCAGGGTTTGGTTGCCGATCAAGCGCAAGTGTTTCATGCCGAAGCCTTCACGCCGCCCGTGTTCGTGCCGAGCAGTACCGAGACCGTGCGGGTGTTCTTGAAGAAATCCAATAAGCACGTGGACTTGCCACAAGGCATGCCGCTGCTCGACGCCTTAGAGGCGCAGGGCATCAAGCCAAATTCTGGTTGCCGCATGGGTATTTGCAATACCTGCGCCTGCGGCAAGTCCGGTGGCGTCACACGCAACCTGCTGACCCAAGAACTCGATGTCGATGACACCGCCAGCCTGCGCATTTGTGTGAGCGCAGCCGTTGGTGACCTGACTTTAGATTTGTAATGCCGCGAGCATCTGGAGAATTATCATGAGCAAGAGCCGTCAATTAAGCGCCGCCGAGATCGAAGCCTTTGGTGCCGAGGTCGATGCTATCAAGCAACGCCATTTAGCCGATGTCGGTGAGCGCGATGCCACCTATATTCGCAAGATCGAAAAAGCCGTGCGCTATACCGAAATCGCGGGCCGTGGCCTGCTGATGGCTGGCATTTTCCCGCCTGCCTTTGTCGCCGGTGCAGCACTGCTGGGCATCTCGAAAATTCTCGACAATATGGAGCTCGGCCACAACGTCATGCACGGTCAATATGACTTTATGCAAGACCCGCGCTTTAGTGGTCAGACCTTCGAGTGGGACACCTGGTGCACCGCCGATAACTGGCGCTATAGCCATAACTATATGCATCACACCTACACCAATGTGCTCGGCAAAGACCACGACATTGGCTACGGCGTGCTGCGTATTTTTCCCGAGCAAAAGTGGGAGCCACGCTTCCTCGCCAACCCGGTGATGGCCGTGAGCTTGGCGGTGTTTTTTGAAAACCTGCTGGCCCTGCAAACCTTGGAAACTGAAAAGGTTTTCGCGGGTGAGAAGTCATGGAAAGAATGGTTCAAGCAAGGTAAGTCGACTTTCCGCAAGGCCGCCAAGCAGGCTGGCAAAGACTATGTGTTCTTTCCACTCTTGGCCGGTCCGTTTTTCTTGCCGGTGCTGGCGGGTAACTTTGCTGCCAACATCATGCGTAATCTGTGGACCTTCACAATCATTTTCTGTGGTCATTTCACCGAAGACAGCGAAGTCTTTGCTATCGAGACCTTGGAAAACGAAACCCGTGGGCAATGGTATCTGCGCCAAATGCGCGGCTCAGCCAATCTCACCGGCGGCAAGCTGTTTCACATCTTGAGTGGCAATTTGAGCCATCAGATTGAGCACCATTTATTCCCTGAAGTGCCGGCGCACCGCTATGCCGAAATCTCCGTGGAAATGCGCGAAATCGCTAAGCGCTACGGCCAAAACTACAACAGTGCTTCGCTGTTTAAGCAGTTTGGTACCGTGGCGGGTCGCATCTTGCGTCATGCCTTACCAAGTTCGCCGAAAAAAGCCTTAACGGTGCTTGCTGCTGAGGAAAAACTCAGCTTGGCGAAGGCGGCCTAAGTCATGCGCTTAGCACTGTGGGGCGGCAAGGGCGTGGCACATTTGGCCATGCACTCGGCGGCGGAGATCACTGAGCTGGTCACCGAAATGCACGGCACCATCAAGCGGGTGCCGCTGCCAGTGTCAACGCTCGATAGCCGCCAGGCACGTGCCGCGGCGCCATTTCCCTACAAGCTTATTTCGGGGATATTCCGCCAGCTCGCGCGCGGCATTGGTCTGCTGCCAGTGCATGCCGATCTCACGCATCAGCCGCCCTATGCCTTGCCGATTATTAGTGCGCTGAACGGCGTTTGTGGCGACAAATTAGCGCGCTGGCAAAGCCCCTTGGCACTGCCAATGAGTCTGCGCAATAGCACGGGCGAGGCCATGGCCTGGGGCGATCTCGCCGGCCATCAGGGCAATGCCAAGGTGGCGCTGTATCTGCACGGTCTGTGCATGAGCGAGCGCGAATGGCAAACGCCGACCAAGCACAATAGCGATGCGCTGATGCAGTCGAAAGGTTGGCAAATCGGCCATCTGCGCTACAACAGCGGCCGGGCGATTTGGCAAAATGGCGAAGATTTAGCGAACTGGCTAGAGGCCGCCAATGCCGCCTATCCGGCGCGCGAGATTGTTTTGATCGGTCACAGCATGGGCGGCCTGCTGATGCGCAGTGCCTTTATCCATGCGCAATCGCAGGGTCATACGTGGCTATCACGCGTGAGCAAAGCGGTGTACTTAGCGACGCCACATTTGGGCGCGCCCATGGAGCGCTTGGGCAATCGCGCCAATACCTTACTCGGTCATTCACCCTATACCGCACCGTTTATGCGCTTGGGCAATATCCGCAGCGCGGCCATTAAAGATCTGCGCTATGGTCTGATAACGCAAGCGGAGCATGGCCAAAACAGTGATATGGGCGCGCGTGACCATCGCCTCGCACTCGCGCCTTTGCCCGATGGCATCGCACATTTGGTGGTGGCCGGCAGCATCAATCCCGCCGCTGAAAAAAGCTGGCTAGGTGATGGTCTGGTTCCGCTCTATAGCGGTCTTGGCCAGCATAAAAAGCCGAGCAAAACGCTGGTCGCCGGCAATATTACCCGCCTGTGTTTTGACCACATGGACCACATGGCCATTCTTAGCGATGTGCGTGTCTGGGATGCACTCAGCGATTGGTGGCTGGCGCGTTAAGGCCGAATGCGTTACAACCCTTGGCAGGTCTTTTTGAGTCAATGCCATGGGTTTTTACGACAAGCACATTCTGCCGCACCTAATTAACTGCGCCTGCGGCTTGCCTGCCATGATGGGGCAACGCGCCAAACTGATCCCGCACGCACGCGGTCGCGTACTCGAGTTAGGCATTGGCACGGGCTTAAATTTACCCTTCTATGACCCCGAAAAAGTCACCGGCATTTTTGGCGTTGACCCGGCGGTTGAGATGCATCACAAGGCCCGCGAGCGCGCCGCGGCAAGTCCCATTCCGGTCAAGACTGTAGCGCTGGAGGTGCAGGAAATTGCTGCAGAAACCGACAGCTTCGACACCGCGGTGACGACCTTCACGCTTTGTACCATCCCCGATGCGGTCGCGGCCTTGCGCGAGGTGCGCCGTGTGCTGAAGCCGGGCGGCGAGCTCTTATTTTGCGAGCATGGTTTGGCGCCGGAGGCCTCGGTGCAGGTCTGGCAGCGGCGCATTCAACCGTTTTGGAAGCCGATGGCTGGCGGTTGTCATTTAGATCGTGATATTCCAGCGATTATTGCCGAGGGCGGCTTTCAGATTGTGGAGCTGGAAAAGTGTTATTTGAAAGGCCCGAAGGCCATGACGTATGTCTATCGAGGGCGGGCAGTAGCGGCTTAATGTGCGTTTAGAAAATCATCACAAGGAGCGTGTGATGTCATTAACTCAGTTTCATCAAGCACAAACGGCCAGCGACAAACGCTCGGCCCTGCAGGCGGCCATCGCCAGTGATGCGCGCGTGGTCTGCGACCCGCAGGTGAAGGCATGGTTGGCTATGCGCTGGCGGCAGTTATTTGTGCAAGCGGCCGCGAATGATGCGCAGGTGCTCAAGCGTGTGAAATCGCCGATCGGCTTGCGCCGTGACCAGCGCTCCGCTCGGCAAAAAGTCGCTGAGCGCTTTTTGCTCGACGCCAGCCCCAGTGATTACGATTCCGACTGCCTGCCTGCGCCCACGCGTGCGCCGCGTGCCACCTTGATGTTCTGCCCTGGGTTTATCAATGGCTTGCTGCCTGTGCATGGATTTGGCGATGCCTTTCCGGCCTTGGTCGCCGAAGGCTGGCATATCGTCTCCGCCGATGCTCATCCGGTGCGTTCTTGTGAGGCCAATGTCGCCGATTTGCAGCGCACCATTAGCGAGGGCTATGGCTATTGGCCCACGCCGGATACTCCCGCGCGCACCGGCGAGATGCAGCACGACATCATTTTGTTTGGCTACAGCAAGGGTGGGCCGGACATGCTCAGCCTATTGGCGGCGCATCCGGAATTAAAGCCGCGCATCAAGGCAGTATTTACGTGGGCGGGTGCCAACGGCGGCTCGTTCACCGCCGACAAAATTTATCAGCTCATTAAGGACTTGCCGATCAATGTGGTGAGTCAGCGCCTGCATGACTTTCTCCGACTACTCATGCCGGGCATGAGGCGCGATGGCCGTCTGCGCCGGCTTGAGGAGTACGACATGATTGGCGGCGTGAAGAGCTTGACGACGACCGATCGTGAAGCTTTTTTGGCGACGCAGAGCGCTAAGATCGATGCGCTGGATATTCCGCTGTTTTGTCTAACGGCGGCGACCAAGCTGCTCGAAGTGCCGACCATTCAGATGGCGGATTGGTTGGCACTCAGCAAGCATTGCGCCAATAACGACATGCAGGTCACGCAAGCGCAAGCCAGCCTTGAGTTGCCCATGGCAACGTCTTTGGCGGTCTTACATGGTCATCATTGGGATGTGTCTTACCCGCCATTTCCGCGGCATCTGCGTATTGGCTCGCCGAACTTAGACCATCCATTTCCCCGACAAGCCGCGGTGATGGCGATTGGTCAGCTGTGTGTTGAGCTGGGGCTGGCCTGAGCTCATGCATTAAGCCATGAGCGCAGGCCGTTGGGATTAGGCCAGCATGCCGCGCAACATGAAGAAAATCATCGCCGCCATGAAGGCCGTCGCCGGCACGGTGATCACCCAAGCCGAGACAATGCGCAAGATCTGCGAGCGCTTCACGAGCTCTTTGCGATAGACCTTTTTCAAGTCCTTGCGCTCGCCTTTGGAGAAGTGCGCGGGGTCTTCGTTGGCTTTCGATAAAGACTTGAGCTCACGCAACATAATGCCTTTTTGCGCAATATCGGCATGACTAAAGCGCAGTAAAAAGGCGTCGATGGCTTGTTGGTCATCCTCGGGGTGGTGCGCCTTAATTTCCACCACCATGCGGTCGTAGTTGTGCTTTAAGTATTCGCGCAGAAAGCCCACACCAAAGACACCGCCGACAGCGATGTGCGTGGAGCTCACCGGCAAGCCGAGTTGGCTAGCAATAATGACCGTGATGGTGGCGGCCATGGCAATGCAATAGGCACGCATTTGGTCGAGTTCGGTGATTTCAGTGCCAATGGTGCGAATCACTTTTGGGCCAAATAAGGCCAAACCAATGGCAATGCCGAGTGCACCAATACACATCACCCACAGAGGAATAGCGGCTGAGGCGCCAAATTGGCCGGGATGCGCGGTATAGACATCAACAATAGCGGCGAGTGGGCCAATGGCGTTGGCGACGTCGTTGGAACCGTGGGCAAAACTGAGCAGCGCGGCAGCAAAAATCAGTGGCACAGTAAACAGGCTATTGACGCCTTGTTTACCTTCCAGCAACTGATGGTGAGGCTGCTTTAAGCGCCAGCGTACAAACACAAACACCACGATGGCAGACACCAAGCCGACAACGAGTGCATGCATTAGTGACACTTTAATCAGTTGTTTCAGGCCCTTTTGCATGAGGTAGACACTAAACACCAAGGCCATGGCGGCGACCAGCCAAGGCACAACGCGCCGAGCGGCAGTCATCATGTCGGTTTTATAGGTGATGCTGTGTTTGATCAGAAACAAAAAGCCGGCAGCGATCACACCACCTAGTACAGGTGAAACCAGCCAGCTCGCGGCGATACCGCCCATGGTGCCCCAATCGACAATGTCAGGGCCGGCAGCGGCCATGCCACCGCCGAGCACGGCGCCAACAATCGAGTGCGTAGTTGAGACTGGCGCGCCAATGGCCGTGGCCAAGTTTAACCACAACGCGCCGGCAATCAGCGCCGCCATCATGATCCAAACAAAGGTGTCGGTGTCGGGGATTAAGTTCGGATCGATGATGCCGTTGCGAATGGTGCCCACCACCTCGCCGCCGGCAATAATGGCGCCGGCCGCTTCAAAAACAGCGGCAATTACTAAAGCGCTGCCTAAGGTCAGGGCGCGCGAGCCGACAGCGGGACCAACATTATTGGCAACATCATTGGCGCCAATATTCATCGCCATGTAACCGCCGACCATGGCGGCCATAACCAGCATGATGCTGACCTCGCCAACACTCTGGCTGGCGGCGTAGAGCATCACGCCCAAAATAAATAGCAGACCTATCCCTAGGCGAACTTGCTCTGCGCGGCCTTTATGCATCGCGCGTTCCATGCCCTCGATATGTTTGAGTTCCATGGTTTCAGCCTTATATGACATTCAGTGGGCAAAATTATGACAGAAGTCGACCCAAGATTGCGCGGTTGTCTAACGCGTTCCGCTCAGGTACAACCGCTATTCATCTAAATTGTTGCCGGAGCTGCGCATGTCATACACAACCCTTAGCTACGAGGTCAGCGAGCATATCCTCACGCTCACGCTCAACCGCCCCGATGCGCTCAACAGCTTCACGGTGACCATGGCCAATGAGCTCGTCGACGCCTTTGGTCGCGCCAGCGAAGACGATGACGTGCGCGCAATCGTTGTGACCGGCGCGGGCAAAGCCTTTTGTGCGGGCATGGATTTGTCGGTACCGGGCAATGTTTTTGGCCTCGACGAGTCGCTGCAACCCAGCCTCGACGACATGCACACCGGCCTCGATGATCCCGCTATTTTCGATGGCGTGCGCGATACCGGCGGCCGCGTGACGCTGGCTATTTATGACTGCAAGAAGCCGGTGATTGGCGCCATCAATGGCGCGGCCGTGGGCATTGGCGCGACCATGACGCTGGCGATGGACATTCGCTTAGCTTCTGAGAAGGCGCGCATTGGCTTTGTTTTTGGCAAAATTGGCGTTGTGCCTGAGGCCTGCTCAAGCTGGTTTTTGCCGCGCATTGTCGGTATTCAGCAGGCGCTGGAGTGGGTTTATACCGGCGATATTCTGAATGCCGAACAAGCCCTTGCTGGCAAGCTGGTGCGCTCAGTGCATGCGCCCGATGAACTGCTGCCCGCGGCCCTGGAGCTCGCGCGCAAATTCAGTCAGCACAAGTCGCCGGTGGCCGTGGCCTTTGCACGTCAGATGATGTATCGCAATGCCGCCCAGCCGCACCCGATTGAGGCGCATCGCGTGGACTCCTTGGCGATGTTCTACACCAGCCTGGAAGATGGCAAAGAGGGCGTTCGCTCATTTTTAGAAAAACGCGAACCTGCCTACACCAGCCGCGCCAGCAAGATGCCGGCGTTTTATCCGTGGTGGAAATAAGCAGCGCAAGCCGCTATCGGCGACGCTGACTGGGTTGGTCGCGACGTACCTGATCGGCTGCACGCGCAGGTTTGTCGCGGCGAGGCCCGCGTGGCGGAGGCGCTTTACGCAGCGGCTCGGGCTTGGCATTGGGGTCGGGCTCAAAGCCCGGCACCACTACGCGGTTGAGTTTTTGCTTGATGGTGCGCTCAATATCAGCAAGCAGCTTCAATTCATCGACACAGACTAGCGATACCGCCTCACCACCCGCACCCGCACGGCCTGTGCGACCAATGCGATGGACATAATCCTCAGGCACTTGCGGCAGCTCATAGTTCACCACGTGCGGCAGCGCATCGATATCAATGCCGCGCGCAGCAATATCGGTCGCCACCAACACGCGCAGACGGTTGGCCTTAAATTCACGCAGCGCTTTTTCGCGCGCCGACTGACTCTTATTGCCGTGGATGGCCATGGCCGGAATGCCATGCTTATCGAGCTGTTCGGCAAGGCGGTTGGCGCCATGCTTGGTGCGCGTGAACACCAGCACCTGCGACCATTCGCCATCGCGAATGAGCTTCTCTAAAAGCTGACGCTTGGCCTCGCGGTCGACCGGGTAAATGGTCTGCTCGATGCGCTCCACCGTGGTGTTGCGCGGTGTCACTTCGACTGTGGCTGGGTCTTTCAGCAGGCTGCTGGCGAGTGCGCGAATTTCATCGGCAAACGTCGCTGAAAACAATAAGTTTTGGCGCTGCTTGGGCAGTATCGCCAGCACTCGGCGAATGTCGCGGATAAAACCCATGTCGAGCATGCGGTCGGCTTCATCCAAGACGAACAGTTCAATGCCGCCGAGATCGAGTGTGCCCTGGCCGACATGGTCGAGCAGGCGGCCGGGCGTGGCCACGAGAATATCAATCTTGCCGCGCAGTTTAGTGACCTGCGGCTGCATACCGACGCCACCAAACATCACCATTGAATTTAGCGCGAGGTTTTTGCCGTAGGCGCTCACATTTTCTTCAACCTGTGCGGCGAGTTCGCGAGTGGGCGTGAGAATCAAGGCGCGCGGGCGATGGCGCGTGCTTGGATGCGCGGCGTGACGCGAGCTGAGCAATTGCAGCATGGGCAGCGTAAAGCCCGCGGTTTTACCGGTGCCGGTTTGCGCGGCAGCCAGTAAGTCACGGCCGGCCAGCACCACCGGAATGGCATCGCGCTGAATTGGCGTTGGCGTGGTATAGCCCACGGCGTCAAGGGCGGCCAGCAGTTCAGGCATCAGGCCCAGATCGGCAAAAGACATAGCAGTCACTCTAAAAATAGGCGCGCATCATAGCGCATCTGGCAGGCGACCTGAGGTTGGTGGCTAAATTAAGCCGGCGCGACGGGCATGGTCACGGTAAATCGACTGCCGTGCTCGGCATCTTTCGCATAGCGAATGCTGCAGCTCATTTGCTCCAATAAGCCCTTGCAAATGGCTAGCCCTAAGCCGCTACCGCCAAGATGTTTACTGTCGCTGCCGTGGCCAGTGTTGAAGGGTTTGAAGAGATCGGCCAGGGCCTCATCCGGTACGCCTTCGCCCGCATCGGTGAGGTTTAAGATAATTTGCTTGTTCTCAAACAGGCTGACAGCAATTTTCACGGTGGTTTGAGTGGGCGAAAATTTCAGCGCATTGTCGATCAGATGACTAAACACTTGGCCTAAGCGCTCCGCATCGACCAAGACACTTAGGCTGGGCGCGAAAGCATTGACCTCAAAATCAATGCCTTTCTCACTCGCCGATTTGAGCTTTTTCGCCAGCGCGCGTTGCAGCACCGGCAGCAGTGGCGTTTTCAGCAGCACCACATCCATATTGCTGTCAGCGAGGCTATTCACGGTGAGCAAATTATCAATGAGCTTGGTGAGCCGTGCGGTGTTGCGTTGAGCCATCGCCAGTAACTCACGGCTATCTTCGCGCAGGTCACTAAGTCGCGTGTCGGCGAGCATAGCAAGCGAGCCAGAAATCGCAGTAATGGGTGTGCGCAGCTCATGACTAATGACCGAGAGCAGCTCTTCGCGCAGGCGCTCGCTGCGCTTGAGCGCGGAGATATCGCGGATGATGCCAACGTAGTCCGCGCCAATATCAACCTGACCATGAGGCAGCGACGAAATCATTAACGTAATATCAAAGACTTCGCCCGATTTGCGCTGACCTTTGAGATCCAATGGCCGGCCAAATAAGTCGGGACGTTTATCGCCAGACTCGCGTTTTAGATAGCTGTCGTGGCGGCTACGAAAAGGCTCTGGCATGAGCATGGAGATATTGTGGCCAAGTAGCTCGTCTTCCGCATAACCAAACATCGCCTGACCCGCCGGGTTAGCGCGGGAGATGGTGCCGAGCTTATTGATAATAATGATGCAGTCATCGACATGGCTTAAGACATGGTCGAGAAGGTTTTCTTTATTACGAGCAATGCGCTCAATGGGCATGGCGTGTGACCGCTTTCATAGTGCATCCATTCTCTTATAGTACCTGCGGGCGGTGTGTTGTTTAACTGTCGCCAAACTAGCATGGAATGTAGTCAGGGGCGCTTGCCATAAACTGTCAAAATTTTGGCCATAGTTACAAATAAGTAGTTTATGCTGCTGTGCGAGTTTGCTATGTTACAAAATTGTTTTATTTGCGCGCTTAACCGACACAAAGCGCATAAACTGATATGCCACCACCAAGTTCCTAATTAAAAGAATAATAGTCCCATGCGAGCACTCATTTTTGGCTTATTGGCGGGCATTAGCCTAGCGGCACTCTGGTATTTCCTAGCGCCTCAGGCCGTGTCGTCCAGTGCTTCTCCAGCCTCTGAGCCCGTTAAAGCAATGACTCAGGTGTCACCAGGTGGCGCGGAGGCCGCCGACTTCAGTTGGCAAATTCGGACAGGAAAAATCAGCGGTCCTGAGCAAATTGAGCTGCCCGCTGGGGAGTCTGTGTCCTTCTCGGTCAGCAGTGATGACGCCGATGAAATTCATTTACACGGCTATGAGCAAGTGCTCATGGTGCCTGCCAACGGCGAATCAATACTCACGCTAACGTTGGAGCATAGCGGCCGCTTTGAGCTGGAGTCACATCGTCTGCATCGCGTTTTAAGCGTGCTGATAGTGGAGCCGCGCTAATGATTTTGATTAGTGGTTGTTCATCCGGGATTGGCAAGGCCTTGGCCTTGGCGTTGCATGCGCGCGGGGCTGCGGTCTGTGCTACTGCACGCCGCTTAAACACGATAGATGATCTGGCACAACAAGGTTTAATGACGTTGGCCTTAGACGTCAATGACAGCGCATCGATTGCTGCCGCGATGGACACGCTTGATGCTCGTGGCGTGCATTTGAGTATGCTCGTTAATAACGCCGGCTACGGACTCATGGGGCCATTGGCCGATATTAGTGCAGCAAATTTACAGCAGCAATTTCAGACCAATGTGCTGGGCCTGCTGGCGCTCACGCAGGCGGTGATTCCGCGCCTAGCGGCCCGCCGAAGTGGCTTAATTGTTAATATTGGCAGTGTCTCCGGCGTCTTGACTACGCCGTTTGCCGGGGCGTATTGCGCAACCAAAGCAGCCGTCCATGCGCTTTCCGATGCGCTGCGTATGGAACTCGCACCATTGGGTATTCGTGTGATGACCGTGCAGCCGGGCGCCATTGCCTCAGCCTTTGGTGATACCGCCAGCAACACCGTGCAAATCAGTGACAACTCGCTGTTTGCGCCGCTCGCCGAGGCCATCGCCAAGCGCGCAAATGCCTCACAGCAACGCGCCACGCCAGCTAGGGTGTTTGCCGAGCAATTGGCCAGCGCCATGTTGGCGACTAAACCACCGTCGCTGCTGCGCATTGGCACCGGTAGCCGCGCGCTGCCGTGGGTCGCGCGCTGGCTGCCGAGGCCGCTACGCGATGGCCTGCTCAGCAAACTCTTTTCGCTGTCTAAATTAAAACAATAAGAGGCTCAAGCCCATGACACACAACCCATCGATTAAGCCTGGTTTTGCCGCCTGCGCATTGCTAGCACTAGCCAGCACGCTGGCTGCCTGTGGCGGCGGCAGCAGTGGGGGTTCATCAGCAACCGCGGCAGCGCAAGAGCGCAAACCGCCTACCACACGCTTTGCCATGGCCAATAATTGCTTTGTTATGCAGTCGGCAGAAAACAACGGTTTCGCCACGCGCTCCAACACGGGCCGCTACAGCTTCGCGTCATTGTCGGCGGCCAACGCCGAGCGCTTCTACATGAAGCCAACAGCGCTTGGCGAGTACCTGATTCAGGCCAAAAACAGCAGCTTATTGAGCAATGGTGGCAGCGCCGTGACCAGTGCTTCGCAGCCCAGTAATGCCACGGTCTGGACTGTCGATATGCCGCGTGCCGGCATCTTCACACTAAGCAATAGCGACACCTCGGTGCGTATGCAACGCAGTGCGCAAGATGCACTGACATTAGCCTCTAGCCAAGGCCCGGCCAGCGAGTTCCGCTTTGTGCCAGCTGAAGATTGCACGGCGTATCCGGAAATCAGTACCGATAGCGTCGGTGAGACCTATGTCGGGCGTGGCATCGACAAGCCGGTCGTGGGTTTTGCTGAAGTTCACACGCATATGGCCATGGGCCACGAGATGTCTGATGGCAAAACCACGGTTGGCCCATCGGCCGGCGGCGTGCTGTATGGCCAAATGTTCCATCGTTTTGGTGTGCCACATGCAATCGAAGACTGCGCTGACTGGCATGGCCCCAATGGCATTCGCGATCCCGAGGCCTTGGTGCTCGACATGACGCCATTGACCACGCACGACACGCAGGGCTGGCCGACGTTTATTGACTGGCCGCAGTTTGATTCACAGCTGCACCAAGCCATGTATTACAAATGGGTGGAGCGCGCTTGGAAAGCCGGTTTGCGCATCATGGTTAGCGAGGGCACAAATATTGCCGCGCTCTGCGAAATCGGCCGTTTGGCGGTGCTGCGGCCAACGGCTGAGTGCAACGACATGCGCTTAGGTATTGCGCAGGTGAAGTATCTGTTCCAGCTGCAAAACTATATTGATGCGCAAGAGGGCGGCCCAGGCATGGGGTGGTTTCGCATCGTGCGCAGTCCGCAAGAAGCGCGCCGCGTCATTAACGATGGCAAGTTAGCGGTCGTGGCCGGGCTCGAGTTCGCCAATGTGTTTAACTGCGATGTGCGTTTTTCACCACTAAATTTGCTCGGTGAGACACGCGGTTGCACGCGCGAAAGCATCGATCGCCAAATCGACGAAGTCTGGGACTTGGGCGTGCGCGAGATTTTCCCCTATCACGACATCAATAGCGCGCTTGGCGGCACTGGCCTGTTTCAAGAGATCCTCAATATCGTTGGTTTCTATGGCACGACTGGCTTTTGGGAAACCTACGACTGCCCCGATGGCGGCGAAGGTGACAGTTATTTCTACAATGCCGGCTTTAAAGCCACGCTGTCACCTCCCGGTCTCGGCAATGACCCACTCACCAGCCTCGTGCTTGGCTTAACCAATGGCCGTTTGCCGATCTACCCAACTGACCGTCGCCTCTGTAATACCCGCGGCATGACCGACTTGGGCGAGTACGTCATGGAGCGCTTGATGGCCAAGGGCTTCATCATTGATATCGACCATGCTGAGCTCTCGGTGAAAGGCAAAATGTTGGAAATTGCTAATGCGCAAACACCAAGCTACCCGCTCATCTCCGCGCATGGTGCGCAAGGCGGCTTGAGCCTGCAGCAAGCCAAAGACCTGCTTAATGGCGGCGGCCTGATTTATCCCTTCAAGCCCAATGGCAAAGGCCATGTGGAGTTTCTTGAAAAAATCAAACCGATTTGGCCCGCTAGCCGAGGCCAGATTCCACTTGGCTACGGTATGGACGCGAATGGCATCGCCGATCGTGCGCCGCCGCGAGGCGCGGGTAGCGAGCCGGTGACCTATCCCTTCACGCTGTTTAGTGGGCCAGATTGGGGCGCGCAATTTGCGGGCATTAAGCCAGTGCAATTTAATCTGCAAACGCATCCGGAGAGCGGTAAAACTTGGCCAATCGATGAGGTCGGCACCGCGCATTACGGCATGGTCGCTGATTATGTGGAGGAGATTCGTCTAGAGGGTGGCAAAGAGGCGCTGGATGCGCTGTACCACTCGGCTGAGGCGTATATCCAAATGTGGGAGCAGGTGCTAGACCGCTAATGCGCGTTGTTGTCGCGCTGCTTGCGCTCATGCCGTCATTGGCATGGGCGCATTCCTTTGGTCGTCAATACAACCTGCCGGTGCCGCTTTGGCTTTATGTCTATGGCGGTGCGGCGGCATTGGCGCTGTCGTTTTTTCTGGCCGCGTTTATGTTGCGCGGCGAGCAGCATCTCGCCCTGAGTCGTCGTTATCGGCTTTATCGAAAAAAGCCCTCGCGTCAGGTCGTCGCGCGCTCATTGAGCGTCATGGTGTTGCTGCTGACGATCGCCACCGGTTTATTTGGCAACCGTGATCCGTATGTCAACTTCAGCATGACCTTTTTTTGGATCGTGTTTTTGCTGGGTTTTGCCTATGTCTGCACGCTGTTTGGCGATCGTTATCGCGACATTAATCCTTTTGTCACGCTCGCCAAGCTGGTGATGCCGTCGCGATGGCAGCGTGGTCTGCGGCGCTACCCCCGCGGGCTGAATTATTGGCCTGCATTTGTGGCGTATTTGGGGCTGATTTGGGTCGAGCTGTTTACTCACAACACACCCATGAGCCTCGGCCAAATGCTCGCCGCCTACACGCTCTATACCGTGCTGGCCATGTGGCTATTTGGTGTGCGCTCATGGGCGCGCCACGGTGAGCTATTTTCCGTGATGTTTCGCCTCATGGCCCTGATGTCGCCGCTGCATAACGGTCGTCGCCAACTCAGCTGGCAGGCGCCATTTTCCGGGATGTTACGTGAGCAGCCACGGCATCTGGCGCTGCTATTTTTCGTCTTATTTTTGCTCTCAGCCACGGCCTTTGATGGCCTGCGGGCGACCAGCTGGTGGGTGTCGCTGTTTTGGCATGATCGTACGGGCTGGCTGACGGCCTGGATGGGCAGCGCGCCGATTTACAATTTTGTCACATTGCGGCCGTATTACTTTGCTTTTGAGAGCGCGGTGCTGCTGCTTTCGCCGTTTATCTACGGGGTATTTTATTGGCTAAGCATGGCCTTGGCGAAGGGGCTGACCGGCAGTGCATTGAGTACGCGGGAGCTGTGTTTGCGCTTTGCCTACAGCCTGCTGCCGATTGCCTTGGTCTATAACATCACGCACTACTACACGCTGATTTTCACGCAGGGTGTGAAGATCGTGAGCATGCTTTCTGACCCGTTTGGTTGGGGCTGGAATGTGTTTGGCAGTGCTGGGCTGTGGCGTGCACCGATCATTCCCGATGTGGCGGTGGTCTGGCACACGCAGGTGGGCTTGATTGTGCTGGGGCATGTGATCAGCGTGTATATCGGCCATCGCATTGCCTTGCGCAGCTTTGCCACCGCGCGTCAGGCCACGCTCAGTCAGTTGCCCTTGCTGGTGCTGATGATGGCGTTTACGGCGTCTGGGCTGTGGATTTTGGCACAGCCCATTGGGGCGCGTTAGCTGCTAGCCTCTGCGCCATCGACCTTGGCGATTTGCAGCACGCCCGAGCGAATATGCAGGTCGCGTTGCGGGAAGGGGATTTCGATGTTGCGTGTCGTGAGCTCCGTTTCGAGTGCCCACAAATACAGCGCTTGCGTGCGTGCTGGGGTTTTCACCAACTGCTCATTGACCCAAATAACCAGCTCAAAGTTTAGGCTATTGTCGCCAAAGCCAACTAGCCAGACATCACTCTTGTGTGTGGCATTGCTCACCGTGCCGTCAACCGTTTCAGCCGCTGCAAGACCAGCTTCACGCACCAGGTCTTTATCGCAGCCATAAGCCACACCAAAGGGTACATGGACGCGGCGGCTGTCGGTATCGAAGGTCCAGTTGGTGACTCGGCCATTGATGAATTCGGAGTTCGGCACAATGACATCGACCGAATCATTGGTGGTGACCCGCGTGTATCGGATGTTTATTTCACTAACGCGACCGACCACGCCCGATTGCAGGTCAACAAAGTCGCCCACTTTCAAGGTTTGCTCGAGCAGCAGCACGATGCCGGAAATAAAGTTGCTGAAAATATTTTGCAGACCGAAACCAATGCCGACACCAATAGCACCGCCGATTAAAGCGAAGTGCGAGAGATTGATGCCCAGGTAGTCGAGGCCCATAAAGGCAACCAGCGCCCACACGGTGTAACGCATGATGCGCGATAGCGCATAGACGCCAGACTTGCTGAGCGTGACGCTGCGCCCTGGTTTGGCTAAGCGTTGCAAGGCACGATCAATGAGTGACACCACGACACCGGCAAGCACCAAGAAGCCAATGACAGCAATGAGGCGACCGATGGAGATATCGGTTTGACCAACGCTAACTAAGGGGTGAGTGAGGAGTGAACCGGCGTGATCGAGCCATTCGGAGAAATTCATGCGGTGCCTGTATGAGCGTTTTTGATTACACTCGATAATACAAGTCTGACCCACCGTGTAAACCCAAACCCTGATATTGAGAGGCATTAATGGACGAGCTAAGCACTCGCCTCATGGCACGTTTGCATGAGGCATTTTCGGTCGATGAGCTGAGTAAAACGGCTATCGATGGCTTAATCAATCTATCGGCCGCACTCGCGGTATTTGGCGCGTTTTATCTGCTCTGGCGGCTTTTGCGAGCGGCGCTCAATAGCGCTTTTCAGCGCAGTGGTGCCGATGCCACGACCGTGTCATTTATGCAGACATTGCTGAAGTATGGCGTCTTGGCCATTGGCTTAATTAGCGCGCTCGATAGCGCTGGCATTCAAACCGGCGCGGTCATTGCCTCATTGGGTATTGCCGGTTTGACCATCGGTTTTGCCGCTAAAGATGCGCTGTCGAATTTGATTTCGGGCATTCTGATTTTCATCGATAGACCGTTTGTGATCGGTGATTTGGTTGAGGTCGATGGCCAGTACGGTCGCGTAGAGCGCATCACGCTACGCTCCACGCGAATCATCACCCGAGATGGCAAAATGCTGGCGGTGCCAAACACCGAAGTGATTAATCAGACGGTGGCTAGCTACACGAATTTCCCGCATTTGCGCATCGATATTGCTGTCACGGTTGGCGTGGAAGAGAGCCTAGAGCGCGTGCGTGGCCTGCTGCTCGGTTTGGTGCACGAAAGCAAAGAGTTTATGACTGAGCCGGCACCGCGCGTGGTAGTCACCGCGCTCAATGACTACAATTTAGCCCTAGAGCTGCAGGTGTGGATCTTCAACGAGCGTGAACATGTGGAGCTGCGTTTTGCGCTGCGTGAGCGTATTTTTGAAACGCTGCGTGAGGCGGGCGTCGATATGCCCTATGAGACCTTGCAGCTATTGGCGCCCACACCGAGCGCCACGACCGAGCATTAAGCGCCATCAAGCGCGTGGTTGGGCTCGATTTCCAGTAAGCGGTCATTGGGCTCAATGACCGCGCGCTCATCTTCCCAAAAGCCAATGCGCTCGCCGTCACGATGCACGCGCACCACCAGGTTAGGACCTAGCTCGCGCATGCGCTTGCCAATTTCATCTGGGCGAACGGCGCGCTCAATGAGCCGCACACGGCCATCGGATTGCATCAAGTCATTGATGTAGTCGGCAACAAACGTGGAGTCCACCGAGTCGGCCATCAAGTAGCCGCCAACAATCGACGGCGCAACAATCGCATCGGCGCCGGCTTGGCGGATGATCTTGATGTTTTCTTCCTCATTGACCGAGGCGATGATGCGCACGTCGGCATTAAGATGCCGCGTGGTGAGCACCGTTAGCACGGCCGCGTCATCACGGCCTAGGCAAATCAGCACAGCCTTGGCGTTATCGACACCGGCATCGCGCAGAATCTCCTCGCTGGTGGCGTCGCCAAGGAGGCCAATATGTCCGTGCTCGGCAGCCCGTTTCAGATGTTCTGCATGCTGGTCAATGATCAGTACCTGGCCCATCGGTGTGCCGCGCGACAGAGCTTCACGGGCAGCACTTTCGCCGCTGTGGCCATAGCCGCAAATGATCACGTGATCACGCAGGGATTTTTGTAGTCGTGTCATGCGGCGAGTCTCCAACCAGCGTTGCAGCACCAGCTCATAGGCGGTGCCCAAGAAAATAAACCAGATAAATAAACGTAGCGGGGTGACCAAAATCGTATCAACGATGCGTGCGCGATCACTGACCGGCACAATGTCGCCATAACCCACGGTGGTAATGGTGACGGCCGTGAAGTAGGCAATATCGCTGAAACTGACATGGCCATCGATTTGATCGCGCAGACCGTCGCGGTCTATCCAAAAGATCAGCAACACGAGGCTAATAAGCCCAACAATCAGACCAATACGGCGCAGCAATACTTGCTCTGGCGAGTGCTCCGATTTAACAAACAAGCGCTTGCGCAATTTTTGCGTGCGGCCTGGTGGTTTCATCATCATGAGGCGCCGCCATGCTGGCTGGGATTGCCGGTGTCCAGATTGACGCCGACACCGGCCTCGCCATCAAGCAGGCCATCGTCGTTGTTGCGTGGCGCTACGCGATAAAGAATGGCGGGGCGCTGAATATTCGCCTCAGCAAAGCCGCGCACGATGCGCTCGGTAACGTCGGATTCGAGCAGCTTTTCATTGCGCACATCCATGACATAGACCTTGGTGCGAATGCGCAACGCAAAATACTGCTCATGCACGACCTCATTGACCAAAACCGCCCAGGGCTTATCTAAAAATGCATACGGGCTGGTGGTAATGGCTTCACGAGCAATGCGCTTGGCCAGCGCTAAGTCCTGATCGATGGCAATATAGAAATCGAGCTGGATGAGCATATTGAGCTCGCCGGCATTGCCGCTGGAGACGCTGTCGTTGAGGAATTTATTGTTGGGGATGGTGATGAGGTTGTCATCGAGCGTAACCAGTCGCACCGAGCGCAGGCCAATGGCGACGATTTCGCCATAATAGCCATCGAAGCTAACGCGATCGCCGACCTGAAAGGGTTTGTCGATAAGCAGCGTGATGCCGGCAATAATCGATGCCGCCAAGTCTTTAAAGGCAAAGCCCACGGTCACCGCAATAGTGCCGCCAAGTGCGAGCAGCATCTCATCGGAGAGCACAAACACCACTGGCACAATGGCGGCGATGGTGCCGATATAAATGACAAAGCGCAGGATGGTGGCGAGCTGGTTGATGGCCAAGCGCCGATCCACCATGCGGTCGCCAAGCTGCTCACTGACCTTACGTAAAACCTGCACCATGGCCCAGGCAATGGCGATGATTAGGATTGCCGTGGGTAAGCTGCCGGGACGGATAAATTGTAAAATTTGCGTGGCGTCATTCATCGCTTAAGCCTCATACCACGAGTAATTTTTTACGTTGCAAATAGCGCAACACGGCCCGGTTCCAATGCGTCGAGACTCGGTAGCGTTGGGCATTGCCGACGGTTAGGAAGCCGCGCTGATGCAGTAAGTACAAGGCGCGCTCACATTCGCTGAGTGGGAACCCGAGCGACACCGAGGCTTCAGTCGCCGTGAGATTTTCATGCTGCACTAAACACGCCAAGACATAGTGCGTGCGGGTGGCAAAGTCTTCCAATGCACCGACTGGCGGCATTGGGAACAGGTGCACCTCAACGCGCCGCTCGCCTGTCCAGGTTAATGATAACCGGAAAAAGTGCAGCGCTAAGCGCGGGTTGCCATCGGCATAATCCCAGACCAGGCGGTGATAACGATCGGCAATACGTTCGGCCTCGACTTCGCTATTGAGCGACGCGGGGCTTGGCGCGAGCGCATCATTGCTCAGCAGGCTGTCATAGTCGGCGGTAAAGTCGGCGCTCGCCATGCGCGAGTCGATAAGCTCGCCGATGCGTTGATCTGACCAAGGCGACAACACCAAATGCTGGTCATATACATCGCGATTGGGGTGAATGCGCTGAAGGTACTCATAGGGCCAGGAGGCGAAAGCGACCAGCCACAGCACGCGCCCGACGGTGGCCTGGGCAATGGCAACAAAGACATCGTAACCAGCAAGACCGCCCACCGTTCGCAACATCAGGTTTTGCCCTAAATCGAGCAGCACCACTTGCGGGCGCTGAGCGTGTAATTGCGCAATAATTTCCTTTGGCTCTGTGGTCTCGCCAATGCCCAGCACGCGACACAGCAGACGGCAGACGCTGTCGGCATCGTAGACGCGCTCTTCAAGGCTTTCGTAGGTGCACGACATGTCGCTGGGCAAATGCCGCTGCATGGCCATCAGCCACGTCGTTTTGCCTGCGCCGCGATCGCCGGTGAGCGCGATTAAGGCGCCATGGCCACCGTCATAGAGCGCATTGGCCTGCTTTACAATGGCATCGAGTTTGGGGAAGTGGTCAATGCTCAGTGTAACGTCGGCGGGCTCTTCGCTGAGCGCCTCTGTGAGCGCATCGGGTAGCGCGGTTGGCTCAACGGCATCGGCTTGCTTACGCGATTGACGCTCAAGCTGGCGACGAAATAGATACGCTAATGCCTTGCGCGTTTGTTCAAAGCCTAGTGCTAGATCGGTGACCCATGTCCATAAGCCACGCGCAGCAACAATGACAAAAGCCGCTGCCGCCAACACCAGGCCATAACTGTGGCCTTTGCTTTTATGCACCATATCGGCCAAGCGGCCATCGGGCGAGTAGCTCAAGTACGCCTGCGTCACCTCAATGCGCCAGGCGCGAATTAAGCGCCATGCCACCACCACCGCACCAAATGTGGCGACGTCTTCGGCGATCCCATACAGCGCGCCGCGACCGAGCAGTGCCTGCGCAAAAATCAAATAGATACTGACCACTAGGGCCCAGCGCGCCACCCATCGCAGCGAGCGCAAAATCTTGCTGTTTAGCTCCGGCGTCACCGAGCGGTAGCGCGAAATGGCGGTGAGGAAAACCCGATGAATCAGTGCCAACGCGAGCGCATAAAAGCCGTAGGCATAGGCAAGTTTGCGTAAAACCGCCACTTCTGTGATCGATTGCGCGGGCGCATAAAGCCAGTCAAACACGATATAAATGCAGAGCAGCAGCATCAGCTCGCGAGACATAGCCGTTAGCGTCAACATGGCGCGATCGAGACGCAGTCGCAGGTTTTTCGGCTGGACATGGTTCGAAAGCCATTGGCGTGCTTTGCCAATCCAATCACGACTGCGGCGGCGCGCCCACACACCAAGCGCCAAAATGAACACGAGCTGTAAAAGACCAACACCAAACTTGCCGGCCGTAAACACATTTTGCAGCAATGACATCAGGCCTTGAGCGTCATGCGTTCGTTGCAACGGGTACCAACGCACCATCAGACGCACATGCGCGATTTCATCAGCCACACGAGACATGCCTTGCGCATTAAAGCCGGTGACTTCGGCGCGCTTGTTTGGGCTGAGTTGGCTGAGCAAAATCACCCGTTGTGACTGCAGCGTTTTTAAGCCCGTCATTTTTTCGCGCGCGTCTTCATAGCGTTCTTGGCGCTCACGCTCGCGCAGCGCTTGGGTTTCTTGGCTAATGCGCAGGCGAAGTTGTAGCAAACGCGCAACACGTTCGCCATGCGCCGCAAAGCGCGCATCATTCAGCGAAAGAGGCTCCTCGAGAAGTGGCACTTGGCTGGCGTTATCGAGCTGATTGAGGGCATCGGCTGCGCCTACCCGCAGCTGGTCTAAGTCGCCACGAATACTATTGTAGAGCTCATCGGCCTGTGCGCTGGGCAGCGGTGTTTGTTGTGACACCGCGGCATAGCGGGCAAATAGTGCACGGCGTTCATTGAGGTTAGCCTGGTTGCTGTCGGCCCATTGTTGGCGCAGGGTGCTGAGCTCGCTGAGCTGCGCGAGCAAGCGGGCCTCTTCGGTTGCCAATACACGTTCGCTGTCGTTACGCGCGGCGGTTGCCGCTGCGAGGGCGTTATCACGCGCCAATTCGCTGCGCGCCATTGCTGCCGCTGCCGCGGCTTGTTCGGCGACCAGTGCTTCTTGGGTGCGCTTCAGGCGATCTTGCTCAATGAGTGCGCTGCGGCGCTCAGCCGGCAGCTGCAGAAAGCTCAGCCGCAGACGATCACGCTCGCGCCGAATCAGTACAAATTGATCCGCCTGGGCAATGGGTGCGGCCATTCCGGCATCGGCGTTGTCGTCTTGCTCAGAGTCGGCTTTAGCATCTTGCTTATCTTTTGCCGTGTTGGCGGCTTTTAGCGCCGCGTCAGGCTCAGCGTTTAAGCGCGACTCAAGCGCAGATATGCGCTGCGCGACAGCTTGGGGATTATTGAGGTCAATTTCAAAAAGCGCTGGCAGTGAGGCGTTTTGCGGTAGCTGACCGACTAGCAGGGCTTGAAGATCAGCAATTTCAGCCTGCAAATGTGTGCGTGTCACATCTTGTGCGCTAGGCACGGCGTCTTCACGGGTTGCTGCGTTGTCGTCGGCTCGTAGCGGCGTGATCAAGAATGTCAGCATCAATACGGCGATTTGTGACCAGCTTGCCTTAATCGTCAACACGCACCTCAATGGTTCTTATTTTAAAAGTGAAGCTGTGCAATACCCTGATTAGCGACACTAGCGGGGCAGCGATCATTAGGCAACAAAAAACCCGCAGAGCGTGTCGCCGTGCGGGTTCTCGGTTTTGCATTTGGTGGAGATGGCGGGGATCGAACCCGCGTCCGTCAGCACTCTACCCTCGGTTCTACATGCTTAGTCTTCTCTATTGATTTAACTCAGCGCGGCCCGAGAGACAGGGTACGACAAGCGATCCACTGGGTTTTAGCATCATGACGCGCGGCAAGTCATGTAGCGATCCGATATTTTTTGCGCTGACCGCCCCCGCATATCGGCATGCAAGTTGAGTCATAAGCCGGATTTAGGCGGCTAGTGCGTAGTTTTCGTCGTTTGCGACTATTTGTTTGAGAAGTTGATTTAGGAGAGGCCACTCACTCTCCGCATGCCCCTGCAGGTTTCATAACCGGCGTCGAAGCCATGTCATCCCCAAAGCAATTCCACTATACGCGCAGTCGTGGCGCTTGTCATTTACTTGCGCGGTCTCTGTGGCTCGATTATTGTCGGTTGTTACATAACAATAACAAATGAGATGAGCCATGAAATCTATTCGCGCCGTCTGTTCGCTTAGCGTGCTCATGAGCACCGCACTGTTGGCCGCCTGTGGCGGCAGCTCCAGCGGTAGCGGGAATAATGGTGCCGCGCGCGAAGGTGAGTACAGCGCCGAGATTGTTCGCACTGAGATGGGCATTCCACACATCACGGCGCGCGATTTTGGCAGCCTAGGTTATGGCCAAGGCTATGCCTTCGCTGAAGACAACCTCTGCACCATGATGGATGACTTCGTCACCATTCGCGGCCAGCGTTCGCGCTTTTTCGGGCCCGATGGCAGCTACCGCATTCCCGCCAATGACAGCGTTGCCGATAACGTCTCCAGCGACTTTTTCTGGAAATTCATCGCCGATGACGCCGCGGTGGAGCGCACCGAGGCGAAAACTATCCCGCGCTTTCAAGAGCTCGTCACTGGCTGGACGGTCGGTTTCAACCGCTATATCGGTGAGCTAAAAGCCGGTGAGCATCCCGGTCGCCATGCTGCTTGCGCCGATGGCGAGTGGCTGCAGCCGATTAGCACCGACGACATGTATCGCCGCTTTGTGCGGCTCTCGGTGTTGGCCAGTAGCTCGGTATTTGTGCAGGAAATCGCCAATGCGCAGCCGCCTGGCCTAAATAACCTGCCGCTGCCCGGCGTGGGTGCGCTGGGCGGGCTATTGCCCGGGCCATTGGGCGATTTGCTGGCGCCCCTGCTCGATGTGTTGGGCGGTCTTGGCCTGCCCTTGGCGCACATCGAGACGCCACGGCGCGCGCAGCCATACACGCCGCAAAACGAAGTGGCGTGGAAGCAACAGGCGCTCGCGGCTAATCCCGGCGCGTTTGCTGACCTGCAAGAGCACGAGCGTTTCGGCAGCAATATGTATGCGTTCGGCAAAGACGCCAGCAATACCGGCAACCCCATTGTCTATGGCAATCCGCATTTTCCGTGGTCGGGCACCGAACGCTTGTGGATTTCGCACAACACCATTCCCGGCAAGTTCGACATCATGGGCTCCTCGCTCTATGGCGTGCCGGCCGTGCTCATTGGCTTCAATAAAAATGTCGCGTGGAGCCACACGGTCTCCACGGCTTACCGCTTCACGCTCTATGAACTGAAGCTGAACCCGCTCAACCCCACGCAATACCTGTACGACGGCGAGATGCGCGACCTCACGGCCGTGCCGCTGACTATTCAGGTGAAAAATGCCGATGGCCAAATTACCGAGCGCACGCGCACGCTCTATAAAAGCCATTTTGGCCCGATGATCACTGTCGGTGCCTCCGGCGTGCCGGTGCTGGCGTGGACACCGGTATTGGCCTATAGCATGCGCGATGCAAATTTAGAAAATGACCGCCTGATCAATCAGTTTGGCCGTTGGAATGAGTCCACTAGCCTCGATGAGTTTATTGGCCTGCAGGCCTCGCAGCTTGGCGTGCCATGGGTCAACACCGTGGCCAGTGGCCCCGGCGGTAAGGTCTATTATGGCGATGTCACGGTGGTACCGAATGTGCCCGACAGCCTCGTCGCCAGCTGTCGTGCGCTGCCATTTAGCTTGGTGATCGATCAAGTCGCCGCCGGCTTGCCTTTGCTCGATGGCAGCCGCTCGGCCTGTGAATGGCTCAACGATGACGACGCGCCTGCGCCCGGTGTTTTTGGTGCTAGCAACCTGCCATCGCTGCAGCGCGATGACTATGTTGCCAACTGTAACGATAGCCATTGGCTGACCAACGCTAACGAGCCGCTGACCGGCTTCGCGCGCATTATTGGCGATGAAAATGCTGAGCGCACATTGCGCACGCGCCTGTGTTTGCTGCAGGCGGAGCGTCGCTTAGATGGCAGCGATGGCCGTCCCGGCACCGGCTTTGATATTGCTACGCTGCAGGATGTGGCGCTGTCGAGCCAGATTTATTCGGCTGAGCTAACGCGCCAAACGGTTGTCGATAGTCTCTGTGCGCAGCCACTGTTGCTCGGTGGTGAGGGACCCGCCAATGGTGCCGATGTTGCTGCGGCGTGCGGCGTGCTGGCGGCCTGGGATGGCAGCGATAATCTGACGTCAGTGGGCAGCCATATTTGGCGTGAGTTTTGGCGCCGTGCTAGCGCCGCGCCATTGGGTCTGCCCATCGCGCTGCCGATTCCCACGCCGGTGACGGATCTGTGGTCGGTGCCGTTTTCTAGTGCCGACCCCATCAATACGCCAAACACACTCAATACCAATGCGCTGACCGTGCAAATGGCCTTTGCTGACGCCATTGCCGCGGTGAAAGCCACAGGCATTCCATTCGATCGACCTTTAGGTGAAATCCAACGCTCCGGTGTCCATGGCGATGCGGTTTTGCCGGTTTTTGGTGGCAGTGGCGGGGCAGGGGCCTTCACGGTAGTATCGACTGTGCCGGAAAATCTGACGTCTGACGGATACACGGTGGAGTACGGCAACAGCTACTTGCAAACAGTGACTTGGGATGCCCAGCGCAATCCGATTGCGGCTGGTTTTATTACCTACTCGCAATCATCAGACCCGGCGAGCCCGCATTTTAAAGACTTCACCGAGGCCTATGGCATGAAGCGCTGGCAGACATTCCCTTTCACGCCGGCACAGATTCAACAACAACAAATTTCTAAAAAGACACTGAGCCAATAAGGCTCACTTGAGGGCAAAACCATGACCGCAGAACAGAATACGCCGGTACAAACCGCGCTCATCCAGCAGGCCTTTGACGCGCATCGCGCCACGGCCATTCGCCTGCGTCAGTCCACGGTCGGTGAGCGTCGCGAGAAAATTCGCAAACTGCGCGACAGTCTGCTGGCGCATCAGCAAGACATTATTGATGCGGGCTATGCCGATTTCCGCAAGCCGCCCACTGAGGTTGAGCTCACCGAAATTTTACCGGTGGTGGCTGAGGCCAACGATGCCATGCGTAATCTCAAAAGTTGGATGAAGCCGCAAGGCGTGTGGCCATCGCGCATGATGTTTGGCACCAAGGGCTATATTCAGTATGAGCCGAAAGGTCGCTGCTTAATCGTTTCGCCGTGGAATTACCCGGTGAACCTCAGTATTGGCCCACTCATTTCTGCCATTGCTGCAGGTAACACGGCCATCATCAAGCCTTCCGAGATGACACCGGCGGCCTCTGCGGTGATTTGTAAAATTGTGCGTGAGGTGTTTGATCCGGCCGAGGTCACGGTATTTGAAGGTGATGCGCCGGTGGCACAGGCGCTCTTGGATCTGCCGTTTGACCATATTTTCTTCACCGGCTCGCCAGCGATTGGCAAAGTCGTGATGGCGGCGGCGGCGAAGCATTTGACCAGCGTCACGCTGGAGCTTGGCGGCAAGTCGCCAACCATTGTCGATGCGTCTGCTGATTTGACTTTGGCGGCGAAAAATATTCTCTGGGCAAAGTTCACCAACAATGGTCAAACCTGCATCGCACCTGATCATATCTACGTACATGCCGATGTGAAGGCCGACTTTGTCGCCGCCTGCACTAAGGTGATGAGTGAGGTCTATGGCGCGCAACCGCAGCAAAGTGAATACCTTGCGCGGATCGTGAATGAGCGCCACACGCAGCGTGTTAAAGGTCTGCTCGATGACGCTGTGAGTAAAGGCGCGCGCGTACTCGCCGGTGGTCATGCCGACACCGCAGACTGCTTTATTTCGCCGACGCTGATTGAAAATATCAGCGCCGATTCAACAATCATGAAAGAAGAAATCTTCGGGCCAATTTTGCCGATTTTCGAATACCGCGACCTTGATGAAGTGATTGGCCGCATCAATGCCGATCAGAAGCCGTTAGCGCTGTATGTGTGGGCGAAAGATGAGGCGGTGATTCAGCGCGTTATGCAAAACACCACGTCGGGTGGTGCGTGTATTAACCATTGCGTGGTGCAGTTTTTACACGGTAACTTGCCTTTTGGTGGTGTCAATAATTCGGGCATGGGCAGCGCGCACGGACACTTTGGTTTTAAGAGCTTTTCGCACGAACGCGCGGTGGTGCGCACGCGTATTATGCTCGCGAAAATGTTCTTCCCGCCCTATACCGCCACGACCCGCAAGCTCATTGGGCTGTTTATGAAAACGGTGTAAGTGCTCGCAATAGGTGACAAATAAAAAGCCCAGCATCTGCCGGGCTTTTTATTTGAGATCGCCAATCGGGCGCAGCGCGCTGCGCTAACCACGATTACGCATCACGCGAGCCTTCTCACGCTTCCAGTCGCGATCTTTTTCAGCATCGCGTTTATCGTGTAATTGCTTCCCTTTAACCAGCGCTATTTCGATCTTGGCGCGACCACCACTCCAATACATGGCGAGCGGAATGCAGGTATGGCCCTTTTGCTTCACCTCGCCAAAGAGCCGGTCTATTTCACGGGCGCGCAGCAGCAGCTTGCGCGTGCGCGTTGGGTCAGCGATAACGTGAGTGGAGGCAGCAATGAGTGGCTGAATATGCACACCAATGACCCAGGCCTCGTTATTTTTCAACAAGACATAGGCGTCGGTTAAGTTGCATTTGCCGGCACGCAGCGATTTGACTTCCCAGCCCAGCAACGACAGTCCGGCCTCGAAACGTTCTTCAATGAAGAATTCGTGGCGGGCGCGGCGGTTGAGGGCAATAGTCGATGATTTAGTTTGGCTCATAGCCGACAATTATAGGCACAATGGTGGCCTTGTGTATCTGCACGAGCCGCTTGAAAATAAGTTTTCCGCTTTCAGCGGTCATTCGCCAGACAACAACAGAGAGTATTCATGACGTCGGTGCCCAATTCTTCATCTCCCTCTTCATTAGCTGTGGCGAATGCCCAAGCGGCGTCGGTTCAAAGCATTGCCGTGGCCATGACGGTGCTGGTATGGGGCGGCCTCATTGGCGCCGGTGTGCTCTGGAATGAGCTGCCATTGTTGGCGCTGTCGGCCCTTCTCGCGGCATGGCCGTTGGCCTTGGCGGAGCGCGCTTTGGCGGTTCGCAGCCAGCGTTCATTGGTCGATGGCATGCAGCAGTTAACACGCGAAAGCGATGCCAATCGGGCTTGGCGCGTCTTGGCGTATAGCGCGCTGCTGGCGGGCTTACTGGCCACCGTGCTAACGGCCACATGGGCTGGCGTGTTATCCACGATGGCGTTGCAAACACTGTTGCAGTCGCAGTCGGGGTGGTTGGCCTCGGCGCTGTTGGTGCCGGCAGTGACGACCGTGGTGGTGTTTTTAGGGCTGCTGCGCTTTATTGGCCACGCCAAGCTCATCGCGTGGTTAGTGCCCATGCTGTTACTCGCTGGCCTTAGTGGCTACTCGCTCTCGCACGATCAGTCCTGGTCAGTGGCCTCGAGTTTGGCGCTGCCAGGCGGTGCCGGATGGTCAGCGGCGTGGCTGCTTGGCGGCCTGCTGGGTGGCGCTGGCTTGATGGCTCGCTGGCCTTGGCAGCAGCACACACCGCGTCAGCCCATTATGCAAATGGCCAGCGCATTATTTGCTGCAGCCATGGTGCTCGCGATCTTGGTGCCCGGCATGACGGCCGTGTTGCTCGCCGCCGTGGCGTGCCTGCTGATGATGTTGATCCTGGCACAGCCGGCGTTGGCCGTGCTCATGGCGCGCGGACTCAGCCGCTGGCCGGCGCTCTTTGTCGTTTTAGTGCTCGTTACTGGGCTCGCCGAGCTGCTCTGGTATACCGGTGGCATCGTGCGGCTACAGCAACTGAGCTTGCTGCTGCTGCTGTGGATGACCGTTAATGCGCTGGTGCTGGCCATCTACGCGGGCTGGGTAATGAAAATGAGCCATGCCCGGAAAGCCCTCAAGTTGCCGAGCGAGGCCGCCTACACTATCTGGCGTATAGCCATTCGCTGGGTGGCGCCGTTGTCACTGCTGGCGGGCGTGGCCATGCTTTTGGGCCTGCTCTAATGCGCGTTGAAATAGCCTATGCCGAGCCTCAGCAACAATGGCTGTGGGCGCGCGAAGTCGCTGAAGGCACGACGCTTGCGGCGTTACTCGATGACGCCGAGATTCGCGCCAAATGCCCAGACCTAATGGCCGATGACTCGCCATTAGCGGTGGGTGTGTGGAGCAAAACGGTGAGTGAGCCGTCCAGCTATGTCTTGGCGGACGGCGATCGCGTGGAGATTTATCGGCCGCTAACGATTGATCCGAAAGCGGCTCGCAAGGCGCGCGCTGAAAAAGCCAAGGCGGCGCGCTGAAGCACGCCGCACGCGGGTTTATTCGGCGGGGCGTTGGCTTTCGAGTGATGATTCGGTGGTACGCACCGCGCCGTCTTTGCTATTGGGCAATGACGTGGTGGTGCTGGGCAGCTTGCCCTCGCGGTCGATATTTGCCACCACGCCATTGGCAAAAAATACACTCAGGCGGCGATGTGGCACTTTTTCCAAGCCAGCTTCTGTAGCGTAGGTGCCGGGTAGGAAGCGGTAGGTGTAGTCCCAGCGCGTGGGGTTGAGTGTGTCGGTGATGAGCGGCGAGCCCAGCACATAGCGCACTTGCGCAGGCGACATGCCGATTTTAATTTTGTCGGCTTGCTCGCTAGTGATGGTTTGGCCTTGCACAACATCGATGCGGTAGGCGCGGAAAACGTTTTTACAGCCTACGCTGCTCAGTACGGCGGCGATGAGGGCAATTGCCAGCAGCTTTTTTTGCATGACCCGAGTGATCCTTGTAAGTTGATCGCGCTATCATACGGCAACCGTAGCGAAGAGACGAACCATGTCAGGAAGTAATCAAGAACTCCGCAAAGCCGGCCTGAAGGTCACCATGCCGCGCGTGAAAATTCTCGAGCTTTTAGAAAGCTCCGATGTCCATCACATGAGTGCCGAGGATGTCTACAAGGCGCTGTTGGCCTCTGGTGAGGATGTTGGCTTGGCCACGGTGTATCGCGTGCTCACGCAGTTTGAGTCGGCTGGCATGGTCGAGCGCCATAACTTTGAGGGCGGTCACTCGGTGTTTGAACTAAGCCAAGGTGAGCACCACGACCACATGGTCTGCGTCGATAGCGGCGATGTCATTGAGTTTTTTGACGCCGAAATCGAGCGGCGCCAACGGGAAGTGGTGAAGGCCCACGGCTACGAGCTGGTGGATCACAACCTGGTGCTTTATGTGCGCCGCTTGGAAGATAAGCCAGTCGACTAAGTCTAGTTGGCCATCAGCGTGCGCGCATGCTCGCGGGTTTCTTCGGTGATGGTCATGCCACCCGACATACGAGCAATTTCCTCAATACGTTCGGCATCACTAAGTGCCACCACGGTGCTGTGCGTTGTGCCATCGACCACGCGTTTTTCCACCCGTAAATGATGGTGGCCACGCGCCGCGACTTGTGGTTGATGCGTAATGCTGAAGACCTGGGCGTTTTCGCCAAGTGCGCGTAATAGGCGCCCAACGACCTCGGCGATGCCGCCACCAATACCCACATCGACTTCATCAAACACCATCACCGGCACGGGCGAATGGCGAGCGTGAACCACTTGGATGCCCAGTGACAGTCGTGACAGCTCGCCGCCTGAAGCAACCTTGCCTAATGGCCGCAAAGGCTGGCCAGGGTTGGCGCTGAAGTGAAATTCAATATCATCCAAACCAATAGCGCTGGGCTTGGCGAGTGGCGTTAGGGTGAGAGCCAAGCGTGCGTTACTCATGCCCAAGCCACTTAAAAACTGCTGAATATCATCGCAGAAACGCGTGGCCGCCTCGCCACGGGCGCGACGCAAAGCAGTCGCATGCGTTTGGTAGCTCTGCTCTGCCGCACGGGCCTGTTCGGCGAGTAAGCCAAGGTCTGCGGCTTCAAGCAGAGCGTCGCGCTCGGCATTCAGTGCATCGTATACGCTCGGCAATGTTTCCGGTGCGACTCGGTGTTTGCGCGCGAGCTGATGGCATTGGCTGAGCCGCTGCTCAAGCTCGGCAAGCTCATTGGGGCTGGCTTCAAGGTCGTCGAGGAAGTGGCGTAACGTGGGCGAAGCTTCTTCAATTTGAATGTGTGCGCTACGCAGCAAATCGATGGCCTCGGCCAGTGCATTGGCGCGCTGAGCGTGCGGCTCGAGCGATCGAATCGCGCGCTGTAGATAGCGGCTGGCGTTGTCATTTTCGCCCTCGCTAATCATGGCTAATGCCTGTTCGCCATCGAGCTGTAAGGTGCCAATGTGCGCGAGTGTGTCATGGCGCTGCTCGAGGCGAGCGTATTCATCGGGGCCAAGATTGAGCTGGCTGAGCTCTTGCAGCAAATGCTCAACAATCTCGAGGCGCGCGGCCTGCTCAGCGCCGGCACGTTCGGCATGGGCAAGCTTGCTAGCGGCCTGCTGCCATTGCGCGTAATGGCCGGAGAGGGCTTTGGCTTCCACGCGCAAGTTGGCAAAGCTATCTAGCATGCTGCGATGGCTGTCTTTGCGCAGCAGCGTTTGGTGTTCATGCTGGCTATGAATATCAATGAGGCGCTCGCCAATGGCGCGTAGATCGCTTAGGTTTGCCGGCCGGCCATTGATATAGGCGCGCGAGCGACCATCCCGGTTAAAGGTTCGGCGCAATGTGCATTCGTCGCTTTCATCTAATTCGCGCTCGATAAGCCACGCTTGTGCTTCAGGCAAGTGGCCAACCAAAAACAAGGCGCTCACATCGGCGCGCTCTGCGCCTGCGCGCACCACCGAACCATCGGCCCGGTCGCCCAAGCAGAGGCCGAGTGCATCCATCAAAATAGACTTGCCGGCGCCGGTCTCGCCGGTGATCACACTAAAGCCCGCGTCGAGCTCCAGTTCAAGATTTTCAACAATGGCAAATTGGCTGATTTTGAGCAGACTCAGCATGGCAGAGATTCCTCAGGGCAATGTTTCAATAATAGGCCAGAGCGTGCCGAGTTGCGATGCGGCGAGGCTGAATTTTCAGTTTGCCCTTGAAATAACCAGCGAAGGTCGCCACCTACATTCTCATCAGTAAATTGCCGAGACAGGAGACTTTTATGAGCGAGCAAACGCCACCAACGCACGACGACGTGCCAGAGCATGAGGCGTCTGAGCAGCCGCAGAGCGTTGAGATGCCCGAATTTGTCGATGACAGCGTAGATGCCGGCATGGCGCGCATCGCTGAGCTTGAAGGTCAGTTAAAGGACTTGCAGCTGCGCACCCAGGCCGATATCCAAAATATCCAGCGTCGTGCTGAGCGCGATGTGACGGCGGCGCATAAATTCGCATTGGAAAAGTTTGCCGGCAGCCTGCTCGATGTCGCGGATAATTTAGAGCGCGCCTTGCAGGCAACGCCTACTGAAGAGCCTGCGCTGCAAGCATTGCATGAAGGTGTGTCGCTCACGCACAAGTTATTTGTCGATACGCTCAAGCGTTTCGGTGTTGAGGCGGTCGACCCACTCGGTGAGCCGTTTAATCCGGAGTTGCATCAGGCGGTATCAACACAGCCCTCCACCACCGCTGAGCCAAACTCAGTCACGGCGGTCTTTCAAAAAGGCTACACCTTGTCGGGGCGTCTGTTGCGCCCAGCGATGGTGGTTGTCGCGAGCGCTGGCTAAAGAAATTTCCACTAGCAACCAGTGGTCAGGCTTGAAATCGATGATTGCAGCCTCATATCACTAACAAGGCACCAGCAACGTGCCATTAATCATTAACACAGCCGCGGCACCGAGCGTCGGGCGAGTAGGAGAGCATAATGGGTAAAATTATTGGGATTGACTTAGGCACCACCAACAGCTGCGTCGCGATTTTAGATGGCGATAAAGTTAAAGTCATTGAAAACGCGGAAGGCGCGCGCACTACGCCGTCGATTGTCGCTTTCACCGACAACGAAGTGTTAGTCGGTGCTGGCGCAAAGCGTCAAGCAGTCACCAACCCCACCAACACACTGTTTGCAGTAAAGCGTTTGATTGGCCGTAAGTTCAAAGATGACATCGTGCAAAAAGACATCAAAATGGTGCCATATAGCATTGTGGCGGCCGATAACGGCGATGCGTGGGTGGAAGTGAAGGGTGACAAAAAAGCGCCGCCTCAAATCTCCGCTGAAGTCTTGAAGAAAATGAAAAAAACCGCCGAGGATTATCTTGGCGAGGCGGTTACTGAAGCGGTTATCACCGTGCCTGCTTACTTCAATGACTCACAACGTCAGGCCACTAAAGATGCCGGCCGTATTGCGGGCCTGGATGTTAAGCGCATTATCAATGAGCCAACCGCTGCAGCCTTGGCCTTTGGCATGGACAAAAAAGAAGGCGATCGCAAAATTGCGGTGTATGACCTGGGTGGCGGTACATTTGACGTATCGATCATTGAAATTGCTGAAGTCGATGGCGAGCACCAGTTCGAAGTGTTATCGACCAACGGCGATACCTTCTTAGGTGGCGAAGATTTCGATTTGCGCTTGATCGATTATTTGGCGGATGAGTTCAAGAAAGAGTCAGGCATTGACTTGCATAGCGACCCATTGGCATTACAGCGCTTAAAAGAAGCTGCTGAGAAAGCCAAAATTGAGCTGTCAACGAGTACACAGACCGACGTTAACCTGCCTTACATCACCGCTGATGCATCAGGTCCTAAGCATTTAAATGTGAAAGTCACGCGCGCCAAGCTTGAGGCGTTGGTGGAAGATTTAGTGGCCCGTACCATTGAGCCATGCCGTGTGGCGCTCAGCGACGCAGGCCTGAAAGTCGGCGATATTAGCGATGTGATTTTGGTCGGTGGTCAGATTCGTATGCCCCTAGTGATGGAGCGTGTGAAGGCTTTCTTTGGCCAAGAACCACGCCGCGATGTGAACCCCGATGAAGCCGTGGCCATTGGCGCTGCATACCAAGGCGCTGTGTTGGCGGGCGATGTGAAAGATGTGTTGCTGCTCGATGTCACACCATTGAGCTTAGGCATTGAAACCATGGGTGGCGTGATGACGGTGTTGATTGAGAAAAACACCACCATTCCTACGAAAAAGCAGCAGGTGTTCTCCACGGCCGACGATAACCAAGCAGCGGTGACGATTCACGTGGTGCAAGGCGAGCGCAAGCAAGCTGTGCAAAATAAATCATTAGGCCGTTTCGATTTGGCTGATATTCCGCCGGCACCACGCGGCATGCCGCAAATTGAAGTGACGTTTGATATCGACGCCAATGGCATTTTGAACGTGGGCGCGAAAGATAAAGCCACGGGCAAAGAGCAGAGCATCATCATTAAAGCCAACTCTGGTTTGAGCGATGAAGAAGTCGAAAAAATGGTGCGTGATGCCGAAGCCAATGCCGAGGAAGATAAAAAGTTTGCCGAGTTAGTGGAGTCGCGCAACCAAGCCGACCAGCTCGTGCATTCGACGAAAAAAGCCATTGCCGATCTTGGCGACAAAGTTAGCGAAGAAGAGAAGGCGACGGTTGAAGCAGAGATGGCGAAGGTGGAAGAAGCCATCAAAGCCAACGACAAGGAGCAAATTGACGCGGCTGTTGAGGCGCTGAGCAATGCGTCCATGCCGATCATGCAGAAAATGTATGCTGATCAAGCTGGCGATGCCGCCGGTGCAGCGGGTGCGGGCGAAGAGGCCGCCGCTGAGCCGAAGCGTGATGACGGCGCCGTCGATGCTGAGTTTGAAGAAGTTAAAGACGAGAAAAAATAAGCTCGTTTGATGCTGAAGTAACGCAGGCGCGGGGATATCCCCGCGTTTGTATTTATACGATGAAAGCGCGATTTTGCGTGAGTGCTTGAGGGAAGAGAGATGGCCAAGCGTGATTTTTACGACGTATTGGGTGTGCAAAAAAATGCCACTGCCGATGAGATGAAAAAAGCCTATCGGCGCTTAGCGATGAAGCATCACCCTGATCGCAACCCCGATAGCAAAGAAGCCGAAGACAAATTTAAAGAGGCCAATGAGGCCTATGAAATACTTTCCGATGCCGATAAGCGCGCTGCCTACGATCGGTATGGCCACGCTGGCGTAGACCCCAATATGGGCGGCGGCGGTGGCGCTGGTGGCGCCGGTTTTGGTGATATTTTTGGCGATGTCTTTGGTGATATTTTCGGTGGCGGCGGTCGCGGCGGTGGCCAACAGCGTAGCAATCGCGGCTCCGATTTAGGCTACACCTTAGAGCTAGATTTAGAAGAGGCCGTGCGTGGCACGAAAGTCCAAATTCGCGTGCCGACCATGTCGGAGTGCGAGCCCTGCGATGGCTCCGGTGCGAAAAAAGGCACCAGCGCAAGTCCCTGCCGAAGCTGTAATGGCAGCGGCCAAGTACGTGTTCAGCAAGGCTTCTTTGTGATGAGTCAAACCTGCCCCAGCTGTCATGGTCGCGGCAGTGTGATCACCGACCCATGCGGCAGTTGTCGTGGTGAAGGTCGAGTGCGTAAGCAAAAGACCTTAGAAGTAAAAATCCCAGCCGGTGTTGATACCGGCGATCGCATTCGCCTCACGGGCGAAGGCGAGGCGGGCGCGCAGGGCGGCCCAGCGGGCGACCTGTATGTGCAAGTGTCGGTACGTGAGCATCGTATTTTCAAGCGCGATGGCGCCGATCTGTATTGCGAAGTGCCAATCGATTTTGCCGATGCCGCATTGGGTGGTGAGCTGGAAGTGCCCACCCTCGATGGCCGCGTGAAGTTGCGCATCCCCGAGGGTGCGCAAACCGGTAAGCTATTTCGCTTGAAGGGCAAGGGCGTGAAGCCAATTCGCGCCCACGCACCAGGCGATATGCTGTGTCGCGTGATTGTGGAAACGCCGGTGAACTTGAGCAGCGAGCAAAAAGACATGCTGCGCCAGTTTAAGCAAACCATGAGCGGTGACGACAACAAGCAATCGCCCAATAAAGAGTCCTTCTTTAGTGCTGTGCGTAAGTTTTTTGATGAGATGACAAAATGACACGAATTGCCATTTGTGGTGCTGGCGGGCGCATGGGGCGGGCCTTGATCGCCGCTGTGCATGCAGCTGAGGGCGTGCAGTTAAGTGCCGCCATTGAGCGCAATGGCTCGGAGTTTTTAGGCCAAGATGCGGGTGAGCTGGCGGGTGTTGGCCGGCTCGGCGTGAGCATTACGGATGACTTGGCGCAGGTCGATTTTGATGTCGCCATTGACTTCACCGCGCCAGCCGCCACGATCATCCATGCCGGTGTGTGTCAGCGTTTGGGGCGCGGCTTGGTGATTGGCACCACCGGGCTCAATGCTGAGCAAAAAGCCGAGCTAGCGGCGCTTAGCGCCGAGCAGGCCATGGTGTATTCGGGCAACTACTCGGTCGGCGTCAATGTCTCATTGAAAATGTTGGAGCTGGCGGCGAAAGCTTTTGGTGACAGCGTCGATATCGATGTGCTGGAGGCGCACCATCGCCACAAAGTTGATGCGCCCTCGGGTACCGCGCTGATGATGGGTGAAGCCGTGGCGAGTGCGTTAGGTCGTAATCTCGATGAGGTCGCGGTCTATGCGCGCCACGGCCACACCGGCGCCCGCGAACGTCAGCAGATTGGTTTTCAAACGCTGCGCGGTGGCGATACCGTGGGCGATCACACGGTATTTTTCTTTGGTGAAGGCGAGCGCGTGGAAGTCCGCCATGTCGCCACCAATCGAGCCAATTTCGCCACCGGTGCGGTGCGTTCAGCGCGCTGGCTTGCGTCAGATAAGACCGCGCAAACGCCAGCGCTATACTCCATGCAAGACGTGCTCGGCCTGTCTTAAGCATCTGCTGAGCCCGCGCATTTAGCCGTGCCTTTGGTTGGACAGCGCGGTCGCATCTGCGTAGAATGCCGTTTCAAATCGTGCCAGCGTGCAACCCCTATATGGATACAACGAGAAGGATAGTCATCGCTTCTCGTTTTTTTGCACGCGCGCTTAACTAAAATCGCTTTGTGGAGGTCGGTTTGAGCAACGTTGCCATTCTTGCGCTAGAAGACGGAAGTGTTTTCAAGGGCGTATCTATTGGGGCTGATGGACAGTCCTCTGGCGAGGTGGTGTTCAACACCGCCATGACCGGCTATCAAGAAATCCTCACCGACCCATCGTATTGCCAGCAAATGGTCACGCTGACTTATCCGCACATCGGCAATACTGGCGTGAACAGCGAAGATAACGAGTCTACGCAGGTCTGGGCTGCCGGCTTAATCATCCGCGATTTGCCGCTATTGGCCAGTAACTGGCGCATGATCGAGACGTTGCCGCAGTATTTGCTGCGCAATGGCGTGGTGGCGATTGCGGACATTGATACGCGCCGCCTAACGCGCATTTTGCGTGAAAAAGGTGCGCAGAATGGTGTCATCGTGGCCGGTGCAGCGGCTGTTGCTGATGGCGCCGTGGAGGCAGCCATCGCCGCGGCCAAGCAAGTGCCTAGCCTGAAAGGTGCCGATCTGGCGCAAGTGGTGAGTAGCGATAAAGCCTATCAATGGATACAGGGCAGCTGGACCTTAGCCAGCGGCTATCAAGAGCCCAGTGAGGCGCCGCGCTTTAAGGTCGTGGCTTATGACTTTGGCGTGAAGCAAAATATTCTGCGCTTGCTCGCCGATCGCGGCTGCGAGCTCACCGTGGTGCCGGCGAAAACGCCTGCCGCCGACGTTTTGGCGATGAATCCTGATGGCATTTTCCTCTCCAATGGCCCAGGCGACCCCGAGCCCTGCGACTACGCCATCGATGCCATTAAAGCCTTTTTGGAAACTGACATTCCGGTGTTTGGCATCTGCTTAGGCCACCAGCTGCTGGCGCTGGCATCCGGTGCGAAAACCTTGAAAATGAAGTTTGGCCATCACGGCGCTAACCATCCGGTGCAAGACATCGATGCCGGGCGCGTCATGATCACCAGCCAAAACCACGGCTTTGCGGTCGACGAAGCGTCATTGCCAGCGACCTTGCGCGTGACCCACAAATCACTCTTCGATGGTTCGCTGCAAGGCATTCATCGCACCGATAAACCGGCGTTCAGCTTTCAGGGTCACCCTGAGGCCAGTCCCGGCCCGAACGATGCGCAGCCCTTGTTCGACCATTTTATTGAATTGATGCAGGCTCGGAAGTAAGACATGCCAAAGCGTACTGATATCCAAAGCATTCTCATCATCGGCGCTGGTCCGATTGTCATTGGTCAGGCCTGTGAGTTCGATTACTCCGGCGCGCAGGCGTGTAAGGCGCTGCGTGAAGAGGGTTACCGCGTTATTTTGGTGAACTCCAATCCGGCCACCATCATGACCGACCCGTCGATGGCCGACTCGACGTATATCGAGCCGATCACGTGGCAGACCGTCGCGCAAATCATCGAAAAAGAGCGCCCCGATGCGCTGCTGCCAACCATGGGTGGCCAGACTGCGCTGAACTGCGCACTCGCCCTCGACAAAGAAGGTGTGCTGGCGAAGTTCGGTGTTGAGCTAATCGGTGCCTCGAAAGAAGCTATCCGCATGGCTGAAGACCGCAAGCTCTTTGACCAAGCCATGCGCCGTATTGGCCTGGAGTGTCCGCGTGCGGGTATTGCCACCAATATGGACGAGGCCTTTGCGGTGCTCGAAACCACAGGCTTTCCCTCGATTATCCGTCCATCATTTACCATGGGCGGCTCGGGTGGCGGTATTGCCTATAACCGCGAAGAGTTCATCGAGATTTGCGAGCGTGGTCTGGATCTGTCGCCGACCAACGAGCTGCTCATTGATGAGTCGCTGATTGGCTGGAAAGAGTACGAGATGGAAGTTGTGCGTGACCGCAATGACAACTGCATCATCGTCTGCGCCATTGAAAACTTCGACGCCATGGGCGTGCACACCGGCGACTCGATCACCGTGGCACCCGCGCAAACGCTGACCGATAAAGAATATCAAATCATGCGTGACGCCTCTTGCGCGGTGTTGCGTGAGATTGGCG
Organism: Paraperlucidibaca baekdonensis; assembly: GCF_003387535.1. GTDB lineage: Bacteria > Pseudomonadota > Gammaproteobacteria > Pseudomonadales > Moraxellaceae > Perlucidibaca > Perlucidibaca baekdonensis. The sequence goes on along the minus strand of NZ_QUNR01000001.1, from coordinate 47,698 downwards.
TGGAAACCGGCGGCTCCAATGTGCAGTTTGGTATTAGCCCGCACGATGGCCGCATGGTGGTCATCGAGATGAATCCGCGCGTGTCGCGTTCCTCGGCGCTGGCCTCAAAAGCCACCGGCTTTCCGATTGCTAAAGTTGCGGCGAAATTGGCCGTTGGCTACACCCTCGATGAGCTGAAAAACGACATCACCGGTGGCCGCACGCCAGCGTCATTTGAGCCATCGATTGATTATGTGGTCACCAAAATTCCACGCTTCAACTTCGAGAAGTTCGCGCAAGCTGAGCCGCGCCTGACCACGCAAATGAAGTCAGTCGGTGAGGTAATGGCGATTGGTCGTACCTTCCAAGAGTCCTTGCAGAAAGCCTTGCGCGGCTTAGAAGTCAGCTCTGATGGCTTTAACCCGATGCTCAGCGCCAGCGATGCCAATGCCGATGCCAAGCTCCGCAATGAGCTATCAAACCCCGGCCCTGAGCGTATTTGGTATATCGGCGATGCTTTCCGTATGGGCCTGCGCATCGACGAAGTGCATCAGCTTACCGGTGTCGATCCCTGGTTTTTGGTGCAGATCGAAGACATCATCAAGGCTGAGGCCGAGGTGACGCAACTTGGCTTTGCCGGTCTTGATCGCGATGCCATGTGGCGCTTCAAGCGTAAGGGTTTTGCCGATAGTCGTTTGGCCACGCTCATTGGCGTCTCCGAAAAAGAGCTGCGTAAACGGCGCTGGAGCCAGGGCATCAACCCGGTCTATAAGCGCGTCGATACCTGTGCTGCCGAGTTTGCGACCAGCACCGCCTATATGTATTCGACCTACGAAGAAACCTGCGAGGCTGAGCCAAGCAACCGCGATAAAATCATGGTGCTCGGTGGTGGTCCGAACCGCATTGGGCAAGGCATTGAGTTTGACTATTGCTGCGTGCATGCGGCGTTAGCGATGCGCGAAGATGGTTTTGAGACCATCATGGTCAACTGCAATCCCGAAACCGTCTCCACCGATTACGACACCTCCGATCGTCTGTATTTCGAGCCGGTCACGCTGGAAGATGTGTTAGAAATTGCCGCGCTCGAGAAGCCCAAAGGCGTCATCGTGCAATACGGCGGCCAGACCCCGCTGAAGCTTGCGCGTGCCCTTGAGGCGGCGGGTGTGCCGATCATCGGTACGTCCCCCGATGCCATTGACCGTGCCGAAGACCGTGAACGTTTCCAGCAAATGGTTGAGCGTCTGAATCTATTGCAGCCGCCGAATCGCTTGGCGCGCTCGACTGAAGAGGGCCTGTTGCTGGCCTCGGAAGTCGGCTACCCATTGGTGGTGCGCCCAAGCTATGTGCTTGGCGGTCGCGCCATGGAAATCGTCTTCAATGATGCGGAGCTGGCGCGCTATCTGCGCGAAGCCGTGAGCGCCTCCAACGAGTCGCCGGTGCTGCTCGATCGCTTCTTAGATGATGCCATCGAGGTCGATGTCGACTGCGTGAGCGACGGCAAGACCGTGGTTATCGGCGGCATCATGCAGCATATCGAGCAGGCCGGCATTCACTCCGGCGACTCGGCGTGCTCATTACCGCCCTACAACCTGTCGGCTGAGCTGCAAGATGTTATGCGCGCGCAAACCATCGCGATGGCGCGCGAGCTCGGCGTTATCGGCTTAATGAACGTACAATTTGCCGTGAAGGGCAATGACGTCTATGTGCTCGAGGTCAATCCACGTGCCTCGCGCACCGTGCCCTTTGTCTCGAAGTGCATTGGCACCTCGCTGGCGAAAGTGGCGGCGCGTTGCATGGCTGGCAAGTCCTTGCAAGATCAGGGCTTTACTAAAGAGATCGTGCCGAACTATTACAGCGTCAAAGAAGCGGTATTCCCGTTTGCCAAGTTCCCCGGCGTAGACCCCATTTTAGGCCCAGAAATGAAGTCGACAGGCGAGGTTATGGGCTCTGGCGCGACCTTTGCTGAAGCCTTCCATAAAGCAGTTTTAGGCTCTAATGAGCGCCTGCCAACCAGCGGCTGTGTGTTTTTATCGGTGCGTGACTCCGATAAGCCGCACGTCTCCCGCGTGGCTGGCGAGTTAGCTGGCCTGGGCTTCACGCTAGTCGCCACGAGTGGCACGCAAAAAGTCTTGGCTGATGCGGGTATTGCCTGCAAGCGCGTCAATAAAGTTACGGAAGGCCGTCCGCATATTGTCGATATGTTGAAGAACGGCAGCATCAGCTTCATCATTAACACCACGGAAGGCAAGCAGGCTCAAGAAGACTCATTCTCGATTCGTCGCAGTGCCTTGCAAGGCAAGGTTTACTACACGACCACGCTGAGCGGCGCTGAGGCCGTCAGCCAATCGCTGCGATCGACGGATGCGTTAACGGTGCGCCGCTTACAGGATCTCCACGAGGGGCTTTGATATGCAACGATACCCAATGACGGTGCAAGGCGCAGAAGCGCTAAAGGCCGAGCTGATTAAGTTAAAAGGCACCGATCGCCCAGCGGTCGTTGCCGCGATTGCGGAAGCGCGTGCGCACGGCGACTTGAAAGAAAATGCCGAATACCACGCCGCACGTGAGCAACAAGGCTTTATTGAGGGGCGCATTCAAGATATCGAAGGCAAGCTCTCAAATGTGCAAGTCATTGATATCTTGCAAATGCCAAAAACTGGCAAGGTGATTTTTGGTGCCACGGTCGACATTGAAAATATCGATACCGGCGAGACCAAGACCTATCACATCGTGGGCGATGACGAAGCCGACTTTAAAATCGGCAAAATCTCAGTCAATTCGCCCATTGCGCGCGGTCTCATTGGCAAAAGCGAAGGCGATGATGCCGTGATTGAAACGCCCGGTGGCCGAGTCGAATACGAAGTTGTCGCGGTTCGCTACGAATAATCCTGCGATCACTGATCGCGCGTGAGACCTTAAGCTATGAGTGTTAAACGCGCGCACGTGCTTCAGCATGTTGTGTTTGAGGGGCCTGGGCATATCGCCGACTGGCTCTCGGCCCAAGGTGCGGAGGTCACAACGACCGCATGGTATAGCGGCGATCGAGCCCTGCCTGACCTAGATGACATTGACCTGTTGCTCTGCCTTGGCGGGCCAATGAGCGTCCATGACAACGAGCAATACCCGTGGCTTGCCGATGAGCGCGCGTATTTGCAAGAGGCCATTGCGCGGGGCGTACCAACATTGGGCATATGCCTTGGTGCACAGCAAATGGCCTTGTGCATGGGGGCTGACGTGACGAAAAACCCTGTGCGAGAAATCGGCTGGTATCCCTTAGTAGCGACTGATGCCGCCGCAGATGTGCCTGCGGTGTGGGATGATTTGTGTGTGCTGCATTGGCATAGTGAGACATTTTCACTGCCGGCAGGCGCCCAACAGCTTGCCAGCAGCGCAGCCTGCGCGACGCAAGCGGTGCTCATGGGGCCACGCGCTTTAGCGCTGCAATGTCATTTGGAAATTACCACAGTAGGGTTGGAGGCATTAACCCTGCAGTGTGCAGATGAGCTGACGAAAAAAGGGCCGTCGGTGCAAGCCGCTGAGACCTTGCTGCAATGGCCGAGCGCCACTTATCACGAGATGCATGACGCGCTCACCAGGCTGCTGTCGTGGCTCACTTCGCCAACGCAATAGCTTCCGTTAGCCAAGTGCTCGCAAGAGGTTAGAGAGCTTGGGATCTGGGCGTTTGGCGGGGCGGTACAGCAGCACGAGCTTGCCAATAGTCTGCGCAATTTCCGAGGCGGTAGTGCGCGCAATCTCGGCAATGACTTCGCTTCGTGCCTCGCGATCATCGCCGCCTACGCGAACTTTAATGAGTTCGTGATCTTCTAAGCGCGCATCAATCTCCGCCAGTACGGCCTCGGTTAAGCCATTGCCGCCGAGTTGCACAAGTGGGTTTAAGTGGTGGCCAATTTGGCGCAAACGTTTTTTCTCAGCGGGTGACAAGCTCACGGCAACCTCAGTGTTGGGGCGGTTTGCTGCGTAAAAGCAGGGCATAACGCGCCGAATTCTGGTAAAAAGACACTCTATTCTAGCGCTTTGTTGCCGCTAGTTCCTGTTTTTCTGTTGTTGTCTGCAGTGTTATCGGTGCCATGGCTACAAAAATTACCAATCGCAAACTCAGTGGCCGCAGCAAGATCTGGATGCAGGAGCATCTCGACGATCATTATGTGCAAAAAGCTTGGCAAGATGGTTACCGCTCACGCGCCAGCTACAAGCTTTTGGAGCTGCAGGAGAAAGATAAACTTATCCGGCCGGGCATGAATATTCTCGATCTGGGCTCGGCGCCAGGTAGCTGGTGCCAGGTCGCTGGGCGCTTGATGGATGGTCGCGGCAAAGTCATTGCCAGTGATATTTTGCCGATGGATGCGCTCCCTGATGTGACCTTCGTACTCGGCGACTTTCGCGAGCAGTCAGTCAGCGATGCCATCATGACGGAACTCAACGGCGAGCCGATGGACCTTGTAATTTGCGACATGGCCCCCAATATGAGTGGTAATACATCAGTAGACTTGCCGCGCGCCATGTATTTGTGTGAACTCGCCTTAGAGATGGCGGTGCAGGTGCTACGCCCGAAAGGCACGTTTGTGGTGAAAGTCTTTCAGGGCGAGGGTTATGAAGAATATCGCCGTGCTATTTTGCAGCATTTCGCTGTGCTGAAGGCGCGTAAACCGGCGGCCTCGCGGGCGCGTTCGCGGGAAGTCTATTTAGTGGCGAGTGGTTTTCGCCCATAAGTGGTGGGCAGTCCATCACAGCCGGCAGCTCTGTGCTGCCACAACAAGGTCGGATGACCTGGAGGTTGCTTTGTGAATGATTTCGGCAAAAATATTGTGGTGTGGCTGCTGATCGCAGGGGCACTTGCCTATGTGTTTGGTAATTTTGGCCAAAAAGCACCCAGCCAAGCCATGAATTATAGTGATTTCGTGGCCGCGGTTGATGCCGGCGAAATTCAAAGCGTGCGTATCCAGCCCGACCTCATTACGGGTCAGCGCGCCAGCGGTCAGAAGTTTGAGACCGTGCGACCGCCTGCCGAAGACAAAGACCTTATCAACCAGCTTTTGCGTCAGAAAGTCACCGTGGTCGGTGCCGCGCCTGAGCAGCAAGGCATGTTGTCGCAGCTTTTAGTAGCAGCATTTCCTATCCTGCTGATGGTGGCGCTGTTTGTGTTTTTATCGCGCAAAATGGGCGGTGGCATGGGCGGCGGCGGTGGTCGCGGCAATCCTATGAGCTTTGGTAAATCACGTGCGCGCCAGCTTACCGAAGATCAAATCAAAGTGACCTTTGCCGACGTTGCCGGCTGCGATGAAGCCAAAGAAGAAGTCAGCGAAGTGGTTGAGTTCCTCCGCGACCCGGGTAAGTTTCAAAATCTGGGCGGTCGCATTCCGCGCGGCATTCTCATGGTTGGTCAACCCGGTACCGGTAAAACGCTGCTAGCGAAAGCCATTGCTGGTGAGGCGAAAGTGCCGTTTTTCAGCATCTCGGGCTCTGATTTCGTTGAGATGTTTGTCGGTGTCGGCGCCAGCCGCGTGCGCGATATGTTTGAGCAGGCCAAGAAGCAGGCGCCGTGCATTATTTTCATCGATGAGATCGATGCCGTGGGCCGTCATCGTGGTGCCGGCATGGGCGGCGGTCACGATGAGCGCGAGCAAACGCTGAACCAGCTCTTGGTCGAAATGGACGGCTTTGAAGGCAGCGAAGGTGTGATTGTTATTGCCGCCACCAACCGCCCCGATGTGCTCGACACTGCGCTCCTGCGTCCCGGTCGCTTTGACCGCCAAGTCGTGGTTGGTTTGCCTGATGTCCGTGGCCGCGAGCAAATTCTGCGCGTGCACATGCGCAAAATCCCCATGGGCAATGATGTCGTGCCAAATAACCTCGCGCGCAGCACACCCGGCTTCTCCGGCGCTGACCTGGCTAACTTGGTCAATGAGGCCGCGTTGTTTGCCGCGCGCAGCAACCTCAAGCAAGTCAGCATGAATGAGTTTGAGAAAGCCAAAGACAAAATCATGATGGGCGCTGAGCGCAAATCCATGGTTATGTCGGAAAAAGAGAAGCTCAACACCGCCTTCCACGAGGCCGGCCATGCCATTGTTGGTCGCTTGGTGCCTGAACATGATCCGGTCTACAAAGTGTCGATCATTCCGCGCGGTCGTGCGCTAGGCGTGACCATGTTTTTGCCCGAAGAAGATCGCTACTCCATGTCCAAGCGCGGTATTGAGGGCAATATCTGCTCGCTGTTTGGCGGCCGCATTGCCGAAGAGCTCACGCTCGGCTTTGAGGGGGTCACCACCGGTGCCAGCAATGACATTCAGCGTGCCACCGAATTGGCGCGCAATATGGTCACCAAATGGGGTTTATCCGAGAAGCTCGGCCCATTGCTCTATGAAGAAGATGAAGGCGAAGTATTTCTGGGCCGCTCGGTTACGCAGACCAAAAATGTCTCCAGTCAGACCGCCATTGAAATTGATATCGAAGTGCGCTCGGTGATTGATCGCTGCTATGCGCGCGCGCGCGAATTACTCGTTGATAATCGCGACATTCTCGATGCCATGTCTGAGGCCTTGATGAAGTATGAAACCATTGATGCGCCACAAATTGACGACCTGATGGCTCGCCGCGATGTGCGTCCGCCCAGCGGCTGGACAGACGATGACTCAAAAGGTGGCGGCGACACAGCGGCGACATCGAGCGAAAAAGACGAGTCCAATGGCTCGGCCACGCCAGCGCCTGATGCCATTTAACGCCATAGGCGCGACGTGGTGACGCATCTGTCGTGTGGCGGTCGTGTCTTAGATCTGACGCGGCCCGTTGTGATGGGGGTGCTCAATGTCACCCCCGACTCATTTTCAGATGGTGGTCGTTATAACGCCCTCGATGCAGCGCTTCATCACGCTGACAGCCTTTGTCATGCCGGTGCGCAGATCATCGATATTGGCGGTGAGAGCACGCGTCCAGGCGCTGCGCCGGTGTCGCCGCAAGAAGAGCTTGATCGTGTCATGCCGGTGTTGGAGGCAATTGGTCAGCGGCTCGATGTCATTATGTCACTCGATACGTCCTCGCCGACGCTAATGCGTGCTGGCGCGAAGGCTGGCGCCGGACTCATCAATGATGTGCGCGCGCTTCAGCGCCCGGGCGCGCTCGAGGCCGCCGCCGGCTCGGGACTGCCGGTATGCCTGATGCATATGCAGGGGCAGCCTGAAACCATGCAGCAGCAACCGCGCTACACCAATGTCTGTGATGAGATTATGGCCTTTTTGCGTGAGCGCGCCGCGGCGTGTCTTGGTGCCGGTATTGGTGCTGAGCGATTGCTCTTCGATCCGGGGTTTGGCTTTGGCAAAACACTGGCGCACAACCTTAGTTTGCTTAAACATTTCGAGCGCTTGCAGGCGCTTGGGGCGCCGCTAATGGTGGGTGTTTCACGCAAGTCCATGCTGGGTGATGTCTTGGGTGGTGCGCCTGTGCAGGCGCGCGGTGCGGCCGGCTTATCGGCGGCGGTCTTGGCGGTTGAGCGCGGCGCTCGTATCATTCGCACCCATGATGTGCGTGAAACTGTCGATGCCCTCGCGCTTTGGCAAGCACAATCTGCAGCAGACTAATTAAGGATAATAATGAGCAGAAAATATTTCGGTACCGACGGTGTGCGCGGGCTAGTTGGCCAGTATCCCATTACCCCAGAATTTGCTTTGAAGCTTGGTTGGGCTGCCGGGCGAGCCATGGCAGTCAAGGTCGACAACCCATCGGTTGTGGTCGGTAAGGATACGCGGTTGTCGGGCTATTTGTTTGAGTCGGCACTCGAAGCAGGCTTGTCCGCTGCCGGCGTTAGCGTGCGTTTACTGGGGCCTATTCCAACACCGGCGGTAGCGCATTTAACGCGTGCGTTTCATGCCAGCGCCGGCATTGTTATTTCCGCCTCACACAACCCCTATCACGATAATGGCATCAAATTTTTTGGCCCCGATGGCCGCAAGTTAGATGACGCTGTAGAGCTCAGCATTGAGTCATGGCTCGATCAAGACATGCGAATTGATAACCCCGACACATTGGGTAAGGTCACTCGCCAAGAGGATGCGCGTGGGCGTTATATCGAGTTTTGCAAATCCACGTTTCCCTATCATTTGTCATTGCGTGGCTTAACAATCGTTATCGATGGTGCCCATGGTGCGACCTATCACGTTGGGCCTGCGGTATTTGACGAATTAGGTGCACGCGTGATTCGCCATGCCTGCGAGCCTAATGGCCACAATATCAATGACGGCGTGGGGTCAACCCATCCAGAGTCATTGCAGCAGCGTGTGCTGGCAGAAAAAGCCGATCTCGGTATTGCCTTCGATGGTGATGGCGACCGCATTGTTATGGTTGATCATCGCGGTGAAGTCGTCGATGGCGATGAACTGCTCTATGTCATGGCTCGTGAACGCCAGCGCAGCGGAGCCTCCATTGGCGGCGTTGTCGGCACCTTGATGAGCAACTTCGGACTCGAAAAAGCCATTCAAGCCATGGGCGTTGAGTTTGTCCGTGCCAATGTCGGTGATCGCTATGTTATGGCCGCGCTCAATGAGCGCGGCTGGACGCTTGGCGGCGAGGCCTCCGGCCATATTGTCTGTCTCGATAAATCCAGCACCGGCGATGCCATTGTCGCCGCCTTGCAGGTGCTGAAAGCTATCGTTGAGAGCGGAAAGCCATTGGCCGAGCTAAAAGCTGGCATGAGTAAGTTTCCTCATGAGCTGATTAATGTGCGTTTAGCTGAGCGTGTTGATGTCATGAGTAAGCCGAGTGTTCAGTTGGCTATTGCCGATGCGGAGCAGCAGTTGGCCGGACAGGGCCGTGTTTTGTTGCGCGCCTCAGGTACTGAGCCAGTCATTCGCGTCATGGTCGAGGGTCAAAATGCCGCATTAGTTCAGGCTTTAGCAAAATCTCTTGCAGAGACTGTGCGCAACTGCTTGTAAGCCGTCGTCGGCTTCGCTAGTATTGCCGACCTTGCGAGGCCGGCCCCGGAGATACGGATATGCGTCGACCTTGGGTTGGTGGCAACTGGAAGATGAATGGTGTACGTGAGTCTAACGCCGCCTTGCTTGACGCACTGGCTGCGGCAGAGCATGTCGCGTCTGTTGATACAGCAGTTGCTGTGCCTGCGCCGTATTGGCAGCAATCGAGCGATGCCCTGCGTGATACTGCAGTTGCTGTGATGGCGCAGACTGTTTCGCCGCATGCTTCAGGCGCCTATACCGGCGACTGTTCGGTGGCAATGATGGAAGATTTCAAGCTCGCGGGTGCCTTAGTGGGGCATTCGGAGCGACGCCAGGGTGTTGGTGAGAATGACGCCTTGGTGGCCGCACAATTTGCCGCACTTCAGCGCGCAGGTTTGACTGCCGTGTTGTGTGTTGGCGAAACGCTGGCGGAGCGTGAGGCGGGCGACACGCTCGCCGTTGTATCGCGGCAGGTGCTAGCAGTTTTAGAGTTGATGGGTGCTGAGGCATTGGCATCGGGTGTGTTGGCATATGAGCCAGTGTGGGCCATCGGCACGGGCTTAACAGCAACACCTGAGCAAGCGCAGGCTGTGCATGCCTCATTGCGCGCTGTAGTTGCCGCCTTCGATGCGCCAGCAGCGCAAGCACTGCGTATTGTGTATGGCGGTAGTGTCAAAGCGGATAATGCGGCGGGCCTATTTGCTATGCCGGATATTGATGGGGCGTTGGTCGGAGGAGCATCCTTGTCGGCGCCAGAATTTTTAGCGATTTGCCGCGCAGCGGGTCAGGTCGCCTAACAAGGTTAATGGTCATGGAAACATTGGTGTTGGTTGTGCACATCATCGTGGCAGTGGTCATGATTGGCTTGATTTTGTTGCAGCAAGGTAAAGGCGCTGAAATGGGCGCATCCTTTGGTGCAGGCTCGTCGGGTACCGTTTTCGGTAGCTCGGGTTCAACAGGCTTTTTGACGAAGCTAACGGCTGCATTGGCGTTGGTCTTTTTTGTCACCAGTTTAGGTTTGGCCATATATGCCAAAAACCAATCGCGTGCATTAGCCACGTCATTGGCACCGAACTCACAAGCAATTCCGGGTCTGCCTGAATTGCCTGTGCAGCAAGCGCCTGCTGCTCCAGCAAACCCTGATTTGCCGGTCGCACCAGCGCAGTAAACTGCACGATTTATCGTGTCCCCGGTGGCGGGGTAAAACACCAATGCGGGAGTGGTGAAATTGGTATACACGCAGCCTTGAGGTGGCTGTGCCTTCGGGCGTGGGGGTTCAAGTCCCCCCTTCCGCACCAATTTAGCCGGATTTCTGAGCGATCAGATGATTCGGTGTAAATACCGGCGCTGCCGGTAGCGAAAGGGTTTGACAAGTCCGTGTCAGATCTCTATATTTCGCAACCTCTGATGCGGGGTGGAGCAGTCAGGTAGCTCGTCGGGCTCATAACCCGAAGGTCGTTGGTTCAAATCCAGCCCCCGCTACCACATTCGGACTTTGTTGAAAAAGCCCACCTAGAGTGGGCTTTTTTACAGGTCTTGCGGCAGGTGATCCCCGGTTCACCGGGCTGCCGTCAACGTGGGCATTGAGGCCCATTTTTTGTTTCTGACATGTGCAAACGCCTGCTCATAGGGCGCCGGGAGAGACGGGCACAATGGCCATCTCGAAGAAAATTGAAGAACTAACGCAATTGCTAGCGCCTGTGGTTGAGTCATGCGACTTTCAGCTGTGGGGTGTGGAGTTTTTTCAGCAAGGCAAGCACTCGGTACTGCGCGTATACATTGATACGGATCGCGAAGCCGGCGTAGGCATTGATGACTGTTCACGCGTGAGCCATCAAGTCAGTGGTGTGATGGATGTTGAAGATCCCATTGCCGGTGAGTACACGCTTGAGGTGTCATCGCCTGGTTGGGACCGCGCGCTGTTTAATCCCAGTCAGTATCCTGCCTACGTTGGTGAAGAGTTAAATGTGCGCTTAACCGCGCCGCTACAAGGCCGTCGCCGCTTCAAGGGCGTCATGCTGAGCAGCACAGATAGTACGGTGACATTGCAGGTTGATGGCATCGCGTATGAAATTCCGTTTGTTAGTATCGATAAGTCAAATATCGTTCCGAACTTTTGATAGAACACGAATAAGCAGGGCCCATCATGAGTAAAGAAATCCTGTTGGTTGTGGATTCGGTCAGCAACGAAAAAGGCGTGAGCCGCGAAGTTATCTTTCAAGCATTGGAAGAGGCATTAGCCGCGGCGACCGTGAAGCGCTTCGACAATGACGAAATTAACATTCGTGTGGCGATTGATCGTCGCAGCGGCGAATACGAAACCTTTCGTTTTTGGGAAGTCGTTGCCGACGAAGACCACGAAATTCCAGCTATGCAATTGGCCATTAGTGATGTCGAAGAAAAGGGCTTAGCCCTTGGCGATATCGTTGAAGAGAAAATTGCTTCGGAAGCGTTTGGTCGCATTGCCGCACAAACAGCGAAGCAAGTGATCGTGCAGAAAGTGCGCGAAGCCGAGCGCGCGTTGGTGGTTGATGCCTATCGTGACCGGGTTGGCGAAATCCTCTCGGGTATCGTGAAAAAGACCACACGCGATGGCTTGATCATTGATTTAGGTGCTAACGCAGAAGCGTATTTGGCGCGCGAAGAGATGTTGCCGCGTGAATCGTTCCGCATGGGCGATCGGTTGCGTGCCGTGTTGTTTGATGTCAATGCCGAAGGTCGTGGTGCGCAATTACTCATGTCGCGTACGCGTCCAGAAATGATCATCGAGCTATTTCGTATAGAAGTGCCAGAAATTGGTGAGGAAATTATCTCGATCCGTGCAGCTGCGCGTGACCCTGGTGTGCGCGCTAAGTTGGCGGTGAAAAGCAACGACCATCGCATTGATCCGCAAGGCGCTTGTATCGGCATGCGTGGTTCGCGTGTGCAAGCCGTTTCGGGTGAGCTGGGCGGCGAGCGTGTTGATATTGTGCTTTGGGACGATAACCCCGCGCAGTTTGTCATCAATGCGCTGCAGCCGGCTGAAGTGGCATCCATTGTGGTCGATGAAGACAACCACACCATGGACGTAGCCGTTGAAGAAGATCAGTTGGCGATGGCCATTGGTCGCGGCGGCCAAAATGTTCGGCTCGCCTCGGAGCTCAGCGGCTGGCGTCTGAATGTCATGACATTAGAAGACGCGCAAGCCAAGCAAGAAAACGAAGCGCAACATTTTATTGATGCGTTCATGAGTGACCTGGGCGTGGATGAAGACATCGCCATCATCTTGGTCAATGAAGGCTTCACCTCGCTCGAAGAAGTGGCCTATGTGCCGCTCGAAGAGCTGCAGTCCATCGAAGAGTTTGATGATGAGCTGGTTGATGTGCTGCGCCAGCGCGCCAAAGATGCGCTGCTTACGAAAGCCTTAGTGTCTGAAGAGGGCGCTCGCGAGCCAGCCGATGACTTATTAGCGATGGAAGGCATGGATCGCAAGCTCGCGTTTTCGCTGGCTGCACGCGGCATTGTCACCATGGAAGATTTGGCTGAGCAGGCCATTGACGACATCAATGATATCGACGGCCTCGACGACGATATTGCTGCCCAATTGATCATGAAGGCGCGTGAGCCCTGGTTTCAATAAGCCGGGCCACCTTCTCAGAACCGGAGTAAACGCCCCATGGCTGAAGTCACCGTTAAAGAATTAGCCGACACCGTCGGTCGTCCTGTTGAGACGTTGCTCGCACAAATGGGCGAAGCCGGTCTCAACCATAAAAAAGCCACCGACGCTGTCTCCGATAGCGAAAAGCAGCAGCTGCTTGCGCACCTCAAGCGTGCCCATGGCGAGCAGGCCGGTGAGCCGCGCAAGATTACTTTGCAGCGCAAAACCGTTAGCACATTGAAAACCTCAGCTGCTACCGGTGGTCGCGCCAAGACTGTCAACGTTGAAGTGCGCAAAACTCGCACGTACGTGAAGCGTTCGGTGCTCGAAGAGCAGGAAGATAAAGTGCGCGAAGCCGAAGAGGCTAAGCGTCTTGAGGCTGAGGCTGCTGTCCGCCAGGCGGAAGAAGCTAAGCAAGCCGCCATTGATGCAGAAAAGCGCGCTGCTGAAGATGCGCGTGTGGCAGCCGCTGAAGAAGAGGCACGCAAAGCCGCAGAAGAGGCACGCAAGCAATTAGGCAATGAGCCTAAGGATTCGCGCAAGTTGAGCGTGCCGAAAGTGGACGTGAAGCGATTAGAGACGCCGGAAGAGAAGGCGCGTCGCGAAGAAGAGGCTGCTAAAGCACGTGCGGCCGACGAAGTGCGCAAGCGTCAAGAAGACGTTGTGCGTCGCGAAGCAGAAGAGAAAGCACGCGAAAAAACGCTTGAGCAAGCGCAAAAAATTGCTGCCGAGCTCGCTGTGCGTAAAGAGGATGGTACAGCCGCTGCACCAACCGATGCGCCGTTAGCGCGTGGTTTGGTCGGTGTCGCCTACGAGGACTCATTTGCCCGTGAAGATCGTGAGATCAAGCGTGGCGGTGGTACCAATGCTCGCGGTGGTAAGAAAGGTCCTAAGAAGCGTGAAGAGCAGGCTTTCCGCCAGACGCCACGCACGCTGACCAGCGCGTTATCGAAAAAACATGGCTTTGAAAAGCCGGTGGAGAAACAGGTGTACGAAGTTGCCATCGGAGAAAATATTGTTGTCAGCGATCTCGCGCAAAAAATGGCGCGCAAATCGCGTGATGTGATTCGTGTGCTCATGAAAATGGGCGAAATGGTGAATGAAAGCCAAAGTATTGATCAAGCAACCGCGGCTTTAGTGGTTGAAGAGATGGGTCATACCGCCGTGTTTGTCAGTGACAACGCGCTTGAAGACTCGCTGATGGATTCGATTGTAGATCATGGCGATGATGCGCCGCGCGCACCCGTTGTGACCATTATGGGTCACGTGGATCACGGTAAAACATCGCTGCTTGATGCTATTCGTCGTGCCAAAGTGGCCGCTGGCGAAGTTGGCGGTATTACTCAGCATATCGGTGCTTACCACGTAGAAACACCTCGCGGCATGGTGACGTTTTTAGATACCCCGGGTCATGCGGCCTTCACGGCCATGCGCTCGCGCGGTGCGAAAGCCACCGATATCGTGATTTTGGTGGTTGCGGCCGATGATGGCGTGATGCCGCAAACGGCTGAAGCGATCGATCATGCGCGTGCGGCAAACGTGCCGCTGATTGTTGCCATTAACAAAATGGACAAAGAGTCAGCCGATCCTGATCGTGTGCAAAATGAGCTGTCGGCGAAAGGTGTTGTGCCCGAGGATTGGGGTGGCGACACGCAAATCGTCAAGCTCTCAGCCCATAGCGGCGATGGCATTGATAACCTGTTAGACGCGATTTTGCTGCAAGCCGAAGTGCTTGAGCTGCGCGCCTCAACAAAAGGTGCGGCACAGGGTGTGGTCATTGAGTCGCGTATCGATAAAGGTCGCGGTGCGGTAGCCACCTTGCTGGTGCAAAAAGGCACGCTGAAAAAAGGCGACTTGGTGCTGGCCGGCACCATGTATGGCCGCGCCCGCGCCTTGACTGATGAAAATGGCAAGCTGGTAAAAGCCGTTGGCCCATCGATGCCGGTTGAGATCTTGGGTCTTCCTGAAGCGCCGGGTGCTGGCGATGAGTTCTTGGTCGTGGCCGATGAGCGCAAGGCACGCGAAGTGGCGGAGTTCCGTTTAGCTCGCGATCGCCAAGTGCGCATGGACATGCAGCAAGCCATGAAGCTGGAAAATGTGTTTGCCAATATGGGCAAAAAAGAAGCGGCCAGCGTCAATATCGTCTTGAAAGCCGATGTGCGTGGCTCGCTAGAGGCGTTAACTGCCGCGCTGCATGACTTGGGCACCGACGAAGTGGTGGTGAAAATCGTCAGCTCGGGTGTCGGCGCGATTGCCGAATCGGATGTCACACTGGCCGAGTCTACTGGTTCGGTGGTGCTTGGCTTCAATGTGCGAGCCGACAACGGTGCCCGTGCGAAATGCCAAAACGATGGCATCGACCTGCGCTATTACAGCATCATTTATGAGTTGCTCGATGATGTGAAAGCCGCGATGTCTGGTCTGTTGTCGCCAGAGCGTCGTGAAAACATTGTCGGTATGGCTGAGGTTCGTGAGGTATTCCATTCCTCGAAATTTGGTCATGCTGCGGGTTGCATGGTGCTTGAGGGTAGCCTGTTCCGGAACAAACCCATCCGTGTCTTACGTGAAGACGTGGTGGTGTTCCAGGGTGAGCTCGAGTCATTGCGCCGCTATAAAGATGACGTACCTGAAGTTCGTCATGGTATGGAATGCGGTCTTGCCGTTCGCGGTTACAAAGACATCCAAGCCGGTGACAAAATCGAAGTCTACGAAATCCAAATTATCAAGCGCAGCTTGTAAGGCAGGACGATTCAGTGAGTCAACGCACGCAACGCTTAGGCGACCAAGTTCAGCGCGATATCTCCGATTTGATTCGCCAGCGCTTGCGTGACCCGCGCTTAGGTATGGTCACGGTGTCGGCAGTGAAAGTCAGCCCCGACATGGGCTATGCCGATATTTACGTGACGATTTTGGGCAAGACGCTAGACGAAGCGCCCGATGAGGGCATTGGCATATTGAATGCCGCGGCGGGTGTCTTGCGTGGTGAGCTAGGTCGCGGCTTGCGCACGCGCATCGTGCCGCACCTACGCTTTCACCACGACACGGTAACATCGCGCGGTAATCGTATGGCGGATCTGATCACGCAAGCGGTCAATGCCGATGCAAAAAATGCCAGTGGCACGGACGCAAGCGCTGAAGCTGCCTCCGACGACAGCCGCGACTAAGCGCGAGAGCCGATGAGTAAACCGCGCCGCCCACGCCGCCCTATCGATGGTATTTTGCTGCTCGATAAACCCATTGGCATGACATCAAATCAAATTCTGCAATGGGTAAAGCATCGCTATCAGGCCGATAAAGCCGGTCATACGGGCAGCCTTGATCCCTTAGCGACCGGTGTTTTGCCGATCTGTTTGGGCGAGGCCACCAAGTACTCGCATTATCTGCTTGATGCCGATAAAACCTATGTCACCCGCCTCAAGTTGGGCGAGAAAACCACTACCTCCGATGCCGAGGGCGAGATTATTGCTCGCGCGGTCGTACCTGCGATCACCACCGATGATTTAGAGACGGTACTGCAGCAGTTCCGCGGTGATATCTTGCAAGTGCCCTCGATGTTTTCTGCGCTCAAGCGCGATGGCCGTCCGCTCTATGAGTTAGCGCGTGCCGGCATTGAGGTTGAGCGAGCAGCGCGTCCGGTCAGCATTTATCGCTTGGTTTGTACGGCGATCGAGCTGCCGTATGTCGAGCTAGAAGTTTCCTGCTCAAAGGGCACGTATATTCGCAATTTAGTAGAAGATATTGGCGATGTGCTTGGGTGTGGCGCGCATGTCGTGGCACTGCGTCGCACACAGGCTGGGCCATTTACGCTTCAGCAGAGCGTCACGCGAGAGCAAATTGCCGATGCAGAGCCACAAGGCTTTCCTGCCTTAGACGTGTTTTTATTGCCGGCGTGGGCCGGTCTCGCCGATTGGCCGCGAGTGGAGTTGAGCGAAACTTCAGCGTATTATCTGCGCCACGGCAATCCCGTACAGGCTTCAGGCCTGCCGCGTGATGGTCAGTCGGTGCTGATTTTTGAAATACAAGATGATGGTCAGCCCGACATGTTTTTAGGCATAGGCAGTCAAGATGATGATGGTCTGCTTGCCCCGAAACGCTTAGTGCGCGTCAACACGTCGCAGTAAGTCACCACACATGCCCATAGGGCGTGTCAGCGCGGACTGAAGAAAGGCTCGGTCTGTCGTTGTTTTATGGCCTTTCAGAGGAGAAAACCCATGGCCCTGACAGTTCAGGACAAGGCTGCCATCGTAGCGCAGCATGCTCGTGCCCCCGGCGATACCGGCTCATGTGAAGTCCAAGTGGCTTTGCTGTCGGCCCAGATCAATGATCTGCAGCCACACTTTAAGGCGCACAAGCATGATCACCATTCGCGCCGCGGTCTCATCCGCATGGTGAACCAACGCCGTACGCTGCTCGATTACCTCAAACGTAAAGACAGCAGCCGCTATGTTGCGCTCATCCAAGTATTGGGTCTGCGTCGCTAAGCGTGTAAGGAATGGGGAGCGGTTCGCCGCTCCTTATTTTTTAATCAGTGTGTCATCGGAGAGGCTTCTAACACCTGCGATGCTTAAGGCATGGCAACTGTTAGGGGCCTCCAATGACAAATTAGTCAGCACGGTACGCATAGGGCGTACTGATTGAGGAATATATGTTCAATATCGTAAGCAAAACCTTTCAGTTCGGCGCACAGAGCGTCACATTAGAAACCGGCCGCGTGGCGCGTCAAGCGTCGTCTGTAGTGGTCACCATGGGCGGTGTGCAAGTGCTCGTGGCAGTGGTTGGCGCGAAAAAGCCAAAGCCTGGTCAGGGCTTTTTCCCATTAACTGTGAACTATCAAGAAAAAACTTACGCGGCCGGTAAAATTCCCGGCGGTTACTTCAAGCGTGAAGGCCGTCCCACAGAAAAAGAAACGCTCACCTCGCGTTTGATCGATCGTCCTATTCGTCCTTTGTTTCCTGAAGGCTTCGTCAATGAAGTGCAGGTCACCGCGACAGTAATTTCTTCTGACAAACAGCAAGACTCCGATATTGCCGCGTTAATCGGCACCTCGGCGGCCTTGGCTATTTCTGGCTTGCCGTTCAATGGTCCAATCGGTGCCGCTCGCGTGGGCTATATCGACGACGAGTACGTCTTAAACCCCAGCTTCGAGCAAATGAAAGCATCCGATCTCGATCTCGTGGTGGCCGGTACGCAAGCCGCGGTCTTGATGGTGGAGTCAGAGGCCAAAGAGCTGAGCGAAGATCAGATGCTCGGCGCGGTCTTGTTTGGTCACGATGAAATGCAAGTGGTGGTCTCGGCAATCAATGAGTTCGCCGCAGAAGTCGGTACCGCTAAGTGGGATGTTGCCGCTGCCGTGGTCAATACCGCACTGCAAGATGCCATGAAGTCTGCTTTTGGCGCGCAGGTCTCAGACGCCTACACCGTTCGTGTAAAGCAAGATCGTTACGCGCGTTTGGATGAGATTAAGCAAGCTGTGTTGGCGCAATTTGCCCCAGAAGACGGCGAGCAAAGTGCTGAAGAAGTGCTGGAGCTGTTCGACGACTTAAAGTATCGCGCTGTCCGCGACAACATCCTCAGTGGCAAGCCACGTATCGATGGTCGCGACACGAAAACCGTGCGTGCCCTCGACATTCAAGTTGATGTGCTGGAACGCGCGCATGGCTCAGCGCTGTTTACGCGTGGCGAAACTCAAGCTTTGGTCACGACCACGCTTGGCGGTACCCGCGATTGCATGATGGTCGATGCGCTGGAGGGTACCTACACCGACAACTTCATGCTGCATTACAACTTCCCATCCTACTCAGTGGGCGAGACGGGCCGCGAGTCTGGTCCAAAGCGTCGCGAAATCGGCCATGGTCGTTTGGCGCGTCGTGGTGTGCACCCCATGCTGCCCGCAGCTGATAAATTCCCGTATGCCATTCGCGTGGTGTCAGATATCACTGAATCGAACGGCTCATCCTCGATGGCCTCGATCTGCGGTGCCTCTTTGGCGCTGATGGCCGCTGGTGTGCCGATGAAGGCCCCTGTCGCGGGTATCGCTATGGGTCTGGTGAAAGAGGGCGATCGTTTCGCCGTGCTGACCGATATTCTGGGTGATGAAGATCACCTCGGTGATATGGACTTTAAAGTGGCTGGTTCCGCCAATGGCGTGACCGCACTGCAAATGGACATCAAGATCGAAGGCATTACTGAGGAGATCATGGAAGTCGCGTTGGGCCAGGCTCATGAAGCGCGACAAACCATCCTCACGCAAATGAATGAGGTGTTATCGGCCTCGCGCGCAGAAGTCAGCCTGCACGCACCAACCTACACCACGATCCAAATCAGCACCGACAAAATCCGTGACGTCATCGGTAAAGGCGGTGCGACTATTCGTGGTATCTGTGAGCAAACCAAAGCCACCATCGATATCGATGACTCAGGTTTGGTGCGCATTTACGGCGAAACCAAAGCGGCTACGCAAGCTGCCTTGGCGCGCGTGCAAGAAGTCACTGCGGAAGTTGAAGTCGGTACTGTTTACGATGGCACCGTGGCGCGCATCGTCGACTTTGGTGCGTTTGTGAACATTTTGCCGGGCACCGATGGCCTCGTGCACATTTCACAAATCGCCCATGAGCGCGTGGAAAATGTCAGCGATCATTTGACCGAAGGCCAAGTCGTGAAAGTGAAGGTGCTCGATGTTGATCAACGTGGCCGCATCAAGCTATCCATGAAAGAGCTTATCGAGTCCTAAGCAATATGGCTGTCGGGGCAGGGATGACCCGACAGCTGTTGGCTTGTGGGCCGCTGATGCAAGAAAACTAGGGGAAATCATAATCTCTACTTTCATGCTATCAGCCCATAGTGTTATCTTTCGTAAGTCCTAATGGCTTCGAATGAAACGCGCGTGGCGCACGAAAACAAAAATGCCCGCGAGCGATAATAATAATTTCCTATAAGGAGAACGACATGGGTGGCTTCCGCCAACTCCGTCTTGGTTTTGCAGGTATCGTTATTGGCTCGTCAGTTTTGCTGTCTGCTTGTGACCCTATTGCCTTTGTGAGTAACCAAGCCCTCCGATTCGTCGAGAGAAATCTCGTCCCTCCCATGCTGCAAGATAATGACGTGCGTATGGCCTGCCAATCTGGTGTGGCAACGGCGCCATTAATCATGGCAACTGAAAACCTCGGTGCAGATGCCAATCAGCTCGGCACCTTGCTCTACACTACCGCGGGTTTGTGCGCTGAGATTGACGCTACCGAAGCAGAACTTCGCTACCTGCGTGCTGCGCGCGCCGGAAACGTTGAAGAGGCTCAGGATGCGCGTATTTCCCAAAAGCGCTTTGCTGAACTCGCCGCACGTCGTCAGCTCCTGGCGTATCAGCGCTTTGTGACCTACTACGAGAAGCGTTACGACATTGAAATTGGCGAGCAATGCACTGATTTCTACAAAGATTTCGATGAGTTTGTCTACATGCTCGGTTTAGTTACCGGTTTGCAAGCGGTGCTCAACGACATCGTTGCGCAACAAGTGGTTGGCGTGCCGTTAGATATCGCCGCGAAAGCTGAGCGTGCGTTTACCTGTTTGGACAACAAAAAATGGTGGGGCGTACCGCTAGCAGCTCGCGCTGTGGTGTGGAATGTCTTGCCTGGTGCTGATGAAGGCAAAGATCCATGGGGTGCACTGAATGCCTCGATGGCATTGGGTGAGGAAGCTGGTGTTCGCCTGCCGCATGCCATGTATGCATTGTCAGCTGCTGGCAAAGATGATCAAGCGCGTCTACGCGATGCCATTCGCCGTTTTGCCAATGTTAAAGAGGGCTTCAAGCCTAACGTTGATTATCGCTTAGCCGATAGCATTGCCGGCCTTTTGATTACCACGCTATCCGACCGTATGTGGACCGAGGGCGCGGGTACACGCACGCCATCGGGCATGCTCGGCAAGTTCTGGGATGAAAAAGCTGAGCGCGCTGAAGGTATCGACATCTCAGACCTTCTGTGAACTTCACCGACTGCCAGGCGTTAAGCGTTTGGCAGTCGTGTTGACTATTTTTGACGTATTTCGAGGGTATAACTCATGAAAAAGATGAAAAATCTGGCCGCTGCGGCCGTGACAGTGCTCGCTGCATCTGTCTCAGCGCAAGCATCAGCCGATAACAAAATCTGCGTGTTTGACATTCTTGGCGCGCAAGGCGACGCCTACGGCTTGATGAAAGACTATGCCATTTCGGCAACGAAAATGGGCGCAGCCGTTGAACTCAAGGCCTATACCGATGAGCGCACCGCTGCTGAAGACTTCAAGGCTGGACAGTGCGATGGCGTCATGTTGACGGGTATGCGTGGTCGTCAGTTTAATAAATTTACTGGCTCACTCGATTCTATCGGTGCCATTCCTTCCTATGCAGTCATGGAAAAAGCCATCTCGACGCTGGCAAACCCGGCACTCTCAGGCAAGATGGTCGAAGGTAAGTTCGAAGTCGCTGGTGTGGCGCCAGCAGGAGCTGCTTATTTGTTCGTGAAAAGCCGCTCGATTAATCATGTCGACAAATTAGCCGGCAAGAAAATTGCGATTTTCGATTACGACAAATCACAAGCCAAAATGGTGCAAAAGGTTGGCGCACAGCCCGTCTCATCGGACATCAGCAACTTTGCGGCCAAGTTTAACAACAATGCGGTTGATATCATTGCGGCACCAGCCATGGCGTATAAGCCTCTCGAGCTTTACAAAGGGCTTGGCAATGACGGCGCTATTGTGCGCTTCCCTATTGCTCAGCTGACCTTTCAGCTGATCATCAACAAGGACAAGTTCCCCGCTGGCTTCGGCTTAGCGTCGCGTAAGTATTGGGATAGCCAATACAATCGTTCGATGCGATTGATTTCAAAGGCAGAGAAGGATGTGCCGGGCACCGCGTGGATGGACCTGCCTAGCGATGAAAAGTTGGGCTATGTTGTTCTGCTGCGTGATGCACGCATTAGCTTGACGAAAGAGGGTATCTACGACCCGCTCATGATGAAATTGCTGAAGAAGACACGCTGCTCAATCGAGAGTGGTAATGCTGAGTGCACACAAAACCTAGAATAAGTCACAGCGACTGTGATGGTTGGCGGCGAGCATACGTGCTCGCCGCTATTTCAAATCAAGGAAGTCTATAATGAATAATAAGCCCGTCTTCCTGAACCGTAGTCTTTCGGAATGGTTTTCCAGTCTACCGGTTCTGGCGCTTCTGTTACTGACACTGATTATTGGCACGGGTGAAATGCTCCATGGCCAATTGCTGCGCTTTGGTGAGCGTACGTTTGGTGATCCCACCACAAATGTTCAATATTTCATGCTGCGCGCCGATCCCGTGCGTCCTGCATGTGACCCCAATAAAGACATCGATGCAGCCGTTCAAGCAAAGCTAAACGCGCCGGTATCTGATGACCCGCTCGATATGCTGTTTGCTGATGCGCCACAAGATCCCGAGGCAATTCGCTCCTCGCTGGAAGCGGCTAAGGCATTATGTATCGAGAAAAACGATATTTATGAGCGAGTTGTTCAGAATATCACGCCAGAGCTGAAGGCCTTCCGCGCCGTAGAAACTGGCTTCTTCGGTATTTTCAAATTTGGTACGGAAAATCGCCCGCTCATTCTATTGGCCATGTTTGCGATTGCCGCCATTACCACAACGCTTGGTGTGCACCACATCAACTTGCGCCCCCCGAAAACGCAGAAAGATTTTTTCGTCTATAACACGGCGATGGTTGTCGCCAATGTCATTCTGGCCTTTAGTTCGTGGTACTACTACACCAAAGTCTTGCTCGCTTCAGGCATTCCTGTAGATAAACCGCTGCTGAATTACATATTTATTACGCTGTTTGTCACGCTGGCTGTTATTAGCGCGGTACGTTTACTGCGTCCGCCGCAGAGCGCGCCTGCAGGCGGCAATTTTGGCATGAGTTTGTTGACCATTCCGCTGTTTGCCTTTATGGCGATGACTTCAGCAGCAACGTTTTTTGCTGATCAGCATTGGGCAGGTATTGCCATTTATCTCGGCCAACTCTTGGAATACTCCGGTATTTTCTTGAACTTAGCGCTTTATATTTGGGCCGGTATGTTGCTTAAGCAAACCCGTGTCGTCACGCTATTTATGGATATTGTGCGGCCGTGGAAGCTAAGCCCAGAGGCATTAACCTGGGTTATCTTGTTGGCTGCTGCTATTCCTACCGCCTACACCGGTGCCTCAGGTATTTTCGTGATCGCAGCTGGTGCGATTGTCTATAAGGAAGTGTATTCCGCTGGTGGTCGTCGTCAAATGGCGCTGGCAGCGGCAGCAATGTCCGGCTCCATGGGTGTCGTGTTACGCCCCTGCCTATTGATCGTGTTGATTGCTGCGCTCAATAAGCAGGTCACCACCAACGAGCTCTATGGTTGGGGCGTTGGCGTATTCATGATCACTTCAACGCTGTTCCTGCTCTTTGCCATGCTGGTGAAAGAGGACTCAACAGGTCGTGAGCGTGCGGTTTTTACCACCGCATTGCGTGAGTCTGCGCGTGCTCTAGTGCCTGTGTCGCCCTATATCGTCATCACCTTGTTGGTAGTCTATGGCTATAAGTTCTTGCTAGATGCTCAGCTCGACGAGTTCACTGCGCCGGTAATGCTGCCTGTGATCATGCTCTTTATCGTGATCTTCGACAAAATCCGTCGCGAGCCTAAAGCGCAAGCGGTGGCCGTCAATCCTGAAGCTGAGCGTCGCTTAAACCTTGAGCAGGCTGTGCGTTATGCGACCAACGAAACCATTGGCCACATTGGTGCCCTGATTATGCTGATGGCATTGTCAGTGTCTGTTGGTGGTGTGATCGAGCATTCCGGTATCATGGAAAGCGTCCCTGCCGATATGGGCAGTATCTGGGTCACCCTGACCATCCTGATGTTTATGATGGTATTTATCGGCATGATCATGGATCCATTCGGGGCGGTGATTTTGGTGTCTGCTACGGTGGCGCCAATCGCCTACTCAAATGGCATCAACCCCATCCACTTTTGGATGATCGTGTTGGCTGCCTTTGAGCTAGGTTACTTATCACCGCCAGTCGCGTTGAACCAGTTGCTAACTCGCATGGTGGTAGGTGAGGAAGAAATGGATGCAGCAGATGCTGAGGTCCGTCATAAGTCCTTCTACTATCGTTATGAGCGCTGGATTCTGCCGGTCGTTGTGATGTTCTCGGGCTTGCTCATCGTTGTCTACGGTGGTCAAAACCTAGTGATGCATGGCCTCGAATGGCAAGAAGCTATTGGTAATATGATGCGAAGCCTGTTCGGCTAAGCATCACCCACAAAAAAGCCGGCGATTGCCGGCTTTTTTGTATCTGCGATAACGCTAGTTGCGTTAACGCGGGTGCATCAAATAGCTGCTAAGCGACTTGCACTGGAATAGCATTGGCGCTGTGGCTAACACTATTGTCTTCATTGCAATACACCAAGCGTGGCTTGAAGGCGGCAAGTTCTTCTTCAGTAAACTGAGCATAGGTGCAAATAATCACGCGATCACCGGGCTGGGCTTTATGTGCCGCAGCACCATTGACTGAAATCATGCCAGAGCCTGATTCAGCGCGAATAGCATACGTTGTGAAGCGCTGACCGTTAGCCACGTTGTAAATTTGGATCTGCTCGTATTCACGAATACCTGAGAGGTCGAGCAAATCGCCATCGATTGCGCATGAGCCTTCATAGTCGAGTTCGGCATGTGTCACACAGGCACGATGTAACTTGGCTTTCAGCATGATGCATTGCATGGGCGTTTACCTCCGCACAGCAGCAAAAAAACAAGCATAGGATGACAACTGTCTTGCCTATACGTTGGGCGCGCCATTTTGCCGTAAGACGCGCGTGTGTTCAATCATTCTTCATCGACAAATTTAGCGAGTGGATTCAGTTGTTCTGATGTCAAAAACTAGATTATCTATCAAGCGAGTTTTGCCTAAATACGCGGCTACCAGCACCACTGCCTGCGACTGCTGGGTATCGAAAGCCGCCAACTCCCGGCTCTGCAGACATAAGTAGTCCACCACGAAGCCCGAGGCCTCGAGCGATTGATGTGCCGCGCGACAAAGTTCTTCTGCCTGACTAGCATCTTTTTGAATGCCATCACGCACACGGCAAAGCGCCTCATATACGTGGGGGGCTACCGCGCGTTGTGACTCCGTGAGGTACTGATTTCGCGAGCTCAATGCGAGGCCGTCAGTGTCTCGAATCGTTGGCACGCCAATAATATTTGTTGCAAGGCATAAATCCTGAACCATCTGCCGAATCACAGCGAGCTGCTGGTAGTCTTTTTCACCAAAAAACGCCATGTCGGGCGTAATGATATTGAGCAGTTTCGTCACTACAGTGGCAACGCCGGAGAAATGACCCGGGCGCGAGGTGCCACATAGGTGCTCCGTGATGCCATCAACATGCACCTGGGTGAGTTGCTGACGGCCATCGTGATACATTTCGGTGGCATCAGGAATAAAGACTAAGTCGCAACCGGCATCAGCAAGCAAGCTACCATCACGCTCTAGCGTGCGGGGATAGGTTGCGAAGTCCTCGTTAGCGCCAAACTGTGTGGGGTTCACAAAAATACTGCAAACGACGAAGTCAGCACGCCGTTTCGCTTCAAGAATAAGTTCGATATGGCCACGATGTAGATTGCCCATGGTCGGAACAAACGCCACAGACTGGCTGTTTTTTTTGGCCGAGCGCAGGGCGGCGCGTACGCCATGGATCGTATGTTCAGTTTTCATAAGCTGCTGCTAGTCGGCAAAGGCATGTTCAGGCGCAGGATAATCGCCGGATTTAACCTGTTCAATATAACAACGGAAGGCGCCTTCAATACTGCCGTCGCCTGCTTGTAAAAAATCTTTCACAAAGCGGGCGGGCTTGGCATGGTGGATGCCCAGCATATCATGCAGCACCAACACTTGGCCGTCGCAGTGAGGTCCGGCACCAATGCCAATGACAGGCACATCAACAGTCGCTTGCACGCGCTTGGCTAAGTCAGTTGGCACGCATTCAAGCAGAATCAGAGCAGCACCTGCGGCGACAACGGCGCAGGCATCCTCGATTAATTGCGAACTGCTGGCCTCGCCGCGGCCTTGGACGCGGTAGCCGCCCAAAACATTAACCGACTGTGGCGTTAGGCCTAAATGCACGCAGGATGGAATGCCGCCTTGCGCCAGTTGCGTGACGCGCTCGCACAACCAAGCGCCACCTTCCAGCTTGACCAGATGTGCCCCGGCGCGCATCAGCGTAGCTGCATTTGTTAGTGTCTCAGCAACGGTGGCATACGACATAAACGGCATATCGGCCATAATCAACGACTGCCGATTACCGCGCGCTACGGCAGCGGTATGGTAGGCCATGTCGTCTGTAGTGACGGGCAGGGTTGAGTCGTGGCCCTGTAGCACCATGCCTAATGAGTCGCCAATTAAAATGACTTCAACGCCGGCTCGCGCCATGGCGCCGGCAAACGTTGCGTCGTAGCACGTTAAGCAGCTAAAAGCTTCGCCACGAGATTTCATATCGCGCAATGTGCGTAAGGTAATGGCTTTCATGAAATAAGCTCCGCAGAATCAGTGGCAGCAGTACGGCTGCGCATATTCACTTGAGGGCGCGGTCAGGTCAAGCCTGCATTGATTCGCTGCTGCATGAGCTGCCAGCGTGTGTCGGGCCATGGCAATAAGCTAGGGTTATCTAGGGCAGCTAACGCATCATGCAGAGTGTGGCCGCTGGGGAATATCAGCGCAGGCATTATGTCGGATAGCGGCACGAGCACGAAGGCGCGATTGATCATTTCGATGTGAGGAATGCTTAGCCGCGGGCTAGTTTGCACGAGATCGTCATAGAGCAAGAGATCTAGATCGAGCGTGCGAGCTCCCCAGCGCACATGGCGCTCGCGCCCGGCCTCGTTTTCAATAGCCTGCAGGGCTGTTAGCAGTGCTTCAGGCGCGAGGGCGGTAACAATAGAGACCACGGCATTGGCATAGTCAGGCTGTCCAGACGGACCAATGGCTTCGCTACGATAGAGCTCGGAAACCGCCAAAACATGTATTGCTGAGTGTTCGTTAAGCTGTTCAACGGCGCGGCATAATGCGGCTGGTGGGTCGCCTAAGTTGCCACCCAGAGCAATAGCGGCGGGTTGCCAATTGCTCATGGCGTTATTGCGGACTCGTGGTTTTTTTCGGTCGCCGGCGGCGCTTTCGCGGGGCTTGACCCTCTGCGGGCTTGACCAGCGCGCGCTGCATTTCCGCCTGCAAGCCTGGGTCTGCCTGTTGCCAGCGCGTCCACCAAGCCGCCATTTTCCCGGTGGCCTCGCCTGCGTGTTCGCGCATTAATAAAAAGTCATAGGCGGCCCGAAAGCGCTCATTGGCAGCCATGGCCTCAACTTGTCGAGGGCGCGGTGACTCCAAGCGCATTTGCATTTCCCATATATCGCGCATGACTTGCGAGACGTGCTTGGGGATTGCTGTGCGCGCGAGTTGCTGACTCACGGACTGCATGCCTGCTTGTTGCCACGCAGGAACCGGCGGTACGCCATCGGCAATCAAGTGTTGCGCTCGCGCATTGACATCGCCCCACAGCAACGCGGCAAAAAAGAATGCAGCATTGATGTGTTTGCCTTCGGCTAAGCGAGCGTCGGTATTGCGCGCCACATGCAGCCAAAGCGCCTCGTTAGGATGAGCCGCTGGACCAGGAAATAGAGGCGCAAACAGACCGTATTGCTGAAGCAGCGGCAGTAATGGCGCGGCATGACCGCCGCCAAAAAGCTTCTGGCACTCATCATAGAGTCGGTGCGATGACATCTCTTCGAGTAGGTAGGCCAGCGAGGCAATAGGCTTGGCAGTGGCTGGGGCCAGCGTGAAATCCAGCTTCGCGGCAAAGCGCACGGCACGCAGCATGCGCACAGGGTCTTCGCGATAGCGCGTTTCAGGGTCGCCAATTAAGCGAATGATGCGCTGCTTTAAGTCCGCCGTGCCCTGTGCAAAATCCCACAGTGAGAAGTCAGCAATACGGTAGTAAATAGCGTTGATAGTGAAGTCGCGTCGTGCAGCATCTTCCTCAATACTACCCCAGACATTGTCGCGCAAAATACGGCCATCTGCATTGGTGCGAGCGCTCTGGTCATCCCCTTCAGCATGGTTGGCGCGGAAGGTGGCGACTTCAATCACTTCGCGCCCCCAGCGCACATGCGCAAGACGAAAGCGCCGACCAATAATTTGGCATTGGCTGCCGAACACATGCTTGATGTCTTCAGGCGTGGCATTGGTTGAAATATCAAAGTCTTTGGGAGACAGGCCAAGCAGCACATCGCGTACGCCACCGCCAATCAGATAGGCGTCAAATCCGCAGTCTTGCAGGCGATACAACGTTTTCACAGCGGCAGAGCTGAGTTGCTTGCGAGAGACAGTGTGTTGGTCGCGCGGAATAATGACCGGCTTTAGTTTTGTCAGGTGTTTGCCCTGATTACGCCAGCGATTAAGCCACTTCAACATACCTGCATCTCGAACCGTTCAAATAAGGTGCGCATGATAGCAGGTTGGCATCCGGGTGTGTGGAGGGGGATTACGCAGCAAAGCGGGAGGGGTTACCTCCCGCGTACGCTGAACGGTGTGCGGTTTATGGCCGTCTTATTATTTGGGCTTCTTTTGTTTTTTTTGCCCGAGCATCCTTGGCTTTTGCAGTCTCACATCCGAGCGAGCGCTTTTTTTATAGGGTCATGTATCTGACCAGCGGATTGTTTTTATTGTTCCGCTCGTTGTTAAAGCAGTTTGCGTGCCAAGATCGACAGATAATTTAAATACAAATAAAAACAACTGGTTAGGATTTTATTGTGCAGGTGCTAGCGTAACGTCTTCGACTAAAGTGTTACTTATTCATGCTTTGTGTGTAGATGGGTAACGTAACAACCACGCCTACTTTTCGATCAACGGCGCCTTGGGATGCCAAGGCGCTGGCGCCGCTCCCACAGCGTTTTACGGCTGATGCCAAGCTTTTGCGCCAGCTCCGTTTCAGACATTTGATCTTGATGCTCCAGTACGAAGTACTGAAAGTAGTCCTCAAGCGACAGGCCCGTTGGTGGATCATCGTCGGCTTCTGTTGGCGTCTCTTGGCGCTTTGGGTAGGCCGACTCAATCGCTAGCAATGTCGGTGTAATGACATCGCCTTCGGTCAAAATAACAGCACGCTCGATGGCATTCTCGAGCTCACGAATATTGCCTGGCCAGTGATAGTGAGCCATGGCTGAGCGTGCTTCGGCGGTGAAGTTCAGCGGCTTGGAGCCCACGCGCTCAATGGTACGAATTAACAGCTGATCAGCAATGGCGAGAATATCATCGCCGCGTTCACGTAATGGCGGCAGTGACAGCTCCATGACATTGAGGCGGAAAAATAAATCCTCGCGAAACAAGCCATCACTGGCGAGCTGCTTGAGGTTGCGATGAGTCGCGGCAATGAGTCGAACATCGACCTTGCGCGACTGCGTAGCGCCTAAGCGGCGAACTTCTTTTTCTTGTAATAAACGCAATAGGCGGGCCTGCGCCTCAAGTGGTAGCTCACCAATCTCATCGAGAAATAGCGAGCCGCCATCGGCCGCCTCAACCAAGCCCTTACGCAAGCCCTGTGCGCCGGTAAACGCGCCTTTTTCATGGCCAAATAACTCTGACTCAATGAGCGACTCAGGAATCGCCGCGCAGTTCACCGAGATCAGTGGCGCTTCGCGTCGCGGGCTTTGCTCATGCAGTGCGCGTGCGACCAGCTCTTTACCGGTGCCCGACTCACCCAAAATCAGTACGGTGGTGTTGAGCGGTGCCACGCGACTGATGCGGCGATGCATTTCGACGATCGCCTTGCAGCTGCCGATCATGCCGCTGTCGGGCTGAGCCATCGCCTGCTCGGCACGCAGCGCACTGTTTTGCCGGCGCAGGCGTTGCTCGCGCAAAATACGATCAATGGTGATCAGCATGTCGTCGTGATCGAAGGGCTTGGCGATATAGTCTGCAGCGCCCGCTTTCACGGCATCGACCGCCGAGCGAATGCTGGCGAAGCTGGTCATAATCAACACCGGCGTGTCTCCCGCGCGCTCAATTAAGGCGGTGCCAGGCAGCCCGGGCAGGCGCAGATCAGAAATGATCAAGTCATATAAGTCCGGTGATGACAGCGCCAACGCCTCATCAACGCTGCCGGCCTCGGCAACCTCATAGCCATTGCGCTGCAGCAAGCGCTTGAGTCCGCTGCGAATCACTTGCTCATCATCGACGACTAAAATACTGCTCACGCGTTCATGTCCTCATTACCTTTCGCTGCGGGAAGAGAGATCTGCACAATGACCCCGGTGCCTTGATCGTAATCGCGTTTATCGGTTAATTGAATGCGGCCATCGTGGGCCTCAATGATGCCATGCACGAGTGCCAGTCCGAGTCCGGTGCCTTCACCCAATGCTTTCGTGGTAACAAAGGGCTCAAATAAGCGGTCGCGTAACTCGCCATCTGGCAAGCCGTGACCAAAATCTTCAATCTCAATGCGCAATGCGGGCCCATGTTGATGCGCTCGCAAGATCACACGTCCAGCCTGTGTGCTCGCATCGCGGGCGTTGCCGAGCAAATTAATAAACACCTGGCAGAGCCGCTGCGCATCCCCATAAACCGCCAAATCGCTATCAATATGCACGCGAAAATCGATTTGCCGCGCTTCGGGAGATAATGCCAGCAAGTGCAGGGCCTCATTAACCACACCGAGCAGCGGCACCGTATCAAACTCGCCGCCAACATGGTGCTCTGTGCGAGCAAAGCCAACGAGCGATTGGACAATGCGTGTGACGCGTTTGGTCTGCTCAATGATGTCTTGCGCGGTGCCATGCACCTCGTGATCGGCAGCGTGCTCAGCTTTTAGATTTTGCGCCAAACAGGCAATGCCGGTGACAGGATTACCAATTTCATGGGCGACGCCAGCAGCCAAACGACCCACCGCAGCGAGTCGCTCACTGTGATGCAAGCGAGACTCCAGCTGTTGTAATGCGGTGACTTCTTCCATCACCAGCACGACACTACCATCGGCATCGCCGATCATCGCACGATGCAAGTTCACCCAGCGCGTTTGGCCGTCTACATTGAGGCGGTGGCGCGACTCTTGCGCTCCAGGCTGCTGCAAAAACTGCGTTAATGTCTGACTCCATGGCGCCGGCAACGAGCCCAAGTGCGAGCCAATCACATCGGCATCGGCGCAACCGGTAATGTCCATGATGGCGCGATTCCAGCTCAGCACCTCAAGATCGCCGGCCAGCGTACACACGCCAAGTGGCAGGTCATGCAGCGTTTGTCGGTGAAAGCGTCGTAGCGTATCGAGCTCGGCGGCAAGGCCTGAGAGCTTGTCGCGATACTCCTCGAGTCGCGACTCAATGAAGTGAATATCCTCACCGGGACTTTGCGGCACAATCTGTTGCGGCAAGTGCTTGTCGAGCAGCTCCATGGCCAGACTCGGGCCTAGCAAGCCAGATAAGTTAGCGCCGAGCTGATCGCGCAGGCGTCGCAAGGCATAGGGCCGGCGCTCTTTACTGCTCATCGCGAGATCGTGGCAGGCCATGCGCACTTCGCGCTCAGCTGTTAACGGCCCAAGTGCTGGCATAAGCGCACTGATAAAGGCATCGACTGAGTCGGCGGCGAGACTCCAGCGCACCGGACTGCTGAGGTTATCCACCGAGCACGCCTCAGCGATCTCGCGGTCGGCACTGGATTGTTTCTGCAGCAATGATGCGATCACCAGCACTATGGCGTTGCCCAGCGTGGCAATGATGCCCATAGCCTGCCAATGGTCCAGTCGCGAGGACGTCAAAATACCCAGCAGTTGGGCGCTATCGAAATCGGCAAGAAAAAAAGCCGGCGTGGCCAGTACCGCAATCCAAATCGCCATGCCAACGCTCAAGCCGGCAAGCATACCGGCGCGGGTAGCGCGTGGCCAAAATAGCAGCGCCAAAACACTCGGAGCTAATTGCAGTGTCGCGACAAAGGCCAGCATCGACATTTCTGTGCTATCGGGCCGCAGCTCGGGAAGCCACGACAGCAGAAACGCGGCCAATAAAATACAGGTGATGAGCAGTCGGCGTTGGCGCTGGGTTTCCAAATACAGTGCATCGTCTTTTGGCCAACCACGTAAAGGTAAAATGACATGGTTGAGCGTCATGTTGGCGAGCGCGAGGGTGGTGACAATGAGAATGCCGCTCGACGACGCCAATGCACCAAAAAATAGCAGCAATACCAGGGCCGGTGAGCGTGAATCCATGGCCACGCCTAGACTATAAAACTCGGGGATGTCGCTGAGACCTGAGGCTTGTCCTGCCCACAAAATGATCGGAATGCTAAGCGCCATTAAGAGTAAATAAAACGGAAAACCCCAGGTCGCCGTGAGTAAATTACGGGGCTCGCGATTTTCGGTAAAGGCCATGTGATACAGGCACGGCATGACCACCGACGCAAAGAAAAACACCAGTAATAAGCTGTGCCAATAGCCGGCTTTAAGCGGCTGAAAGAGATTGCGTAGCGCCTCAGGATGCCGCGTTAGCCAGTCATTGAGGCCTTCGCTGCCGCCGAGCACGCCAAAGTAGGCATACAAGCCAACAGCAGAGATCGCAATCAGTTTGATGAGCGACTCCAGCGCAATGGCGACAACTAGGCCATCATTCTCTTGGTGTCGACTCGAGCGTGCGCCAGCGCCAAACAGCGAGGTAAAGACAATCAGCATTAAACAAAACACCAAGCCCATAAGCTTGGTATTGGTGCCGCCGGTCAATAGGCGAGCGACTTCGCCAACCGTCTGCATTTGTGTGGTGAGCAATGGCATGACGCCAATGAGCATGGCCAGCGTGGCGAGTGTGCCTGCTGCTTGGCTGCGATAACGAAAGGCGAGCAAGTCCGGCAGTGAGCTCAGCTGATGGCTGCGCGCAAGACGAAAGAGCGGCTGCAGAAAAACTGGCGCGAGCAAAAACGCACCCGCTAGGCCAATATAAAAAGTTAGAAAATTAAAGCCACTTTCGCGCGCAAATTGCACGGCGCCAAACAGCCCCCACGTGCTGACAAACACGCCCAGCGACAACACAAAAACCGCCGGGTGGCGCACCCATCGCAGCGGGATCCAGCCATGCTCGCTGGCGTAGGCGGTTAAAAACAGCGCACCTAAATACACCGTGGTGAGTGTAAACAGCAGCGTGGGACTAAAGATCATTTAAATCTCGGCTCCGCGCGACCCAATACCCCAGCGCAATCAACAGCGCCCAAATAGTATAGGGGCGATACCACGCACTGCCGCCTTCGCTCCACCAATCAATAATGACTGGTGACAGCAAATAAGCGCCAACAACAAAGAGCAAAATTAAGCGATCAATGTACACGCGAGGACTCCGAAATGCAGCAATGATGCGACGTTGAACGGTATCAGCTTTAGCCCATGGGGCAAAGTCATGGTAGTGCGATGGGTCCCGTTTGTAGCGCCGATTCTTGCCAATGTGCCACTGCCCACGACACGAGCGTATCGACAGGCGCGTGCTGCAAAGCGGTCGGGGGCTGTTGCGCTAAGAGCTGCAGTGCCAAATAGATATTAGCCGCGGCTTGGCTGTTATCGAGGGCCGGCGCGTGAGTCTGTTTCGACAGTTTTTGCCCTGTTGCATTGATGACCATGGGGATATGTAGAAACTCTGGTCGACTCCAGCCGAGGCTATCGATGAGATGACATTGGCGCGCGGTGTTATCGAGCAGGTCGCTGCCTCGCACGACTTCACTGATGGCCATGTCGTGATCATCAACAACCGTGGCGAGTTGATACGCCGGTAAGTTATCGCGTCGCCATAGCAAGGCATCACCGCAAGTTTCCTGCAGCCACTCACTGCGCTCGCCAAGGCGACGATCATGGTAACGGATAGCGTGAGATGGCGCGCGCAGGCGCCAGGCGGTGTCGGTTGCCGAGGGCGTATGCTCACCGCGCCGACACGGGCCTAGGCAGTCAATGGCACCGACTTCGGCACGCGCATTTCGTGAGCAGTCGCAAGCGTAAACACGGTCTTGTGCAATCAGCATGTCGAGTACGGCGCGGTAACGTGCGATGCGTTGGCCCTGCCACACCACCTCGCCATCACCATTCAAGCCATGCGCTTGCAGCGTGCCGACAAAGCTTTGTGCTGCCATGGGCATTTCGCGGCCCGGATCAATGGTGTCGATGCGCAGGCGCCAAAGTCCGCCACGGTGCTTGGCGCTGGCATAGCTGCTGAGCGCCGCGAGTAAGGAGCCAAAGTGCAACAAGCCGGTTGGCGAAGGCGCAAACCGGCCAATCATGGCATTAGCCAAGCAGTTGCTTTTCCTTGATTTCCTGAAGGCTTTTGCAGTCAATACACAGCGTCGCGGTGGGGCGGGCTTCTAAGCGGCGAATGCCAATCTCAATGCCACAGTCATCGCAATAACCGTAGTCATCTTTCTCAATACGCTCGAGCATTTGATCAATTTTCTTAATCAATTTGCGCTCGCGATCACGGGTGCGCAACTCCAGCGAGAACTCTTCTTCTTGCGTGGCGCGATCATTGGGGTCTGGCAGGCTGCCCGACTCATCTTTCATGTGATGGACGGTACGGTCGACCTCTTCCATGAGCTCGCGCTTCCACGCGTGCAGAATATCGCGGAAGTGTTGGCGTTGTGGCGCACCCAAATAGTCTTCACCTTTGGTTTCTTTGTACGGTGCAATGCCGTGAACAAGAGTACTGCCAGTGGTTTTTTTCTTAGCTTTGGTGGCCGCAGCAGCCGTTTTTTCAGTAGTGCGGGTAGGCATTGGTTTTTCTCGTGCGAATAATCGCTCTCTATAGCAGAGGCTTGGCGGTGGCGCAAACAAAACCGTCTTTTTTGCGCCTGACTGAACTAATGTTCGATTAATTCGATGTATCCATCGCTGATCTGAATGGGCACAGCCAACAGCGATTCGCCTTGGCAGGGCCCACTCACACACAGACCATCTTCAACCTGAAACAACGCGCCATGGTTGCTGCAAATCAGGAAATGATTTTCGCTATCCATAAACTCATCAGGATTAAACTCAAGGTTAATGCCGAGGTGAGGACAGCTGTTGTGATAAGCATAGCTTTGGCCATCGCGGTTGACCACGATGACCTCGCCTGCCGGTGAGCGAAAAGCGCGTGCTTCATTGTCGATCAAGTCGGCATTGGCGCATAAACGAAAGCCCATACGATCTCCTTATTGATGTGCGTCGCGAAGCGCGCGATAGCGTTCGATGCTCAATCGCGGGCCAAATTGCGCCACCACTTCCGCGGCGGTTTGCATGGCCAGGCGGGCACTATTTTCTAATGTCCATCCTTGGCTAACCCCATAGAGCACAGCGCCAGCAAAGCTATCGCCGGCCCCTAGTGTATCGACGGCTGTGGTGGCGCAGGCCGGCAGGATCTGCGCACTGGTTTGCGTCCAGGCCCATGCGCCCGATTTGCCACAGGTAATAATACCGCTGTCGGCCACTTGGCGCAGGCTCTCCATGGCTTCTTCAAGGTCATCACAGCCGGTGAAGCCGCGGGCTTCGTCTTCATTGCAAAAAAGCAGGTCGACACCATCGGCAAGCAAGCTTTTTAGCTGCGGCAAAAAGTACTGCACCATGGCTGGGTCAGAAAACGTCAGCGCACGTTTTACGCCCGCTTGCTTGGCGAGCTCATGTGCATGCGCCACGGCATCGCGCGCGGAATCAGAGGTGCACAAATAGCCTTCAATATAAAGCCATTGGCTGTCTTGCAAGGCCTCGGGGTCGAGCTCGGCGCGCGAGACTTCGGCGGTAATGCCCAAGTAGGTGTTCATGGTGCGATCGGTGTCGGGGGTGACCATCACCACGCAAGTGCCGGTGACGCCCTCGGGACGCACCTCGGCGAGATTGGTGCTGACTCCCGCGGCCAGTAAGTCATCGCGATACAGCGTGCCAAGCGCGTCATTGGCGACTTTGCAATGATAGAAGCTGCGCGCACCCATGGCGCTAGCCGCAATGATGCTATTGGCTGCTGAGCCACCACTGGCTTGCTTAAGGCGCGGCGCATTGGCATCAAGGGCGTCGAGCAATGTGGCTTGCGCGTCGGCCTCCGCCAGTGTCATCACCCCCTTTTCAATGCCGTGTTGGGTTAAAAAATCCTCATTGACGGCGTACTCTAAATCGACAAGGGCATTGCCAATGGCATAAATATCAAAGCGGCGACTCATAGCAATCTCATGTCTTTAGTAAATGTCAGCGCGCATTATAGGCAAGCTGACGGTTTCTGCCAGATGACAGAGTTTCCGCCGCTGTGCTGGCATGAGTACAATGCCCCTACTTAATCTTTAGTGGATATTTTGCGTGGCTAAATCTTCCGCCTCCAGCGGCCGCTTCAAAGCGTTCGCCCTGCTCTGCCTGATGCTCGTCACCTTGATTGGTGTAGTGGGCGGCGGCGCCTATGTCATGCATCTAGACTCGATTGTGCGAGAAAAGTTTGAGGGCAAGCGCTGGGCTATTCCGGCACGCGTTTATGCACGACCGTTGGTACTGTCTAAGGGTGAGCAGCTGAGCCAAGAGGTGGTTGAAGAAGAGTTGCGGCTATTGAACTACCGTCGCGTGAACGGTGCGCCATCCTCAGGTACCTACGCTATCGATGGCTCGTCGCTATTTATTCGCACGCGTGGGTTTTCATTTAGCGATGGCCGTGAGCCAGGCCAATTATTGCGCGCACGCTTCTCGCAAGATCGCCTAATCGAGCTGGCCAGCACGCGCCCAGGTCAACGCGGCGATGTGCGTCTTGAGCCGCTGGTCATTGGCGGTATTTACCCCAGCCATAACGAAGACCGCATTTTAATTCAGCTCAAAGAAGCGCCGCCGTATCTGGTTGAGGCCTTGATGGCTACCGAAGATCAGCGCTTTTATCAGCACATTGGCGTATCCATTCGCGGCATCTTGCGCGCGGTATGGGTCAACTTAACCAGCGGCCAAGTACGCCAAGGCGGCAGCACATTGACGCAACAGCTGGTGAAAAATTTCTACCTCACGGATGAGCGCTCGCTGACACGCAAAACCAACGAAGCGCTGATGGCGCTGCTGCTGGAGCTGCATTACAGCAAAGCAGAAATCTTAGAAACCTATCTCAATGAAGTGAACCTGGGCCAGCAGGGGCGCCGTTCAATCAATGGTTTTGGCTTGGCGGCGGAGTATTATTTTGGCCAGCCGTTAGCTGAGCTGTCGTTGCCGCAAGTGGCGTTACTCGTCGGCATGGTCAAAGGTCCGTCGTATTACAATCCGCGGCGTAATCCTGAGCGCGCCACACAGCGCCGCAATATCGTCCTCGATAATTTATATCGTGAAGATAAGCTCAGTGCGCCAGATCGTGACATCGCCATGAAGCGGCCACTGGGCGTGATTGCCAAACCAGCCGCGGCAGGTAATTTGTACCCAGACTTCTTAGATGTTGTGCGCCGCCAACTCCGCGAAAGTTATCAGCCAGATGATTTGAGCAGCCAAGGGCTAAGCATTTTCACGACGCTAGATCCACGAGTGCAAAATGCCGCCGATGCCGCCTTAACGACTACGGTAGCGCGCCTGCGTAAGCAGGGCCGCAAGCTCGATAAGCTCGAAGGTGCCGTGCTGGCCGCCGATCTTCGCTCTGGTGAGTTGCGCGCTTTAATTGGTAGTACGGGCACATTTACCGGCTATAACCGCGCTGTCGATGCCTCGCGTCAAGTCGGCTCATTATTGAAGCCCGCCATATATCTCACGGCGCTGAGCAGCGGCCAATACACCTGGCAAAGCCCTATTTCGGATGCGCCTGTGGAAGTGGTTAGCGACTCGGGTAAGCGCTGGACGCCACAAAATTACGATAAGCAAAGCCATGGCGATGTGCCATTACGTACCGCATTAGCGAAGTCCTACAATCAGGCGGCAGTCCGTCTGGGCATGACCGTTGGCTTGCCAGCGTTTATCAATACCTTGCGTCAGCTCGGCGTGCAGGGCGACTTACAAAGCTATCCCTCGTTGTTGCTGGGCGCGCTCAATCAGTCGCCAATGGATGTCCTGCATTTATATCAAGTGCTGCTGACGGGCGTGCGCTCGCCGATTCAAAGCATTCGTGAAGTGGTCGATGCCGATGGCCAAAGTCTGCAGCGCTTTGCTGGTGAGCGTCGGCAAGTCGTGGATTTAAGCGATACGTATCTTTTGCACTATGGTCTCGAGCAGGTGGCGCGCGCGGGCACAGCGGCCTCGGCCTATCGTCGATTGCCATCGCAGACGGTCATTGCCGGCAAAACGGGCACCACCAATGACCTGCGCGATAGCTGGTTTGCCGGGTCTGCCGGTGACCTGCTTGGCGTAGTCTGGTTAGGTCGTGATGACAATGCCTCGACAGGGCTATCGGGCGGCACCGGCGCCTTGCCGGTGTGGACAGATATGATGGTGCGTATTAAGCCGAGCTACCATGCCGCCAAAATGCCTGCTGATGTGACCTGGGAGTATCTGGATGAGCAAAGCGGGTATTTGAGCAATGCCGAATGTGGCGGCGTGCGCCTGCCGGTGGCGGCAAAATCTCGTCCGCAAGAAATGACAGCCTGTGCCACGGGTGGCATTCCTGGGTTTATCGACTCCATGGTTGACGGCGTGTTGGACTTATTTCGTTGAGTCAAAATCACGCACAATGTCATCGAGCATGTCTGCTGGCAGCGCGATGTCATCGGGTGTGACTGGGTCAAACTCGACGTTTTTGCCAAAGATGGCCTTGCCATCAAAGCTCAAGGTCATCACCGACATTTCCAAGATATTGCCTTTGCTGTCGGGGCCGCGAAACTTCACGGGGAAGTTTTGCAGGCTCGGGGCAAGCCAAATGTCATAGCCGACTTGGCGCTCACCATTGCTGCGCACGCGTGAGCCGGTGAGGTGCACGGTAGTGAGAATGCCTCCAGGTAGTTTGAGCTGGTCTTCAGAGACAATATTGAGTGCAATCTCATACACGGAGCTGCCGGTGGTGACCATCAGACGCTTTTCTTTGTCGCCGCTATAGCTCACCGCCACGTGATAGGGCAGGCTGGCCATGTCTTGAAAATCCGGTGTGATATCGACGCGTTTACTCTGACCGGCTTTGCCATGAATCACCACGCCGGCATCGCGATCAAAGGTGGCGTATTGCTTCAATGTGTTATTGAGGAGCAAGCGATACTGCTCTGGCTGAAGCCCCTCTGGGGACACACTACCTTCACTGCTCAGCGTGGCGGTAAAACCAAACTTACTGGCGTCGTTGATGATGGCGTAGCGGAAACCTTCCATAAACCATTGCTGCACAAGCTTTAGCTCAAGGCCGTAATAACTCGCGCGCTGCACAGCAGTGACTTGCACGGGAAACGTTGGTGCGGGCTCAATGACCTCAGGCGCCGGTGCTTGAGCAATAATGCTGTCGAGCAACGCATCGCTAATGACTGGCGCTGGTGTTGGCGGGGCGCTCATTGGCGCGCGCACAACGGGCAGTGGCTTAACCACAGGCTTTGGCGCGGGGGCTTCTACCACAACAGGGGCCGGCTTAATTAGGTACACCACAGGCCATTGGCTGATGGGCTTTGTTGGTGTTAATGCCAATGACACCCGTTTGAGCTGCTCGGCCGGCTTTTTCGACAGCACCTCGTCTGGGCTTTCATCCTGCCAGGGCCAAGCCCAATGGATGTCAGCGATGCTGAGCACATGCACCAACGCCGATAGCGCAACGGCTATCAACAGGCGTTGGCGTGTGCCCATGGCTTAGCGGCGCGAGGCCATCAGCGCGCGTTCGGCGGCGGCGATGGTATTGCTGATGTCGGCTTCGGTGTGTGCAATCGAGACAAAGCCTGCTTCAAAGGCCGATGGCGCGAGATACACCCCCTCGGCGAGCATGGCGTGGAAAAAGTCTTTGAAGCGCTCGGTGTCACCGTGCATGACCTCGTCAAATGACCATGGCGCGCTATCGCTGAAAAAGAAGCCAAACATGCCACCAACCTGATGCGTGACAATCGGCACGCCGGCTTTTTTACCCGCCGCCTCAAGGCCATCGCAGAGCATTTTCGTGAGTGCACTCAGCTGCTCGTGAAAGCCGGGTTGGCGCAACAACGACAGCGTTTTTAAGCCCGCGCGCATGGCGATCGGATTGCCCGAGAGCGTGCCGGCTTGATACACCGGGCCTAATGGCGCGATGCATTGCATGATATCGCGGCGGCCGCCAA
Organism: Paraperlucidibaca baekdonensis; assembly: GCF_003387535.1. Taxonomy (GTDB): domain Bacteria; phylum Pseudomonadota; class Gammaproteobacteria; order Pseudomonadales; family Moraxellaceae; genus Perlucidibaca; species Perlucidibaca baekdonensis. The sequence goes on along the minus strand of NZ_QUNR01000001.1, from coordinate 7,904 downwards.
AGGCACCGACCGGCATGCCACCGCCGATGATTTTGCCCAGCGTGGTGAGATCGGGCTTCACGCCATAAAGCGCTTGCGCGCCACCGAGCGCTACCCGGAAACCGGTCATCACTTCGTCAAAAATGAGTACGGCGCCGAATTCGTCGCAGACCTTGCGCAGGCCTTGCAAGAAACCGGGCTTGGGCGGGATCAAGTTCATGTTGCCAGCGACAGGCTCAACGATGATACAAGCCACCGAATCGCCATGCGCGCGGAAATACGCACGCACGGCATCGAGGTCGTTGTAGGGCAGCGTAATGGTGTGCTGGGCAATGCTGGCGGGCACGCCGGCTGAGCTCGGCACACCCAAGGTTAAGGCGCCGGAGCCGGCTTTCACCAGCAGCGAGTCGGAGTGGCCGTGGTAGCAGCCCTCGAATTTCACCAAGCCGTCGCGGCCGGTAAAGCCGCGAGCCAAACGAATAGCGCTCATGGTGGCTTCGGTGCCGGAGCTGGTCATACGCACGAGGTCCATCGAGGGCATGAGCTCGCGCACGGTGGCGGCCATTTCCACTTCAATCTCAGTGGGTGCACCAAACGACAAGCCCAGCGTGGCGGCCTCTTGCACTTCGCGGATTACCTCCGGATGCGCATGGCCCAAAATCGCCGGCCCCCAGGAGCAGATGTAGTCGATATAGCAGCGCTCATCGGCATCGAAAAGATAAGCCCCTTGCGCACGCGAGAAAAACACCGGCGTGCCGCCGACGCCGCGAAAGGCGCGCACGGGCGAATTGACGCCGCCGGGGATGTGCTCACAGGCGGAGGCAAACAGTGTTTCGGAACGATTATTGCTCATGGACGGTAAATCTCCTGGGTCAAGCGTTGAGCGTGGGCGAGGGTGTCGTCGCCGCGCCATAGCTCGCTGATAAGGGCAATGGCGTTGGCGCCAGCCGCGCGAACTGGCGCAATAGTATCGTGACTAATGCCGCCAATCGCCACTATCGGCAGCGAAAATTCGGCACGCGCTGCTTGCAGCGTTTCCATGCTGCAGAGTGATGCGTGGGGCTTGGTGCGCGAGGCAAACATGGCGCCAAAAGCGAGGTAATTGGCACCGGCGGCTACTGCGCTACGCGCCAACGCGAGGTCGTTATGGCAGGTCACGCCAATGACAGCATGCCTGCCGAGCAACGCCCGAGCGTGAGCCACGGCGCCATCTTGCTGGCCGAGGTGCACGCCATCGGCTGCCACGGCATGGGCTAGCGCGGCATCATCGTTAATGAGGAAAGTCGCGGAAAATTCGCTGCACAGCAGACGCAAGGCCGAGGCTTCTCGCCAGCGCTTGGCGGCATCATTGGATTTGTCGCGGTATTGCACGATGCGCGCGCCGCCAATCAATGCTTGGCGGACCTGCGTTAGCAATGTGTCGCCCAAGTTCGCATTGGTGATGGCGTAAAGACCCTGTATGCATGCGGCTGCGGTATGCAGATGGGCGAGTCGATTGGGAATAAACTGGCCGGTACTGCGCGGTCTATCGGCGTGCTCAAGTGCTTGCCGCACATAACGTTCAGTCCAAGGCACCGCATCGGTGAGTGTCATGCCACGTGCCATGGCGGCGGCGAGAGTGGCCGCCAATGTGCAGCCGGAGCCATGGAACTCGCCATGAAGGCGTGCTTGCTGTGTGGTCAGGGCGAGGTCGCCGTGCACATAAAGTCGATTCATGATCTGGTCGCCGGGCTCATGACCTCCGGTGACCCAGATGGCTTGTGCACCGCTAGCGCTTAGCTTAGCGATAGCGGCGGCGTCATTGTCACAGGCCGCGAGGCGGCGTAGCTCTAGGCTATTTGGCGTGATGACAGCGGTTTGCGGCAGCACGGCGAGCAAGGCATCGCGCAGGTCATCGTGGGCTAAGTTGCCGCCGGCGTTGGCCGACAACACAGGATCTAACACCACCGGAATGTGTGGGTGCTCGGCGAGTAGTGCAAAAATGGCATCAACCACCGCGCGCGAGCCCAGCATGCCAATCTTGACCGAGGCCACCTGAAAGTCTGCCAACACGGCTTTGGCTTGCGCGAGGAGCAGCGCCGTATCGACTAGTGCGAAGTCGTAGACCTGCTGGCTGTCTTGCACGGTGAGGGCCGTGCACACCACTGTGGCATGGCCGCCAAGGCTGGCAATTGCTTCAATGTCGGCCTGCAAGCCCGCACCGCCCGATGGGTCGAGGCCCGAAAAACATAATGTGACTGGGCGCATGGTCGTCATACGGGCTTCACCACCACCAAAATCACAATCGCCACCAGCGCCAAGACCGGCAGCTCATTAAAAATACGAAAGTAGCGGCTGCTATGCTGGCTGCGGCGTTCGGCCAGGGCCAAGCGCAGCCTATTGCAATAGAAGTGGTAGATCAGTAGCAGTACCACCAGCGCAAGTTTTGCGTGCAGCCATGCTTGATGGCCATAGATGGGCCAGACCACCACCAATAACCAGATACCCAACGCCACGGTCGCGATCATCGACGGCATCATAATGCCGTTGTAAAGCCGTCGGGCCATGATGACAAAGCGATCATGGCTAATCGCGTCACGGCTTTCGCAGTGATAAACAAACAATCGTGGCAAATAAAAGAGGCCGGCAAACCAGCACACCACGGCGATTAAATGAAAGGCCTTAACCCATAACATGCGTATCTCCCGATAAGGCCCGCAGTCTGCCAAGAATGCTGGCGCTCGGCTAGTTGGCAAGAAAAAACACCATCAACGTTTGCCCTAGGGCCATGCTTTCCTGATAATCCAACGATTGTTATTTGTGGCAGCTGCATTAATTGTGAGGATTCTCCGTTGATTAAGGTCGGCATTGTAGGTGGCACGGGCTATACCGGTGTCGAATTGTTGCGCTTACTGGCGCTGCACCCTGAGGTTGAATTAACCGCGATTACCTCGCGCAGTGAGGCCGGCTTAGCGGTTTCTGCCTTGTATCCAAATTTGCGTGGCCACGTCGACATTGCCTTTACGGAACCCTCAACGCAGGTGTTGTCGGCATGTGATGTGGTGTTTTTTGCCACACCCAATGGCATTGCGATGCAGCAAGTGCCTGAACTACTCGCCGCCGGCGTGCGCGTGATCGATTTGGCTGCCGACTTTCGTATTCAAGATGCGCAGGAATGGTCGCGTTGGTATGGCGTGACGCATAGCTGCCCTGAGTTGCTTGCCGAGGCGGTGTATGGTCTGCCCGAAGTCAATCGCGAGGCCATCAAAAATGCACGGCTAGTAGCGAACCCGGGTTGCTACCCAACGGCCGTACAGCTTGGCTTTTTGCCGCTCATAAAAGCCGGGCTCATTGATGCCGATACGCTGATTGCTGATGCCAAATCTGGCGCCTCAGGCGCGGGTCGCAAGGCAGAGATTGGCACACTGATGGCCGAGGCTGGAGAAAGCTTTAAAGCCTATGGCTCTGGCGGTCACCGGCATTTGCCCGAAATTAAGCAAGGCTTAACGGATGCCGCTGGTGCGCCAGTCGGGCTAACTTTCGTGCCGCATTTATTGCCAATGATTCGTGGCATACACGCCACGTTGTACGGGCGCTTGATCAAACCGGCGGGCGACTTGCAGGCGCTGTTTGAAGCCGCCTATGCCAATGAGCCCTTTGTCGATGTGATGCCGGCCGGTAGTCATCCAGAAACACGCAGCGTACGCGGCGGTAATATGTGTCGTATGGCCGTGGTGCAGCCGCAGGGTGGCGACACCGTGGTGGTGCTGTCGGTGATCGATAACTTAGTGAAAGGTGCTGCGGGCCAAGCCGTTCAAAACATGAATTTGATGTTTGGCCTCGATGAGCGCGCCGGCTTATCTATTATTGGGCTATTGCCCTGATGGCTAAGCGTGACGCGATTCGGCGGTATATGCCGACTGTCCGTGGGCCGGTGGTGAGCTTTTTCACCAGTGCAGGCGGGCTAGTGGTGATGGTATTGATCGGACTCATTGCCGGCTTTTTTTTGAGTCAGCAATGGCTGTTGTCGCAGGGGGCTGATCACGAGAAAGCCATCATTGCCTTGCAAGCAGACTTCGATGAGCGACTGCGCGTTGAGCGTGAGCGTGCTGCGGTGAAGGCCAAGGAATATGGCATCATCGATGCTGCCTCGCTGCGCTTGCAGGAAGACAACCAAGAGCTGCTGGCGAGCATGTCATCGCTGGAAAGTCGCGTGACGTTCTATAAGCGTATGGCATCGCCGAAAGGTGCCAATGTGCCTGTGGCCATCGAGCTGTTTGAACTGTTGCCAACGAAAGACCCTAGCGTGGTGCGCTACCGAATATTAATTGTTCGTAGCAATGCCTCCGGCAAGGCAGCCGAAGGCCGTGTTAAGGTAAAAGTCAGCAATGGTCGTCGGCAAATCGAGCTGGCTGTCGATAAGCCACGATTTTCATTGCGCTATTATCAGCAGTTCAGCGGTGAGTGGCGTCTGCCTGATGGCTTCAAGCCCGAGCGCGTAGACGTGCAAGTGCGTAGCGGCGGCAAAAGTTTAGACCGCCGTTATAAGTGGGAAGTAAAGACTCGTTAAGGTGTGAGATATGTTTAAAAAGAGCAAAAATGATCCAGCGGCCTATAAAGACCATAGCTTTATCAGCCGGCAGTCAACTGTCCGTGGTGACCTCACGTTTGTGGGTGGCTTGCACGTAGAGGGCCGTATTGAGGGCAATATTGAGTCCAAAGAGGGCTGTTTATTGGTGCATGGCGATGTCGTCGGCGACATTCATGTGCCCAATGCGATCATTAATGGCACCGTGCACGGCAATATCACTTGCTCGGACCATTTAGAGCTGTCTAAAGGCGCGCGTGTTTGCGGCGTGGTGACTTATCTCAATATGGAAATGCAGCTCGGCGCGCAAGTCACCGGCAAAATGGCATTGGTTTCGGCACCAGTCGTTGAGTCGAAAGCCAAGCCCGCGCCAATCGAGCCTGCGCCTGCCGTTCAGTCAGATGAGAAATCGCGTCCTGCTGCTAACGTTCACGCGCTATAATCAACGCATACCTGATTGAGAGCTGTTTATGAGTGAGCAAACTGCTGCCTTGGCCTTGTCAGACAAAGCCGCTGAGAAAGTCCGTAAGTTACGCGAGGGAGAAAACAACCCCGCGCTGAAATTACGTGTCTATATCACCGGCGGTGGCTGTGCGGGCTTTTCCTATGGTTTCACATTTGACGATGTTGAAAAGGAAGGCGATTCACATTTCAGCAATGGCGATGTGGAAATGCTGGTAGACCCCATGAGCTTCCAGTATTTGGTGGGCTCAGAAGTTGATTACGTCGAGGGTCTGAATGGCTCGCAGTTTGTCATTCATAACCCGAATGCGCAGTCGACTTGCGGTTGTGGTTCGTCATTTTCGATCTAAGCTGATGGCGTTAGGCCGGAAATAGCCCCCCTAAAATCCGCTCACCATGCGCGCCGGTAGCACTCGGCGCATTACCGCTCTGGCCTTGCATAAAGCGCATGGCCAGCCAAGCAAACGCCATCGCCTCGATGCTTTGTGTCGGATAACCCATGTCCGCACTGGTTTGGCATTGCCATGCGGGAAGCTGCGCAGCAAGCGCTGCCACCAGCGCGCTATTATTGGCGCCACCCCCACAGATAATGAGCTTGCCAGTATCTGCTTCGCGTTTAATGGCATCGGCAACCGTGGTTGCCGTCAGCGCCAACAGCGTGGCCTGTACATCCTCGGGCTTAATCTGGGTAGGCATGTCTTCGAGTGCTGCTTGTAGCCACGCCATGCCGAAGCTTTCGCGACCCGTGCTTTTCGGCGCAGGCATGGCGAAATACGCGGCGCTCATTAAGCGTTTTAATAGATCGTCGTGGCATTGCCCGCGCTGCGCCCATTGGCCATTGTCATCGTAGGCGTTGCCGGTATGGCGCAAACACCAGGCATCGAGCAGCATGTTGGCTGGGCCGGTATCGTAGCCGCGCACCGGTTGGCCCGAATGCATAACGCTGATATTGGCGATACCGCCCAAGTTCAGTGCAACGACACACTGCTTGTTTTGACCAAATAGCGCCTGATGAAACGCCGGCACCAGTGGTGCGCCTTGCCCCCCAGCGGCCAAATCGCGTTGGCGAAAGTGAGTGACGACCGAAATGCCGCAGCGCTCGGCGAGGACACTGGGGTCGCCAATCTGCAAACTAAAGGGATGCCGGTTGCTGGGCCGATGGCGTAATGTTTGGCCATGGCTACCAACGGCGACGATAGCCTCAGGCGTCAGTCCCTGCGCATGGAGTAAGGTGGCGATGAGCTCGCTGGCACGTATAGACCACCAAACACCAGCCTCACCGCTGCGGTCAATTTCATGCGTGGTGCCAGCCGATAGTGCCAGTAGCTCCTCGCGTTCGCTCGTTGACCAAGCATAACTTTCCGCCGCTAGGAGTCGCGGGCGATGCGCATCACTTAAGTCGACTAATGCAGCATCTAATGCATCAATGCTGGTGCCCGACATCAAGCCAATGTATAGCGCACTCATCGTGGCTCCCTAATTGCGGATTAAAACACCGACTCTATCAGGCTTGGACTAATGCGCGGGAGTGCTAGACTAGTGCCCACGTTAATCCGGACAAAAAGCGCTCATATATGACCCCTGAACAACAGCTCGCATGGATTATGCGTGGCACAGAAGAAATTATTCCTGAAAGTGACTTGCTGGCTAAGTTGCGTGAAGGTCGGCCATTACGCATCAAAGCCGGGTTTGACCCAACTGCACCAGACCTTCACCTTGGCCATACGGTGCTGATCAATAAGCTCAAGGTCTTTCAGGATCTGGGCCATGAAGTGATCTTCTTGATTGGTGACTTTACAGGTCGTATTGGCGACCCGACGGGGAAAAATGTAACGCGCAAGCCGCTCACTGAGGCGCAAGTCGCCGATAACGCAAAATCGTATGCGGAGCAGGTCTTTAAAATCCTCGACCCGGCGCGCACGCAAGTAGTGTTTAACTCAGCGTGGATGAATGCGTTGTCTGCCGCTGATCTCATTGGGCTGGCGGCGCAATATACTGTGACTCGCATGATGGAGCGCGATGATTTCACTAAGCGCTTTGCGAGCCAGCAGCCGATTGCCATCCATGAGTTTTTGTATCCGCTGTTGCAAGGCTATGACTCCGTCGAGCTTAAGGCTGATGTTGAGCTTGGCGGCACCGACCAGAAGTTTAATCTGCTGATGGGGCGTACATTGCAGGGTCGCTATGATCAAGCCGCGCAAGTGTGCATCACGGTGCCCATCTTAGAGGGTCTCGATGGCGTGCAGAAAATGTCGAAGTCCTTGGGCAACTATATTGGCGTCACTGATGCGCCAGGCGAGATGTATCAAAAGCTGCTGTCTATACCCGATAGCATTGTGTGGCGTTATTTCGAGTTGTTGAGCTTTCGCTCGTTAGACGAGATTGATGCGCTGCGCGCGGAAGTGGCGGCTGGAAAAAATCCGCAAGAAGTCAAAAAACTATTGGCTGTCGAGATCGTCAGTCGGTTTCATTCTGAAGCAGCCGCGGCTGCAGCGCCTCAGGCGGCTGGCAATGTCTTGCGTATGGGTGATATTCCCGATGACTTACCGTGCGTGGATGTCGTTGCCGAGACGGATGATCCAATCTATTTGATCGCTATTCTCAATCGTGCCGGTCTTGTGCGTAACTCAGCGGCAGCAAAAGATGTGCTGGCGCGTAAAGCGGTTTATATCGATGGTCAGCCCGCTATGGATGGCTTTTCGATGCGTCGCGGTGATAGTTGCGTTATCCAAGCTGGTAAGAAGTCGATTGCTCGCGTAGTTGTGCGCTAAAAGGAGAGTGTTTGGTTTTGATGGGCGGGCTAATACGCTCGTTAATCATACGAAATGCACTGGTTTTGGTGAGAAATTGATCGGTTGAAAGATAATTAGCAAAAACCGCTTTACACCCTCTCAGC